>NZ_JCAXDW010000019.1:0-83039 GCF_059759235.1 Paeniglutamicibacter sp. GQ140
ACGCCGAGGGGCGCAACCCGGCCGGCCTGCGATATTACATCGAAGGGGCCAGCCAAGGGGTCGGAAAAGAAGCACCTTCCTGCCGACACGCGCGCCTGGTGACCGGTTGCTGATCCACACCCCTAGGCCCCAGCGGGTAGAGCGAAGGCAAAAAACTCAGAATCCCACGGGCAGCACGTCGCCAAATCGCCCGGATTCGGTGATGCGCGCCCCGTTGTATTTAAAGGTACGCAAGACGATGCGCCGGTCATCGATCGTCAGTCCGGGAATCGCGTGCAGGATCTTGCGTTCGACGGCGAGCGAATCCCAGGGGCTGTTCAGCCACACCACCATATGGATGTTGTTGGCGCCGGTGACCGCCGTCATGATCCGGATTTCGGGCAGTTCCGCTGCTAGGTTGGGGCCCACGAGCAAGATGTCTTCGGGTGACATCGACCCCCAGAACACGGCGCTGACATTCTGGCCAAGCCCCTGTCGCACAATGTCGCACCGCACCATGATGTAGTTGCCGCCAATGAGGCGGTTGACCCGCCGCGCCGCCGCGGGTGGGGTGATCCCGGCACGCTGGGCGATTTCCCTGAAGCCCATGCGACCGTTGATGCTCAAGGAGCGCACGATTTCCTGGTCTATCTCATCCATCGCGACATGAGTCTCTCCGCCGTGGGATTCCGGGGGGTTCGCCAGCCGGCGCAATTTGCGCATGGTAGCCGGCGGCAACGCACGAAAATGCCAGTTGCTGGCTTCCACTAGCTGGCCTGTCACGGTTCGCACCGAGTAATGCAACACTCCGTCTAGGGAGCCAATGGTGGTGAGCAGGAAGTCGGCCAGGCTCTGCCCGGGGGCTGCGACCGTCACCAGAAGATGTGCGGATCCCGCAATGAACTGGATCGTCATGGTCCTGTGGTCCTGAAACAAGTCTTCGGCCACCTGGGTGACTTGGCTGTTGCGGCAAGTCAGTTCGATGAATGCCAATTCCATCAGTGCCGCCATGCCCGACCCCGGTGCAATCGAGATGCGCGCCATGCCTGCATTGGTGATGCGTTCCCAGCGTCGGGCCAGGGTGGTGGCATGTTGGCCCAGGATCACGGACAGCTCGCTCCAGCTCACGCGCGGCGCCAATTGCAGCGCATTGACGAGTTCCATGTCGTTTTCGGACATGCCGTCAGTTCCTTGCAAGTTTTTGCTCCTATAACCATTTTCGTGCGTTTTGAAAGAAAAGCGCCTCATCATCTTAGCGTTTAGTTCGATATATGACCTGGAGCACATGGAGGAAAGATGCCACAGCAGCGACAAACGGTGATCGAACATGCAACCTTGATCGATGGCACGGGTGCCGCCCCGGCACAGATGCACACCGTCGTCTTGCGTGGACGCAAGATCCAGTGGGTTGGACCGGACGCCGAGACACCCATCCTGGACACCGATGCGGTCCGCATTGACGGGCGCGGACAATTCCTGCTCCCTGGCTTCATCGATTCGCACGTCCACTTGGCCATGCCCGCCGGCCAGCTCAGCGGCACAGGTATGTTGCACCTGCCCCCGCGTTTTGGCTACTACGCCTCCATCCCGCTGCTGCGCGCCACGCTCGATGCCGGCGTCACCACCGTGCGCGACCTGGGCGGCATCGATATGGCGACCGAGGTTGCCATTGAACGCGGGCTTATCGAGGGTCCCGAAATCGTCTTTGCCTACCGCGCCCTGGGACCCACCGGCGGCCACGGCGACTTCCGCACCTGCTGCGGATTCAACCAGGGCGAGGCATTGTCCCCCAACGGGGACATCGGTTTCCTGACCGACGGTGTCGACGAGGCGCTGCGCAACACCCGCGAGGTCATGCGCCTGGGCGGTAAGGTCATCAAGGTCATGGCGGGCGGCGGCGTCTGGTCCCCGCGCGACACCCCTTGGCACGACGGCCTGAACATTGCCGAGATGCGAACCATCGTCGAGGAAGCGAGCAGCCACGGCGTACCGGTGGCCGCCCATGCCCAGTCGGCGCGTTCCATTTCCAACGCCCTGGTCGCGGGGGTGCGCAGCATCGAGCACGGCTACGAAATCGATGACAAGGCCATCGAATTGATGCTTGCAAAGGGCAGCTTCCTCGTTCCCACCCTGAGCACAGGAACCATCCCCCCGGACCCGGCCAAGGCCGCCCCGTATGCGGTGGAAAAGAAGCTGCGCCTGCAGGAAAAGCTCTACGGCTGCGTCTCGAAGGCCATCTCCGCCGGGGTCAAAGTCGCGCTGGGGACCGATGCCGGGGTCTGCGAGCACGGCATCAATCTGACGGAGCTTGGACACTTGGTCGATTTCGGCATGTCCCCCATGGATGCGCTCGTGGCCGGAACCTTGAACGCCGCAAAGCTGCTGCAATTGGAGGACCGCGTTGGATCCATCGAGCCCGGCAAGGACGCAGACATCGTGCTGACAGGCGTTGATCCGCTGGGCTCCATCCACGCGCTGGCCGATGCGAAGAACATTGATATCGTCTTTGCCAAGGGCCGGATGGTTAAGGACCTTCGTACCTCGGTCCCCGCAGGAGTAGGCGCATGAGCACATTGATGGGCAAGAAGCCGGCGCCCCGGCCTTCCAGCGAGAAGAAGAAGTTCGGAGCGGCCGCCCTTGACCGCATTGAGCGCGTGGGCAACAGGCTGCCCGAGCCCTTCGCCCTCTTCCTGTACCTCTTCCTGGCCGTGGGACTCATTTCCACGGTGGTGTCCTGGTTCAATGTCAACACCACGCTTCCCGGTGCCGAAGGACCCACCGCGATCAAGGGCCTGTTCACCGGCGAGGGCATCACTTGGCTGATGACCACCGCAGTGCAGAACTTCATCGGGTTCCCGCCCCTTGGGGTAGTGGTCACCTTGTTGTTGGCCGTGGGTGTTGCCGAACGCACTGGCCTGCTGCTGGTGCTGGTAAAGTCCACCCTGGGCCGCGCCCCTGCCTGGGCATTGCCCTACGTCATGGCACTGGTGGCGTTGTGCGCGCACATCATGTCCGACGCCTCGATTCTGGTCATCCCGCCGATTGCCGCCCTGGTGTTCCGAGCCGCAGGCCGCAACCCGGTCGCGGGCCTGCTTGGGTCCTATGCCGTGGGCATTGCCGCCTTCAGCTGCACCCCGTTCGTCACGTCGACCGACGCCTTGCTGGCCGGCATTTCCAACGCCGCCGCAGTCCCGGTCGCCGGGCTGGTGCTGCCGGTCACTGCGGTGTCCAACCTTTTGCTGAACATCGTGCTCGCCGGTGTCCTCACGGTGGCCGGCGGCCTAGTCATCGACAAACTGCTCGAGCCGCGGCTGAACCGCACCGGTGTCGGGGTCAACGCCACGGCAGCCGAAGAAGCCAGCACGGACGTCACCGCCGCGGAGAAGTCGGCCCTGCGTTGGGCAGGAATCGCCCTGTTGGTGGTCGTCGGGCTGATCCTGGCCCTGGCCCTTCCGGCCGGTGCGCCGTTGCGCAACGAGACCGGCGGGTTTCTGCCCAAGTCCCCCCTGTTAAGCTCGGTCATCTTCATAGTGTTCTGCGTCGTGCTGGCGCCGGCCATTGTCTTCGGCGCACGTCTGCGCTTGATCACCAACATCCAGTCGGTCGTGGAAATGATGGGACAGGCAGTGAAGGACGCGGTGTCCTTCATCGTGGTGGCCTTCATCTTGGCCCAGTTCCTCGCCCTGTTCACGTGGTCGGGGCTGGCGTCCTGGGTTGCCGTGTCGGGCGCGCAAACGCTCAAGGACGTGAACTTCACCGGCTACGGGGCCATCATCGCGTTCATCGTGGTGGTATCGATTCTGAACCTGTTGATATCCTCGGGATCCTCCCTGTGGACGCTGATTGCCGCGGTGTTCATCCCGATGTTTGCCCTGATCGGTTACGAGGCCGGATTCGTCCAAGCCGCCTTCCGCGTGGGAGATTCCGCCACCCAGGCACTGACTCCCTTGAACCCGTACTTGGTGATTATCCTGGGCTTCTTGCGCAAATACGAGCCAGAAGCCGGCATCGGTTCCATCATCGCCCGCATGCTGCCATTCACCGTCGTATTCTGGGTCCTGTGGGTGCTGGTGCTGACGCTGTTCTTCATCACCGGCACGGGCACGGGACCGGGCATGGACATCATGGTCGGATGATGTCTCCCGACATCCCGGGGTAAAGACGAGCAGGGCCGGTTGATTTTCCGGCCCTGCCCGTCTTTGCCGATGGCGCCAACGACAGGGATGCCACTTCACCGAGACCTATCCCGCGGATTCTGCAAGAGGATCATTTCTGAACGACAGAAGTGCGATTATCGGCGATCATCAACGAGTCGTAGTAGGCATTGCAACCTCTGTGGCGGAATATCGGCATCGGCACGGTCGATTCCCCGATTCCTGGGGGAGCAATCCGTGCTGTCGCGCTTGCCGTGGGTAGCAGGGTGGTGACCCGGCCATGGTCATCCGAATTGCCCTGTGAGGGCGGCATCCAATACCGGTGTACCAAACACCCGGGGGAGGGCCGCGTGGCCCTCCCCCGGGTGAGATTCGGGAATAGGGTATCCCCGTGGGCACGGACTAGTCGTTGAGGTCCTTGCCCTTCGTTTCGGGGGAGGCGATTGCTGCGATGAGTACGAATGCGCAGAGCACCATCAGGTAGATGTCGAAGATCCGTGGGTTGCCTTGGGAGTACAGCCACGTCTGGAGGTAAGGTGCGGTGCCGCCAGCCAGGGCCCCGGCGATTGAGTAGGGCAGGCCCATGCCCACTGCGCGCACATGGGTGGGGAACTGCTCGGGGAAGGTCGCGGGCATGATTGCCGTTGGCGCCGAAATCAGGATCATGCCCACGCCCATGTAGCAGGCCAGGCGCCAGACCTCGGGTCCGCCGTTGAGAACGAGCGTGAGCGGAATGATGAGCACGATGGCACCGATGGCGAAGAAGTACCAGTTGAACTTGCGGCCAATGCGGTCCGAGAGCCAGCCCCAGAACACCAGGCAGGCCATGAAGAAGACGTTGGCGCCGGTGCTGATCCACAGTACCTGGGTGGGGTCCATTTTCAGCGGGCCCATGGCGAAGGCCGGGGCCATGATCGACCAGACGTAGAACATCACGGTGCCGCCGGCGGCCAGGCCGACGATGCGCAGGCAGGCGCGGCGGTGGCGCCAGATCTCGCGTCCCAACCCGCGTGTGCGCGGAGCTGCCAGCCCGGCGGCCTTGGCTGCCTCGGCGGCTTCGACCTTGGCGCGGAACATGGGGGTTTCATCCAGCTTGCGGCGGAGGTATAGGGCGTAGACGCCGAGTAGGCCGCCGAGGATGAAGGGCACCCGCCAGGCCCACTCGCGCACGGCGTCGGTGCCGAGGGTCGAGGATAAGACGGCGCCGAGCAGGGTGGCGGCGATGACGCCGACGGTGACGAAGACGAATACCGAGGATGACCACAAGCCGCGGGAGTGCCGCGGGGCCATTTCCGTGACGTAGGTGAACGAGGAGACCACCTCGCCGCCGTGCCCGAGGCCCTGGAGCATGCGGCCCGCGAGCAGGAAGACTGCCGCAGTGGCCCCGATCATTTGGTAGTTGGGGGAGATGCCGATGAGCAGGCTGCCGCCTGCGGTGATGAGCATCGATACGCTCATGGCGTGGCGGCGTCCGTACTTGTCGGCGAACCAGCCGAAGAACAGTCCGCCCAGGGGTCGCATGAAGAAGCCGGCCCCGAAGATGGCCAGCGTTCCCAGCAGGGCCGTGACGGGGTCCTGGGCATGGAAGAACTGCCCGGCAAAATAGGCGGCGAAGATGGAATAGGCGGTCCAGTCGTACCATTCGAGGGCGTTGCCGACGCCCACGCCAAGGATGATCTTGCGCTTTTCCTTTCGCTCCATGGGAGTGTCGGACGAGCCGGGTAACGCTGTGGTGGTTGTTTCAGTCATGGTGGTGCCTTCGCGAGTAGACGTCGGACGGGTGGGATCTCTGGGCTTCGTGGAAAGGCCACGGCCTGGCACCTGCATCCCACGCATGGTTCACGCTTCGTGCGGGTGCGGGCGCTTCGCCGGCGGCCCCGGGGCCGCTACGGTCTTGTAGCGATCGTCATCGAAATGCCCGATCGCCGGGATGCGTGGTTATGCGGCGAGTTGCCTGAAGGCGGAGTCGTGGAACACCAGCGGGCTGGTCTGCTTGTCGAGGTGCAGGGCATGGATTTCCAGCAGCACCACGTCGTGGTCCCCGGCGGGATGTTCGTCGAAAACGCTGCATTCAAACCACAGGGAGGCGTTGGGCAGCAGCAGGGCGCCTGAATCCAGGCGATGCACCTCCACGCCGGCGAACCGCGCGTCCTTGTCCCGATTGGCGAGCTGCCTGCAGAGCGCGCCCTGGTCCTGTCCCAGGATGGAAACTCCGACGCGAGTTGCCTGCCGGAGAATGGGCCAAGTCCCCGAGGACTTCTGGACCGCGAACATCACCAGGGCCGGCTCGAGCGAGACGCCGACGGTGAACGACGAGGCGACAAGCGCATGGGCGAGGCCGTCGACCTCGGCCGTCATCGCGGCAACCCCTGAGGGAAAGTGGGCAAAGGTCTCGCGGAGGACCTGCGAGTCCAGGGACTGGGATGTCATGATCATTTTTTGCTCCTTGGCTGGTTCCTCCACCGCCGCCGGGGCTCGGTGGAACTTCCTGTGAGCAGAAGCCTGCCAGATGAAAGCGAGCGTGTATAGCTCTTTTTGAACGTTCGTCTAAATTTCGGCAATATGACGCGGCTCACAAAACTTTATTGCACTTATGTTGCGACCGTAGTAGTTTCGGTCACAACATACGGTGCCGGTGCACCCACCCGCCATGAAGGAGCAAAAAAATGACACAGCAAATCCAGCGCCAGACCAGCCGCCTGAGCGTGGTCCGCCAGTCCGAGCGGGAAAACCTGTGGTTCCTGGGCGACTTGATCCAGCCGATCATCAGCAGTGAAATGACGGACGGGCGATTCATGATGGCACTGACCCACTCGAAGCTCGCCTCGGAACCGCCGCTGCATGAACACATCGGCGAGGACGAGATCTTCTACATCCTTGAGGGAACCGTGACGTTCTGGGCCGCGGAGGCCGACGGCCTGGTCCTTGGCCCCGGTGACTGCATCCTGATGCCCAAGGACGTCCCGCACACCTTCCAGGCCAGCCCCGACATCGAAGCCAAATGGCTGGTCATGTCGGCACCCGGCGGGCTGGAGAAGTTCTTCCGCGCCGTGGCCATCCCCGCGGACTACGCCGGGCCGCAGCGCGGCTGGGAAATGGACGAGGAAACGGAACAGCGCCTGCAGAATGCCTGCGACGATTTCAACATCACGCTGCTGGCCGAGCCCGGGGTGGCGACGGGGACGGGCGCCTGATGGAGGACGCGTCCGGCTCGCAAATGCTCGCGGTGCGGACGTTCTGGGAGGCGCAGGCGGCAGGAGACGCGGAAACGGCCCGCGCGGTCCTGGCCGAGGACGTGGAATGGACGCTCGTGGGCCGGCACTCCGCCTTGGCGCGGACCTATCGCGGGGTGGATGAATTCTTCGAGGAATTGATCGGAACGCTCGCAGCGACGTTCATGCCGGGCAGCGCCGTCATGGAAATCCGCGGCATGTATCTCGACGCCGGGCAGTCCACGGTGGTCACCCACCTGCGCGAAACCGCCACCACCCGCGACGGATTGTTCTTTGACAACGACATTGTCACCATCATGACCGTCATCGACGGACGCATCACCCGGTGCCAGGAATTCATGGACCTCCACGAGGTCCGCCGAACCTTCGGCGAAGAAGACCTGCGCACGCCCCTGGCAAGATCCAACATCCAAGGTTAGGCAGAGCAATGACCCAAGTAGCAGTAAACCCGTCCACCGAAGACACCCGTGCGGTCATAGCCGAAGCCCCTTCGGCGCAGGTCGTCTCCGACATGGTCCAACGCGTCCACGAGATCGGCCCGCTGTTGCGCAAGAACGCGGTGGTTGCCGACCAGCAACGCGTGATGTCTGATGAATCCATGGAGGCCCTGGATTCCATCGGGGCCATGCGCATCGCAGCCATGCGGCGCTACGGGGGCCACGAGGGCGGCGCCTCGATGCTCCTGGAGGTCGCCCGCACCATCGGGTACTACGACCCTGCCGCGGCCTGGTGCACCGTCATCTCCAACGGATCGGTCATGCTGGCCAACCGCTACTCCGATGAGGTCCTCGACGAGGTGTTCGCCGACGGCCCGGTGCGCATGGCCTCGATCTTCGCCAGCCCGCAAGGCACCGCAACCCCCGAGTCAGGCGGCTGGCGGGTCACCGGCGAATGGCCGTTCGCCTCGAACTCCTCGCACTCCGAGTGGGCCATTGGCATTCTCTTCATCGAGGACGGTACAAGCGAAACCCCGCAGATCGGCTTCGCCTTGATGCGCCGCGGCGAATACGAGGTCAAGGACACCTGGTACACCATCGGCATGCGCGGCTCGGGATCCAACACCATGTCCACCCGGGACCTGTGGGTGCCCCGGGACCGGGTCATCACGTTCCAGCAGCTGATGGGGGACGCGAACGAAAAGGATCCACACGCGACCTTTGCCCGGCGCCTCACCCCGCACCTGACCATGTCCACTACCATCCAGGCCGCATCACTGGGGGCCGCGGCAGCGGCGCTGGACTTCGTCACGGAAAAGGCCCAATCCCGCGGTATCACCTACACCCAGTACAAGCGCCAAATCGATTCCGGCGCCTTCGTGCAGAACCTGGGGCAGGCGAGCATGAAGATCGATTCGGCCCTGCTGCTGCTGCGTCGTTCCGCCGCCGAGATCGACGCCGCGGCCGCAAGCACCACGCCCATTCCTTTGGCGGATCGCGCACGGAACCGCGGCGGGATCGGGCACGCGGGCCACGAATTGGTGGACGCGGTCAACGACTTGTGCTGGTTGCACGGGACCGCGGCCTTTGCCGAGAACAGCCTGCTGGGACGCATGTGGAGGGACATCAACACCGGGACACGGCACGCCTCGATTACCGCACCCATGGGCTATGAACTCCACGGCAACGGCATGACCGAGACCGACTACATCTCGACGAAGCTGTAGGGCAACGACACGTGATGGGAACCTCCAGCCCCGTGGCCCCGGGTAGATTCAGGGAAAGGACAAGCGAGGCAGGGATCCGTTCCGTGCTGGGCATCCGGTATGCGCGGCTGTCGGGAGGGGAACGGTTCGCCGCCCCCGTCGCGGCGGCCGGCCAGCTTGATGTCGACCGGCTGGCCGGGGTTCCCGTCTTTCCCCAGCTCCCCAGCCGGCTGGCTGCAGCCATGGGAGTGGGCGAGCCCAATCCGCAGGCCGAGGATGCCTTCTTCCTCAATGTCTGGGCACCCGCAAATGCCATCGGAGCGCCGGTCGTGGTCTTTGTCCACGGCGGTGCCTGGATGGGCGGGGGAGGATCCAACGAATGGTATGACGGTTCGTTGCTGGCCGCCGAGGGCATGGTGGTAGTGACGGTGAACTACCGGCTGGGTCCCGTGGCCCACTTGGCGCCGCCGGACACACCCGACCTCCCGCTGCAGGATCTGGCACTGGCCCTTGCCTGGGTGCGGGAGAACATCGGGGCCTTCGGCGGGAACCCGGACGAAGTGACGGTGGCCGGGCAGTCGGCAGGGGCCTGGTACGTGCATCTGCTCAGCCTGGATCCTGCCGCGCGCGGGCTCATGCGCCGCGTGGCGTTGCTGAGCATGGCCACGCGCCAACCGTGGACGCGCGAACGTCTCGGTGCCGTGAGGGATGCTGCGGCCCGGCTCCTGCATCCGCAGACGATGGAAAACGCCGGGATCCCGGATCTGTTGAGGGCCGGCGCCGGCGCCCTGCAGGAAACCGCCTTGCCGCGGCCCGTGGGGCACGCTGCCTCCGGGTACCTGCCCAGCGAAGCGGTGAACATTCCCGGGCGCTTCCTTGACCCCGCATGGTGCGCGCAACACCGCCACGTCGAGGAGGTCCTGCTCAGCTTCACGGCCGATGAAACGGCGACGTTCTTCTTCGCCTCGGATCCGGAGCGTGCGGTGACCCATGAAATGGTTGAGGACTGGATCGCGGCCCTGGATCCCGGCGCCGTGCCGCCCGCAGCGGAAACCCGGTCCCGGGGGCCCTACGAGCGGCTGGTGGCGATTTCATCGTGGATCCAGTTCCAGCGATTCCCCACGGAACTCCATGCCGCCTACCGCCAGCGAGGACTGGCTTCGGAGCTGATGGAACTAAGCATGCGCAGCCCGCTGCCGGGGCTGATGGGCGGGCATTGCCTCGACTTGCCGTTCTGGTTCGGAACCCGCCGCGCCTGGGCCGACGCGCCCATGCTCGAAGGCACCGACCCCGAGCAATTCGCTAGGCAGTCGC
The DNA here is from genome assembly GCF_059759235.1 of Paeniglutamicibacter sp. GQ140. NCBI lineage: Bacteria > Bacillati > Actinomycetota > Actinomycetes > Micrococcales > Micrococcaceae > Paeniglutamicibacter > Paeniglutamicibacter sp. GQ140. The sequence goes on from NZ_JCAXDW010000019.1 coordinate 10,323, forward strand.
TGCTGCTGCGCCGGCGGCTTGCCGGGTTCGTCCTTGGCCGGCCGGACCCGCAGCCGAATGGATGACCCGCTGGGCGTGCCAGCCCGCCAGCGGGCTGAGCCGCGCCCGCAGGTCCAGGAAGAGGGAACGCGCCTCGCCGCCCTTCCAGGATTCGGGCAGCGCCTCGGCCGGAAGGCCCGGATCCAGATAGGGCAGGGCGCGCCAATCGGTCACCATCCGAATGAAGTCTCCGAAGGCCGCCCGTGAGCCGGCTTCCGTCTGCTGGGCCGGATCGCCCCATCTGCCCAGCAACACGGAGTACTTGTCGATAAATTCCTGGTAGTGGGCTTCCAGGCTGTCCAGGTCCCACCACTGGGCCACCTTGGTTCGCAGTTCCTTCGGCCCGCCATGGTCGGCGTGGAAAAAGTCGACGAATTGGAGCAGGTCGTTGTCCTGCAGGTATTCCAGGGCCTCGTCGTAGACGTTCCCCGGGGCAACACACAGTCCGGCACCGACCACGCCGAACCCCATCCGGGCCAGCCCGCTGCGGATCTTGTGGCGCTGCCCACGCTGGGCCTCTGGAACCGAAAACGACACCAGCAGCCAGGGATCGGAGACCCGTGCCGGGTGAGGCGAGAAGATGCGTTCGTCGCCCACGCGCATGTGTTCCTCCAACGCGGGCGACAGGGCATACCCCGCCTCGCCCTTGACATGTTCGCTAATGAGCACTTCGCGTTTTTTCAACCGGGAAATCGACGACCGGACACTCGCCGGCTCGGCACCGAGATCCTGCAGCAATTGCACGATGGCGGCCACGGCGATCGGAACACCGGCCGGACGCGCGTAGAGACCAAAGACCGTCAGGATATGACGATGGTGGGCAGCCTGCCCCAACTCCCCGGTCAGGCGACCGGCAATGATTTCTTCAATTGCACGCATACTTCGAGCGTATCAATACGAAGGCATGCCTAACGCAAAGTCCATGGTCATAATCAGCCCATCCTTGCACGGACTGACCGGCATCTCGCAAACGAAGGGCGCTGGTCCGGAACCCAACGAGGCATTTGGCGCCACCTCCGCCGACTGGCATATCTCCCAGGAAACCGTGGGAGCGCGACCCCATCCCAAGCCGGATCACTGAGCAGATTCCCCGATGGACGGGAAAGCATCATCGTGCGACAGGAGTGCGGTTATCGGCGATTAGACCATTCCGGTAGACGTGGCGGGAGTACCCACATCTACCGGATATTTCCTCGAATCCACACGGCGCCGGACGTGGCTTCCCGATCAGAAAGTGCCCATTGCCCCCGCTCAGCCCGTCCGCGGCAACCCCTGCCAATAATTATCTTGTCAGTTGATGGGGTCAGGCCCTTTGTCCGCCAATTGTCCGGACGGCGTCTGGACAATTGGGCCGGGACGTCGGTGCCTCCAACTAGGGTTGAACCATGACCGAGCTCGAGCCTGACCTTCCCGGGGACTATTCCGACGCACTCACCACCCTGAAAGACCTCGTACGGGAAGCACAGCACCGCGCGCAGCGCGTCGTGAACACCGCCATGATCGAGCTGTACTGGAACATTGGCCGCACCATCCTTCAGCGCCAGCATAGCCAGCCATGGGGGAGCAAGGTCCTTGACCGGATCGCCCACGACCTGCGCGCGGAGTTCCCTCATATGAAGGGATTCTCCCGGACCAATGTGTACAACATGCGTGCCTTCGCCGCGGCCTGGAACGGCGAGGAACCAATTGTCCAGACGCCGTCTGGACAATTGAGCTGGAGCCACAACGTCGCGCTCCTGAACAAGCTGGACGACCATGACCTGCGTCGCTGGTACGCCACACGGGCCGTCCAGCATGGCTGGTCGGTGGCCGTCCTCGAGCACCAGATCCGCACGTCCCTGCACACCCGCACCGGTGCGGCCCCGAACAACCTCGAGGCACGGCTGCCGGGCGAAGGCACAGACCTGGCGCGGGAGGTCGCCAAGGACCCCCTGGTGCTGGACTTCCTGGGACTCACCGAGGAAGCCCAAGAACACGCCCTGGAGGAGGCCATGACGCTGCGCCTGTCCCAGACCCTGGCCGAATTCGGGCCGGGCTTCGCCTTCGTGGGGCGCCAATATCACCTGGATGTCGACGGGGACGACTTCTTCGTGGACCTCCTGCTGTACCACGTGCCTTCGGACCGCTACGTGGTGGTGGAGCTCAAGGCCGGCAAGTTCAAGCCCGAGCATCTGGGCCAGCTGAACTTCTACGTCGCTGCCGTCGACGACATGCTCCGGTTGCCCCGGCAGGCACCGACCGTCGGGATCCTGGTGTGCGGGTCCAAGAACGACCGCACCGTGCGCTATGCCCTGGACGGTTCCGCCCAGCCCCTGGCCGTGACGTCCTACACGTACGAGGCCCTGCCGGTCGATGAGAAAGCGACCCTTCCGTCCCCGGATGCCATCACCGCAGCACTCGAGCACGATCCGGAGATCCTGCCCGACGCGTGACGCTTTGAAGGAGCCACCACACCCGTCTCCGAACGGTGCAGGTCACCCAGAAAAATCGGCGGAGAAATGACGAAAGTGCGGTTATCGGCGACCAACCAAGACGATTTCAGCAATCATGCCCCAACCAAGCGCAGCAGGGTTACCTAGGCACGTGAACTTGAACTTAGCGTGGCAGGCCGTAGACGCAAGGCGTTTATAAGGAAATTTCGGTAGAGAATCCTTGTTTTTTGAGGGCTATTTGGCGGCGCTGCCAGCGGCGAATGGTGGATCCCATGTCGGCAACCGGATTCTCCAGTTCACCCCACCTGCGCCGGGACGGCGATGATCGGGTGTCAGTGGGAGGCAAGGACACCGTCGATTCGCGCCATCTCGTGACGCCACGCCGTGCCCGTGTTGAAACCCGCTCCGAGGTCGGGCAGTTCGGCCATGTCCTCGTCGGAGAGATCGCTTAGCGTGCCCCCGGCGGAGAGGATGTCCATCGAGAGGCCGGCGATCGTGTCGACACTGATCGTCTGGAGCACGGCCTGCTCCACGGTGGGTGCCACGCTAGTGATGCCATGCGCCCTGAGCACGAGGACGGGACGTCCCTGCATTGCGGCAACCATCTCGGCCGCGAGCGAGTGATCTCGTACGAGCACGCCCCGTGGATACACCGGTATGCCCCCTGCCGCGAGCCGAGTGCCGGGGATGTCGAATGCGCCGACGATTGGGCGGATCGCAATGCCGGCGAGGTCGGCTGCGACGATGCGCGGCGGGTGCGCGTGCACTACCGCCGCGACGTCGTCGCGGGCCCTGAGCACCGCTGTGTGCAGCGGCAGCTCGTTCGGCACGGACCAACCGTCCAGCTCGCCCGGTGCGGCTTCGGTGCCGTCGAACCGGACGAGGCGGATGTCTTCGGCCTCGGTGTAGCCGAGACCTCGTTCGCGCGGACCCCGGCAGCGCACAAGGAGACTCTCGTCGTTGACGCGCAAGCTGATGTGTCCGAGGATCCCGTCGGCGAGGCCGCGGCTCGCGAGTACACGGCATGCGTCAGCGATGAGTGACCGCTCTTCTTCGAAGTTGTCGAGCATGCTCTTCCTTCTCATCTGTTGGATCTGCGGTCCCGCCTTCGAAGCCGGGCCTCACTACGCCCGTTGGTGGCGCACATATTGCCCTGGGGGTTTCGACCTTTGGCCGTCGCCAGCCAGCATAGCCCGTGAGCGCGAAAGTGGGCGAATGGCGGGGGCGCCAGCGGATTTCTCTTGACAGGTCCTCAACCTGAGGTATATTGGTCAGGCCATTAGTTATATCGGAGGAGCCTTAAATGCCCAAGGTTGTGTACGTCGGGAACGGCAATGAAAAGCATGTGGTCGATGCGACGATCGGTGAGAACGTGATGAGCGCGGCTGTGCGCTCTGGAGTCCCCGGAATCGTCGGCGAATGCGGAGGACAGATGTCCTGTGCCACGTGCCATGTGTGGGTCAATGACGAATTCCGCGAACGAGTCGGCGGTCCTGGCGAGATGGAAGCTGACCTTCTTGACCTCGGGGTGTCGGACTACACGGAGGCGAGCCGTCTCGGTTGCCAGATCTCCATCACTGACGAGCTCGACGAACTCGTCGTCGAGCCGCGCCCTGAAGCATGGCACTGAGAGAAAAGGGATAACGATGTTGCGTCCAGATATAAATGACCTGCTCACGCAGACCGGCCCAAAGACCCCCATGGGCAAGTTGTTCCGGCGCTATTGGCAGCCGGTCCTGCATACTGATGAGCTGCCTGAGGACGGGTGCCCACCCGTCCGAGTGAAGATTCTCTCGGAGCGGCTCATCGCCGTTCGCACGCCTGAGGGTGAATACGGACTCATGGACGAGTTCTGCGCGCATCGCGGCGTGTCGATGTTCTTTGGTCGTGTTGAGAACGGCGGCATCCGTTGTCCCTACCACGGCTGGAAGTACAACGCCGATGGACAGGCGATCGAGGTACCCAGCGAGCTCAACAACTCCGAGTTCTGCAAGAACGTCAAGCTCCGCTCTTACCCACTGGTCAAGGTGGGTGACCTTCTGTGGGCCTACCTTGGGGAACCCAATATGCAGCCGCCGCTTCCGACATGGGAGTTCGCGACCGTCCCTTCGGGACAGACCTTCACGTCGAAGCGACTCCAGGAGAGCAACTGGCTCCAAGCGCTCGAGGGGGGGATCGACTCCAGCCATGTGACGTGGCTCCACGGCGGTGGCCCGACGGGTGCCGGGCTTGAGGCCGACCCGTTGTTCGCAGGGGCGAAGGGTAATCAATACAACAAGGGCGACGTGAAGCCCTCCTTCGAAGTCGTCGAGAACGAGGGAGGACTGCTGATCGGCGCACGCCGCAATGCGGAGGAGGACCACTACTACTGGCGAGTTACCCCCTGGGTGCTTCCCAACTTCACCCTGGTTCCTCCACGTGGCGACCACCCCGTGCACGGTCACTTCTGGGTGCCGATCGACGACGAAAACTGCTGGGCCTGGAGCTTCGACTATCACCCTACGCGAGACCTCACGGAAGCGGAGGTCGCGGCGATGAAGGCCGGAGCGGGTGTGCACAGCAAGAACATCCCCGGCACGTATCGTCCCGAGGCCAACAAGGACAACGACTACCTGATCGATCGCGATAAGCAGAAGACGGGTGAATTGTTCTCAGGCGTCGAGGGCATCGCAATTCAGGATTCTTCCCTGCAGGAGAGCATGGGTCCGACAGTCGATCGCACGAAGGAGCGGCTCGTCGCGACCGACGCCGGAATTATCAAGGCTCGTCAGAAGCTGCGTCGTGTCGTTGAGGCGCTGCGTGATCACGGCACCGAGCCGATGGGCAACGTTCCCGAGCACCAGAACATCCGTTCCGTGGCGATCGTACTTCCGGCGGACCAACCGTTCGTCGAAGGTATCGGAGACGGGTTCGAGGCGCGCGCAGGCGTTCGGCAGACCACGGTATGATCACGACTGCACCGATCTCGGTTAGCGCCTGTGCTCGTGCGGCCACGGCGGAGGAGGCGGCCTACCGCATTGACTATCCGCTGGCATACGCCCGCTCGACCCGTGTGGTCGCATTCGATGAGACGGCGGAGAAGACCGTGCGGTCCGTCTCCGACGGACCTTGGGGACAGGCACAGTTCTATACGACGTCGGACTCCGGCGAAGAGCTCATTACCCTCGATGGCGAGCGGCGCCCGATGGCGATGGAGATCGAGCACTCCGACTCCGTCATCATGGTCGCGACGAATTCGGTCGTCGCGAATGCCGCCGCCGCAGTGGGTGTGGCCTGTCGCGAACGGTCGATCATGACCGCAGGTCTGCTCCTGCTGGACGCGGGCGCGCTCGGCGGCGACGCATTGAGCGCGCTTCGTCCATATGCCCGCATCCTGCTGGTTCCCGCGGACGAGGAAGACCTCTTCGAGCTGTTGAAGGGGATCAGGGCATGAGAACGATTCCTCAGCTCCAGGCGATGAAGCATGCGGGTGAGAAATCCGTCTGCTTTGTCTGCTGGGATTTCCAGATGGCGCGCATAGCCGATCGAGTCGGCGCCGACATCATATCGATCGGCGACACGGTCGGCGTCAACTTGTGGGGTCAGCCGAATCCGCTGGAGATCACATTCGACGAGCTACTCGTAGTCGCGAAGGCGGTGCGCCGCGGCGTGACGAACGCGCTCCTGAGCTGCGATTTCCCCTTCGGTCCGTTGCAGTCCGGAGGTGCGCTGCCCGCTGCAATCCGCTTGGTGAAGGAGGCGGGGATCGACCTCGTCAAGCTCGACGGCGCCGCCGACTTCCCGGAGGAGGTCGAAGCGCTCACGCGAGCGGGAATCCCGGTCTTCGCGCAGTTCGGGATCACGCCGCAGACCTCGCTGAAGTACGGTCTCGACTACTCGAGCGCCCACACCGTCCAGGTGCCTGACGAGCTGACGGAGGAGCTCGTCGCCGAAGCCAAGCGGTTGGAGTCGGCCGGCGCCGTGCTGCTTAACTTCACGAACTCCGGGTCGGTCGTGGGACCGGCCGTGGCCCAGGCGGTCTCGATCCCCGTGCTCGGCGGCTTCGGCGGAGGACCCTGGCTGGACGGCAGGATCCGCATGGCCACGGCGGCGCTTGGATACAACGAGAAATGGCTTGATGCCGAGCCCGACACGTACGCGAACGTCGCTCGCATCGCCTACGACGGACTTGCTGCCTGCGCAGAAGACATCCGCGCGGGACGCCAGATCCGTGGCGGCATCAAGGTCCCCGGCGCAAGTTGACAACCAGAGGAGAGGGCCATGCCCGTTATTGAAGTGGACGGAATCCGCACCCGCTACGAGATGGTCGGCGAGGGTCCGCCGATCCTGATGTTTAGCCCAGGCGGCTTCGACTCGAGCCTGGATAACTGGACGACGTTCGGGCGTTACAAACAGCTTGGATTCGTCGATGCCCTGTCACAGGATTACACCTGCATCGTGTTCGATCGGCGCGAATCGGGCCAGTCGGGCGGTCGCCTCGAGCGGCTGGCCTGGCCGAAGTACATCGATCAGGCGATCGGTCTGATCGACCACCTCGGTCTCGACGCCGTGCACACGATGGGCGGGTGCGTCGGCTGCTCGTCCGCCGCACTGCTCGCAATCGCGCAGCCTGAGCGCGTACGCAGCATGGTGCTGTTCTCCCCAGCTGGCGGAGTGACGTACCGGGCAGCTCAGAACCAGCGCTTCACGCAGCATCTCGGGTTCGCCCTGGAACACGGAGTGAATGCCGTCGTCGAGCACGCACGGTCCACCACTGCGGGGTTCACCAAGGATCCCCGCGTCGGGCCATGGTCCGCGGCGCTCCGCACTGACGAGGCATTCGCCGAGCGCTACGCGTCCACGAGTCTCGAGCGGTACCGAACGATCGTGTCGGGATCTGCGCGGCTGTTGTTCGACCGCGACACCGTTCCAGGGCCGGAACCGGAGGATCTCCAGCTACTTGAAGTCCCCGCGCTCGTCGTGCCCGGCGAGGATCTCTCGCACACCCGCTCGGCCGCGCGCTACCTCGAGGAGTGCCTGCCCCGGGCCGAGTACTGGGATGTGCCGGTCATCGAGCAGACGCCCGAAGCGTCGACGGCACGCGTGCGCGAGTTCCTTTCGCGCCACTGAGGCCGGCGGCCTCGGCGAGGAGTGATCACTCCTCGCCGAGGCCGCTCTCGATACGCGCGATCTGCGCGATCCGCTCTGCGTGGACGCCACCCTTGAACGGCGTCGCAAGCCACCGGTCGAGCAGCGTGAGGGCGGTCTCGTCGTCGACGACCTTCGTGCCGATCACCATCACGTTGGCGTCGTTGTTGCCGCGCGAGATGTCGACGGAGAACTCGGAGTACGCGAGCCCCGCGCGGATCGCACGCACCTTGTTGCAGGCGATCACCTCTCCCTGGCCGCTGCCGCCCACGATGATGCCGAGGTCGGCATCGCCCCGGGCGACCGCCCGGGCGACGGCAGCGCACAACGGCGGATAGTCCACCGTTGTGCCGCCGCGCGGGGCCAGGTCCAAGACAACATGGTGGCCCCGGGCACTCAAGACGCCCACGATGCGGTCGATGAGCCGCACGCCGTGGTGGTCTCCTGCGATGGCGATGCGTGCGAGATCTGGCATCATCCCTGAAGCTCCAAGGTTCCGTCGGCGAAGAGGTCCTCGATCACCGGACGGGTGCGGACGATGTGCTGGCTCATCGCGTTGTCGATGAGCTCTTCGAGCGTACCCCGATTCTTTTCGACGCCGTAGGGCAGGGGGTCTGATCCCGTGATCTTCATGACCCTCGCCAAGATCTGATCCTGGCGGCTGTCGCCGGGACCGCTGCGCAACCGCTCGACGTAGCGACGCTTCGCCTCGGCGAAATCAGCGAACAAGGTCGAGGCCAACTCGGGGTGCTGTGCGAGCAGCTCGTCTCGCACGACGACGAGGTGGTTGATGGGGAAGACCCCGCGCTGCCGGAGCACGTCGGTCGCTGCCTCGTCGGGGTTTGCGATCTGGGAGACCACCTCGGGATGCGTGATGCCGGCACCGACGACGGCGTCGATTTCACCGGCGAGGAGCATCTCCTCGAGCGTCGCCCCGTGGGGTGCGCGGAGCACGTTCTTCGGAGGCACATACGCGGGGACATGCTCGTCCCCTGAGCACACCCAGGTCACCGAGTCGAGATCGAGGCCGGCCTCGGCCAGTGCCGCTCGACCCCAGACTCCCGTGGTCACCGTGTAGCCGCGGTTCACGCCGATGCGCCTGCCGGCGAGGTCTGCGACGGGTCGGCTGCTGTTCTTCCGCAGCACCTGGGTGGCACCGTGGTGGAAGTCGCGCACGAGGAAGATCGGCAGTGCGGTGAACGCTACGCCGTGCTCCTTCGCGGTGAGATATGTGGTGAGAGCCATCTCGGCGACATCGAACTCGAGATCGCGCACCATCCTGCGGAACCCCTTCACGAGGACGGGTTCATCGACGAAGTCGAAGCGGAGCCCGGACGCCGCCGCGCCACCCTCGATCAGTGCGCGATTTGCTCCCTGCTGGCGCGTGAGTAGTGACAAGTGCATGAATCCTCCATGTCGTCAGAAAAGTTGTCTTATTGGATGCTAGCCTTGGTATTACCATTATGCCAATCACTAGCCCAAGGAAGTGCAATGACTGATTCAGTGCTCGCCGCCGTGCGTACAGCCCCCGGAATGACCGAGATGCGCGAATTCCCCAAGCCGCGCATCGACGCAGACTCCGCATTGCTCAAGATCGAGGTGGCGGGCATCTGCGGCACCGACGCCAAGCTGTATTTCTCGCCGCCCGACACTCCGGCGACCCAGGGACCCGTCATCATGGGGCACGAGAACGTCGGCGTGATTGTCGAGGCAGGAGAGCGGTTCAGGAGCCGGCACGGGCTAGCAGAGGGAGACCGGGTCTTCGTCGAGCATTACGTGGCCTGCTACAACTGCGAGTGGTGTCGCATCGGCGAGTATCGCCACTGCGAAGCCACCGATTGGCGTACGAACCCCGACGCGCGACGTTTCGGCTACACGTCCTCCGACATGCCCGGCCGCCTCTGGGGTGGATTCTCCGAGTACATGTACCTGCCATGGAATGCGGTGCTTCACCAGGTCCCCGAGACGATGTCTCCTGAACTAGCGGGACTCATCATGCCGCTGTCGAACGGCATCGAATGGGCGCTGCTCACCGCCGGGATCGGGTACAACGACACCGTACTCATCCAGGGTCCCGGCCAGCAGGGACTTTCCCAGCTCATCGCGGCGAAGCAGGCGGGCGCCTCGCGAATCATCGTCTCAGGCACAACCCGTGACAAGGAGCGCCTCGAGCTCGCGCTCGAGCTCGGTGCCGATGACGTCATCGACATCCTGACGGAGGATCCGCGCGAAAAGGTCATGGATCTGACTCAGGGGCGCGGGGTCGACTACGTACTCGACTGCACGTCAAGAGCCGGCACGGCCCCCTTGCTGCTCGGAGTCGACGTCCTCACTCGTCGCGATGGCACGCTGCTCGTGCAGGGCGAACTGGCAGCCTTCCCCGACTTCCCCTTGAAGAAGATCACCGAGAAGTCGATCACGATCAAGTCGGCGCGTGGCCACTCGTACCGCGCCTGCGAACTCGCCGTCGCGCAGATCGCATCGGGCCGGTTCCCGCTCGAGAAGCTCGCTACGCACCGGTATGGAATCGATCAGGTCGATCACGCGATCCGGGTGCTCGCCGGCCAGACCGACGAAGATGCGATCCACATTTCGATGATGCCCGACATGATCGGCCAGCCCGGTGGGCGGACAAGCGCGAAAGCGACAGCCTGATGGGCGGCCTCGTCGTGACGGGCACGCCCCGCACGCCCCTCGATCTCCTTGGCACACTGGCCCAGTACAGCGTCGCCACGGTGCACGAGGCACAGGGCCGCAGAGGACTGCTCGCATCGGCGATCACGCCGATTCAGAGCGGGATGCGCGTCGCCGGGTCGGCTGTGACAGCGACGGTCACCCCAGGGGACAACACGACTATCGCTGTGGCAGTCGAGCAGTGCCAGGAAGGTGACCTGCTCATCATCACCCCGACGGCGCCGTGCGACATGGGTTACTTCGGCGACCTGCTCGCCACCTCACTGAAGGCCCGTGGCGTGCGCGGCCTGGTCATCGACGCCGGCGTGCGTGACGTCGCCGACCTGCAGACGATGGGCTTCCCGGTGTGGTCGCGGCATGTCTGCGCCGAGGGTACGACGAAGGGCAACCTCGGCGATGTCAACGTGCCGATCTCTATCGCGGGACAGATCGTGCATCCCGGCGACGCGGTACTCGCCGATGATGACGGCGTCGTGATCGTGTCACGCGCACGGGTCGCCGAGGTGCTGGTCACCGCACAGGAGCGCGAAGCGAAGGAAGAGCTCTCCCGGGCCCGGTACCTCGCGGGCGAGACAGCGCTCGACGTGAACAACATGCGGCCGATGATCGAGGCTGCAGGGATCCGATACGTCGACTATCGCATGTGGCAGGAAGGGCGGACATCATGATCATCGACATCCACGGGCACTATACGACAGAACCCGAACCGCTCCATCGGTTCCGTGCGGCCCTGCTTCGGGGAGAGTCTCCGAGCGCGGCGGTCCTCAGCGACCAAGTGTCGGATGAAGAGCTCCGCCAAAGCGTCGAGGGCCACCAGCTCCGGGTCCTGCGTGAGCGCGGTGGCGACCTGATGCTGTTTTCGCCGCGCGCCTCCGGGATGGCACATCACGAGCCGGATACGGATATCGCCAATACGTGGGCGCAGGCGTCGAACGACATGGTCCATCGCGTCAGTGAGCTGTTTCCCGCACATTTCGCCCCCGTCGCGCAGCTTCCCCAGACGCCGGAAGGAAACCTCGAAGGCGTGCTCGCCGAGTTGCGACGCACCGTGGGGGAGCTCGGATTCGTGGGTGCCAATCTCAACCCGGATCCCTCGGGGACGTGGGCCGGCAAGCCGCTGACGGATCCCTCGTGGTTCCCGATCTACGAGACCGCCGAGGACCTCGATGTGCCTCTCATGGTCCACGTCTCGGCGGCGTGCAACCCGAACTTCCACACGCTCGGCGCGCACTATCTCAACGCCGACACGAGCGTCTTTATGCAGTTGCTGCAATCGGATCTGTTCACCCGGTTCCCCGGGTTGAGGATCGTCATCCCCCACGGTGGCGGTGCGGTTCCCTATCACTGGGGACGCTATCGCGGACTTGCGATGCGCAATGGCTGGCAGGATCCCTCTGAGCTGTTGGGCAACGTGTTCTTCGATACGGCGGTATACCACCAGCCCGGATACAACCTCCTCGTCGATTTGATCCCGGCATCGAACGTGCTCTTCGCCTCGGAGATGCTCGGAGCCGTGCGCGGCGCCGACCCCGACACCGGCGTGGAATGGGATGACACCCTCACGTATCTGCGGGCATCTGAACGATCGCAGGCCGACTGGGATGCGATCACGCACGAGAATGCGTTGCGCATCTACCCGCGGCTTGCCGCGCGCCTGGCAGGGAGCGGCGGATGAGTCGCCTGCAGCTGACCTTTGCCTGTGGCGACTACGACCGCACCCGCGGGGTCGAGGACGGCAGCGTGGCGGTCGACGGCATCGACCTCACGTACCTGCGCTTGCCGGTGGAGGAGACCTTCTTCCGCATGGCGAGGCATCATGAGTTCGATGCGGCGGAGATGTCGCTGTCGACCTACGTCTCGACCCTCAACGCGCTCGATAGGGGAGAGCAACCGCCGTTTGTCGCGCTGCCGGTCTACACGTCGCGTCAGTTCCGCCACGGAGGGATGTTCGTCAACGTCGATGCCGGGGTGGTGAAGCCCTCCGATCTGCGCGGCAAGCGGATCGGCATGCCCGAGGTGCAGCTGACCGCGTGCGTGTGGCAACGAGGGATCCTGGCCGACCACCACGGCCTGCCGCTCGATGCATCGACGTTCTTCACCGGCGGCCAGGAAAGTCCCGGGCGGATCGAGAAGGGCGTTGTGGATGTGCCGTTCGACATTCATCCGATTCCCTCGGACCGCACGCTGTCCGAGATGCTAGCCGTGGGCGATCTCGACGCGGTTTTCTCGCCGCGGATCCCGAGTACCTTCGGGCGGCCGGACGGGCGCATCGCTCGACTCTTCCCCGACACGAAGCAGGCCGAGCAGGCGTACTTCCGGGCAACGGGGATCTTCCCGGTCATGCACGTCGTCGTGCTGCGTCGCGAGTTGTACGAGCGCCACCGGTGGGTTGCGCAATCGCTGACCAAGGCCTTGGCCGCAGCGAAGGCACAGGCGGCAGCGCGCATCTACGACTCCTCGGCTCTGCAGTTCATGGAGCCATGGCTGATGTTCCATCTCGAAGAGGCGCGTGAGCTCCTGGGCAATGACTACTGGTCGTACGGGTTGGGTGGCGCCGATCGAAAGGTGCTCACCACGTTCCTCAGGTACCACCACGAGCAGGGATTGTCCGGAGCACGTCGAGAGCCCGAGGACCTGTTCGCTCCCGAATCGCTGGAGTCCTTCGTCATCTGACGCAGTTCGGCCGGAGCGCTCCCTTAGGCGCTCCGGCCGAACTACGTCGTCACCTCGTGAGGTATTTCTTCAGCGGAATGTCCGTGTCACCCGCAGCCTCCGGTGGGATGTTTCCGCCTGCCTCGAGGATGCGCCTGGCCGTCATGTAGTCGAGCGGAGCGTTGACCGCCTCGATCGATGCGAGCTGACCATCGCGGTAGTAGAGCGCCGAGAAACGCTCGCTGTCGGGATCGCCGCGAACGACCACCTGGTCGTGGCCCATCGTGAGACCGGCCATCTGGAGCTTGAGGTCGGCCTGATCCGACCAAAACCACGGCACCGCCGTCACGCCCGGCTCATGGCCCATCAAGGAGGCGGCCGCCGCCTTCGCCTGCGCGATCGCGTTCGGCACCGACTCGAGCCGGACAGGGCCGTGGACGGGGTGGGAGCTCACCGCGCAGTCGCCCGCGGCGACGATGCCAGGGATGCGAGTGCGCCCGAAAGCGTCGACGTCGATGCCGCCCTCGCTGGCCAGCCCCACCGACGCGGCGAGCTCCGTGTGGGCGATCAGGCCGATGCCGATGACCACGACATCGGCGTCGATCACACGTCCATCAGCGAGCTCGACGCCGCTCACGCGATCTGTTCCGCGGAAGCCCGACACGGCGGCATCGAGCACGATGCGCGTGCCGCGGCGCTGATGCGCGTCTGCATAGAAGCGGGACATCTCGGGCGCGACAGCGCGTGCCATGAGACGGTCCTGGGCTTCCAAGACGGTGACGTCCTTGCCGCCCGCCGTCGCCGCAGCTGCGATCTCAAGACCGACAAAGCCGCCGCCGACGACGACGACGCGAGACGCATCGTCGAGGGATTCCTTGAGCGCGACGGCGTCGTCGATAGTGCGCAGATAGTGGATCCCCGCGAGCTCAGCGCCATGCGCACGCATCCGACGGGGTGTGCCGCCAACAGTGAACGCGAGCCGGTCGAAAGCGATCGTCCGGCCGCTGCGAGTCACCGCTTCGCCCGACCCGGCGGCATCGTCGTCGAGCGTGATCGTATCCACCCACTCGCCGCAGACGAGGGTGATGTCGTTCGCCGTGTAATAGTCGGCGCCGCGAAGCTCCAGCTCGTGCTCCGCGGCCCTGCCGCTGAGGAAGGCCTTCGACAGCGGTGGGCGCTGATATGGCGGCCGGCTCTCCCCGCCGACAACGGTGATCGGCGCGGTATCCCCCAGCTCGCGCAGGGTGGCCGCGAGCTGGAGACCAGCCTGGCCGGCGCCGATGATCAGGGTGCGGGCGGAAATTCGAGGCGTTGCGATGTGATTCATGGTCCTCCTTAAGGGTAGGACCATTAGACCACATTATGTCGAGGTCGTCCCTACTTCTCCGCGACCCGTTGCGCCGTTCGCTCGAGGTGCTGGGCGAGGATCGCACGAGCGCGATCGAGGTCGCCGTCCTCGATCGCCTCTACGAGGTGGCCGTGCTCCTCGACGCCCTTGAGGCCCATATGCGGGGCGATGGTCTTCGCCACGCGGAGGGAGGAGATGAGGGGCCCGTGGAAGCTGTGCATCAACGCTTCGATGGCTGGGTTGTGCGTGCATGCCGCGAGTCGCACGTGGAACGCGGCAGACATGTCCGTGGAGGAGGCGCCGTCGACCTTCGCCTCGGCCACGAGGTCGTGGAGGGCGGCGATGTCCTCTGGCGTCGCCCGCTCGAGGACCAGGGGGAGGATCCCGAGCTCGAATATCTGGCGTGCCTCCGTTGTGGCACTCGCAGTGATTGGCGAGAGGGTCAGCAGGTGCGCGAGGTTCTCCCCCACGAGTTCTGGCGAGGGGGAGGTCAAGAACGATCCGCCGCGTGCGCCGAGGTTTACCTGGATCAATCCCGTCGCTTCGAGAACGCGGAGCGCCTCGCGAACCGTGACGCGGCTGACCCCGAGCTGCTGGCAGAATTCGCGTTCGTTCGGCAGGCGGTCGCCCGGCTTCAGGTTACCGTCCCTGATCAGCTGCTTGATCTGCTCGACGATGACGTGATAGGCGCGATCCACATTCACCTGGCTGAAAAGCTGTGTGGGTGGCGGGCTTGCGGGGGTTCCGGACAATGCCGTCTCCTGTCATTCGGATGCGTCGAGATCAATCGATGATTGCGTTCGCAAGGGGCTGGGCGCTGGCGGTTGCCAGCCCTGGGTGCGGGTGCACATACCTAGGATACCGGGCTGTTGACGAAAGGGTAAATGGTGGTATGGTCCTTCCATTGAGAATATGAGTCCGGTCACACCGATGTGTTCGGGCAGGGAGTCGCAGGCGATGCCCTGTGAATCAAAACGAAGTGAAGGGCGTTCGATGGTGTCAGCGACACGAAGGCGGGTCTTAAGACCGCTCCCTCGAGAAGTCGTGGGTAGCGTGGGTTTGCACGCTATGCACAGGGCGTGCACAAGGAGGCGTCTCGCATGATCGACGCGATCACAAGTGGTCTCGACCAAGTGCTCCAGTGGGAGACCCTGGGTCTGATGATCATCGGAATGCTCATTGGATTCGTCGTGGGGATCCTGCCGGGACTCGGAGGCGCCGTGGCGCTCGCCCTCCTGCTTCCATTCACCTTCGCGATGGAGCCGGTTCAGGGGCTTGTGTTCCTCCTGAGCATGTGGATCGTGACAGGGACCGCCGGCGACATCACCTCCGTACTGTTCGGCATCCCGGGCGAAGCCACGTCGGCGGCCGCGGTGCTCGACGGCTACCCGATGACGAAGAGGGGGCAAGGGGGACGCGCACTTGGAATTGTACTCACCAGCTCCGCTATGGGCATAGTCTTCGGTGCGATCGTCCTCGGTGTTTTCATCACCGTGATCCGCCCCCTCGTGCTGCTGCTGGGACCGCCCGAGTTCTTCATGCTCGTGCTCCTGGGGTTGGCATTTGTGGTGACGCTCGCCGGCAAGAACCTAGCGAAGGGGATGGCGATGGTGGCCTTCGGCCTCCTCGTTTCCTACGTCGGATCAGACCCCTCCGCGGGCCTGCCACGGTTTACATTCGACCAGATGTATCTCTGGAGCGGCATTGCGCTGATCCCTGTCGTCGTGGGTCTCTTCGGTGGCGCCGAGGTGCTCCAGCTGATGCTGACCCGAACGTCCATCGCCAACGGACCGCTCGGCGATACCAAGCTCACCGGCACGATGCGTGGAGTGAGTGACGCCCTCCGTCATTGGCCCGTAGTAATCCGTTCGTCGTCGATCGGCGTGGTTATCGGAATGCTCCCCGGTCTCGGCGGCACTGTCGCCCAGTGGATCTCGTACGGGCAGGCGCGCCAGACTTCCAAGAACCCCGAGCAATTCGGCAAGGGCGCCGTCGATGGGCTCGTCGCGGCGGGGGCGACGAACAACGCGAAAGACGCGGGTTCGCTCATACCCACGATCGCGTTCGGAATCCCCGGCGGAGCGGCCACAGCGGTCCTGCTCGGCGGATTCCTCGTTCTCGGAGTCAAACCGGGTCAGGAAATGCTGACCACGCAGCTGGGCATCACATTTTCGATGGTGTGGACGGTCATCATCGCCGGGATCCTCGGGGTCGTTTTCGCGTTCGCGCTCGTTCGCCCGCTCGCAGCCATGACGAAGATCAGCGGCCCAGTTATCACACCGATCCTGTTCATGTTCATCGTGATCGGTGCCTATACAGCCAACAACAGCTGGGGTGACCTGCTGGTGATGCTCGGAGCCTCAGTGCTCGGCGTGGTGTGCCTGCGGTGGGACTGGCCGCGCGTGCCGTTCCTGCTCGCGCTCGTGCTCGGAAAACTGCTCGAGCAGTACTTGAACCTCTCCAACACACTGTTCGGCGCCGAATGGCTCACCCGTCCCGGCGTCCTCATCGTCGGCTTGGCCGTCCTCGCGACGCTGTTCCTCAGCATCCGCTCGGTGCACCGCGACCACCGCGCACGCCTTGCCGATGAGACGGTCCCGGGGCCCCGCACCCGTGCAATGCAAACGATTGGAAAGAAGAAATGACGGCCCCGTCGACGAATCGGTCCGCGATGCCGGACCTTGTCATCTCGTGTGTGGTTCTTGTCATCTGCAGCGGGGCGCTCGTCACGAGCGTCACCTATCCTCCCGCGGTGTCGCTGCTGCTGCCCCGGCTGGCTGCGGGCCTCGGCCTGCTGTGTGCAGCCTGGCTGCTCGTCAGCAAGTCGATCGCGCTGGCGCGGCAGCGTGGGGAGACCGGGACTGACAGGACCGCCGGCCCCGCCGAGGAGCAGGCAGCGATGCTCAACGAGCCCGCAGAAGACAACGACGAGATTGATCCGAACGACGCGGAGTACGTCCTGTCGCACACCTCGCGGCGCGTGTGGCTGACGACGCTCGTTTTCATCGCCGGGTTCTTCTTGGTTCTCTACCTGTGCGGGCTGTTCGTCGCCGCGGCCGCGCTGTCCCTCGTATACCTGATGGCAATTGGCAAGAAGACCTGGATTTTCTCGCTCATATACACAGTGGTCCTGACTGGGCTGCTGTGGGTCCTCATGCGCTGGGTAACGTACATCCCCAGCCCCCCAGGAGCCTTGCTTCCCGGAGGATGACCTCCACCTCAAAACCCGGCATAAGTACCAAGGAAGGTATGTTCATGTTTCAAAATAAATCTCGCATCGCCCGTGTCGCCCTGGGGGCGAGTGTGATCGGCGCTCTCGCACTGACCGGATGCACGGCACCCGGTCAGGAGCGATCAACTTCCGGCGCGGCTGCGGCCGAAAGCTGTTCATCCTTCAAGGGAAAGACCATCGAGCTCGTGATCCCATACAACGCCGGAGGAGGGTACGACGTGCTCTCACGTGTCATCATCCCCGGCATAGAGAACGCGCTGGATGCCAAGGTGATCCCCATGAACAAGCCCGGCGCGGGCGGCCTGCTCGCAATCAATCAGCTCACCACGGCCCCTGCCGACGGCAGCCAGATCGCCATCGTCAATGGAACGGGCGCGGCCGCCGCGATCCTTGCAGGCGCCCAAGGGCCGGAATTCGGATTCGACGACCTCAGCTACATCGGACGCGTTGCCGTCGACGACCTGGTCGTCACCACCAATGCTGACAGCGACTACCAGACGTGGGAAGACGTCATGAAAAGCGATGGGTTCAGGTTCGGATCAACCGGCCGCGGGTCCTCCGATTACATCGTAGCCAACGCGCTAATCAAGGCATTCGACCTGAAGAACGCCGAGGTCGTCGTAGGATTCAACAGCCAAGCGGAAACCGACCTTGCCCTCATCCAGGGCAACGTGGACGCGATCGCAGGTCCGCTGGACAGCCGCCGCACGAGCATCGAGAACGGTGAGACGATCGTCCCGCTGTCGTTCGCGGACGAGGCACCGGCGGTTGCCCCCGACGCCACCGTGTTCAGCGAACTCGACCTCTCTGCGGATGCGCAGGAAATCATCAACGGCATCAAACTGCTCACAGAGTACGGCCGCCCGCTGGTCGCGCCGGCGGGCATGGATGAGCAGACGCGCGGCTGCCTGCAGGACGCGCTCGCAGCGGCAGTGGAGGACCCCGAGGTCCTCGAGCAGGCCGAGAAGATGCAGCGCGAACTGTCCTACCTCTCGGGCGAGGAACTCGCGAACGACGTCGTCCCGGCCTTCGACGAACTGCCGGCGAACTTCATCGACGTGCTCAAAGCATCGTACTGACTCGTTCGCGCACATAACCACCGGGGCCTTCGTCTCCGCGAACAACTTGCGGAGACGAAGGCCCCCTTTTCTTTGTGCGACCGGGAGGTCGTGAGAACGGGCATGAGACATGACGTCAGTGCATGACAGCGCGGTCCCCACGCCGCGGCGGGAGGACATCCTCTCCCAGTCGACTATCCTTCTGTTCTCCGTCACGCTCGGAATGGCGACAGTCGTCGTCCCGCTCGTGGCCACGGCAGCCGGGTACCAGTTAGGGGCTGTGGGATTCCTCGTCGGCGTGTCCGCCATCACGCAAATCATCGCGAGAGCAGGAATGGGCGCGCTGATGGATCGCTTCAGCACGCGGACCTTCGTCCTCGTCGCGCTGATTTTGTTGGCGTCCTCGTGCGTGATCCTCGGCGTTACCGATGCGCTGTGGGCGTTCGTCGCCTCGCAACTCCTCCAGGGGGCCGCCCGCGCGTACTTCTTCACGGGCATGCAGACGCACGTGATACGTGCATCGAGACCGGCGGTGTCCGCTCTAGCCATCATGAATGTGACAAACGGCGTCGGATTGCTCATCGGCCCCCTCCTCGCAGGAATCATCGGCGCCTCGTCGCTGTCTTTCGCACTCTTCATAGCCGCAGGCATCGCAGGACCGGGTGTCTTGAGTTGTGCATTCCTCATCCGATACGAACCGTTCGCGAAGCCGCGCACGGAACCCGCCGAGAAAGCGGTTCCTATGTGGCGGCGCGATGGAGTGACGACGGCGGGATGGATGGGCGCGACGGCCGGCGGGTGGCGGGGCATCCTGAACTCGTATCTGCCCGTTCTCTTGACCGAGGCGGGGCACTCCATCCCGGTCGTGGGCGCGATGATGACGCTGGCGAACCTCGCAGCGCTGGCGGGTTCCGCCGTCGCGAGGCCGGTTCGTCGGACAGGAGTGAGGCTGTCGGCCGTCCTAGGCGCGGCCCTCGCAGTTGGAGGGGTGGCGTTGATGGCGTTCATGACGCCCCACCTCGTGCTGGCGGGCGCGTTCCTGTTCATCTCGGGGGTGGGAGCGGGGATCCTGCAGACGCTTGGCCCAGCGCTCGCCACGGAGGCCGTCGGGTTGGAGGAACGCGGGCGTGCCATCGCCTCGGTCGGCACGTTCCGTGCCATCTCACTTCTTGTCACGCCAATGGGCATCGGCGCTCTGATCTTCCTTGTTCCTTCCGCAGCAGTTGCGACTGCGATCGTCGCTGTCGCCGTCGGGATCCCTGCGATGGCGACGAGGGGCGGCACGAGAAGAAAACCCTGACCCGAACAGGCGATCATCGGCGTCGCGTGGAACCGGTGCGACACCGCCCCGGACCGCGTGGCAGCGTAGGGGCTCCACGCCCACATCCGTACCGAACAATCCTCAATGCCGCAAATCTCCCAACCACTTCACGATTGAAGTTGGTGTGCCTCGAACTACCTGCTCGTTACCGGCGTCTCGGCGCCAACCCTCTACCGGTGAGTTCCGGCAGCAGGCGCTGCGGGGGATCGACGCAATAGTCGATGCTGTTTGGTGCAGACAATATCTGAAAATGACACATCCATTTACAGGATCCTCATGTGTGCGGACTCAGCGGGGAACCTCGCCAGGGAGCCCTCGCGCCGCTACTCTTGGCCCATGAGCCAAGCAGTGCCGCCTCCAACCGGTGCAACGCGACCACGCCAGTAGGGAATGGCGGCCTGGGTGCGGGAGACCATTGTGCGGGACATCATCGTAGCCATGATCGTTGGACTACTGGTCGGCACTGTGTCTGGGTTCATCGTCGCCGGCAGACAGGAGTCCCTCGACGAGGCTCGGGCGCAGCGCGAACTAGCGGCAGCCGAGCAACTCGCTGACCAAGCCATCAGAATCGAGAACCTTCGCTTCGTTCGCTCACAGCCCGATGATTCTGGGCCAAGCAGGCGTTTGAATGGCCTCGATCTTGCCGGCATGAATTTGTCCAACCAGTTTCTGACTTATGACGATTTCTCAGACTCCGACTTCACAGACAGCGTCATGGATGAATCCAACGTCTATAGGGCCATCATGGTCCGCGCCAACCTGACGCGCAGTCGCGCCGAGAGAACGTACTTCCAAGGGGTGGATTTCCGCCAGGCGACACTTGCCGGGGGAAATTTTCACGGGTCTTATTTCTTCAAGGCAGATCTGCAGTGGATTGACGGGCGCGGCTCCGACTTCACGGATGCACATCTCGAGCTCGCCAAACTTGCTCACGCGGACCTGCACGGGGCGAACTTGACGGGGGCGACCTTGGATGACACTGGGGCAGTCGGGACGTGTTTCGACGAAACCACCGTATGGTCAGCGGGATACACGCCAGCTGCCAGTGAGCCGCTTGATACCTGCGGCCCTGACAACTGGAATTCCAGTGAGCGAGAGAAAGCGTTTTGGGAGGACTAGCGCGGCGATTATGCAGTCCGGAGTCTCAGCAAAGGATCCGATGATGGGATGCTGGCCCGCGTGTCTCCACGCCGAAATCGAAGTGCGGTGAACCGCCGAATTTCGGGGAAACCAAAATTCTCAACATTGTGTCTCGTGTCCTATTTCTCAAGGCAGGTGAAATCCAACCGTTGATAAGACCCGGGGGAGTGGGTTTAGCCGGTATTGGTTGTGCGCGGGTCGGTACCGTGGAACAGAATGCCTTGGTGCGGATGTTCGCTTGTGGCAATCCGACGATCGTGATCGACAGCTCCTCGTCCCGGGGCCCGCCACCGGCCGGCCAACAGGATCTGCCCGGTGGGGCCGCTACAGCCTGGCCACCCCCGGGCATCCCGAAGGGACCATCCCGCAAGCCAGCGACCTCGTGTGGACGAGTGCCCAACCCCTCCAAAAACCCCGGAAACCTGGGGATTTGATTTTCTCTCGAAGCACTACTATATTTCTTGGCATGCGGGTGGGAAGAACGAATTACCCCCCAGGTTGAGGAAGCTGCAGTTGCTTCCTTTGGGGAAACCCGCACAGCAGTACCTGGCCGTCGGACAGTTTGAGACGGCCACCGCAGTAATGAAGTACCAGCAGTAAAGCAGTAGCAGCAGTACCCGGCCGTCGGACAGCTTGAGACGGCCACCGCAGTACAGCAGTAGCCGGAGGGCGTGGTCGTCGGACCGCTTGAGACGACCGCAGCAGTACAGCAGTACAGCAGGACCAGCAACCCCGGCAGCAAAGCAGTACAGCAGTACAGCAGTAAAGCAGTAGCCGGACGGCGTGGTCGTCGGACCGCTTGAGACGGCCGCAGCAGTACAGCAGGACCAGCAACCCCGGCAGCAAAGCAGTAAAGCAGTAGCCGGAGCGCGTGGTCGTCGGACAGCTTGAGACGGCCGCAGCAGTACAGCAGGACCAGCAACCCCGGCACTACAGAAGTACCAGCAGTAAAGCAGTAGCCGGAGCGCGTGGTCGTCGGACAGCTTGGGACGGCCGCAGCAGTACAGCAGGACCAGCAACCCCGGCACTACAGAAGTACCAGCAGTACAGCAGTACAGCAGTACCCGGCCGTCGGACAGCTTGAGACGGTCGCAGCAAAACCGGCAACACCAGCAGTAAATCAGTAAAGCAGTACCCGGAGGGAGTGGTCGCCGGACAGCTTGAGACGACCACAGCAGTACCAGCAACACCGGGAAGTACCTGCAGTACCGGGCCGTAGGACAGCTTGAGACGGCCACAGCAGTAAAGCAACACCCCATTGGGCGGGCTGGTGATGAATCCGTTTTCATCACCAGCCCGCCCCTTTCCGTTCTTGCCAAAGTTGGCGTCGCTCACCAGTTGCGCGCCACCGGGGCAGGAACCGGAGCTGACACTATCCAAGAACCCACCCCTTGCCTCCTCGGGTGTCCCTCTGCCGCTCGTGAGTGCTTCCCCATAGGGTTCGGGTTTGGGTAGCAATGGCGTGAAATGTGGACTTCGGCGCTCGTGAAGGTTTTCTGTTGTCGTTAGTTGCCGATGACGAGGATGATTGCAGCCGCTTCGATGACATCGTCGATGATGGTTTAGAGCTGGTTTAGAGCTGGTTGAAGCGGATGGGCTTCCTGGCGGGGTGCGTTATGCAGCGATCACGGAACGCCTCCACTTAGCGATCAAATCCACGCCGGTAACTGTCGAGGAACTGCCAGAAATCGATCCCGTCTTTCCAGCCGCATCATTAGCGGAACGGGGGCCGGTGGCCGATCCTAGCCACTTTTGGTTATGGTTGGCCACCAACCCAACCCCCCAAACAATTTGAGGGCGTCAGAACGCCGATTAGCTGACATTGAGTGCCGCACCTACGCCGGATAGGAAGTTTTCATGACCACACCTCCCTTCACAGCTGAGAAAGCTGCTGAAATCCGGAAACGGTTTGCAGCAGGAATCAGCAGGGTTCAACTCGCCAAGGAATTTGAGCTGAGCCAAACCGTCATCGGGCAGATTCTCCGCAACGAAGCCGTGGGCAATGATTCACAAAGTGAAGGGTTACGCACCGCACGCGTCCACAACCGGACGAATCCACGCGGCCAAAAACACGCACCGCGAAAAAACTGGTACTAATCCCGTGAAATCCTGGGGTGCCAACCACCCCGGATTTCACGGCTGGACCCTCACAAGCGGAGGGGCTTCCGGGCCGGGTGCGTTTGCAGCGATCACGGAACGCCGCCACTTAGCGATCAAATCCATAGACAACGTGGTCTCAACAAGATGTCTCGTGATATCCGGTGCAGGGAAGGCCGGACCGGAGGTTTGGTGGGACATGTCTGTCGGCATGGGGATCTCGGGAGGGCGCCGACAGCGTAATTGGGACTCACTGGCCTCGACCCATGAGGGGGGCGTTGCTAATACTTCACCTCCAACCAGTGGTGAAGCGGTAGCCGTTTCCTTGGCGAAGGCAAGTGCCGTTGGTCCGGGGCCAAGCACAGAACCCCAGGGGCATCGTTAGTTCATCGGCTTGTATGAGCGGTCCTCAAGCATCTCGAAAAGCTTGGGCGCATCGTTCTCGGCGGCGATGGCCTGCATGAAGTGACGGTCCAGGTTTCCGGACAGCGTCACCATGTATGGACGGTTGCGACCGAGACGCTCGAAGATCTTATGCATCATGTCCGTTGCCAGGCCATGCTTCCGGTACTCGTTGTCGACGAAGAAGCCGCTGAGGTAGGTGAACTCGGGTTTGTGCTCCCAGCGTTTGTAGGTCGCCTGGCCGACAATGCTCCCGTCCTTGGTGAATGCCGCCAGCTGGCCCCATGCATCGGTCGGTGTTTCCCCCACCCAGCGAATAATGATGTCGTCCATGCTCGAATTATGGCAGGGCAGCATTAAGCAAAACAAGATCCATGATTACCGCTTGTCATTCTGGGGTATGCCCCAACTCGACATAAAGAAGCGAGCAAAGAGCGGCCGCTTAGGGTTACAGCTTGGTTCTTGCTGACGCTTTTATTGCACCCTCTTGGAAGCTATCCGGACATAGCAACGTTGGCGGAAAACTAAAATATTCTGATAATCATCCTTCTCGCAAAACGACGGTCTGTTGACCGGGACGATTCAAACTCAGCGAGTGCGGCGTGTTTGACGGATGCTTGAAGCCCGGAACTCCGCACTGAGCCATTAGCCGCGTTTGCGCCGGTATATGCGGCGACATAAGCAGCCGGCCTGGTCGTTTTGGGGAATCCTTTTGAGCGCTTGCTACGGCTATTCGCTCCCGAAAGTCGATCAGCGGGCGAATCGGGATGTCGAATCCCGGGTGCCGGTGAAAGTGCCCGTGATGGCGAGGTCCGCTTGCCAGATATCCACGCTGACGGCGACTGAGGTGGTGTGAAGCTCGTGGGCAATCGACCTGTCCGGCGGCCGTCGGTTCTAGCTCTTTCAATCGTTTGTGCTGCCGCACCTATCTGGTGCTCTCTGCGTGTCCCCGCTGACGGGCATGAAGCGGGCTTGTCGATTGCCGTTGGCACCCGTCGGTCACGATCAAAAGGGCTACGACTACAGAGGCCGACGAGGAACCGCGAATTGCGGCACTGCTGGCGCAAAGCTTCGAAGAGACGCCCGAGGTAGTGACTTGGGGTCTCTATGTCGCAGCGGCGGCTTTGGCCGGCAAGGACCGGCGAAGGAGCTTGTACGAGTTTGGGAGTTTCATTGGCTGCAAGCCCGAAATGGCAGGTATCAAAATGTCCTGGCGTTTTATCTGCTTGGTTCTGTTTTCTAAGAGCTCTTTCGTCGTACGTTTGTCAGTTCCGTAAAGGCTACAGAGATCGTAGAGGCGCTCTCGAGGTGTTTCGGCGGCGATCAAGTCGATCTCAAGTGACCAGCGGAAGCAGAAAAAATCCACTTTGGCGAGCATTTCCATCGCTGCCGAGTGGTTATCCACCAGCAGGGACAAGAGCTTTAGCTGATCCGATTTCTTTGGAAACAGGTGCTCCACTACGGTTTCTGATTTTAGTCTTGAGGCGTATTTAGGGAATCCCTTCGCATCTCTGCTCTCCTTAAGATTCGTTCCTGTGTATGGCAGGAAGTAGTCTTTGTCGACCACGAACGCGGAGGCGATGTCGAGGGTTCGGAGAAGGTGGAAGACGTTCTCCAGGTTCTCAACCCCATCCAGCGACAAGACCGTCATGTTTAGATCCTCCATTGACACACCACTGCCGACCAAGAGCTCGGAGATTACTGCTGCGTCTATCGGGCTCTCCGTGACTACGACAAAGTCGGCGAAAAAGAACTCTGAGTTCCGACGGCCATGGAACTTGTAGTAGGCGTCTCTATCCATTCCATTCGACGGGAAAAAGTCCATGGGGAGCTGCGTGATGCGGGTTTCGATATCACGGGTACTGGATCGCACCCTCCGACACAGTACGACCTGTTCATGATTGAGGGCATCGATCATCGCCGAGGAATGAGTAGTGAAAATAACCTGTAGGTCCAGGGATTTCAGGTTGGCAAGGAGCTGATTTTGAGCTTGAGGGTGGAGGTTCTGCTCGGGCTCTTCGAAACCCAGGATATATGTGCTGTTCTCGAGCTCAGCAAGGTAAGAATAAAGAGCAAAGACAGCCATGCTCTGGGTGCCACTTCCACTGTCGGCCAGCCTAACCATCTGCGTTCCTTCTCGCACATGCAGGATGAGGTCACGCAACAAAACGGAGTAGTCGGGGACTTTTTCGTACTCGAGTGAGAAGTCAAATTTCCCGTTCAGTGGGGTGTTTTTTCGGAGCTGTTTTGCAAGTCCGTCAAGCGGGCCGTTGCGAATTTTCTCGCTCAGGCGCTGAATTCCAGGAGTGATGTGGTCACGTTGACGGTTCGATGCCACCCAGGCATCAACCACACGTTCCATAAGGCCGTCGGGACCCCAGCCTGCTATATGGTGGTCACGTCGAAGGGGGATGAACGCATAGCTGATGAACCGCTGCAGCTCCTGCTGCAGGTCCTGCGGAGCGGTCACCCAATCCCGTCCCTTCATGACTTGCCATTGGGCAGTCTTACGATATCTTAGCCTCGCTCGGACTTCCTCGCTTCCGGTTGATACACGTTCGATCTTGCAGTCGGCTGGTGTCCCGGAGAATGTCAGGTCAATTACGGAAAATGCTGTTTTTGAGAAGGAATGCTGACCGGTTTCGAAAGCGGTCCGCTCTTGTCCAAAATTGAAGAAGGCATTAAGTGCACGCAGCACTGAAGTCTTACCCGCACTATTTTGCCCAACCAGCGCAAGTTCGTCACCGATTCGAATATCGGCTTCTCGTATTGCTCGGAATTTGTCGATCTTCAGCCTAGTTAAGCGCACCCGTATCCCTCAGTAACTTTGTTTGTATTTTAGATTGTGGCACTGATTTGCATCCAAGACCGTACATGTCGGAAGACTGGAATCTAGGCATCTACTGAAGGCTTATTCGGTCCGGATAGCCCAGGAAGCAATAGAAGGCAGATTCAGGCACGTATCCTCTTTGGAGCCATGACTCCACGAGGCTCCGGTCACCTGATTGGTCGGCCACCTCAAGCAATCGGCTTTCGCTGTCCTTATATATGTCGCGTCCGGTGAGGGGCACGGTGGATGGTTCGCGTGTAAACCGAAATAGCGGTGCTTTTAGTCCCTTGCTGGGCGTCATGAACCAGCGGTGGAAATTTTGATTTCCTGCAGTCATATCGAAAACTGCATGGGTTGACTGGACTCGATGCCAGACGTCAAGGAGTGTTCCGTGGCGTTCTCGGCCACTTAGGACTTCTGTCATGTAGACAAAGAGACGCTGCATAAAAATTCCATTGTGTTTGACGTCAACGGGCACCATCGTTGAGAGCACCGCTAGGGCCCCTTCGCGCAAGAGGATGTCTGCGATTGTCACTGCGCCGGTTCCGCGAGGCCCGACATGACATGCGCTGAGAATGACAAGTGGTGGAATTTGGGCCAACTCCTCACCCATGAAAAAGTCGTGACCAACCATGATTCCTGCAACATTTTGGTCTGGTTTAGTGGACCCGTGGGCGCTGATAAGGAGCACGTCTGGCTGCTCTTCTTGAATGGCTGATCTAAGAGCTTGAACAGTCAGAGTCTCCCGGATCACCAACGTCACTCGAGGGTCATCCGTCGAGAAGTTCTCTGCAACGCCGCTCCACACCATTCGGGATAGGGGCCCAATTCGATCGCCTGGAAGGATGCATTCGGCAATCAAGACTTTGAAACCCTTGACGAACGTTGTGGTCAAATCGGGAATAGAAATATGTTGAATTGCCCGTGTCAGTGGTGTTAACGGGCGGTAAGCAATGCCAAGCCTGCTTGAAAACGGCGCGGATCCCCCCGGAGGGCTAGTCAATCCAAGCGGAAAGTTGCTGATTACTGATAGCGAAGATGCCCTCTGCATGGCTATGGCAGCGTCGGAGTTCCAAACCGGTTCCATAGCGCGGTTGAGTTCTTCCAATATTCTGTTGACGGCCTTCGGCTTCGTGGGCTGGAGTAGATGTTTTTCGAGCTTGGCCAGCGCGACGAAGGCCGCCGGCGGACATTCCGGGAGCACAATGCCGATTGAGTCACGCGCCACGGCTTCATGCGAGACAATTAGGGAGATGGCTGAGGCTTCGATTTCTGAGTCGGAACAACCCTCATATTTTTTGGGCCACTCAGGCGTGGGATTCGTTTCGTCTAGGGGAACGTTTTCCGTGGCGGAAGGATAGAACTTGTGTTGCTTTGGTGCCACACCTGGAAATCCGACCACGACTGGAATTGCTAGTGCCGCGCTTTGAACGGCAGACTCTTCTTTCATGCGAACTTCGGTTTCAGCTTCTGTGAAGATTTCGCCGTCTAACTTTGCAATGGTGGCAAGGTGGGCGTGGACTGCCCATAGGTTGACAATTGCGTCAGTGGTTTCAGTTGGGATGATTGCATCTTGCATCAATAATTGGCGTTTAAGCCGTTGGAAAGGGAGCTCTATGCCTGCTCGCTCCAAATCTAGGACCGGTCTGACGGGTGGCTGGTCCAGCATGCGAACTTGGGCGTTGATCTTTGCTTCGATCTGACGCCAGTGCTTTTCTAGCGTTGAAAGTGACAACTCCGAATACACGGCCGCAGGCAAATCAAATTTGTACTTCGTCGCCAAACGTTCAAGATGCGATTTTTTGTTATCAGGACCGATCAGTAATGTTCGACGTGCACCGGCAAAAGGACCTTTGAGAAGTACTTTAAGATGCATCTTGAGAGCATCAAAGGGAAGCAGAATAACGGTGTGGGCTCGGCCGTATCTTTGTTGCTCTTGGATTATTTGGCAAGGCGTGTCAAAGAAATCCAAGGTGTCTTTTGGGAGGTGCCGGCAGTACCAGAGAGCGGGTAGAGCTGGCACGATATCGCGATCCAAAAGATGGGGACCAGTCCCTGGACCAGTTAAAGCATCTACATCGGAAACATCTGACGTATACAGGATTGGCGAGTATGCGGATCCGGCAACGTCATTTGAAGAAAACGCAACGATGTAGACGAACGGCTCATACGGTGAAGATTCAGCTGACAATTGCGGTTCCCTCATTGATCGTTTGACTATCGTCACAATACTCACGTGCCCAGTGCATACGCTAAAACCTTGAAATCAGGCGAAAGGATTTGGCTTCATACGGCAGAGCATTCTGGACAAGTCGCCACCGCCTGTGACCGATTTCTGTAGGAGCCTTTTAGTTCAGGTGCTTGGTCTCGCCAGGGATCAATCCTTCGCCGGGATCGCCTTGTAGGTCTCGCCGCATGTTAGTCCGAGGGGTTTACTCGTCGAGAGCCGCGCCTAAGCATTCCAATGCCCCATTTCAGGCGTTTATTTGGTGATGCCCAGAGCAGCCCGTGAGGACGTGACAAAGGCCGAGCGTACTCGGCGGAGATCATATGCCGTTCCATAGACGACATCTGATTTGAAGAAACAATCCAAATCGCCGATCGCTTCTAACGCCGCATCATAAAGTGCGTTGCCAGCTGCATATTCCTCTTCGTCGCCGATGAGCTGCAGTTCCGATATAAGTCTTCCGAGTTCAGCAAGGTCGTTGAAACACTCTTGTAGCGCTTCAACCATGATTTCTCGGGCGATTTCGTCCAAAATATCCGGAATGCCTTCTTCCGGTGTCAGAAGGACTGACTTATGACCGGGGAGACGCTCGGCGCGTTCGTCGTTGTCCGTAAAGCACGCGGTGTCCAGCACTTTCTCTTCAATTTTTCGAGCAATGTTGATCAAATCCGTCGAGAGGTCGAGACGCTTTTCATGCCACCGCGTCGCATCCTCATGCTTACGCCGGTTCTTCTCCGCTTTTTGGCTAAATACGCTTGTTAGGATGACACCCAACAGGGTTGCGGTAAGGCCCGCTATCGCAACCAAAGCGTTAAGTGAGGAATCTTCCATGCTCCATTACTAGCATTGTTTGTTTCGATGATTTCAATGTGTCGATGGGCGGTTCTCACCGCATTGTGCGCTGCACAATGCGGTACACCGTGCTGCGGGCGACCCCGAAGAGCTCGGCGATCTCCGCGCTGGTGTGCTTGCCGCCGTGGTGCAGGGAGACGAGGTGTTTTTCCTGCGCGGGGGAGAGCTTGGGCTGCTTGCCGCGCAGCCGGCCCTTGGCCTTGGCGATCTGCATCCCTTCGCGGGTGCGGGCGCGGATGAGGTCGGATTCGAACTCGGCGACCATGGCCAGCACGTTGAACAGCAGCCGGCCGACCGGGTCGGTGGGGTCGTGGACGTTCCCGCCGAGGCTCAGCTTGATGTTGCGCTTGGTGAGGTCCTCGACGATGTCCCGGGCGTCGGGCAGGGAGCGGGCGAGGCGGTCGAGCTTGGTGACCACCAGGGTGTCCCCGGCCCGGCACGCGGCCAGGGCCTGGTTCAGTCCGGGGCGTTCGCGGTTGCGTCCGGTGAGCCCGTGGTCGACATAGACCAGGTCCTCCGGGACTCCGAGCGCCTTCAGGCCGGCCTGTTGGGAAGCGAGGTCTTGGTGGTTGGTGGAGACGCGGGCGTACCCGACCAGATGCGGTGACATGGCTCCAGTGTAGCGTTTGGGTTACCTTCACCGGGCATTAATGCGGGCGGGGCATGCGCGAATCCGGTTTCCTTGAATTTTCAACGTTTTTAGATGTGGGATTTTCGAGGCTGGGGTGTCGCGGTGGGGGATCGGCTTATAGGACCCCAATTCGAGTCGGACCGCGCCCGAAATCTGCTCTGTACGGTGGGGCTGGGATGTTCCATTGAACCAAGGCATGGAACGCTCAATGCGACTATTCGTTTCTGGCACGAATTTCGTGAAGCGGGGACCGTTGTCCGCGCCCCGGCGCGGGTAGCGGCTGTGCGCCAGCAGCAACAGCAACACACCGTAGTCCGGACACGGGAACGTACTTTTCGCACGGGTCCGGACCGATACCCTTCTCTGCGCTTTTACACGGTGCACCTGCTCCATCAGCGCCTTGTCCTGATATGGGAACAGCACACGCAGCGACGATCCATCACTGGTGGCAAAATTCGGGCCAAAACAATTTACCGTTTGGATTCACAAGTTATGACGCACACACGATAGCTGCAGGTGGCCCGCTATGGAACCGGGGCGGGCAATCCATGAGACCGCACTGACCGAATGCGCATCGCATTCCGCCAAACACTGTTGCGATTCCACCGCCAACAATCACTTCCAGGGGGGCTCCCAGATTGAGCCCCCGAGGTAGAAACCAACTGCTAATCGCGCCACTAACCGCTGCGAAAAACAAGCCACTTACCGTTGAGATTCACATGTCCATTGGACTCCTGCATTTGATGACTTCGAGTCTGATGCGCGAATACATGGGTGGAAAGCTTCGGTACTCCCTCTGGGCAGTCGGGTGATGCCTCCGACTGCGGATGGCTTTGTTTGGTGGGCGCTCCTTGGCTTTGTGGCCAGTATCGATTGGTCGCGCCAGCGCAAGAAAATGCCGAATTCGGTCACCTCTCAGAGCAAAAGGCGCTCTGTGGGACGCTGGACGCCGCACTCCTCGGCTCGGCCATAGAGACTTCAATCTGGCCGCGGCCGATGTCTTCAGCGGCCAGGGAATTCCTCGTCCCGTAGGACATACTCGTCGAGGCCCAGACTTTGCATCATCTCCAGATTGGCGGGCAGTCGTGGTGGGAAGGCGGCCATGTGCGCATCGGAGGACCCTGTGGCGCGCAACGAGTCAAAGTAGTTAATGGCGGCTGTCGTCGAGGCTTCCAGCGAAGCCAGTGGCATGACGACGAGGGCGACGCCGATATTGAATAAGTCTTGTGCGGTGAAGCCCGGGGGTGGATCCAGGGTCACAAGCGGATGCTCAATGCGATCAACGAGATCCGCGTAGATATTCATGCGCTCCTGCGCGGTGCGGTCCGTGAGGGGGATGCCGTCCAGGTTTCGCACCATGGGCAGGACGAGGTCGGCACCGGCCTCTGCGAAAAGCCGGCAGCGCTCCACCACCTCCGACGTGGAGATCTCGTCAGCGTCGGTTCGGGCAATAATCAGCATGTCTTCGCCCTGTCGGGCTTCGGAAGCGATGCGAATGCGCGCCACGGCGGTTTCCCGATCGACGACCTTCCGGCCACCCAGAAATGGGCATCTTTTCGGATCGGCCTGGTCCTCGATCTGGATGGCGGCGGCTCCTAGGCGCTCGAATTCACGCACGGTGCGGTGCAGGCTGTTGGGCCCTCCAAAGCCCGTGTCGACATCGCAAATGACGTCGACGTTTGCGGCATTGACGATGTGCGAAACATGAGTCGCTAGTTCGCTCATCGTCGCCAAGCCCATGTCGGGTGCCCCAAGCTGCGTTGCCTCGAACGCAAAGCCGGAAACGTAGATTGATTCGAAACCTGCCTTCTGTGCGAGGACGGCCGTCAGTGCGTCGTGGGCGCCGGGGGCGATTACTCCGCCGTTCTTTAAGCGGGTGCGAAGGGAATTCATTGCGGGACTCCTGGTGTCGGGGGCATCTACGGGGAAAGCTTGCGCTCCATAAATACTTGTGTTCAACTGTTACACAGTTCACATCATAGTAGAAAGGTTTTCGATGAGTAACCAAACAGCCCAGAAGACGACCTACCCGGTCCCGTATCCGATGCAGTCTCGGCAGGACCTCATCGTCGCTTCCGAGCTTGAGACCGAACTGGGGACCCTGCGCCACGAGCATGGCCCGGTGGTCCCGGCACTCATGCCTTTTGGCAAGGGGCGGGCCTGGATCGCCCTCGGCTACGACGAGGTCAAGCAAGTGATGAGCGATGAACGCTTTGTCGTATGGAAGCACCGCGGCAACGACTACCCCCGGCTTCGACATAGCGAGGGACACAAGCCACCCTTCCGCATGGCATTCGACAAGATGGACGGGCCGGAACAGATCGCCCGGCGTCGAGTCCTTGCCCGCCACTTGTCCGTCCGCCGTGTGATGGCCATGAAGGAAGGCTCCCGCGCGAAGATCGAGGGTTTCCTTGACCAGTTCATCGCGCTGGGCCAAGGCGCGGACATGATGAAGAAGTTCGTCGAGCATGTACCGCTCGCAGTCATCAGCGACCTCCTCGGTGTCCCGGCTGACGAGACGGACATCTTCCTCGAAGCCGCACTGGACCACATGAACGGGCGGATCACCAGCGAAGAACAGGCAAACGCGCACATCACCAAGGTCAACGAGTACTTTGACCGACTGGTGGCCCGCCGGCGCCAGGAGCCGGGGGACGACCTGATCAGCGCGCTGATGGGGGATTTGGATGGCGGCATCTGGGACGACGAGGAACTGGGCGGAGTCGGCTTCGTGCTCCTGACCGCCGGGCACGATTCCACCGCCTCCATCGTCGGCGGGATCCTCTACTGGCTCGCGCACGATCCGGAACGGTTCACGTACCTCAAGGAGAACCGCGAATTGCTGCCGCGCGCCGTCGAGGAATTCTTGCGTGTGGTGCCCGCAGGAACCGGTACGCGCGTGCGAATCGCCACGGAGGATGTCGAGATCGGTGGCGTGACAGTGAAGAAGGATGACGGGATCCATCCCGTGGTCCACCCGGCCAACTTCGACGAGGGAGTTTTCGCCGATCCGCGAAAACTGGATTTCGAGCGTGAGGGAGAGGCGCACTTGCGTTTCGGGTTCGGCCCGCACGCCTGCCCCGGCAACCAGCTGGCGCGCATGGAAATCAGAGAAGTGCTGGATGCGGTGCTCAACCGGTTCGCGACGATCCAAGCGGTTCAGCACACCGATGACTGGCGTGAGCGGATGCTCATGCGCGGACCGAAGTCGCTGGAAATCAACTGGACGCTCGAAGGAGAGCAGTGATGTCAAGGAAGACAGCAGTCATTATCGGAGCCGGAGCTGCAGGGCTGGCAATTGCGGACGGCTTGCGGGATCGCGGCTGGGACGGCGAGATCATCATGGTTGGCGCCGAAGTGCACCCCCCCTATGACCGTCCGCCCTTGTCCAAGCAGCTCCTGGCAGGAGACAAGGAATTCGAGTTCGTCCAGCTTGCCGCCTTCGAGACCTGCAAAGCCCGGGACATCGACCTCCGCCTGGGGACTACAGCGACCCGCCTGGACACCTCGACGAAGACCGTGCTCCTGGCCGACGGGGGAACGCTCGATTACGACGTGCTGGTCATCGCCACCGGCGTAGAGGCGCGCAAACTTGAGCTGGCCGCGGGAATCCCCGGGGTGTTCTCGCTGCGGACTTTCGATGACGCGATGGAACTCAGGGAACACATGGAAAGCGGTCGCCATATGGTGATCGTGGGCGCCGGCTTCATCGGCCTGGAAGTCGCGGCAACGGCCATTTCAAAGGGCTGCATCGTTGATGTCATTGAACCGGCGCCCAGCGCCCTGCTAGGGAAGTTCCCCACGGAACTGGCCCAAAGGATCGAGCAATCCCATCGCGCCAAAGGCGTGCGATTCCACTTCGGCCAGGTGGTGGAAAACTGGAACACCCACGAGGGGCGGATCGACTCGGTGACCTTGTCAGGTGGAGAGACCTTGCGCAGCGATGCGGCACTGGTGGGCATCGGCACCGTTCCCGCAGTGCGCTGGCTAGAAGGCTCCGGGCTTGAGCTTGCCAATGGGATCGTTTGCGACAGCCTCGGACAGGCCGCCCCGGATGTCTACGCCGTGGGCGATGTCGCCAACTGGTTCCATCCACTGCTGGGAGCGAACCAGCGCGTTGAGCACCGGCTCAGCGCCGGAGAACAGGCCCAAGTGGTCTCCGCCGTGCTCTGTGGCACGGACGTCCCGCACATGGACCTCCCATTCTTCTGGACCGACCAGTATGACGAGAAGTGGCAGGCCTACGGGTATGTCCACGGTGACGCCGAGCTGGAGATTGTCCTTGACGATGCCGACGCCAACCGGCTGGTGGCCGTGCTGCGCCGGGACGGGAACTTGGAAGCCGTGGTCGGCAAGAACGCAGCCAAACAACTGATCCCCTACCGCCGGGACCTTCGGGAATCGGCATCCAAGAAAAACCTTCAGAACTAGGAGTACACCGTGAAAGTCAAAGTTGACACCGACAAGTGCATTGCCGCCGGCGCCTGCGTCATGGAAGCCATGGAGGTCTTCGACCAGCGGGACGAGGATGGCGTGGTCATCCTGTTGCAGGAAAACCCGAGCAGTGAACAGCATGCCGCTGTTCGCCGCGGCGCCGCGGCCTGCCCGGCCAAGGCAATCCTGATCGAGGACTAGAACCCCCACCCGGAAAGAGAAGGAACACCATGAATGCACAGCAAACGACCACTGGCAAGATCGCCGTTGTGACGGGCGGGGCCAGTGGCATTGGCCTGGCCACCGTAAAGCGGCTCCAGGAGGACGGGCACACGGTCGTGATCGTTGATCGGTCGGAAGCAGCAGCTTCGGTTGCACAGGAACTGTCGAAAGACGGGGCCCGGCCGGTCTTTTCCGAGGTCGCGGATTTGGGAACGGCAGCGGACATCGAACGGGTGACGGCCGTGATCACCGCCACGTACGGCGGCGTCGACATCTTGGTCAACAACGCCGGTATCCATCCAAAGCGCAACGATGGCAGCCACTTCCCGATCGAGGAGATTTCGCTGGAACAGTGGGAGCAGGTCATGACCGTCAACCTGACGGCAACCTTCCTGCTGTCCCAGTGGGCCATGGTCCAAATGAAGAGCAAGGGCTGGGGGCGGATCATCAATGTCTCATCACGGGCCGGCCGGGTCTACATGCCCATCAGCGGAGCCCACTATGTCGCAAGCAAGGCGGCTGTCATCGGGTTTACGCGCACCTTGGCCGGCGACTGCGGTCCGTATGGCGTGACGGCAAACACCGTTGCCCCCGGCCGCATCAAAACGCCGTTGTCCGACGTCAGCGGTTTGGGCTCATCCCAGAACCTCCATGAGGAATTTTCCAAGTCGGTACCGCTGGGCCGCGTTGGAACATCCGACGAGTTGGCGGCAGCCGTCTCTTTCCTGGCCTCCGAGGACGCCAGCTTCATCACCGGGGCAGTGCTCGACGTCAATGGAGGAATTTTCGGCTGACACCGATCGGCCCGTTGCTGATTCCCACGAAACCGAGGTAGGACGTGGGAATCGGTGGGTCGAACGGCCCACCGATGCCCCCGGAACGCTCCCAGATCCGGCCATGGCCCTAACCGTGGCCTATATGCGTAAGGAAGAAATACCTTGGAATCCACAACATTCGACCTATTGGTCATCGGAGCCGGGATAGCCGGATTGACCGCGGCCACCGCTGCATCGGAATCCGGACTTGACGTCGCAATCGTCGAGAAGACCGAAGACATCGGCGGGTCCTCGGCGATGAGCGGCGGATGGTTCGCCTTCACCGGAACCAGCGAGCAAGAGACTGCGGAAATCCGCGACTCCCGCGAGCAATTCCTCCAGGATCTGCTCGAAGTGGGAGCCTATCGCAATGACCCCGGGCTTCTCGAGGCATACTTGGACAACCAGCTGGAGACCTACCAGTGGTTGAAGGATCACGGCGTCGAGTTCGGGCAAGTCGAGATCAGCTCCGGACAGTCGGCGCCCCGCGGCCACAGCACACGGATCCGCGAGGTCCTCCGGGAACTGCACAGCCACTTCGAAGGGCTGGGCGGGAGGACCCACTATGGACATCGTGTGCGTTCCCTGCTCCGTGACCGGGAAGGCCGGGTCACCGGCGTGGAAATCGAAACCGCGAATGGACCGGTCCTCATGAAATCCAGACGGGGTGTGGTCATCGCCTCGGGCGGATTCTCGCGCTCCAGCGACCTCCTGGCGACATTTGCACCCGAGCAGCTGGCCGCGATTCCCTATGGCGGCCGCGGAAACACCGGTGACGGACTGCGCATGGCGTGGAAGATTGGTGCAGGCATGGCCGACATGTCTTCGATCTCTGGCACCTACGGCTCGCATCCGGACACGACGGACGAGCAGCATGAGTTGCTCACGTCCTTCTACCTGGGCGGCATCATCGTCAATGCCGAAGGCGAGCGATTCGTCGATGAATCACTGGACTACAAGACCTTGGGCTCGGCCGTTCTGACACAACCGGATGCCATGGCCTTCCAGGTCTTCGATGCGCCGGTCCGCGCCAAATCGCAACGCGGCATCGCTTTGAAGGACATGGATACGCTCGAGGACCTGGGACACATCTTCCGGGCCGATACCCTTCCCGAGCTTGCCGAGCTGGCCGGCATTCCGGCTGACGCTCTCCTGACGTCCGTTCAGCGCTACAATTTGGTGGCCACCGGGCAGATCGCCGACGAGCTGGGCCGGACCCATCTGTGCAACGGCGTCGGGGCCTTGGGCGCCCTTGAGACGGGCCCCTTTTATGCCTACCCGGCCAAGACGCTGATGACCACCACCTATGGGGGATTGACGATCACTCCCCAGGGCCAGGTCACCGACGTGGACGGGGAAGTCATCGATGGACTCTACGCCATCGGGGAAGCCACCGGGGGATTCCACGGAGCGGCGTACATGACGGGCACATCATTGGGGAAGGGCGCGGTGTTCGGAAGGATCGTAGCCCGGCATATCGCATCGAAGGATGCCGAATCGGGAGTCCTGGCAGGTGTTCCCCATGCCGGCTAGAACAAACAACATCCTGGGCGCACTTCGCTGCGGCAAGACTTCATTGGGCGTCAATATTCAAACCAACAGCCCGGAATTTCTGGAGATGGTGGGCCGCGCCGGGTATGACCACGTCATGATCGACTGGGAACATGGTTCCTTTGGAACCGATGCCGTGGTGTCGATGATTCGCGCCGCACAGGTTTCACAGCTCACCCCGATTATCCGGGTACCGTCAAACGACGAAGTCTGGATCAAGCGCGTGCTCGACGCAGGGGCCTTGGGCATCGTCGTGCCCCATGTCTACAATCGTGAACGTGCCGAAGCCGCCGTGGCCGCGGCCCGCTATTCCACCCCGGGTGGCCCCGGCGCCCGGGGCGCTTGTCCAAGTGTCCGCGCGGCCGACCACATGGCATCGGACTGGCGCACCTTCGCGGAGTGGTCCAACGACAACGTCTTTGTGGCGGTGGCGATCGAGAGCCGCGCCGGCGTCGCCGCAGCGCAGGAGATTCTGGAAGTCCCCGGAATCGACGCACTCTTCCTTGGGACTTTCGACCTGGCCCAGGAAATGGGCCACCACGGAGATAATTCCGTTCCGGAAGTCGAGGAGCAGATCCTCAAGCTCGTCGAGGCGGCAAAACGTGCCTCGGTTCCACTCTTCGCGACACTGTATCGCGGACGTACGCCCGAGGAATCACGGAAGGAACTTGAGCACTGGGAAGGTCTCGGTGCCCGAGTCATCAATACCGTCAGTGACCGACGACTGATCCTGCAATCACTGTCGGAGAGACTCGAAATACTCCAGGACCAGGCACTTCCATGCTGACCGAAACATGGTTTCCCAAGGCTCCATCGGCATCGAGCCCGGTCCCGTTGGAGTAGTGTTGAGCAGTAGCACACTAGGAATCCCCGCTCCAACACCTGCAACGAGAATAGGATGGTCGATTCGACATGACAGCAACGAGTGAATCCCTGCTGACCAGCGGAAAGCTGCAGACGGTTTCGGTCGTGGATGCGTTGGAAGGGCGACTCCGCCTGGAAATCTTTGGCGGCAACATCCCGGCCGGAGAACGGATCAAGGAAGCTCCACTGGCCCAGGAGCTGGGGGTGTCCCGGCATACCCTGCGTGCTGCGCTTACCCGCCTCGAGAACGTGGGCCTGCTCCAGTACCGCGAGAACCGAGGATGGTCGGTACCGGTTTTCGGCCGCGAGGAATATGCCGACATACTCCTGCTGCGGGAGAGCCTGGAATCAGCCGCCTACCGTGTGGTCCTTGCAAAAAAGGCCAAGCCCGGTAAAGAGGTTGAGCGGGTGCTGGAGCAAGTGGTCTCCATGACGGACGACGACCCTTGGCCGCTGCGCCTTGACGCCGATTGCTCCCTGCATCAGGTCCTGGTGAACCTTGCCGGGAGCAAGAGGATCAGTCGTGCCTTCGCTGACATGATGGACGAATTCAGGCTTTGCCGGTTGCAGTCGATCGATTGGCTGGAGCACTTGAGCCTGGATGACTGGAAGGAAAAGCACGTGGATTTGGTCGACGCGCTTCGCGCTGGCGACATCGAAGCCATCTCAGTGGCCACCAGCGGGCACTTCACAAACGATCCGTGGAAGGACCCCCGAATCGAGGACTTCAAACCGAGAAAGACCGCGAGTGAATAACGCAGATCCCGTCGCACAGAA
The DNA here is from genome assembly GCF_059759235.1 of Paeniglutamicibacter sp. GQ140. Taxonomy (NCBI): domain Bacteria; kingdom Bacillati; phylum Actinomycetota; class Actinomycetes; order Micrococcales; family Micrococcaceae; genus Paeniglutamicibacter; species Paeniglutamicibacter sp. GQ140. The sequence continues at coordinate 49,068 of NZ_JCAXDW010000019.1, forward strand.
TTTCGGGCCTCTCGCATGGGGGATAAAGCCAAGCTTCCTCTCGTACCTCCAAGGCCTGGAAGACCTGCTCGTCATGGCCAACGACGGTGCCACGGCCAGCGAGCATGGCGACGTGTTCAACTTCCCCTTCGCGGCGCGGACGGATCTTCCCGAGGGCGGGATGCGCCTCGAATTCACGGGAGACCTCAGGCTAAAGGCCCACGGCGGCATGCTGCTCGTCATCTTCATGAATCCCTGGCTCACATTGGCTCCTGAAGGCGCCGAGCTAAGCATCGTGGATCTCATGGCATGGCCGGATACCTCACGGCGAGAGACCATTGCCGTGTCGTCCGAGGGCTACAGCTACGCCGGGAACGGCGACATCGAGGTCCCCTTGCAGCTCACGGCCAACGGCGTGGAGACGTTCAACAACGTTTACCCGCAGGGATCGATGCTCGCACCAGCCCGGGTTCAGAACATTGGATGATCCCGAAGGAAACGAACCATCCGGCGGCGGATGCCATTAGGCTCACCGGTGCCCCGGCATGGACGCCGTCGGACAGCCTGCGCCCTGGCGGCAGTTCGCGCAACAGGGGAAGACCGCGGCGCCCGGGATCCGTTCGGATGCACTCCGGCCTTCCGTTGTTTCCCCAGGCGGGCGGACCCGCCGGCCATGGTGTGCATCGGCCGCGGTGGCTGGACAGCCCGGCATTTCACTGGTCCGGATTCTGGAGTCCTGGATGCGGCGGAAGGCTGATAGCGGCGATGCCCCTCGGTCGATGGCGCACTGGATGGGCCCCGCGGATGTGTATTCGTCCAGTGCAGGAAAATGCCTCGGTCCTCATCCTCCGCCTCCCGGACCGGGAACCTTGCATGTGGCGACCGTGCTGTCCACCTTGGCGTGGCCTCGGAAGCGAGTTTGCCCGGTGCTGGTTCGTACAGCAAGCGCCATGCACCGCGGGCGACTTCCCCGATTGAATCGTTGTACCGGTTGATGTCATCCCAGGCGAAGTCTCTGCGGGCCCCTAAAGTGCACGACGAAGCCCGCTGGGCTTCCGAATACCTCGGGCAGCTCAGCGGGCTTCGATCCTTACTGAGTCACGTTGGAGCCGGACGACTTGGTCTCGGATGCTTCACGCCGCGTGGATTCTTCCTTGATGAAGTCGGCCCCACGTTCGGCAATCATGAGCACGGCGGCATGGATGTTCGCCGTCAATTCTTCGGGCATGACGGAAGCATCAATAACCCTGAGTCCCTCAATGCCATGAACGCGCAATTGGGGATCGACGACCGACATCTCGTCGGTGCCCATTCGTGCCGTGCCTGCGTAGTGGAAGGCCGTGTCCGCATTCGCCCGAATGTACTCAAGCAGCCCTTCCTCGCTGTCTCCCTGGGGTCCGGGAGCGACCTCCTTCACCCCAAGTTCCTTGGGCATGGCTTCGGCAATCTTCTTGGCGATGCGCATCCCCGCCATGAGCGCCTTGCGGTCCTCTTCATGTGACAGGTGGTTGAAGATGAACTCCGGGTTGGCATCCGGGTCTGACGAGGTGATGCGCACATGTCCGCGGCTCTTGGGCCGTCCCTGGTACATGCCCAACCGGAAGCCTGAGAAGGTGGCCAGGTCCCAGCCTTTGTCGCCTGGCATGAAAGGCAGGAAGTGCAACTGTAGGTCCGCGTCTGGGGCCGCCGGATCGGTCTTGAGATAGGAGCCGGCCAGCGATGCGCCAATGGTCAGTGGGCCGGAGCGTTGGCCCAGCAAGTATTTGATGGCCTGCAAGCCTTGTTGGAGGGGAAGTCGGATGAGCTTGTTGAACGTGTACTTGCTTGTCGTGACGTACTTGCGCCCGACCTGGGCATGGTCCATGAGATCCTCGCCCACGCCCTTGAGATCGTGGACCACCGTGATGTCGTGCTTCCTCAGCAGTTCCGCTGGCCCGACGCCGGACAGCTGCAGCAGCTGGGGCGTACGCAATGCGCCGGCGCTGAGGACGACTTCTCGGGCCGCGGACACCGTCAGCTCCTGGCTGGTCTTGCGGTAGGTGACTCCAACGGCGCGTTTGCCATCGAAATTGATCTTGATGACTTGTGCCTCGGTGAGCACTGAAAGGTTGCCCCGTTTGCGGGCCTGCTTCAGGATCGTCTGGGAGGTCGATGAACGGACACCGTTATGGGTGGCCAGATCCCAGTACCCGGATCCTTCCGGGTTTCCGGAGTTGAAGTCCACGTGCTTGCGTGTGCCGAGCGTTGTGGAAGCGGCCTCGATGTACGCGTCGGCCAGCGGATTTTGCCATCGTGCCTTTTCGATGCCGATGGGGCCGTGACCGTTGTGCACCTCGGTATCGCCGCGATGGTCGGATTCGTATCGCTTGTGATAGGGGAGGATGTCGTCCCATCCCCATCCTTCCGCACCCTTGTCGACCCACGATTGGTAATCGCTCTTGGTGCCGCGCACATGCACCAGTCCATTGATCGCGCTTGATCCGCCCACGAGACGGCCGTAGGGCAAGGAGTACCTGCGGTTCTTGAGTTGCGGCTCGGGCTCCGTCTGGAGATCCCATGAAGTGTATTTTTTGTCGAACAGGATCTTCGCAAAGCCCAGGGGGATGCGTGACCACGGGCTTCGGTCCTCCGGGCCCGCTTCGATTAGTAGCACCTGGTTGCGTGGGTCTTCGGACAGGCGAGAAGCAACTACCGACCCTGCTGAACCGGCACCAACGACGATGTAGTCGAACTGGCGTGGAAGATGATTCATGAGTGTGGACTTTCCTTAGCTCTGGAGTGTGTCACGTCACAGCTTGCATCATTTGTGAACAGGTGTCAATAAACTCTTCGCGATAGAATTTGCCCATGACAGTTAGCTCCCAAGGCACCAGCATCGACGGGCGGCGAGAGGTGCTGCGAGGCTCGACGGACTCGCGCGCCATGCGCACCCGCAAGCAGATCGCCGACGCCCTTGACGAAATGGCTCGCCGCAAGATCGACGTGACCGTAAGCTCCTTGGTGCGGGAGGCCGGGATCAGCAGGGGAACCTTTTACACGCACTACGCGGGCTTGGACGAGCTGGCGGGGGAGCTTCAGGCGGCAATCGTGCACCGAATCGCCCGCTGGGAACGGCAGCGCGCGCACATGGACCCGCGGGAGGTCGTGCGGTCCAGGCGGGACAGCATCGCGGAGGCGTTGCGGATGGTTGTTGAGCACTATTCGGAGTATCGACTGTTTTATACCGCGGTATTCTCTTTGCCGACATCCCTGGTTGCCACCAACGTCCTTGTTGAAGCCCTTGCCGATGAGCTGCTCGAGCACATGCTCCATGACGCGCAGATCCCGCCGGACGTCGATCCGCCGATGGCCGCACTTTTCATCGCGGGAGGGTGGATGGCGGTGATCTCCGAATGGGTCATGGGACGCATTGAGGCGAACGAGGAGGCGGTGGCGCGACACTTGGTGACGCTGGTTCCCGAATGGATGTATCAACTTCGGGGCGCCGGAGAACTGTGACGTGGCCACCTTGCCCGTCCGACGCCCTTTTTCGGCAAGTCCTTGAGTATGTGATCCGAATCATGCAGAATGGGCAACTGTGGAACAATTCCACAAAACCCCCGCACGTTGCGACGCAATGCAGAACGGCCGTTGGCATAGCCAGTAGATCCATGCGGGCGGCACACACTCACAGGAAGGCCTACCAGTGGCAACCAATCTCCTCCCAGCAACCGATGTGAAGGAATTAGGGCTGTACATCGACGGAGAGTGGACCTCTCCATCAAGCCGCGAGCTCACCGATGTCGAGAACCCCGCGACCGGAGAAGTTTTCGCCAAGGTCTCGGTGGCCACAGTGGGCGACGTGGACAGGGCTGTGAAGGCTGCTCGACGATCCCATGACCAAGGCGACTGGTCACGAGCCACACCGGCACAGCGCAAGCGTGTCCTTGTGCGCTTTGCTGAGATCATGGAGCGCCGCAAAGACGAGTTGGTCGAGCTTGATATCGCCGAATGCGGCTCAGTGCGTTGGTTTGCCGAGGTGGGCCAGGTTGGGGGCGCCATTGCCCACCTGCGGTCCACCATTGATGCGATGGACAAGTTCGACTGGGAGCATTCATCTTCCGTCCATTTTGGAAATGGCATTGGGCAGGGACAGGTCGTGCGCGAGAGCTACGGAGTGGCAGCGCTGGTCAGCGCCTACAACTTCCCGCTGTGGCTGAACATCACCAAACTCGCCCCGGCATTGGCGGCGGGCTGCTCCGTGATCCTGAAGCCGGCATCGCCAACGCCCCTCGAAGGCCTCGTTCTTGCCGAGATCGGCGAGGAGGCCGGGCTTCCGCCCGGTGTCCTCAACGTTCTTACTGGGGACCGGGTCGCGACGAAGGCATTGACGACCCATCCGGAAGTCGACATGGTCAGCTTCACCGGGTCCGATTCCGTCGGCTCGCAGATCTACCAGCAGGCAGCTGCATCCATCAAGAAAGTCGTACTCGAGCTTGGCGGCAAGAGCGCGAACATCGTTCTGGAAGATGCCGATTTGGATGCAGTGGCGGCGCAGGTCGTCATGCACACCATCATCCAGGCGGGACAGGGGTGCTCCTTGCTGACCCGCACCCTGGTTCATCGCTCGCGGTACGAGGAACTGGTCGCAAAAATCGCTGACGGCCTATCCGCAGTGAAGGTCGGTGACCCAACGGCGCCCGACACCCAGATGGGTCCGTTGATTTCCGCAGCACAGCGGGAGAAGGTCGAGGAAATGATCGCTTCCGGGATTGAAGCCGGTGCACGGCTCGTCACCGGCGGAAAGCGGCCTGCCGACCTGGAGGAGGGGTATTACTTGGAGCCGACACTGTTCGCCGATGTCGATAACAAGATGCGCATCGCCCAGGAAGAGATTTTTGGTCCGGTCAACGTCGTTATCGCTTTCGATTCCGATGACGAGGCCGTGCAAATCGCCAATGACAGCCCCTACGGCCTGTCGGGCGCAGTCAATTCCGCGGACTCGGTCCGCGCATATGACATTGCACGGCGCCTGCGGACGGGCGCCGTGATCATTAACGGCGGCGGCGGTTTCCCCGATATCAGTATGCCGTTCGGGGGCTACAAGGCCAGTGGTATCGGCCGCGAATACGGCGCATGGGGCATTGAGGAGTACCTACAGGTGAAATCCATCGGCTGGGGCGTCGGACGCTGAGGGCACTGACCACCTAAAATTGCCGAAGGTCGGCCCCGGACGAATCGGGGCCGACCTTCGGCAATTTCGCATCCGGACGGCGCAGGCACCGGGATTTCAACCGACGTGCCATCATCTGGCCGCAGCCCAACGGGGTGAACCTGTTCCGACGACTTGAGATACTGATGCGAGTCTTCTCGTGCGGCACAGGCAGATAATTTCCAGCACGCGTGAAGATGAGCCGGAACGCGTTGTTTCAGTGGCGCGGGACGTCGTTGTCCCATCAACGCGAACCCCTTGCGGGCGCCCAGCACAGTGAATCGATGCGGACAAAGATGAGTAGCCGGTCCGCCTTCACGGGGTGGGGACGTGATTCGCCAGGAGGCTGGCTCTGGCTGGATGTACCTGGTCGCCATCCCAAGCACAGTCGCCCCCGCCGCGTCGATTTGAGACCAAACCCGGGATCGCTGGCTGCAACCGCTCGTGCCCCCACAAATGGCGGGAAACTCCACTTAGGACATGAAATGAAACCCGTGTGGCCAAGCAGCCCGGTGAAGTCACCGGACTGCTTGGCCACACGGGTTGGACCGACAGTACCTTTCGGGTGCCGGGTGGATCAGGCCGACGGCATTAGTCGATCAATTCCAATCGCACGGGCAAGGACTTAACGCCGCCCACGAAATTGGTCTGGAGCACCTTTCGGCCTTCAAGCAGTTCGATGTTCCGGACCCGAGGCAAGAGCTCTTCGAACAAGATGCGCAGTTCCAGACGTGCCAAGGGCTGGCCCAAGCAAGAATGCGGACCGCTGCCGAAGGCGATATGCGGATTCGGCTTTCGATCGTGTCGGAACTCGTGCGGGGCTTCGAAGATCTCCTCGTCGCGGTTGCCCGACTGGAACAGCAGCATCAAGCGGTCACCCTTCAGGATCTGCGTCCCATGCAGGTCATAGTCCACGGCGGCTTGGTGAACGAAGTGCTTCACCGGCGACGCCCAACGAAGGCCCTCATTGATGAGTGTGGGAATCAGCGAGGGGTCCTCTTGGACTGCCTTGAGCTGATCCGGGTGCTTCGCCAATTGCTCGAATATCGTTGCGGCGGTTGTCGAGGTGGTGTCATGGCCGGCACCGGAGATCGCGATGTAATACCCGATGCAGGTCTTCATCGGGTAGTAGTCGCCGTTGTCCTGTCGCGCATTGGCGATGAGGCTGGCCAAGTTGTCCTTGGGGCTTTTGCGCAGGTTTTCAACGAGAGAAACATAGTACGCTTCAAAATCACGGATATTGGCCGAATTCTGCTCCGCGGCGGCGGTGGCCGAATTCGAACCGATGCCGGAACGTCGCGATTCGGGATCATTGACGCCGAAGCGCTCGTGGGCCAACTTCATGATGACGGCTTCGTCCGCCTCAGGAACTCCGAAGAGCGTCATGATGACGTGCAACGGATAGAACCAGGCGAATTCGCGGGAAAAGTCGAGTTCGTTGATGCCGGGCTGGAGGTGCTGGTCAATGACTTTTCGTGCCAGATCCCGAATGCGTCCATTCCACTTCTTGAGCTCGACCGGTCGGAACCAGCCTTGGGCGATGTCACGGACGATCGTATGTTCAGGAGCGTCCATCATTTGAAGTGATTCCAGGGGACGGAGAGATCCGTGGGTCTTCTTCGTCCACGCGTCCCCGGCCTGTGTGGCAAGGATCGGGTTGTGTGTTCCCGGGTTTTCGCCGCCACCGTTGTGGAACACTTCCGGTTGTCGTTCGATTTCAAGAATGTCCGCGTGCTTTGTCACCAGCCAAAGCGGGTCATATCCCTCCACCTCGACCTTCGCAAGAGGAGCATTGTGCCGTAGCCACTCGTAGGCGGCAAACAGGGCCTCCTCATCCAGATGGCCTTCGGGCAACACTATTCGACGAGCGATTTCGTCGGGTATGCGTATTTGGGTTTCGACTTGAGTTGCAGTCATAACTCCTCCTTCGTCAATGTAGGTCATCCGCAGGATCGCCCAGAGTTAGGGAACCGCGGGCCCTCGGGTTGTTTCCGTTCGGTGGTTGTGTGGTCCGGCCCAGCTGTGTACGATGTGTGTCGTGTCACATAAGCACAGTGCTACTGTGTCACAGTTCATCGAAATTGCGCAACTTTGTCATCACCGGCACCGCTTGCCCATCCCCACCGACTCGAGGATCCCCATGCGACGCACTTCAACTCGCCCACTACTGGCTGCCGGAATGGCTTTCGGTTTGTTCTCCCTATCGGCTTGCGGTGTCCCCGGCGCCGCTGCCGGAGGCGCCGGAAAATCCCTGGCCGACATGGAGCCCCTGACGCTCACGTACAGTGACCTGACTTCGTCAACGTCCAAGGCCGGGGAAACCGTCCAGCAATGGATCGAGGAGCTCGACGAGCAGAGCCAAGGAAAGCTCGTGGTTGAGCCGTACTTCTCGAGTTCATTGCTGACCAGTGCGGACGCCTTGGCCGGCACCGGGAGCGGGGTTTCGGATATCACCTACACCGTGGTCACGTACAAGCCCCAGGCGCTGCCCGTCGCCAACTGGATCAACGAAGAGGGTTCCCTTCCGGTCGATTCCTACCCGCACAACCAACTCCAGACCGTCGGCGTGATGAACGAGATGTTCTCAACCGAGGCAGCCGAGAAGGAATTTGAATCCCAGAACGTCAAATTCCTGACCTCGACGAGTGTTGCCGGAAAGTACGACATGCTCTGCAACAAGGAGCTCAAGTCCCAAACCGACTTGGGCGGACTGCGTGTCCGTGCGCCGGGCCCCGTGTGGGCCGCTGAAGCTGAAGCCCTGGGAATGACGGTGGTCAGCGTGGCCCAGAACGAGGCCTACGAGGCGCTTCAACGAGGAGTCATTGATTGCCAGATCGGGGCGCCTTTCATGTACGAGGACTATGGCCTCTCGGAAGTGGCGAAGGAATACTACCCGGCCACCTTTAGCGCCAACATGGGATTGGTGATGCTCATGAACCTCGATACGTGGAATGGCCTATCGACCGAGGCGCAACAAGTCCTGCAGAAGAGCATGGAGGACTTGGCAATGAACCGCACCCAGGCGGACATCAAGGCCCAGCAGGTCTTCTTCGACCGTCGCGACGAATTGGGCATCACCACCCACGATGTCACCGAGATGAATCAGGTGCTTTCTGCTTTCCAGAAACAGCGCAGCGACACGTGGGTTCAGCGAGCACCTGCTTCCGTTGAAGACCCGGAGAGCCAATCCGAAATCCTCGGTTCAGCCATGGAGTCATGGGCGAAAGTCCTGGAAGAGGACGTTCCGTTGGTCAAGGCAGGCAAGGTCGCCAGCACGGACATCCAGGACTTCCCGGCATGGCAGTCCAAACTGGCGGAAGTCTTCGAAGCTCGCACCCCGCGTTCGTAGCGGATCCGCAGCTACAAGAAGGGATGCACTGAAGTGAACACAACTATTGTTCAAGACCGCCCAGCCCGCAAGGTGCTGGGGGCAATCAATCGGGGCAGCTCCGTCTTCATGGCAGTTTCCGGAATCGCGCTGGTCATCATGCTGGGACTGGTAGCGAGCGACGTGCTCCTGAGAAACCTTTTCGGCGTGGCAGTCACCGGGGTGTCCGAATACGTGAGCCAGTGGATGATGCCGGCAACGATTCTCTTCGCGATGGCATTCACGGAAAGGAAAAAAGACCACATCCGGGTGACCATCGTCGAAGACAGCATGATGGATCGTCCCCAGCAGGTTTTTGCAGTCTTGGGCCAATCCCTGGCAGTCATTGTCTCGGTGATCCTGGCGTGGGGGAGCCTGAATCTCTCAATTGAGTCGATGGATCTTCGCGAGACCGTTCCCATGGGTACCGGCGAGCTGGCCGTCTGGCCCATCAAACTCATCATCGTCGCCGCCTGGATATGGATGGCAGTGCAGGCATTCGCAAATCTCATGACAATTATGTTCCCGCGCTGGGCTGCCGAGCCGGCCACCGACGAGCAATCCGACGGGAATCTGAAGATGGAAGGTGGCACACATGCTTGAGACCATGGCGCAACCGGCGTTGAAACTCCGCCCTTCGACGGGGCTTTTCCAATGGCTCAAGGTCGTCATCCTGTTCGGGGGCTCCTTGGTGATCGCCGGAGTCTTGCTTTTCGGCAATCTCTCGCGTGAGTCGGTCGGTTTCTTGACGGTGCTTCTGATGCTGTTCCTCATGCTGAGCGGAGTCCATATCGGTCTGGCCATGGTTGGCGCCGGACTGTTGGGATTGTTCGCCTTGGGAGGCTGGACCGCGGCCACCTCGACACTGGCGCAATCGGTGTACGACCCGACCGCTACGTGGCAACTAAGTGTGATTCCCACCTTCATCCTCATGGGCACGGCCCTCTGGAAGTCCGGTCTGACCCAACGGGCATTTGAAGCCGCAAAGGTGTGGCTTGGGAACGTGCCCGGCGGACTGGCCCTGACCACCACCGTGGCGGGTGCCGGCCTTGCGGCATCCAGTGGCTCCACCATCGCCTTGGCCCATGCGCTGGGTCGAGTAGCGGTCCCGGAAATGCTCCGGGCTCAGTATCGGCCCGGATTCGCCATTGGTGCCACCGCAATGGCCGGGACGCTCGGCCAGATTATCCCGCCCAGCGTGCTGCTTGTTGTTTATGCAGGAGCTGCCCAGACTTCGGTCGGAACCCAGCTGATGGCCGGGATCGTTCCCGGCCTGTTGCTGGCGGCGGCGTTCTGCCTGTACATTTTCTGCGTCGCGGTCTTCAAGCCGAGCATTGCTCCCCGCATGGGGGAATCCTTCCCCCTTGGGGTCAAGGTCAGGGCGCTTCTGGGTGTAGTTCCATTGGCTGTTGTCGCCATCATCGTGGTAGGTGGCATAGCCTCTGGACTGTTCACGCCAACGGAATCGGCAGCCGTCGGAGCCGTCGTTGCCATCCTCCTCGGCTGGAGTATTCGGCCCAACGAACCGAAAACCCTTAGGGCGTTCGGTCGGTATTTCCTTGACGTGGTGTCCATTTCAGCAATGTCTTCGGCTGGCATCTTCCTGTTGTTGATCGGCGTCCATGCCCTCACCCGGGTGGTAACCCTGAGCCGGATCGCCAATGGACTCACGGACAGAATCGTGGGACTGGGGCTCAGCGCGTCCGCGTTCCTGTTGGTCCTGGTCGTGCTCTATTTGCTCCTTGGCATGTTCATGGACACCATGGCCATCATTCTGCTGACCGTGCCGATCCTTGCAGCGCCGCTGAACGAATTAGGTGTCGACATGGTGTGGTTCGGTGTCTTCATGGTGGTCATGGTCGAAATCGGGATGGTGACCCCGCCGATGGGAATTTTGAGCTTCGTGCTCCATCGCATCGTCCAGGACCCTGAAGTCAACCAAGGCAAGGCGATCTCCTTGACATCCGTCTTCGCCGGAGCGATGCCGTTTGTCCTGGTGGCACTGGGGTTCGCAATCCTGTTGATATACGTCCCGGACATTGTTACCTGGCTTCCGGGCCAGCTGGCCACCACTGAATAGCTCTCGCGGCTCGAATCGAAGGGGCCCTGAAGGACACTCGTTAACGCGAAAAGGCTCGAACAGAAGGAAGGTTTCCGAGATGGATCAGGCAATGCAGCACCTTGGCATTATGGAATACAACGAAACGACGTTCCCGGGAACGGCGCGGAGCGTGGTTTGGGGCGTCAAGGAGTCGTTTCGAACGTACTTCGAAAGACTCCCGGACCATGTCTACTCGCTTGCCGGGGGAACTTCGAGGAACGCCGACGGCACGTTCAGCTTCCCCGGAAGATCGCAGCGCGAATTGTTGGCCGGCGGCTGGCTCTTGTCGTTTACTGGCACGTTGACCCTGACCGCTCATCACGGGGCGTTGTCCGTGACACTCGCGGAGCCGGAAATACTGCTTGGCGATGATGGGCGGGGAACCCTGTCTGCGATTGTGGACGAGGAGAACGAGGAGCCGATCCGCATGGCTATTGCAGAGCTGCAATTCACCGGTATGACCGGCGGCCTTGAAACTCCGCAGGCCAACTATTCGGCGGTCCTGGCGACCGACGGTCAATACCTCTTCATGGGGAACTACTTTGCTGGCGACCCCTTGGATCAGGTGGCGATCCAGTTCGAGGGTTCAACGGGGTCATGATCTGGCCGTCGGCGTGGGCACGAGTTATGTCTGCGCCGACGATCACGCCCATCCGGACGCTCCGTGATGAATGAGGGCCCGGGGGCCGCCCCACTTTCGAGGGCTGAATAGTCCACTGGCGGCCACCGTGCTTGAAGTCACGGCCCATGAACGCTAAAGTAAAAGTGTTGCACAGTTCCACAGATCACTTTGGCTTTTGTGGGTGCAGCCGCTCCTTCGGTCCCGAGATGACCGCTTCCTGGATCCAGTTCGCACCCTCCACTGCCATACGCGCGATCCGCGCTACAGACGCTGGACCAGAGCTTCAACAATAGCTCCAAGCCATTGGCAACGAGTGGGGCATACACACACCACAGAAACGGCAGGAAATTCGCAATGACAACCATTGAATACGACCGTCTTTACATCGGCGGGGAATGGGTTTCCCCATCGGACGCATCGGTGATCGACGTGCGTTCACCTGCAACCGAAGAACTTGTTGGTCGCGTTCCGAACGGGCGGAATGCCGATATCGACCGGGCGGTCGAGGCGGCCCGCGCAGCCTTTGACGACCCGAATGGATGGCCAAGGTGGGACCCCGAGAAACGAGCCAAGGCGCTGCTCCGATTCGCATTCGCCCTGGAGAGCAGGGGGGCCGAAATGGCACGTCGGGTGACAATCCAAAACGGCATGCCAATCTGGCTTTCCGAAGCGTGGGAAGCGAACAATCCCGCAACGCTCTTGCGCTACTACAGCGATCTGATCGTGGAACAGGACGATGAATTGCGGCAGGGCATCAAGGGAAAGCAGACCCTTGTCACACGCGAGCCGCTCGGCGTGGTCGCGGCAATCGTTCCGTGGAATGTCCCCCAGGGAATCACGTTCCTCAAGCTCGCCCCGGCGTTGGCCGCCGGATGCACGGTCGTGTTGAAGCCTGCTCCCGAAACCGTGCTCGATGCCTTCCTGGTGGCCGAAGCGGCGATTGAGGCCGGATTGCCCGCCGGCGTGCTCAATATCGTCCCTGCCGCCGGCGAAACCGGTAGTTACCTGGTGCAGCACCCCGGAATCGACAAAGTATCGTTTACGGGATCGCCTGAGGTGGGACGGATGATCGGAGAAACATGCGGAAGGCTCCTGCGTCCGGTCACCTTGGAACTCGGAGGCAAATCCGCGGCCATCGTTCTTGACGACGCCGACCTCCCGGGCAACATCGAGAAGTTATTCGCATCGACCATGGTGAACAACGGCCAGGTATGTTGGCTCTCGACCAGGATCCTGGCGCCGCAAAACCAATATGACAAGACGGTGCAGCTCGTCACGGACATGGTGTCCGGGTTGCGTGTGGGAGATCCCTTGGACCACGACACCAAGATTGGTCCGCTGGTTTCCGAAAAGCACCGGGAGCGAGTTGAGGGGCTGGTTGCCCGGGGCATTGCACAAGGCGGACGGTTAACCACCGGAGGAAAGCGACCCAAGGGCTTTGATCGAGGCTGGTTCTTTGAGCCCACCGTGTTCGCGGACGTTGGCCGCAAGGATCTCTTGGCGCAAAAGGAGATTTTCGGTCCTGTGCTGACAGTCATCCCTTATTCTGACGAACAAGACGCCATTGAAATTGCCAACGATTCCGACTACGGCCTGGCAGGCAGCGTCTGGACCTCGGACGACGAACGCGGACTTCGGGTCGCTCGACAGGTCAAGACCGGAACCATCGGCATCAATGGATATGCCACGGACCCGGTAGCACCCTTTGGTGGCGTGAAATCCAGCGGTCTGGGCCGCGAGCTTGGACCGGAAGGCCTAAACCACTACCAGGCTCTCAAATCGATCTTTCTCAACCGCCCAAACGCCTAGCGCATTCCATGGCGATGCAGAGCCTCTCATCGCCGACAGCCCATGATCTCCAGCATCCTGCTGGTCACCCGCCCTTCCGAAGGAAAATGATGAAAACCGCAGTAGTACATTCACCAGGCGCTGGTTTTGTGATCGAGCAAGTCAGCCTGGATTCACCGCACGGCAACGAAGTAGTGGTCGACATCAAGGCCGTAGGCCTATGCCACTCCGATCTCACCATGGCAGGATCCGACCTTGGATTCGCGATGCCTGCCGTATTCGGCCATGAAATAGCAGGCGTCGTCAGGGAGATTGGTGCAAACGTCCGGACGATATCGGTCGGCGACCATGTGGTGGGTGCACTCATCCGTTTCTGCGGTGAATGCGAGCGGTGCCTGTCGGGGCAGTCCTACTACTGCCGAAACTCATACCGAACAGAACGATCCGCCGACCAGCGCCCCCGAATCACCAGCGCCGCCGGTCCGATCAACCAAGCGTTCGGCTTGGGCGGTTTCGCCGAGCAGGCACTCATCCACGAGAACCAACTGGCTCGTGTCCCGAAGGACCTCCCTTTCCACCACGCAGCACTTCTGGGATGCGGCGTCATCACGGGCGCGGGAGCCGTACTGAACACAGCCAAGGTCGGCCGTGGCGAGACAATGGTTGTTGTCGGGGCGGGTGGCGTCGGATTGAACGCAATCAGCAGCGGAGTGATTGCTGGAGCTTCCGAGATCGTCGCCATTGACGTCTCCGATGCGAAGCTCGACCGCGCCAAGGATTTCGGAGCGACAGCCACGATCAATTCCGGCAACCAGGATCCTATCCGGGCCCTGCGCCAGGTTCTTCCGCAAGGAGCCGACTACGTCTTTGACTTCGTTGGCTCCCAGGTCGTAGCACAGCAGGGACTCGAGATGCTCTCCTATGGAGGGGGGCTCTACTTGGTCGGAATCGGCGGAAAAGACGTCTCCATCAATGTGGACGCGATGTCGTTCATGCGGAACCGGAACCGCCTTGAAAGTGTATATATGGGGTCAGCCAACTTGAAGGTGGACGTTCCGTACTTTGCGGGCCTGGCCTCACGGGGTCTTCTTCGTTTGGACGAGCTGGTGACCGAGACAATTGCCTTGGAACAAATCAATGAAGGCTATCAGCGACTCAAAGACGGGAACGTCGCAAGAATCGTCGTGACGAATCCTTGACTTGAAGTTTCCACGATTGCATTTTTGGATCGTGGAAACTGGCGCGGGGGAAACATGATGGAAGCTGTGGAATAGATTCGTTGCCCGGCTTCGGCTGCCGTCTAGCGCGTCGTGCTTCCGAAGGTTTCACGTAGGAGACGTCCCCCTCCGACGGTGCGATGCACAGCAAATTGGACTGTCGGATTTCTGGCGGGTGGATGATGCCTGGGGGTTCGGGCTATGGGACAGGAGCGGAGCGAGCGCTTCCAGCCGGGGGTGGAGGATTGTTCGGAAATGCCATCCCCAAGAGGCCACCGGACGGGATTACAGGCCCCCGCGTCCGCGCCTAACCCCAAGGTGTGCGGCCGTGGGGGGCGTTTTGAAGCCGCACTGGTTGCGGGCCCCGCGTCCACACACCCGCCAGGTTCCGTTCCGCCCTTGTTCCCGCTTGCCGCTGCCGGCGATCGTGCACACGCTCGCAATCGTCGTGGGTTTCGGCGTAGTTCCCCATGGTCCAAGAATCGCCGACCGGGCCCATCTGTTTGGTGGGCCAGTTTTTCGGCATTTACCACGAGTATGCGTCTTGGGCAGGAGCGAACTTTTCACGATGGCCTAGGCGTGGCCACCGCTGTTGGGAACCCATGTTCCCAGGACCAACAACCCACGCTACAAGGATCTAGGTAGGCTAACTGCCAGATTCTTGACGCCAGGGTGTCGCGCTGGACCATCGGCTTGCGCGATCCCCCCATTCAAGGATGACCGCCCAATAAGTACTCCCGGAACAAGGTCACCGCTGTCCGTTTATCTACTGAAGACTGGCTTGGATGGGGCTGGTTGGCAAGATGCTGCCACTGCGGCCGGGACTGGCTCGTTTCGTTGTCGACCTGTTACGGCAGGGGTCGGCTTCTGGCACGTCCGCCCGGGCAGGGCCCCAGCAAGTTGCGACGGCCTCATCCCCGGGATGCCTTGAATTGAGGTAGGACTACTGGCCCGCCAGCCTGGGCCAGGTTGGACGTGCCAGGAGGGATTCTATGGCCCTACCGACGTTGAAGACCGTTGCCTCGTCGTAGGGGTGGCCCACTACCTGCACACCTGTGGGAACCCCGTTGTCCGCAAGTCCGCTGGGAACTCCCAGTACCGGGCAGCGGTTGGCAATGTTGAAGGGGCTGGTTAGGTGTCCCTCCCAATAGTGGCCCAGATGCCGATCGCCGACTTGGATTCCATCTAGGTAATCCCCATCGGCAGCAAGCGAGGCCACGGCGGAAGTGGGACACAGCAGCACATCGAATCCTTCCATGGCGGTTGCCAGCTCCGCTTGGATTCTCCGGTCGAGTTCCAATGAATCCACGAGGGTGTGCCGCTGTCCTGCCTTCCGCGCATCAGCCATGAACTTGCGCGTATATGCGGCCAGATGGTTCTCGGTGCCCGTGGTTTCGGCCTTCATGGCCGGTCCCAGGATGTGCCCGAAGTGGGCGAAGACCGTCTCCATGATTTGCTCCGTGGTCCATGGCAGCTCCACGGGAACGACGACTGCGCCTGCAGCTTCCAGTGCACCGGCCACTGCCAAGGTCTTGGCCAAGATCTCCGGGGCCACCTGGTAGTTGCCCAGCGTGGTGGACAGGGCAACCCTGAGACCTTGGACCGAAGCTGGCCCGGCCCCGAAGCCGGTGCCCGCCCGCCCACCTGTTGCCGGACCCCATGAGCCGTGGTCGGCGCGATGCCTGCCGGACATGACCGCGGCCAGCAGTGCCGTGTCGGCAACGGTGCGTGCCATCGGGCCATCGCCACGGTACCAGTCGGCTGCCAGCGGACCCGCGCCGGGTACTCGTCCGTAGGGTGCCTTGTAGCCGACGGTGCCGGTGAAGCCGGCCGGGATACGGGTGGAGCCGGCGATGTCGCTGGCAGTGGCCAGTGTGGTCATCCCTGCTGCGAGGGCTGCGCCGGCCCCACCGGAGGATCCTCCCGGGGAACACTCCAGATTCCACGGATTGCGGGTGGTGCCCCACATGGGGCTGTGCGTGACCGTGGCGCAACTGAACTCAGGTGATGTGGTGCGGGCGTGGATGATGCCCCCGGCCGCCCGGATGCGTTCGATGACCGGGTGGTCCCTCTCGGCGATGCGCCCACGGTGGGCGTACAAGCCTTGTTCGATCCGGTGCCCGGCCAACGCATGCTTTTCCTTGGTCGCGACCGGCAGCCCGAGCAGTGCTCCTGGCTCATCCCCGGTTCTGGCGCAGCGTGCGTATTCATCGGCGGCGGCCCGGGCCTGCACCATGGCTTCGTCGAGGAGCAGTTCGGTGAACGCGTTGATGCCGGTATCCCGGTCCCCATTGACGGTCTCGATGCGTTGGACGATGCTGGCCAACAGTTCCACGGGGGAAAGCTGCAGCGATCGGAATGCTGCGCGGGCGCTGCAGGCATCAAGATATGCCACGTTCCCGACGTCACTCGCAGTGTCATTAATCCCGCCGACGGCGCTTTTGCCTAAAGCGGCGATCTGGGTTGGCTTGGCCTTATTTTTCAACGGGTACCTTCATCATGTGTGAGTCGAATCGATGGGATTTGTGTGTTCTTACTTCCCGGTGAGACCTGCGTTGATTGCTCCTTCGATGTGTGTGGAGAAGAAACGCAGGGCAAGGCCCAGTGCGATGGCGATGACGGCGATCATCCCCAGATACACGTTCTCATTCATGGTGGAGTAAATCTGGCCTAGAAGTCCGGACAAGGACGATCCCGCGGCAAGTGCCAGGAAGATCAAGGCGACAAGTTGCGACTTGTATTTTTCCGGTGCGATGCGTGTTGCCAAAGACAGTCCGATGGGACCGACCATGACCTCGGAAATCCCGACGATGACCATGAACAACAACATCACGAGCAGAGGAATCCGGGTTCCGGAGACCATGGACGCGCCGAGCAGCACGAGGTAGCCGACTCCAATCTGGAGCATGCCGAACGAAAAATTGTTTGCTGCCCCGGGCTGTCGAGCGCCCATCCCGCTCCACATCCGGGCGATCAGCGGGGTGGCCAGAACGGCGGCAAGTGGTCCCATGGTGGTGACCCATGCTGCGGGGAAAGTCCAGGAGCCGAGATTGAGATCCACTCGCTCGGTGATGATGATGGCGATGGTGGTGAAGTTCTGGAACAGGAACCCAAAATAGAGGCCGCTGCACACGAACAGGGGGATGAAACCTCGAAGGCGTACCTTTTCTACGGGGGTGACGACCTTGGAGGAGAGCATGATGGTGAAGTAGATGGCAGAAGCAGCGACAATGGTCAGCGCAGTGGCATTTGCCATGTTTGCGCTATTGAGAAGGCCACTGGACCATGCGAGGTAAATCAGGACGGCGATTGAGGCAATGACCAGCAGCGGCTTGCCGAGGTTGCGTGGTGGCAGGGGATTGCGGACCAGTCCGGATTGGGCCGGAAGTTTTCGCATGCTCACCATGTACTGGATGAGGGCGGCAATCATGCCGATGGCTGCGAGCCCAAAGCCCAGGTGGAAACCGGCGGTGCTTTGTGCGAAGCCGGTGGCCAGAGGACCGATGACGGCACCGATATTGATTGCCATGTAGAAGTAGGAGAAACCTGCGTCGCGTTTGGACTGGTCGGATTCCAACAGAAAACCGACGATTGAGGTGATGTTGGTTTTCAAGGCTCCCGTGCCCAGAACGATGAGGCCCAATCCCGTGGCCAAACCCACGAGCCCGGGAAGGAAAGCCAAGGCCACGTGTCCGAACGTGATGACAACCCCACCCCACAACACCATTTTTTTTGGAGCCAGAACCCGGTCACCCATCCAGGCCCCGAAGATTTGGGCCAGATACACGGCGCCACCATATGCACCGACAATGCTGACCGCAGTGGTTGGGCCAAGGTTCAACCCTCCTTCTTCAATCGAGTAAAGAAGGTAGAACGCGAGGATGCCCTGGAGACCGTAGAAACTAAATCGTTCCCAGAGTTCGGTAAAGGCCAGCCCACTTAGCCCCGCCGGTAGGCGACTGGTCCGGGGGGCACTGCCCCGGGGTGCGGAGTGTGGCACACCGGATGCGGTGCGTTGGTCGGTGGTTTTCATGGGAATTCACCTTGGGTTGAGAAGGTCGGAGGAAAGGCCGCGTGGATGATGCCGGACACAGGGTCCTGTAATCCAAGCCACATACATGAAACCATGAGTAAATGTCTTGGTCAATGGCATTGACTAAGATGACGTTGAGCCCTTTAATGGAATGATCGATCTCTCGACGGACCCTAGCAAGGAGTTTTTATGGAGATGAAGGATGAATTGGCGCGGACTAAACTCCCGCGGGGAGCCCTCTCCGAACGAATGATCGCGCAGCAAGCCCTCCGCTTGCTGGACAGCGCGGGAGCCAGCGGTTTCACCCTGCCCTCGCTTGGGCGCGCCCTGGGCGCAGACCAGACGGCCGTATACCGTCACTTCTCCGGGAAAGACGAGATTATTCTGGCCGTCGCTGACTTACTGCTCGAGGAGGTGCTAGCGGGCTTCGCGCCTTCCGAATGCTGGAGAACAACCCTGGCTGACCTCAGTCGCAGAATGCGTGATGTCTACAAATTGCATCCCGCTGCAGGTTCGCTCTCGGCTTCCCGAACCACGGGCAGAGAAGGCGAAAAGAAGGTGGTGGAGGTTTTCCTGGCCGCCATACTCGATGCCGGCTTTAAGGATCGCGAAGCTGCGCTGTATTACCGTGTCGCCGCCGACTTTTCATTGTTCTGGGCAGGTGGGCACGCCAGCTACCTCTCGCTTGACCCCTCACGACAGCTGAACGATGAAACTTCATGGTCGCGCGAGTACTTCAATGCCGACCCCTCCATCCACCCTCATACGGCGGCAATCCGCGGACACCTGGTAGAAGTCGGTTTTGATGAGATTTTCGAAGCAGCATTGACCTTGATGCTCGACGGCATCAACGCACGGGCAACCAAGCCTTGCCAATGCCCTATCTCCGCCAAGCCACCCACGGACGCACGCCGAGCCCGAACGTAAACACCAATCATCGTGTAGGAGCAATTTGTGACCAACAATTCAGAACCACCCCTGGACGTAATCATTGTCGGAGCGGGTGTGGCCGGCCTTTGCGCTGCCCGCACGCTCAAAGACCGCGGGTTGGAAGTCCTCGTACTGGAGGCACGCAACCGCATCGGCGGGCGCGTCCTGACCTCTCGCGGTGATCAACACCGCCCCATCGAACTCGGCGCCGAAATGCTCCATACCAACGGCAACCCACTGCTGGAAGTGTTCGCAGCAGCCGGGGTGGATACGCCCTATGTGGGGGGTACCCGCACGCTACCTGCAGACTTCCACGCCCGCCTGAAACTGGTCCTCGAGGATGCGCCCGCACCGGCCAACGGACAATCGGTCAGCACATACCTAGACCAGTTCCCTTCCGGGACAGAACGAAACCTCATGGAAGAAGCCTTTGAGGCACAGCTGGGCCGTGAAGCGCACCGGAAAACGAGTGCCTCCGATGCAATCAATGAACTGAAACTCGAACTCGAACACGGAGAATTCATGGGAGTCAACAACTCCCGGGTACCGCAGGGGCTTGACCAAATCACACAGCTACTCGCCAGTGATTTGCAGGTACAGACTTCAACACGGGTTGAACGCATTGCACTAATCGACGACGGCGTCGAAGTCAGCGCAAAAACCGCAGACTCTACCCAGATTTTCCGGGCTGCCCGTGTTGTCGTTAGCCTGCCACTTGGAGTTCTAAAGAACAACGACGTCCAATTCGTTCCGCCGCTGCCCGAGCGCACGGTTCGAGCGATCCACGAAATGACAAGCTTGGATATAGTGAAGGTTCTCTTTGGTTTTGACGGGAACGTGTGGTCCGGCGAGGACGATATCGTGCACTGTGAATCGGGGGCACTGAGCTCCATTTGGAATTCGACGTTCGAGGGTGCTCCGACCGACCAAACAGTCCTCGTGGCGTGGGCTGTGGGCGACAAGGCACGACGGCTTCTCGAGATGCAGAATCCCGATGTCATGGACGAAACGCTGGAAGAGGTCCGTAGGCAACTGGGCAACCCCCACCTCGTGCCAAGCTTTTCCGCATACCACTCGTGGATGGGGGATCCCTTCGCACGCGGAGCCTACAGCCACCTTCCACCCGGGGCTGCACCGGATTCGCGGCGTCGATTGTCCCAAGCCATCGAAGATAGAATTTTTTGGGCCGGTGAAGCAACTGCGCAGTGGCGTCCCCGCACGGTCCAGGGAGCGTATCTATCCGGTCTGCGGGTTGCCGATGAGATCGCACAGGTAAACGCGTAGGGATGATCGCGTGGCATGAATGGCCCGATAAGTAGTATCCGAGCGCTGGGATGGGCCTTCAACACGCTTCAGAAGTCGTCCGATTGATTTACGGATCGGACAACTTCGGCCAGGCATGTTAATCGCAGCACCAATTGGCCGGGACCTGTCAGCGACATGTGGCCAGGTGACGGAAGATTTTCCCTGCAACCCAGTGATTCTCATGCTTGAGGCAATCACAATACGGCTAGAAATCCCCCTTGCCCCCATGATCCAACGGCTTGTCGCTAAGAATCGCCGGTCTTCTTCATGGGCTGCCATGCGTGTGAAACCGAGCAATTTACCGCGGCTTTTCACAGTATTCAACGGTCTGATTTTTGGTGCCAGGGTGTCGCGGTGGGGGATCCTTGGTCGCGGCACTCAATCCGCCTGAATCTGAAGGTGTGCAGGAGGCGCGTAGCAGGATAGAGATGTGTATATGCTGTGAAAACGTGGGGTATTTGGCAAACAAGCTCCGCTTCCTTCCGAAAGTGATCCTGGTCTGCTGGATAATCAGTCGAAGTATTTAGGCCGTAGGAAGATACTCCGGCCAGAAAGGAATGATGGACTCTCCAAGCGGCAGTCAATATCACAGTCCAAGCCCTCTGCTGGGCGAGCACGCCCCAGGGATGCATCACGGCAGGGGGTGCAAATAGATGGAGTGGATATCACTGCTTCTGGCCATCATCCTGATCTTCGGATGTGGCCTGTTCGTCGCCGCGGAGTTTTCCCTGATCACGGTCAGCCGAAATGAAGTCAAGGCGGCCGCTGCCGCCGGTGACAAGCGTGCAGTCGGTGTGCTCAAGGGGATGGGTACCCTCTCGACCCAGCTCTCCGGCGCCCAACTGGGCATCACCCTGACCAACCTGGGCATCGGCTTTCTTGCCGAGCCCGCCATCGCGGCGCTGGTCGTTGGACCACTGCAGTCCGCCGGGATGCCCGAAACGGCGGCTCGATCGATTTCCATCGCGCTGGCGTTGGTCATCGCCACCATCTTGACCATGGTCTTTGGTGAGTTGGTCCCCAAGAACCTCGCCATCGCCAAGCCCTTCGCCACGGCTAAGGCCGTGGTGGGTTTCCAGCGCGGGTTCAGCGTCGTGACCGGGCCCCTTCTGTATTTCTTCAACGGCAACGCCAACTGGATCGTGCGCCGTTTCGGCATCGAGCCAAAGGAAGAGCTGGCATCGGCACGGTCGGCCGAAGAACTGGTGGCATTGGTCGGCCACTCGGCGCGTGAAGGGGTGCTGCCGTCGGAAACGGCGGAAATGCTCCGGCGCACCGTGGCCTTTGGCAACCGCCGTGCACATGATGTCATGACTCCGCGAAGCCGGATGGTTTCGGTCACCGCCGACCAATCCGTCGACAGCATCTTGGCCTTGGCCGCCGAATCCGGTCATTCCCGGTTCCCCCTGCTCGATGCCCAGGGTCATCGAGCAGACGGGCTCGTACATATCCGCACCCTCTTGGGGGTGCCCCACGCCCGGCGTTCCACCACCCCGGTGGGCGCATACGTCGAAACAGCTATCCTGGTTCCCGACACCATCGAATTGGATGAGCTGATGGATCAATTGCGCGGCGGCGGCATGCAAATGGCAGTGCTGATCGATGAAACCGGTGATATCGCCGGGCTTATCACCCTCGAGGATCTTGTCGAGGAAATTGTCGGCGAGGTTCGCGACGAGCATGACCCCGAGGAAAACACCGTTCAGATCCTCGCGGAGAACCACTGGCTCCTGGATGCCTCCCTGCGCCCGGATGAGGCCAACGATCTGATCGGCTGCGAGATTCCGGAGAATTCCGACTACGAAACCCTCGCCGGTCTGGTCACCTTGCATCTGGGCCGTTTAGCTTCCAGGGGGGACGCTGTCACGTTGGTCGTACCGGGATTGCCCGGCCAACTGCGGAAACAGTTGCTCTTCACTGTCAATGAGGTCCAAGGCGCGCGAATCGCCGCCTTGGACGTGGTGGCCACCGAACTCGATGACCTGGAGGAAACCCGATGAGCGATGTGGCTGGAATCGTTGTCACCCTCGTGCTGTTGGCCGCGAACTTCTACTTTGTGGGAGCAGAATTCGCGTTGATCTCCGCGCGCCGCAGCATCATCGAACCGCAGGCTGAACGCGGGAGCCGCAGCGCCAAGATGGCGTTATGGGCCATCGAAAACGTCTCCCTCGTCATGGCAGGCGCGCAGCTGGGCATCACCGTGTGTTCACTTGCTCTGGGATACGTCACCAAACCGTTGGTGAAGTACGCGGTGGCCGGTCCCTTCGAGGCGATCGGCATCCCGGCCTCGTGGATCGACCCCCTGTCCTATGCGATCGCACTCGCCCTGGTGACCTACCTGCACGTCGTATTTGCGGAAATGGTGCCCAAGAACATGGCCCTTGCCGGACCCGAACGGATGGCCCTGGTCTTGGGTCCAAGCATGGTGGTCCTGGTGAAGATCCTGCGCCCTGTCCTGTGGCTGATGAACAGCATGGGCAACCTGGTGCTGCGCGGTATGGGCGTTACCCCGAAGGATGAAGTTGCCAGCACCTTCACCCGGGACGAAGTGGCCAGCATGGTCGCCGAATCCCGCGAAGGCGGACTCCTTGACCACCACGATGAACGCCTGCTGATGGGGGCTTTGAGCTTCGATGCCCGCACCATCGGTTCGGTGGCCATCGACTTCGCCCGGGTCCAGACGCTGCCGCGGGATGCATGTGCGGCAGATGTCGAAGCAGTAGCCGCACATGGCTTCTCGCGCTTCCCGTTGACCGATCCCACCGGCGCCCCGGTGGGTTACGTTCACATCAAGGATGTGTTGGGACTGGACCCAGGGGCCCGCATCCTCCCCTTGGAAGACGATGTCGTGCGGGCCTTGCCCGAATTCATGGCCGACCAATCCGTGCGTCCGGCGTTGCAGGCCATGCAACGCAATGGTGCCCACCTCGCCCTGGTGCGAGACACGGCAACCGGAACAATCACCGGAATGGTGACCCTGGAGGACATGCTGGAAGAACTAGTCGGGCAGATCCGCCACGACAGCAACACCGCACTCTAGTCACGGCAACGGAGGGGTGGCCATCATTTCGGTGGCCACCCCACTGCATGCTCCAGCGCCGTTCCCCACCCGCGTCCTGGTGGAATCCCGAATACCTGCCCAAAACCGGATCGTGGACTCCCAACTAGCCTGTCGTGAAGGCTCCACAGTCGCCAAGAATTCGCTGGGTAAATCCTGAATCTTGGACTCATGGCATCAACGACCGGTCGGCGATGTTGTAGTCTGATTTGTATCAAGGGGAGTACTCCCGTTCGCGATCGGTCCGTCAATACGTATGCATTGGTGCATCCCGGGCCATCGGCTCTGAACTGATCAGAGCGGAGGAGACCTTGGCGTCATGTCCACGCCATATCCCTTTGGAGTACCCTCATGCAGGTATCACCCCTGATCTGGATCATCACCATTGCCGTGACGATCGTCTTCTTCGTTTACGAATTCTTCGTCCACGTGCGCAAGCCCCACGAGCCGTCCATCGGTGAATCCGCCCGATGGTCGGTGTTTTACATCAGCCTCGCACTGCTGTTCGGTGTCGGTATCGGCGCGCTCTCGGGATGGGAGTACGGGGGTGAGTACTTCGCCGGTTACCTCACCGAAAAGGCACTGTCGATCGACAACCTCTTTGTTTTCCTGCTGGTCATGGGTGCGTTCGCCGTACCGAAGATCTACCAGCAGAAGGTGCTGATGGTAGGCATCATCATCGCGCTGGTGCTGCGTGGCATCTTCATTGCCGTCGGTGCGACGCTGATCGAGAACTTGTCCTGGATCTTCTACGTCTTCGGCGCCCTGTTGCTCTTGTTGGCCTACCGCCAGGCATTCTCAAACCACGAAGGCGATCCGGCCAACAACCGGTTCATGCGCTTCATACGCCGCCACTTGGCGGTGACCGATGAGTACCACGAAGACAGGCTCACCGTGAAGAAGGACGGCAAGCGGTTCGTTACCCCGATGCTGCTCACCATCATCGCCATCGGGTTCGTCGACTTGATCTTCGCTGTCGACTCGATCCCCGCCATCTACGGGCTCACCGACCAGGCCTACATCGTCTTCACGGCGAACGTCTTTGCCTTGATGGGGCTACGCCAGCTGTTCTTTCTCATCGGCGGCTTGCTGGAGCGACTGGTCTACCTCTCCCAAGGCCTTGCCGTCATCCTGGCGTTCATTGGCGTGAAGCTCGTCTTCCACGCACTGCACGTCAATGAGCTTGCCTTCATCAACGGCGGGCAGCCGCTCCTGTGGATCCCCGAAATCCCGATCTCCTTCTCCCTCATCTTTATTGCCGCCACGATCACCGTGGCCACCGTCGCGAGCCTGTTCAAGACCCGCGGAAACCAAAAGCGTCCCGCTGCACCCGCACCGAGCGACCCCTCCACCACGAAGGATGACTCCAAATGAGCATGTTCGCCAAACATACAGGCCTCTCCCAGTAAGCCCTGGACAAGTCCGGTACGACGAATCAGCCCCAAAGCGCCGGCCAGAAAGACTGGTGTGCGATCGTGCGCACTGCAGCAGAAGCCGATACCCTGACCGGCGACGGACGCGCCACCGAGGCTTCTGCCAGCCGTCGGCCAGCTTCCCCCGAGACGTATCGTGCACAGTCGCACCGCTCCGATTCGCGTGTTCCATCCGAGGAGATCAGCAAGGCTGACCGGGCGGCCATCGCGCGCTACGATTACCTCCTGGAAACAGCCGATCCGCACCAAAGAGAGCAGATGCACCGCGAAGCCTTCGAATGCCTGACCCCGGCCCAGCGGGATCAAATCCAGCAGCGGATACGCACGGAACTTCCCATCAAGGACCATTCCCGAACCTCCGGTGCCGATGACCTGGCCTGAACCGCCATAGCCCTGCCGGCAGCGGCTCTGCTGGGGACAGAATGAGGGCGTTCGCACGTTGGCATGCGAACGCCCTCATTTCATTTTTCCCTGGCCCTACTTCTGGTTAGTTCCCTGTCTGAGGTCTTAGGGCGGCCTTTGTAACCGCGCCTGATGCTACATCGGCAAGTGCTTCGTTCACGTTCTCCAAGTCGTATACGGAGAGTATGGAAGCCAGATCGTGATTTTTGACCAGCTGCGGTAGTGATTTCACGTACTTGACGTAGTGTGCCGGCGAGAAGCCCCAGGATCCGAACATCTTGAGCTGCTTCTTGGTGATCAGGTGGGGGTTGATCGGAGTGGGGCCGTGATCCGTGTATTGCCCGAGCACCAGTACCTGGGCGTTTGGCCGCGCCAGGTCTATGGATTCGGCCACAGCGGATGGTATACCGGCGCATTCGATTACGACGTCTGCTCCCTGGCCGGCAATCTCGTGGAAAGCTGCAAGACGTGCTTCGGCAGTCGGATAGGTATCCATATCGATCGCGATATCCGCAGCCCCTATCTTCAAAGCGACCTCAATACGCGAGGTTGGGCCACCCAGGATGATGACCTGGGCGGCACCCATGGCCTTGGCGTACATGGCCGAAGCCAGACCCACCGGCCCGGCTCCCTGGACCGCGACGATCGAACCGGGTTCGATCCTAAGGTTTTCAACGACACCATGGATGGCGGTTGGTCCCGCGCAGCCTAGTGTGATTACCTCCTCGAAGCTGACGGAGTCCGGCAGCTTGATGATGGTCGTACCTGCTTCTAGGGATATGGTTTCTGCCCAGCCACCTTGAAGGTGTGGTGCATCCGAGGCTTTGCGGTTGATGCCGTAGATCTTGCGGTTGAGGCAGAGCGTAGGTTCTTTCAGCACAAGGCATTCGTAGCAGCTGCCGCAGGGAATGTTGTTGGCCCATACAACGCGGTCGCCAACCGACAGTGGTTGGCCCTCAACGTCGGTGGTTAGTCCCTCGCCAAGTGCCCGGATATGGCCGACTCCTTCGTGTCCCATGGCCAGTGGCAGTGGCACGGAAAGGTGCCCGGTGCGCAGGTGGACATCGGTGCCACAGATTCCGCCGAGCGCAACATCCACCAGGGCGCCACCGGGCGCTGCGGAGGGCATTGGATACTCCTGCAACTCGACCGATTCATTGAATTCTTTCAACACAGCCACTTTGGGCATGGAACTACTCCGTTCTTGGGGCCATTGTCAGGTTTATTTTTTCCTGAAAGGCCCGCTGTCCATTAATTTGATTCTTGTAAGCGTATCGTCCGACGATTGCGCCTTCGCGGCTGTTAGTCAGCCGAGACGGAAACGGCGTCGGCTTCCTGCGGGCTGCGGGGATCCTTGGCCCTGCGAGCCAGAGCAATTGCCACGAATCCAATGGCCGCGGCGACGGCAATGTACGTGGCCACGGCCGTGGAAGAGCCGGTATTTTGCATCAGGTACGCGGCGATGAACGGAGCAGGAGCCGAGGTGATGATTCCACCGAGTTGATAAGCCAGAGAGCTACCGGTAAAGCGAACTTCGGTCTGGAAAAGTTCAGGGATGAAGCTGGCCACAGCTGAATAGGCGGTTGCGTGCGCAATGGGCAGAGCCAGGATCATCGCAGCAAGAGCGCCCATCGGTTCCCCGGTGTTGACAAGCCAGAATACCGGGTAGATCAGAAGGGCGACCAGGGCGGCACCGGCCAGCATGACGGTTTTCTTGCCAATTCGATCGGCGAGCATTGCGACCAGCGGGATGGTGAAGACCTGGATGCTAGCCGCGATGATCAGGGCCATAAAGACGGATTCACGGTTGAGTCCAACGTGAGCGGGACCGTAGCTGAGCAGGTAAACGGAAGAGATGTAGAAGATGATGTTCGGTGATGCCAACGTCAGGGTGCCGAGGACTAGTGGCCACCATGCGGTACGCAGCAACTCGAAGAGTGGAACTCGAACTTCACGCTTTTCCGACTTCATCTTGAGGAATTCCGGCGACTCCGTGATCCGCAAGCGGATGAACAATCCAACGACGATCAAGAGGGCCGAAATCCAGAAGGGTACCCGCCACCCCCACGCATGGAAGGAGGCTTCGTCCATCTGCTGCATCAGCAAGAAGATGGTGGAGGAAAGGACCAGTGCAGCAGGGACGCCCGACTGGGTCCAAGATGCGTAGAAGGCCTTCTTGTTCTTCGGCGCATGTTCCAGAGCCATAAGGACCGCGCCTCCCCATTCGCCGCCGACGGCCAATCCTTGGAGGAAACGGAGTACGACTAGGAGAATCGGGGCCCAGATGCCAATGGCGTCGTAGTTAGGCAAGAATCCGACGAGGAAAGTGGAGACACCCATCAGTATCAGGGACCACACGAGAATGGTCTTGCGGCTAACCTTGTCACCGAAGTGACCAAAGAGGATGCCACCAAAAGGGCGGGCGATAAAGGCGACGGCAAAGGTGGCGAGCGCTGCCAGGGTGCCGGCTGCGGGTGACAACTGGGGGAAGAACTGGTCATTCAGAACGAGGACCGCGGCAGTGCCGAAAATGTAGTAGTCGTACCATTCGATGGTGGTACCGATCATTGAGGCGGCTGCTACGCGTCTCGCCTTAAGGCGATGCGTTTGCGCAACGTTGGGCATGTATTACTCCGCTCGGGGGTGACAGGGTCAATAAATATGTACTTTAAGTCACACCAATACTTGCTTGCATGTAACATGTATGTCAAGAACTACGCCGAACCCAGTGTGAAATACGCAACCTAGTATAGAAGGAAGATGTCATATGACCGATGCTCCATGGAAAACGATTACCGGGAAGCTTGGAGAGATCGAGGTTCCGCTGGGGCTGTACATCGATGGTGAATGGCGGGCAGCGGAGGGGGAAAAGGTCTTTTCCGTGCAGAACCCGGCAGATGAGACCGAGATTGCGGCCGTTTCCGATGCCAGCACACACGATGCGCTCGATGCCCTGACCGCGGCGACCGCTGCCCAGGAGGCGTGGGGAAGCACCACGACGCGCCACCGTTCCAATATTCTTCGCAAGGTCTTCGAGCTGCTGGTCCAGCGCAAGGAGGAAATTGCTTGGGTGATGTCGGCCGAAATGGGCAAGCCACTCACGGAGGCGCGTGGCGAAGTCCAGGTGTCGGCGGATTACTTCCAGTGGTTCTCGGAGCTGGTCACGCAACAGCAAGGCACCTACACAGAGTCGCCCACCGGCGGCTTCAAAATCATCACCACACGCCAGCCGGTCGGTCCTTCCTACCTGGTCACACCATGGAACTTCCCGCTCTTCATGGGCGCGCGCAAGGCAGCTGCGGCACTGGCCGCCGGGTGCACGATTGTCATCAAGCCCGCCGCACTGACCCCATTGGTGACCCACATGTTTGTGCAGGTCCTACACGAGGCCGGGCTTCCAAAGGGCGTGGTTAACCTTGTCACCACGAGTTCGTCGTCCAAGCAGTCGCAAGCCCTGATGTCGCGCACCGAACTGAAGAAGGTCAGCTTTACCGGCTCGACGGCAGTTGGCGTCACCCTGCTCAAGCAGGCGGCGGACAACGTGATGGCTACGTCGATGGAACTGGGCGGAAACGGCCCGTTTGTCGTTCTTTCCGATGCGGATGTGGAAGAGGCTGCCGCGGGTGCAGTGGTAGCGAAGTTCCGCAACGCCGGGCAGGTTTGCGTTGCCGCGAACCGCATCATCGTGGAGAAATCCGTGGCTCCTGCCTTCCGGGAAAGCTTTCTTGCCAAGGTTGCCGAGCTCCGGGTCGGAGCAGGTACAGAAGACGGGGTCAATGTCGGACCCTTGGTCGATCAGAAGCAACACAACAGCGTGCAACAGCTTCTCAGCGACGCGGTGGCCGAAGGAGCGGAGATCATCTTCGGTGGCGAGTCGGCCAAGGGGCCAGGCTTCTTCATTAACCCCACGGTGGTCGCGAACGCTGGTCTGGACTCGACCATCGCCACGAGTGAGATTTTCGGTCCGGTTGCCTCCATCTACGAGGTCGAAGGCGACGACGCCGCGCTTGACCTGGCCAACCAAACGCCCTTCGGCCTGGTTTCCTACGTCTACACGCGGGACGTGAGCAAGGCGATCAAGGCCGCTGAGCGACTCGACAGCGGTATGGTCGGCGTCAACCGCGCCGTGGTGGCCGATCCGGCGGCACCGTTCGGGGGGATCAAGGCTTCGGGCTTTGGCAAGGAAGGTGGGCACGCGGGCATCGAAGAATACCAAATCGAAAAGTACATCGCGCTCAACATCTGACCTGCAAGGGGAGCCGGAGTCAGAGGACACCTCTGCTTGGCTCGGACAACCAGGCGAATGAATGTTCGATGTCCGCCATAGCGAATTCGGGACGATTCTGGGTTTCCTGGTGAATCAGAATCCGCGCGGTATTCGTGATGTGCCTGAACACCGCACGTTCAACCGCCTGAGCATTGCCTTCTCGATAGCCGCTGATGATGTCGGCATGGTCATCGAAGCATTCCCTGGCAGAACGGGAGGTGGGGACGGTCCCGACGCCGGTGCTGAGAACAAAATCACGTTGTTCTTGAAGCATGATCAAGGCCTTTTCATTCCCTGAGCCGGCGAGCAA
The DNA here is from genome assembly GCF_059759235.1 of Paeniglutamicibacter sp. GQ140. Lineage (NCBI taxonomy): Bacteria > Bacillati > Actinomycetota > Actinomycetes > Micrococcales > Micrococcaceae > Paeniglutamicibacter > Paeniglutamicibacter sp. GQ140. Next base: position 79,071 of record NZ_JCAXDW010000019.1, read on the forward strand.
AGTTTGGTGAAAGTCTCTGTCCGCGCGCAGCACCGCGTCAGGATCACCTGACTCGGCAGCTGCCCGAAATTTTTCCACAGAGGATTCGAATTGAACAGAAGAGAAATGGTTCTTTCGCATGGTTGCCAGCCGAGACAATGGCACTTCAAGCATCACCCTGATCTGGAAAACCTGGATCAAGGTCTCCACTGACGTATTGAGGACACGAAATCCTTTCTTGTCTTCGATACGTACCATGCCACGACGCGCGAGTTCCATGAGTGCCTCGCGGACCGGGGTGCGGGAAACGCCCAACTTAAGGGCGACCTCTGATCCCGTGTACAGCTGGCCGGGAATGAGTGAACCCTGGACGATTTCCAATCGGATTGAATCGACAGCTTGCTCAGTCAGGGTTGCGTTGCGATTGACGGATTCCATTTACCTATTATCCCAATTCAAGTAAGAGCCAAGACACATTCACAAGGAGAGACGTAGCAATGTCTACATATTCGTTCGGCGTCGTAGGCGCCGGAATAATCGGTGCGGCAGTGGCGAGAGAACTGACACTCCGCCACCCGGGCGCGCAGATCACCGTTATCGACAAGGCAAGCGAAGTCGCGTCCCACCAGACTAGCCACAATTCAGGGGTCGTCCACGCCGGTTTGTACTACCAGCCCGGAAGCCTCAAAGCCCGGCTGTGCAGGCGTGGCGTCGACCTACTGCGCGACTACGCAGTTGCCAAGAACGTTCCCTACGAGGAGTGCGGAAAGCTCGTCGTAGCGCTCACCGCTGAGGAAGAGCGCAGGGTTCGAGATATCTACGCTAAGGCCATGGCCAACGGCGTACCTGATGTCGAGCTCATCGGACCCGAAAAGATCCGGGAAATTGAACCCAACGCCGTCGGACGCTTGGCACTGCATTCCCCGCACACCGCCATCATCGACTATGCGGCCGTTACGCGCGCACTGATCGACGACGTGACCAACGCGGGAGGGAAGCTCCTGCTGGACAGCGAGGTCACAGACATCTCCAATACCGGGGAAGAATGCACCGTGACCGTAGACCGCAATGGGCAGCTAACGAGGCACCGGTTTGATTACCTCGTTGTTTGCGCCGGCCTCCAGACTGACCGGGTCGCCCGTCTCGCGGGAGGGGCAACGTATCCCAAGATCGTTCCATTCTTCGGCCAGTACTCGATGCTTGCTTCGGAACACCGGAGCATCCTCAACGGACTCGTGTACCCGGTTCCTGACCCCGCATACCCGTTCCTCGGCGTACATCTCACCAAGCGAGTCGATGGCGAAATGCTGGTTGGCCCGAATGCGTTTCTTTCGTTTGGACGAGAGAACTACAAGGGCTGGGGCATCGGGATCAAGGACAGCCTCGACGTGGTGTTCAGCGTAGCCTTCTGGAGGTTTGCATCACGGAACATCAAGGCCGCCATCCATGAATTTGGCGCAGTGATTTCTCGCAAAAAGTTCCTTGCGGGCGCAGCCGCCTACGCCCCGAGCTTGGACGGAGCACAGTCCACCCCAATTACCCGCGGAATCCGCGCGCAGGCGATGGATGAAAACGGACAGTTGGTGGATGACTTCGTGATCGAGCAATTGGGTCGAGTCACCGCGCTGAGAAATGCTCCCTCTCCCGGTGCGACATCTGCGTTGGCCATTGCTGAGCATCTCGCCCAAAAAATCGATGAAACTTTGTCTAAAGTTACAGACGGCGTGCCGAAGAGCGACGCTCACTAACCTAGGGGTTTTACCGTGGTGCAGGAAACCGCTGATTTCCGTTTTTTGGGATTCAGCGGTTTCCTGATCTCTGGATCGTCGTTCACACCGTGGTCGCTGGTTTGAGTGCCGGGCTCCACACCTTTCGCTCGTTGTTCCCTTCTTGCGTCAGGCAGAAGGGCTGCCGATTCAAGCGGCAAGGGTGTCTGTGGCGCCATTGCCGCTTGAAGCATGTGAGGAGGAGGGCTATGCCCGGCGTTTCATTTTCGTCGCTAAAGACGCTAAATGACATCCCCCGCCATGAAAACGACAGACTAAGAGAACAGACATCCCCTTCACCTTTCCCCGGAGCAGGCGATTGAACAACCTAGCCACATTCCCTATGAGATCCTGGCGGGATTGAACGCGCTTTTCCAGATAAATAGAGGAGCAAACGCATCGCAGCGGGGCTGCTCTCCCGGATGGGGGCAGGCTCCACGCTGTACGTGGCCTCGGCCATGCTGTCGGAGTCCCACAACAACAACGCGCCCAAGTAAGGAGCCCACTCGCATGCGCGCAGCCGATGGACGGTTCTGGTCCAAGGTCATCAAGGGACCGCGTCCTGAGGGCTGCTGGTTCTGGGTCGGAGCGATCAGTGACGACGGATACGGCAGGTTCACCGTGAACCGGGACGGACATACCAGGGCGGTGCGCCCGCACCGCTACGCCTACTGGCTGGCGACAGGTGTGTGGCTCGATGATATGCCCTCGTTGATGCATGACTGCGACGAACCACTGTGCATCCATGCCAGTGCGGATCCCGGTTCGCATCTGGTGCCGGGGAGCCACCGGGAGAACATGCTCGGCCGGATCAAGAAGAGGCGCCACAGCAATGGAACGGGCTTGCGCTATTGGGGCGTTGGCCGTGTCGCCCAATCAGACAGGTCACGGCGATTGCGTGACGAGTTGCTGGCCAACGGATAGAACCAGGAACGGATCGCGGCGATACGCTTCAACCACGACCCGGACACCCCACCCTGTTCTAGGCTTCCCAAGGTTCGGAATCCGTCGCGGCGGAAGCAGGGGCCGGCTGGTACTTCTCGCTGAGCTCGATGACCGCCCTGGATAGTTCCCGCGACCCCGAGCTTTTGGCGGCGCTACTGACGGAGCTCGGAAAACAAATATCCTCCACCGTTACCCCGCACAAGGACAGCATCCATTCATGAGACGCGCCAAGAACGTTGCCACGTTCGGTCCCGCCATCGACAGCTACGCTGCCACACTCGCCGACCTGGAAGCGGGTGTCGACATTGCCCGGTTGAACATGAGCCACGGTGAGCACGACGTGCACGAGCAGACATACCTCAATGTGCGCAAGGCCGCAGAAGAATTGAACCGGCCCGTTGGGATCTTCGCCGACCTCCAGGGACCGAACATCCGGCTCGGGCGGTTCGCCAAGGGACCACACCACCTCGCCGCGGGACAGCGGTTCACCATCACCATTGACGACATCGAAGGTACCGCCCAGATCTGTTCCACCACCTTCAAATGATTGCCCGGCGAAGTGAGTCCCGGCGACATCCTGTTGGTTGACGACGGGAAGGTCGCGCTGCGCGCGACCTCGGTCACGGACACCGATGTGGTGACCGAGGTCGTGGTGGCGGGAACCGTCTCCAACAACAAGGGGATCAACCTTCCCGGCATGGCCGTCAGCATCCCCGCCCTGGCCCCCAGGGACGAAGAGGATCTGCGTTGGGCGCTGCGCACCGGCGTCGACATGGTCGCCCTGTCCTTCGTTCGGGATGCGGCCGACATCCGCCGGGTCCACGAAATCATGGATGAGGAAGGCAGACGCACCCCCGTCATAGCCAAGATCGAAAAGCCCCAGGCCGTGGCCGCTCTGGAGGAAATCATCGACGCCTTCGACGCCATTATGGTTGCCCGCGGCGACCTCGGGGTGGAGCTACCCCTGGAGGAGGTGCCCTTGGTGCAAAAACGCGCCATCGAGCTGGCACGGCGACGGGCCAACCGGTCATCGTCGCCACCCAGGTGCTCGAGTCCATGATCGAGGCCCCCACACCCACCCGGGCTGAGGCCTCGGACTGCGCCAACGCCGTGCTGGACAGTGCGGACGCGGTCATGCTTTCGGGTGAAACCAGCGTGGGCAAGTATCCGATCGAAACGATCCGCACCATGGCCAAAATCATTGAATCCACGGAGGACCACGGGCTCGAGCGCGTGCCCGCGCTGGGCACCATTCCGAAGACCCAAGGCGGTTCCATCA
>NZ_JCAXDW010000002.1:0-460347 GCF_059759235.1 Paeniglutamicibacter sp. GQ140
GCGTCGAAGTGCGTGCTGACCGGTGAGTTGGTGGTGGAGGCGATGACCGCCTCGGCCACATGGCGTAGCTTGATGTTCCGCGAGCTCGAGGCGGACTTCAGGATCTCGATGGCCCGTTCCTGGCTGCACTTGTTCTGGCCCATGATGATCCCCACCGCCAAGTCGATGGTCGTCCGCGAGGCCAAGGCAAGCTTCAGGTTTTCCTCGTTGTCGCGGTGCCTGGCCATCCTCACGGCCAGGTTCAACAGCGCGGAGGCCTGCTCGGCATAGGCCTCGGCCTGCTTGACCGCCTCGGCGTCGAAGGCATGGCTTCGCATCGCGTAGAGATTGATGGCAGCGGTGTCCTCCGAATCCAGGGTGAAGGGAACGGCCAGCATCGAGCGCACCCCGGCGTCGGAAATGGCGGCGAAGTATTCGGGCCAGCGCCCGTCCTTTTCAATGTCCGGGATGCTGATGGTCCGATGCTCGCTGCAGGCGGCCAGGCACGGCCCTTCCCCGTAGCTGTACTGCACCTCGTCAAGTTCCTGGGCAAGGTCGCTGTTGCTGGCCACGGTGCCCGCCCGCTTGTGCCGCCGCAGCGTGATGCCGCAGTGCACCGGGCCTCCCGCCACGGAGAGTGTCTCGGCGCTGATGTGGGTCAAGGCGTTGAGAAACGACTCAAGGTCGTGTGTTTCAAGGAGCAGGTCCCGCAGATACTCGTTAACGGCAATCATGATTCAACCTTTCAAGCGGTGTCCCCCCACCGATCCAGATTGGGGCTTTCACGCGGTGCGTGGAAGTACGATACCAAACTGACGATCGCCAATGGTCGCTCGGGCAAACAAGGCGTCCGCCCGCAACCGTCTGTCTCTAGGCTACGTGCATTTGACCCGCAGACAAGGCACGCCGCGGTCCTTTCGCCGTGGTTCCCGGCGCGGGAAGCGGATGCGGCCCAAACCCTTCATTGAACAGCCATTCTCCCTGCCTCCTGCCCCCTCGCAAGGCGAGGGCGCGGGCACCGCCGTCGACGTTCCGCGGCTCGGGCGAAGGCCTCACGGCCGGTGCCCGGACGGGGATCGTTCCGGACTCCGGAACCGGGAAACCCGGGCGTGGCCTGGCCGGCAAATTCCCTCTTGCTCCACGTTGCAAAAGCCGCGACCCGCACGGGATATCGGTCTAGGCTTAACCCATGACACGGAACCTGGAACTCGATTGGATTGACCCGCTGACCGCGCATGTCACCAACCGCTCCGGACGCGCGGTGCTTGACGTTGACCTCCGCACCACGGGAAAGGTCACGGTGGATGGCAAGACGGATTGGACCTTCAGCACAAAGAAACTGCCCGACGGCGAATTCATCGGCCTCTACAGGATCAAGGACGACGTCGGCTGGGCCACGTCCCCGCCATTCCTGGAGATGACGTGGCGCACCGAGGACTCTTCGGAGGAAAACTACCGCAGGGTCCCCCTGCACCGCCCGCAGGACTAGCCGCCCGGCACTGTGCGCCGCCGGCGGTTCCCGGTCCACTGCGGCCAAGCTGCCGCTTGCCCGTTCCCGGGCATTTGGGCCACGAACCGTTGCGCGCGCGGCCACACGCCCCAAGGTTGCCCCCTGGCCGCAAGGCATCCACCGGGCCGCGGATTAGTCGACCCGGACCCCGGCAAAGGAAAGGCTTCCGGGCAGAACTCGCCCTTGACTTGCATGTGAACGATGCGTGAGGATGGTCAGACCGATAGGAACCCGTCCGCGCAGCGACAGGAATTCCCTGCCGGACCAGGGAATATCCCCGCTCCCGCAAGGATTCCGGCAAGACTTCGCTTGCAAAAGCACAGGAGTTTTTGATGAGCATCCCCGGCACGTGGTCCACGCCCTCCGATATCGACTCTCCACCGTGGCCCGAACCGCCGGCGCCGAACGGGGTGCGGCCGGAACCAACGGGGCCCGCGGAAACGAAGGGGTTTGCCATGAACGCGACCGACGGGCCCGCGGCCTCCGCACGGCTGCTCAACGCCAGCGCCCACGCGTCCACCGCGCATGAGGAACGTGATCGCGTGAGCACCGACCGCTCCGGCTACCTCCCGCCGAGCCTTCCCGACGGCGTGGTCTACGCCAGAAGCGTGGAGGAGGTCGTGCACACTATGGAACTGGCCACCGCGCACCGCGTGCCGGTGGTTCCCCGGGGCGCCGGCACCGGACTTGCCGCGGGGGCATCCGCGCGGGCCGGGGAGGTCGTCCTCGATTTGTCCGGCATGAACCGCATCCTGCACATCGACCCCGTGGAGCAGCTGGCAGTGGTGGAGCCGGGCGTCCTGAACGCCGAGGTGAACGCCGCGGCCGCCGCCCACGGATTGTTCTACGCCCCGGATCCGGCCAGCACCGCCATCTGCTCCATCGGCGGCAACATCGCCACCAACGCCGGTGGCATGTGGTGCGCAAAATACGGCGTGACCCGCGAATCCGTGCTCTCGCTGCGGGTGGTGCTGCCCGACGGCCGGATCCTGGTCACCGGAAGGAACACGCTCAAGGGAGTGACCGGATACGACCTCAACGCCCTGCTGATCGGCTCCGAGGGGACCCTGGGCATCGTCGTCGAGGCGACCCTGCGGCTTCGTCCCGCGCCCATCCAGACCGCCACGGTGGCCGCCTACTTCGCCGACGTCGATGCCGCCGCAATGGCGGCCTCGGCGATCATCGCCGCGCGCATCCAGCCCTCGGTGCTGGAGCTCATGGACGGGCCCACGCTGGAGGCAGTGGACGCGGCGCAGGGCACCGGCCACCGCTCCAAGGGCGCTGCCTTCCTGCTGGCACAGACCGACGGATACGGCGCGTTCCTCGAACAAGACGTGCTCATCCGGGCCATCGAGCCCTTCGCCACCCACATCGAAAAGGCGGCCGATACCGAAACCGCCGCCGCGCTTGTCGCGGCGCGCCGGCAGGCGATCCCCTCCCTGGAGCGCCTGGGGCGGGTTTCCATCTGCGACATCGGCGTCCCCCGGAACCGGCTCGCCGACGTGTTCGCCGGCCTGGCGGAGATCTCCCGGAACACCGGGGTCAGGATCTACAACGTTGCCCACGCTGCCGACGGAAACCTCCACCCGATGATCGTGGTGGATCCCGGGGAATCCATCACCGAGGGCCCGGCCAAGGCCGCGCTGGCGGAAATGTTCTACCTGGCCAAGCGGCTGGGCGGAACCCTTACCGGCGAGCACGGCGTGGGCCTGCTGAAGCGCGACTGGCTGCAGGAGGAGCTGGGCGATTTGTCCCTCGAGCTGCAGCACGCCATCCGCAACGTGTTCGACCCCAAGGGAATCCTGAACCCGGGCAAGGCAATCTAGCGGTGCCCGGGAACCGGTAAGTGATGGTGTCACTCCCCCGGGGCGGGATGGAGGCCTGACAGGGGCCGGGGCAACGCAAGCACCCGTCCCGGTCCCCCATCTTTTTTGCTTTGAGCGCCCACGGCAAAGCCCGCCCCGACAAACGTCGGGACGGGCTTTGTCATGTCGACAACCGGCGGCCCAAAGCCGCGGTCACCAGGAGGTTGAGCGCACCTTAGCGGGCGACGGAACCTTCGGTGTAGTCATCGGTGGTCTTCCAGGAGAAGAGCTGGCGCAGTTCGCGGCCGGTCTCCTCGATCGGGTGCTCCTCGCCCTTCTTGCGCAGTTCCAGGAACTCCGGCGCGCCGGCATCCTGGTCGTCGATGAAGCGCTTGGCGAATGCACCGGTCTGGATGTCGGCGAGAACTGCCTTCATGTTCTCCTTGACGTCCGGGGTGATCACGCGCGGGCCCGAAACGTAGTCGCCGTACTCGGCGGTGTCCGAGACGCTCCAGCGCTGCTTGGCGATGCCGCCCTCCCACATGAGGTCAACGATGAGCTTGAGCTCGTGCAGCACCTCGAAGTAGGCGATCTCCGGCTTGTAGCCGGCTTCGGTCAGGGTCTCGAAGCCGTACTGGATCAGCTGCGAGGCGCCGCCGCAAAGCACTGCCTGCTCGCCGAAGAGGTCGGTTTCGGTCTCTTCGGTGAAGGTGGTCTCGATGACGCCGGCGCGGGTGCCGCCGATGGCCTTGGCGTAGGACAGGGCCAGCGCCTTGGCGCCGCCGGTGAAGTCCTGCTCCACGGCGATCAGGTCGGGAATGCCGCGGCCGGCCTCGAACTCGCGGCGCACGGTGTGGCCCGGTGCCTTCGGGGCGACCAGGGCGACGTCGACGTCGGCCGGCGGGGTGATGTAGCCGTAGCGGATGTTGAAGCCGTGGCCGAAGAACAGGGCGTCGCCCGGCTGCAGGTTTGCGGCGATGTCGTCCTTGTAGACGTGGCGCTGGACCTGGTCCGGGGTCAGGATCATGATCAGGTCGGCTTCGGCCACTGCCTCGGCGACGGGCAGGACGCGCAGGCCCTCGGCCTCGGCCTTGGCGATCGACTTCGAGCCGGCCTTCAGGCCGACGCGCACGTCCACGCCCGAGTCGCGCAGGTTCAGCGCGTGGGCGTGGCCCTGGGAGCCGTAGCCGATGATGGCGACGGTGCGGCCCTGGATGATCGAGAGGTCAACATCGTCGTCGTAGTACATGTCAGTCACTGTGGTATCTCCTTGGTATCAGTGTGAAGCTTGGTGCTGTTAGGCAGAGACGGAGCGCAGGGCGCGGTCCGACATCGATTTGGAGCCGCGTCCAACGGCAAGTGTGCCTGCCTGGACGATCTCGCGGATGCCGAACGGTTCAAGCACTGCCAGCAGCGCGTTGATCTTTTCGGCGTTGCCGGTGGCCTCAATGATGAGTGAATCGGTGGACACGTCCACCACGGAGGCACGGAAGAGGTCTGCGGCCTGGGTGACCTGCAGGCGGGTGGCCGCATCGGCGCGCACCTTGACCAGGATGTGGTCGCGTTGCACCGAAGCCTCGGGCATCAGCTCAACGATCTTGATGACGTTGATGAGTTTGTTCAGCTGCTTGGTGACCTGCTCGAGCAGGTCGCCTTCGGCGTCGACCACCACGGTGATGCGGGAAATCCCGTTGATCTCCGTGGGGCCCACCGCCAGCGAGTGGATGTTGAAGGCGCGCCGCGCGAAAAGGCTGGCCACGCGGGTCAGCACGCCCGGGACGTCTTCGACGAGTACGGAAAGAGTATGTCGTGCCATGGGGTCTTAGTCCTCTTCTTCCCACTCGGGCGTCATGCCGCGAGCAATCTGGATCAGGTCGTTGCTCACGCCGGTGGGGACCATCGGCCAGACCATCGAGTCCCGCGAGACCACGAAGTCGATGACGACCGGGCGGTCGTTGATGGCCAGGGCCTGCTGGATCGTCGCGTCGATGTCTTCGTCGCGCTCGCAGCGCAGCCCCACGCAGCCGTAGGCGTCGGCGAGCTTGACGAAGTCCGGGACGCGCGCGGTGCCGTGGCCGGTGTTCAAATCGGTGTTCGAGTACCGGGAGTCGTAGAACAGGGTCTGCCACTGGCGGACCATGCCCAGGGACGAGTTGTTGATGATCGCGACCTTGATCGGGATGTTGTTGATGACGCAGGTGGCGAGCTCCTGGTTGGTCATCTGGAAGCAGCCGTCCCCGTCGATGGCCCACACGACGCGGTCGGGGTTGCCGACCTTCGCGCCCATGGCCGCCGGGACCGAGTAGCCCATGGTGCCCAGTCCCCCGGAGTTCAGCCAGGAGTGCGGGCGCTCGTACTTGATGAACTGCGCGGCCCACATCTGGTGCTGGCCCACGCCCGCCACGTACACGGCCTCGGGTCCGGTCAGCTCGCCGATCCGCTGGATCACGTTCTGCGGGGCCGAGAGGCCGTCGTTGGTGGCGGTGAAGCCGATCGGGTAGGTCTCGCGCAGCCGGCCGATGGTGTTCCACCAGGCGTCGAGGTCCGGCGTGCCGGCCTCGGCGAAGAGCGTGCGGCAGGCCTCGGTGAGCTCCGGGATGATCTCCTTGACCGAGCCGACGATCGGGATGTCGGCGGTGCGGTTCTTGGAGATCTCCGCCGGGTCGATGTCCGCGTGGATGACCTTGGCGTTGGGTGCAAAGGTGTGCAGCACCCCGGTGACGCGGTCATCGAAGCGGGCGCCGAGGGTGATCAGCAGGTCGGACTGCTGAAGTGCGGTGACGGCGGAGACCGAGCCGTGCATGCCGGGCATGCCCACGTGGAGTTCGTGGGAGTCCGGGAAGGCGCCGCGGGCCTGCAGGGTGGTGACCACCGGCGCGCCGACGAGCTCGGCGAATTCCTTCAGCTCGGCCGCTGCGTGGCCCTTGATGACGCCGCCGCCGACGTAGAAGACCGGGCGCGAGGAGGCGGCGATGAGCTTGGCCGCCTCGCGCACCTGCTTGTTGTGCCCGCGGACCACGGTCTTGTAGCCGGGCAGGTCGATCTTCGGCGGCCAAGAGAACATCATCTTGGACTGCTGGGCGTCCTTGGTGATGTCCACCAGCACCGGGCCGGGACGGCCCGTTGCCGCGATGTGGAAGGCGGAGGCCAGGATGCGCGGGATGTCCTCGGCCTTGGTGACCAGGAAGGAGTGCTTGGTGATGGGCATGGTGATGCCCACGATGTCGGCTTCCTGGAAGGCGTCCGAGCCGATGAAGGCGCTGTGCACCTGGCCGGTGATGGCAACCATGGGGACCGAGTCCATGTGCGCATCGGCAATGGCGGTGACCAGGTTGGTGGCCCCGGGACCGGAGGTGGCGATGCACACCCCGACCTCTCCGGTGACCATGGCGTAGCCCTGGGCCGCGTGGCCCGAGCCCTGTTCGTGGCGGACCAAGACGTGGTTGATCTTGGTCGAGTCCATGAGCGAGTCGTAGGTGGGCATGATGGCCCCGCCCGGCAACCCAAAGACGTCCTTGACGCCCAATTCTTCCAGTGAGCGGACAATGGCTTGTGAGCCAAGCATCTCGGTGGCAGCAATGATGTTGTTCGGGCCCTGTACCAGGCTCGATGCTTCCACGACGGAAGAGACAGCGGCATCCTTGCTACGGTTGGCGGGCTTGGCCGGCAGCGAGGGGCTGGCGGTGGTTCCGTTACTCATGGGGATATATCCTTCTCTATCTCTTCTAACCCTGCACATAAAAAAACCCCAAAGACACCTTGCGGCGAATGGGGTTTGCGCGTCACCGAATCCCTCCATGTTCGGGAGGGGCCCAAGCTCAGCGCTTGATAACTAGTAGTACTTCGGTGCGGATATGCATGTGTCCAGTTTGGTCGCCGCCAAAGCCAGAGTCAAACGCCCACGCCCACAATCTCATTATTTGAGACTGTTGTCCGAGGGGTGGACGCGTTGGCCGCGCCCATCCCCCGGTTCACGCTAATTCCTAGCCACAGTATGCGCCGGTCGAGGCGGACTTGACCAGCTTGGCGTACTTGGCCAGCACGCCGGTGGTGAACTTGGCCGGGAGCGGCTCCCAGCCGACCTTGCGCGCCTCGAGCTCGGCCGGCTCGACCAGCAGGTCGAAGGAGCGCGCGGCGATGTCGACGCGGATCCTGTCGCCGTCCTTGACGAAGGCGATCGGGCCGCCGTCCACGGCCTCGGGGGCCACATGGCCGATGCACAGGCCGGTGGTGCCGCCGGAGAAGCGGCCGTCGGTGAGCAGCAGGACGTCCTTGCCCAGGCCCGCGCCCTTGATGGCGCCGGTGATGGCAAGCATCTCGCGCATGCCCGGGCCGCCCTTGGGGCCCTCGTAGCGGATGACCACGACGTCGCCGGCCTTGATCTCGCCATTGTCCAGCGCGGCCAGGGCACCCTGCTCGCGGTCGAAGACCCGGGCGGTGCCCTCGAAGACGTCGGCGTCGAAGCCCGCGGACTTCACCACCGCGCCCTCCGGTGCCATGGTGCCGTGCAGCACGGTGATGCCGCCGGTCTTGTGGATCGGGTTGTCCAGCGCGCGCAGGATCTTGCCGTCGACATCCGGCGGGTTGATCGCCGCGAGGTTCTCGGCCACGGTCTTGCCGGTGACGGTCAGGCAGTCCCCGTGCAGCAGGCCGGCATCCAGCAGCGCCTTCATGATCACCGGCACGCCGCCGATCTTGTCCACGTCGGTCATGACGTAGCGGCCGAAGGGCTTCAGGTCGCCCAGGTGCGGGATCTTGTCGCCGATGCGGTTGAAGTCCGCCAGGGTCAGGTCGACCTCGGCCTCGCGGGCGATGGCCAGCAGGTGCAGCACGGCGTTGGTGGAGCCTCCGAAGGCCATGGTCACGGCGATAGCGTTCTCAAAGGCCTTCTTGGTCATGATGTCGCGGGCGGTGATGCCCTTGCGCAGCAGGTTCACCACTGCCTCGCCCGACTTGCGCGCGAATTCGTCGCGGCGGCGGTCGGCCGAGGGCGGGGCGGCGGAGCCGGGCAGGGACATGCCCAGGGCCTCGCCGATGCAGGCCATGGTGTTCGCGGTGTACATGCCGCCGCAGGCTCCCTCGCCCGGGCAGATCGCCTTTTCGATGCGGGTCAGGTCCTCGAGGCTCATCTTGCCCGCGGCGCAGGCGCCCACGGCCTCGAAGGCGTCAATCAGGGTGACTTCCTTTTCGCTTCCGTCCTCGAGCTTGACCCAGCCCGGCATGATCGAACCTGCATAGAGGAACACCGAGGCCAGGTCCAGGCGGGCCGCTGCCATGAGCATGCCCGGGAGGGACTTGTCGCAACCGGCCAGCAGCACCGAGCCGTCGATGCGCTCGGCCTGCATGACGACCTCGACTGAGTCGGCGATGACCTCGCGGGAGACCAGCGAGAAGTGCATGCCCTCGTGGCCCATGGAGATGCCGTCGGAGACGGAGATGGTGCCGAACTGCATCGGGAAGCCGCCGCCTGCGTGGACGCCTTCCTTGGCGCCCTGCGCCAGGCGGTTCAGCGAAAGGTTGCACGGGGTGATTTCGTTCCACGAGCTCGCGACGCCGATCTGCGGCTTGGCGAAGTCGTCATCGCCCATGCCGACGGCCCGGAACATGCCGCGGGCCGGGGCGGCATGGATGCCGTCGGTCACTACACGGCTGCGGGGCTTGATGTCTGGGGTGGTGTCCTGGCTCATGCCCTTGATTGTATGGCTGACCGGCACCGACGCCGAACCCATGACGGCACACCGACATATTTCGCCCTGGGTATTCGGGACACGTGTTCGAAACCTCCATTGGATAGAGTGGATGCCATGGAGACACTCAACGTTGAATCCGACGACGTCCTCAAGCGACTTTTGCATGAGGCCTTCGACACCCAAATCCCCAATTTCGGCAGCTATAACCTGGTCGCTGCCGCGGGCAGCTCCGGATCCGCGGGGCTGAAGGTGATCGGCTTCCGCCGCGAGCCCGCCGAACTGATCCTGTGCCCGCTGAATCCCGCGGACCTGTGCCCCACCGAGCGCGCGGTGTCGGTGAACAACACCAACGTCTCTCACGTCGCCCTGGTACTCGACGGCGGCTACGAGGTCGGCACCAGCACCGGCCGCGTCTACCGCTTCAACGTCCCGGGCCGGCTGTCGCTGAATGTCCCCTCCGCCGACGAGAACACACCATCGACCTCGGGCATCCTGCTCCAGGAGGATGACGCTCGGGAGTTCGCCGAATTCATGAACGAGTTCATGGATCGGCTGGACCCCACGACCAAGCCCTAGGTTCCCCGGCCGGCGCCACCCCGGCTAGAACTGCTCGCCCTCGGGGGCATCCCCGGGCAGCGGACGACCCAGGGCGTCCAGTCCCCCGGCTTCCTGTCCGGCCACGTCGGTGGGTTCCTGGACCCGCGCAGCGCCGGCACCCTCAAGATCCGCCTGGGCCGCCATCCGGTCCTCTTCGGAAAGCGGCAAGGCGTCGGTGGCGCGGGCCTCGTTTCCGTCCGACGCGTCCGTCTCCCGCTGCTCGTCGCGCAGCGGATCCATGGAATCAAGGGTCCGCGGATCGTCGGAGGACCCTTCCTGCACCGGCTGGCCGTCCCGGCCGTCGAGCGGATTTCCCTCGAGATCCTCGTCGCGGCCCGGTTCGTGTTCTGGGGTGTTCATCGACATCGTCAACTCCTGGTGGTGGGGTGTTTGCTGCGCCTTGCCGCTCCTATCGCGGCGGAAATCGGGTTTTCCTGAAGGAACGGGGTCACATGGGTTCGTTGTTCGTCCCGCCCCGCGGGTTGTCCAGCATGCCCGGTCCCTTCAGCGCCCGATAGAGGCCGTAGCCTGCCATGCCAAGGCCCAGCAAGACGCCGATCCACATGGGCGAGGCGAGTGAGTCACCGGATTGCCGGTCGGCCATGATGAACAGGCCAAAGACGATTATCAGGATCACGCCGGTGATCATCAGCGGCGCCCCGCGCCGCTGGAAGAATGGCTTCTTGCTGGGCTGTCCCGGCTGGGTGCTCATGTCATGCTCCGTTCCGATTTCATGCCGTTTCGCGGCCTGGTGTGCTGGCTGGTCACTGGTGTTTCCCGATCGGCCGTGCCGTTGGCGGCGGCAAGCAACGACTCGACGCTCACGACCTTCTGGCGGTACTCCGCCTGAAGAAGCCCCAGGACCGCGCTCTCGAAACGGGGGTCCTCCGAGGCGATCGCATCGGACACCAGCCAAGCGCGGATGTTGGCCGCGTAGGCGTCGGCCGCGGTCGCGGCGATGCAGGTATGCGACGAGACGCCGGCGATCAGGACCGACTTCACGCCCAGGCGCTCCAATTGCCCGTCGAGGTCGGTGCGCCAAAAGGCGCTGTCACGTCGCTTGATGATTTCCATCGCGTCCCCGATATCCAGGTCATCGAGATTCTTCGCCTGATCGCTGCCCGCAAACAGAAACCCCTGGTCGTCGTCCAACATGCTCAAGGTCCAGGTGCTCTTGTCCCGCGCATGCTCCGTCCTGACATTGAATATCGGCATGCCCAGGTTGCGCGCCCAGGCCACCAGCCGGTTGCAGTTGTGTACCAACGCGTCCCGGTGCCGCCGCAGCAGGGGGTCCTCGAAAAAAGCATTCTGCATGTCGACAATCAGCAGGGCAGTGCGTTCGGACAACATCGGAGGTTCTTGCATCAGTGCTCCCGTCCTCGTTGGCGCGGGCCATGGGCCTTGTTCCTACCGTAGGCCGGGCCCCGACGCTGCGCAACGGTTCGGCCGCGCGTCGGCGACGCGCCCCATGATGCACCCTGCACGATTGCGGTCCGGGGCCAATCGACGGCCCCGGGGCAATCGGCCGGACTGTGCAAGGCGGGATCCGTGGGCCGGCCGGCCCATATTCAACAATGTATTAATGGATTCGACGGCCGCAATTAACGCATATCCAGGCCATTCGAATTGCCGGCCCGCCGCGTCGGAATTCGCACCGCATCGGCCGCACGCCGGCGGCACATCAGGCACCTTTATTCGCTGAAGGTCTAGTCTCCGTTCGACGAATGGTCGGGGGACGAACTTGCCGTGAAGATTGTCGACCCGAAGTTTAAAGCTATCCACCAGTGCTTTCGTCGTTGTAGGGTCAAAGAGTGCATCGCCACCATGATGCTGGAACTGAACCTTCATCCGAACAGGAGAAAAGTTATGGGTTTCATTGGCTGGATTGTTCTAGGACTGATTGCCGGCGCTATTGCAAAGGCAATCAAACCAGGTGACCAGGGCGGCGGCTGGCTTGCCACGCTGCTGCTTGGAATTGTTGGCGCCGTTCTTGGCGGCTGGATCGGATCGGCAATCTTCGGTGTTGGGATCAATGAGTTCTGGTCTCTTTCAACATGGTTGCTGGCCATCGGCGGAGCGTTGGTTGTCCTGATTATTTGGGGACTGCTGACGCGCAAGAGGGCCTAAACACTGCACATTGGGGTTGCCCCGGCCTAGGCCGGGGCAACCCCTTCCTCTTTTAAGTCCTCAGGCCGAACTCCGGCCGAACTCCGGCCAATCCCCGCAGCGTGCCCCTGCTGCAGGCGCCCACGGCATCGGCATCCCGGCCCGCGGTCTTGACGCTTCTCGTTCGAGTTCTCCCCCGTCCCCGGCAGATCCCTTTACCTCGACTCCGATAGCCAATACGCTCGCGGCATGAAGACTCAATTTTGGTTGTGGCTTGGAATGATAGTCAGTGGCCTGGCGTTCATGACCATCATCAGCTTTTCCGGGAGGTGATCAACCGTGCCCACGGGAATCAGGGACCAGGGACTCGGCATCGGCTTCGCAGTGCTGTTCGTCGGCGCGCTGGTTGGCCAGTCCTTCGCGGGTTTGTCGGTCTACAACGAAGACCAGCTTGCGCATGGCAGTTCCCCGCTCGGCTACTGGGACTTCGTGACGTCTAGCAACTTCGTGGTCGACGTTGCCGAGAACTGGCAATCCGAGTACCTGCAGTTCTTTCTGTTCATCTTCGCAACCATATGGCTTGTCCAACGGGGCTCGCCGGAATCGAAAAAGCCCGGAGATGAGGGCACGGAGACCGACGAAAACCAACTGGTGGGCCGCTTCTCCAAGCCCAACTCCCCGAAATGGGCAAAGGCTGCCGGCTGGCGGCGACTGGTGTATTCCAACTCGCTGCTCTTGGTCATGGGAACGATATTTCTCCTTTCATGGTGGCTGCAATCGGTCGCGGGAACCGTGGTGTTCAACGCAGAGCAGCTCGAACACGGCCAACCCCCGGTGCGATGGATCGAGTACGTGACCAGTGCCGATTTCTGGGACAGGACACTGCAGAACTGGCAGTCAGAGTTCCTGGCCGTGGGCAGCATGGTCACCCTTTCCATCTACTTGCGCCAGCGCGGCTCCGCGGAGTCCAAACCGGTGGGCACGCCGCATGCCGAGAGCGCTACAGAGAGCGAATAGACGGCCCGCCAATCCCCTGCTTTGACGCGCCCGCGCACGCTGACAGGGTCAACACCACCGCCGTGCCGCGGCCGGTCGGGAGCAGTCTGCACGGCCCTTGCCACTTCCCGGCGATGCGCCTATGTTGGCCACAGGGATCCATATTCCCGAGCCGCGGCACCGCTCGCGGTACCCACCGGCCTGCGCCGCTCCATGAAACGGGGGAAGCAAATGGTTGATCAACCCGGGCACGATTCAAGGCCCGAAGCCACTCCAAGGAAAACAATCCGTCAGTCGCCAACCAAGAATGTCCGGGCCACAACACGCGCCGGGGTGATCTGGACGTTCACCATCGTCGCAATCGTGGTGCTGGTCCTGCTGGTCATCTTCATGATGCAGAACCAAGGGCAGGCCACCGTCTATTTCCTGGGACTTGAGGGACAGATGGCTCTCGGCGTCGCCATGTTGCTCGCGGCCGTCGGCGGAGCGGTCGTCGTGGCCGTTGTCGCAGCGGTTCGCATTATCCAGTTGCGCAGCCGCGGCGGTGCCGCGGCCCGGCGACTGGACCACGGGAAAAAATAGCACCAACGGCTGCCGCGCCCATGTTCGCGCAGCCACGGCAGAGAGGATCAAACGATGCATGATCTCGAAAAGCAGATGGTGACCGTCCAGACCTGGCTCAAGCGCTGGGCCGAAAAGGCCAAGCAGGAATACCCGAGCCATCTGGAGGATTCCGTGCGCCAGGCCGTGGACCGGTTGGACCCGGCCGGGCTGGCCCACGCGGCCGAGGAGGTGGTGGCAACCGTCACCGGAAACCGCAAGACCGCCCGGCGGGCGCGCAAGGCCGTGGAGGAAACCCTGCGCAGGGCCCAACGCAAGGCCGGGAGCAAGCACCGCGGCAGCGGTCGGGTATGGGTCGTCCTGGGCACCCTGGCCGTCATCGGCGTGCTGGTGGTGTTCGTGCTTCGACGCGCCGCCGGTCCCCACCCGCGAAATATGGGTGCGAGCCGCCCCGATACCTCGGATACCACCAAGGGAGTGGATCCCGACCTCGGCGAATAGGCCTGACGCGTCCGTCAAATAGGCCCCGGACCTTCGGCTTCCCCTGGCTCGGCCACCGGATGCCGGAGGCACGGGATAAGGAGACAGGCGCAGGCGCCGGTTTCAGGATTCCCAGCGGACCTGTGCGGGCTCCTTGTCCTCGCGCCACCCGCGCCACACCGGATGGCGCAGCCGCTTGCCTCCGGTCAGTTCGCCGTAGCCCACCTCCCCGACGAGCCGGGGCGAGACCCACACGGCGTCGTGGCTGTCGGCGGCCGGGACGTCCCGGGCCGGCGGGGTCTTGCGCCGCAGCCTCTCCAGCCTGGCCCGGACCTCGCGCAGCTGGCGGTCGGTGAACCCGGTGCCCACCCGCCCGGCGTAGTGCAGCTCGCCGTCCGCGGGCACCGCCAGCAGCAGCGATCCGATCGTGTCGGCACGGTTGCCCTTGCCGTGGCGCCAGCCGATCACGACGACCTCCTGGTGGCGGTCGTGCTTGATCTTGACCCAGTCCCCCGTGCGCTTCCCGGGCCGGTATCGGCCGTCGAGGCGCTTGGCCACGATCCCCTCCAGGCCGAGCTCGGTGCTGGTGTCCAGGGCCTGGTCCAGGGAGCCGTCGTGGGCCTCGGGGATGTGCACGTGCTTTCCGGTGCGCACCTGGGCGCCCAGCCGCTCGCGGCGGGTGGCGTAGGGCAGGGCGGTGAGGTCCTCGGGCTCCCCCGTCTTGTCGTTCGGCAGCCGCAGCGCGTCAAAGAGCATCAGGTGCACCGGCACCGGCTTGCCTCCCTTGCCGGATCCGTTTCCGGAATTGCGGTTCTGCAGCATCCCGAAGTCCGGGCGACCGGAGGAATCCAGGGCCACGATCTCCCCGTCGAGCACCGCGCCGTCGGGGGCCAGCTTTGCGACCTCCTGCAGCTCGGGAAAGCGTCCCTCGAACGACTGGCCATTGCGGCTGCGCAACGATGCGGCCGCCCCGTCCACGGTGGCCAGCGCACGGTACCCGTCCCATTTCATTTCATACGCCCAGGCCCCGTCCGGGTCGATGTCCTCCCGGGTCCCGGCCTGCGCCAGCATCGGGGCGGGTTCGGCGTCAGGTGCCGCCGGCGCGGGGGCCGGCGGCGTGGCCGTGCCCCGCGCTTCCTTCCCGGCCTGTTTCCGCTGCCCGGGCTGGTCCTTCATCAGCTGCAGCAGCCAGTTCTTCTCGTCCCCCATGCCCGGGGTGTTGACCAGCGCGAAGCGGCGCGGCACCCCGCCCAATCCCCCGTCGGGGCGCCCGTACAGCACCGCGATCACCTCGGAGCCCTCGCGCCACTTCTCGATCTCGCAGTCCCCCGTGTCCCAGATCTTCATGGTCCCGGCGCCATATTGCCCGCGCGGGATGCGCCCCTCGAACGTCGCGTAGTCCAGCGGGTGGTCCTCGGTCATGACGGCCAGCCGGTTCACCGCGGGCTCCAAGGGCGGGCCCTTGGGCACTGCCCAGGACACCAGCACCCCCGAATGCTCGATCCGCAGGTCCCAGTGCAGGGCGCGCGCGTGGTGTTCCTGGATCACGAAGCGGGGAAGGCTTCCGGGGCCCGCGGCGTGCGGCGCTTCCGCGGGAACGGGCTCCGGGGTCTTGGCGGCGTCGCGCTTGGAGCGATACTCGGCCAGCCGGTCCCGGTCGCCCCCGAGGCTCCTGCCCAGCGGGGCAATCGGGTCCCTCAATTCGTGGACGCGTTCCAGGACCTCGTGGAAGTCCAGCTGCTCGAGTCCCGGGGCGCCGATTTCCTCCCAGGTGCGCGGGGCCGCGACCGTCGGATGTGCCCGCCCGCGCAGCGAGTAGGGGCAGATCGTGGTCTTGGCCGCGCTGTTCTGGCTCCAGTCCAGCAGCACCTTGCCCTCCCGCAGGGACTTCTTCATGTCCGAGACGACCAACCCGGGGCGTTCGCCCTGCAACTGGGCCGCCAGTGCCTTCGCGACCTGCGAGACCTCGTCCGAGGTGTGCCTTCCGTCCAGCGCCGCGTACAGGTGGATTCCCTTGGAGCCGGAGGTCACCGGGTAGGAGTCCAGGTCCATGCCCTCGAGCAATTCGCGGCACAGGAACGCGACCTCCGCGCATTCTTCCAGGCCCGCCCCCGGGCCGGGGTCCAGGTCCAGCACCATCCGGTCCGGGTTCATGGGCTTGAGGTGTTCGTCAAAGCGCCACTGCGGAACGTGGATCTCCAGGGCGGCAAGCTGCGCGAACCAGGCAAGGACGGCGGGCTCGTTGGCCAGCGGGTAGGTGTTGACGTGGTCCTTGTGCGTGATGTTGGCGCGCGGGATCCAGTCGGGGGCCGAGTCCTCGAGGTCCTTGCGGAAGAACACCTTGCCGGGATTCTGCGCGGTGCCCACCCCGTCCACCCAGCGCTTGCGGGTCGCGGGTCGCCAGGACGCCTGCGGCAGCAACACGCCGGCGACCTCGGCCAGGTAGTGCATCACCTCGCCCTTGGTGGTTCCGGTCTCGGGATAGAGCACCTTGTCCAGGTTGCTGACGCGCAGCCGCCTGCCGGCGACCGAGACGGTTTGTTCCTTGGCACGGGCCATGGCCGAATCCTTTCCCTTGCCTCCACTGTGCCGCCTGCCCGGCCCGTTGGCCAGCATTTTCCCGGCTCCCGGCGTCCCCGAAGGCCCGTTCCGGGGTGCTGGCCCCGGGCGGTGTGCGGATTGCTGGACTTTGCCTCCGGGGCATGCGTAGCGTGGAAATTGTTGACGATCGGCCCCGCCGCCCGCACCCGCGGGACCGCTCCGCCGGGGTCGGCGCGCCGCGGGCCGGATCATCCAGGGGGTTTCTTCGGGACTCCCGCGCGGCCCGGCAGGGCCGGCGACGCACCCGAGCTACCTCGCGCGCCGGCGGGCGTCGCCCCGGGGGCCGTGGTCACGGGGCATGATGTCCTGGCGCCACGCAGAGAGTTAAACCGAATCAACACGCAGGAGGAACCATGGCAACCGCACGCGAGATCATGACGAGCAGCGCCGAATGCATCGGCGAGAACGAGACGCTGGAGGAGGCGGCCCGCAAGATGCTGCAATTCGACATCGGGTCGATGCCGATCTGCGGGGAGGACCGGCGGCTGAAGGGCATGGTCTCGGACCGCGACATCGTCACCAAGTGCCTGGCCCAGGGCGGGGATCCGCGCACCACCACGGCCGGGGAGCTGGGCGAGGGCAAACCGGTCACCATTGGCGCGGACGACAGCATCGAGGAGGCCATCGAGACCATGGAGAGGCACAAGGTCAGGAGGCTCCCGGTGATCGACGGCCACGAGCTGGTGGGCATGCTCAGCCAGGCCGACATCGCCAGGAACTATCCCGAGGACAAGGTGGGTGAACTGCTGCGGTTCATCTCCTTCGATTAGGCCGCGCGGCACCACGCGGGGGGGAAAGTGCGTTGCCGCGCACCCCGGGGCCGGCCCCGTTTCCGTTGCGAAGCGGGGCCCGCCCCTCTCCTTTTTCCCAACACGTCACACCCGACTTTTGCCCCTTCGCGGGCGCACCGGGCGCGGGGTCATTGCTTCGGCCTGCGGAACTTTGTAGGCTGAAGGAGGTTCAGCAGCGGGCCATGGAATCCTCGATTGGAGCACTCCGTGAACCTGCCACTCGGCACACCGTTGCTTGGTACCCATTCCCGCATTCGGCCTTCCGTTTCCCTCTCTGGCAGGTCGCCGGGCAATCCCCCCGAAGCCCCAACTTCCGCCTCCACCGAAGACCGGTGGTGATCCGCATGAGGGTGATCGAAAACAACCAGGTCCTGCGCCGCTACGAGCTCTTTGAACAGGGCGACCTGGCCGGCTTTGTGCAATACAGCATGAGCGGCGACGAATTGTGGCTGCACTACACGCAGCTCAAGCGCCGCTACAAGTCCGAGGAAGTCATCGACGCGCTCTTCCTTCACATCCTCGAAGACGTCCTGCGCCGCAGGTTGGCACTGATGCCCTTCTGCCCGGCGATGCGCGCCTTCATGGTGGAGCGGCCCGATTACACGCAGCTGGTGCCCCCGCTGTGGCAGGACCGTTTTCTGGCGGCACCGGCCGTGCCGCGCCGTCCCATGGACAGGGTCCGCTACACCGGGTCCCCGAAACGGCGCAGCACCGCCACCCATGCCCACGACGGGCACCAGGTGGCGGTCTGGTCCGGCCATGCGGCGCAGGGGCAGCAGCGGCCCGACCCGTCCTACGCCAACGGCATGACACTGCCGCTGGCCGGCACCTAGGAAATCCACCGCGGAAGGGCCGGTGCCGGGAAATCCGGTACCGGCCTTTCCGTCCCGCCCGCGTTAGGAAGCGGGGATGTCGAACCTGTCCCACGCGCGATGGGTTGCCAGCAGCCGGGCAACACTCTCCACCGCTTCCCCGGGCCCCACGGTGAGGATGCCGGCGTCCAGGGGCGGCAGCCCGGAGCGTTCAAGGACCTCCCCGGCCCCCTCGAGCGCCACAATGGCCTTGGCCTGCCGGTAGGCCTCCTGCAGCAGCAGGACCAGGCGCGGATCCAGGTCGGCGGCGCCCTCCGGTGCCATGGCACCGGCCTTCGCGTCCCTGTCCATGCGCGCCCCGGGGGCCGGGGACAGGGTGTCGGCGATGACCAGCGCATCGAATTCGATGGAGCGCGCGGTGAGCAGGGTCCGGTCCACCGGCGAACCGTCGGACATGGACCCGCCGGTGGGCGCCACCAGCAGCGGGACCATGCCCGCCAGGTTGGTCTCCGCCACCAGCTGCTCGATGACTTTTGCCGGCGTGGCGTGGCTTGCCACGATCCCCACCACGCGGCCGTCCACCGGCCAGCTCTTCCCGACCTGGGACACCGAGGGGCACAGGTCCGCCTCGGGCACCTCGGTGTCCGCCGGCGGCGCCGGCATGCCCAGCTCCCCGGCCACGGCGGCGCACAGCGCGGAGTCGATGTTGGCCAGGGCCTGCAGTTGGCGGGCGCGGACCGCCTCGACGGTGCACTTGCCCAGCTCGAAGGAGTAGGCCTGCTGCACGTGCAGCTGCTCCTGGGTGCCCAGCGAGCGGTAGAACATCTTCGCTTGGCTGAAGTGGTCCTCGAACGACACCGGGTTGCCGCGTTCCTTCAGCGCCTCGGCCACGTGCTCGGGGACATCGATGAACGGCGCGCGGGTGTTGTCCCCCTCGCCGGCCATGAACGGGCACCCGCCGTCCAGCGAGTTGGGGTGGTACGGGGCGATCCCCTCGTGGACGTAGCCCTGGTGCATCCCGTCGCGGAGCATGTCGTTGACCGGGGCGTGCGGCAGGTTGATGGGCAGCTGGGAGAAGTTCGGCCCGCCCAGGCGGGTGAGCTGGGTGTCGATGTAGGAGAAAAGCCGCACCTGGAGCAGCGGGTCGTTGGTCACGTCGATGCCCGGCACCAGGTGCCCGGGGTGGAAGGCCACCTGCTCGGTCTCGGCGAAGTAGTTCGAGGGGTTCCGGTCCAGGACCATCTTGCCGACGGTCTGGATCGGCGCGAGCTCCTCGGGCACGAACTTGGTGGGATCGAGCAGGTCGATGCCCTTGAACATCTGTTCCTCGTTGTCCTCGAAGACCTGCACGCCCAGCTCCCATTCGGGGAACGCGCCGGCCTTGATCGCCTCGGCAAGGTCGCGGCGGTGGAAGTCGGGATCGGCTCCGTTGGCCAGCATCGCCTCCTCCCAGAGAAGGGAGTGGACGCCCAGGCGCGGCTTCCAGTGGAACTTCACCAGCGACGTCGACCCCTCCGGGGCGATCATCCGGAAGGTGTGGACGCCGAATCCCTCCATCATGCGGTAGGAGCGCGGGATCCCGCGGTCGGACATGTTCCACATGGTGTGGGCCTGCGCCTGGGTGTGCTCGGAGACGAAGTCCCAGAAGGTGTCATGGGCCGAGGCTGCCTGCGGGATCTCCAGGTCGGGCTGCGGCTTGACCGCGTGCACGACGTCGGGGAACTTGATGCCGTCCTGGATGAAGAACACCGGGATGTTGTTGCCCACCAGGTCGAAGACGCCCTCGGCGGTGTAGAACTTCGTGGCGAATCCGCGGGTGTCGCGCACGGCATCGGCCGATCCGCGCGACCCGGCGACGGTGGAGAACCTGACGAACACCGGGGTCTGGACGCCCTCGGCCAGGAAACCGGCGCTGCAGATCCGCGAGCCGGTGCCGTAGCCGGTGAAGGTGCCGTGGGCCCCGGCCCCGCGGGCGTGGACCACGCGCTCGGGGATCCGTTCGTGGTCGAAGTGGGTGATCTTCTCGCGCAGGTGGTGGTCCTGGAGCAGGATCGGGCCGCGCGGGCCGGCCTTCAGCGAGTGGTCGGTGTCGCGCAGCGGCGTCCCCTGGCTGGTGGTCAGGGCCGTTCCCTGGGGGTGGGTGGGCAGGGCGCCCCGCTTGGGGGTGTCGCCCGATGATTCGGTGCCTTGAGTGGTCATGCCAGAACTCGCTTTCGTTCGGCACCCGGAGTGGGGGCGCGTTCGATGGAATATTGACTTCCGGCGGCGTTTCGCGGGCTGGGGGTGAAAGTGGCCCGTCCTCAAGACACCGCCGTTTCCACCGTAGGCCCCGGTCCCCGGGGCACGTCAAGGAAAGTGCGGCCCCTAGGGTGCAGGATCCTCCCCACGCAAAAAACCGCCCCACGGCATCGAGTGGTGTATCGGTGCCGCGGGGCGGTTGCGGGACGCAGGCCCCTCACGCGGGCGGGCGGCGCGTCACTCCTGCTTGCGGACCAGGTTCTCCGGTTCGGTCCCCTGCGCCCAGGCGACCAGCTGGCGCTTGAGCAGCGCCGTCATGCGCGGCAGGAAGGCCTCGGTGTTTCCGCCGTTGTGCGGGACCACCAGGGCGTTGGGCAGTTGCCAGATCGGGTGGTCGGCAGGCAGCGGTTCGGGGTCAAAGACGTCGGAGGCGCAGCGCAGCCGGCCGGTCTTCAGTTCCGCCACGAGCGCGTCGGTGTCCACGACCGGGCCGCGGGCCACGTTGACCACCACCGCCCCGTCCGGGAGGGCAGCGAGCAGCTCGGCATCAACCAGGTGATGGGTACTGGGGTTGTGCGGGACGATCAGGATCAGCACCTCGATGTCCTTCGCGTGCTTCGGCAGCTCGTCGATGGCGTGGATCTCGCCGTGGGCGTCGGTGCGGGCACGGGTGCCGAAGCGGCTCAGCTCCACTTCGAAGGGTTCCAGCCGCTTGCGGATCTCCTCCCCGATGCCGCCAACCCCCACGATCGCGACCCTGCGGTCGGCCAGGCCCGGCCAGCGCTGCGGGTTCCATCGCCCCTCGGCCTGGTCGCGCACCGACTCGCCGATGCCGCGCAAGGAGGCGATGGCCAGGCCCACGGCCAGCTCGGCGGTTGCCGCGGCGTGGACTCCGGCTGCCGTGGCCACAGCGACGTCGGGGCCCACCAAGTCGTGCACGCCGTCGAACCCGGTGGTCTGCGTCTGGGCTAGCTTGAGGTTCCGCGCGCGCCCGATGCCCTTCAAGGTCGAGATGTTGGCCATGTACGGGAAGATGGCCACGTCGATCTCATCGAGTTCCACGCCGATCGGGTCCCCCGCGATGTCCCAGACCCCTGCCCTGAGCCCTCCGGGCAGCGGACCGACGGCTTCCAGGAGTTCGTTACTGGGAAATGACACAACGCTGTATGGCTTCATGGCATCCAGCGTAGGTCGGCCGCGGAGTCGGGCCCGGGGCCAAAACACCGTGTCCCGCCAAAGTGCCGGCATATGACGGGCATTGACACAACGCCTCATGGCACCCAATGACCCAACTCAAGCCAATATTTGTGACCTCAATCCCAAAGGGCCGATTCGGTTTGCATTCGGCCGCCAAGCTGGTAGAGTTTCATGTCGTTGCAGAGCGCGGGAGCCACGAACTCCCGGCAAAACAACAGCCGCACCTCTAGCTCAATTGGCAGAGCAATTGACTCTTAATCAATGGGTTTCGGGTTCAAGTCCCGAGGGGTGCACAACCAGGAAGGTCCGGTTCGCTAAAGCGAACCGGACCTTTTGTTTTGCCCATGCACCAACCGCCTCCGGGCTCCGGAGGCAACGGCGGGCAACACGGAAATTCCCGCGCCAGCCAGCCGGTCGAGAACGCAGACGCGGGGGACGGCAACTCCCCCGGCCCTACCCGCGTCGTCCCGAGACCTCGCAGGCAACACCAACGAGGGACATCAACATTTTCCCGTGGGTGAGCGCTACGGCGCGGCCGGACTACTCGACACGAACGAGCGACGACACGCAAAGCGGGCCACGGTCAAAAGCCAGACCTCAGGTCCCACCATCCGCATGGCCGAATCCCCGGACCGGACCATGCCCCAAATCCGATCAACTGTGCCCACGATCACATGCCGATTTCTGGCAACAGAACCCCATAATGACTGAAATTCACCCCGAATTCATGCCCAAAAACACCGTGGTTCCGGGAAAGTCGACCGCCGCTCCCGGGACTGAACGCCGATTTTCCTTCCCGCCCACTTTCTGGTTATGATTATCTGCGTCGCAAGGACGGGCTCCGCACGGGGCGCTGACCGAAGCGACTAAGCACCTCTAGCTCAATTGGCAGAGCAATTGACTCTTAATCAATGGGTTTCGGGTTCAAGTCCCGAGGGGTGCACGGTGAGAAAGACCCGATCTGTTTCGACAGGTCGGGTCTTTCGTTTTCCCGGGCAAGCCGGCCACATTCCACCCGAGCCACCGCCACAGCATCCTTCGAGCCCGTCGTAAGCACAGAGCGATGAGCGATCCGTTGAACCCTCGGCCAAGTGGCGAACGTTCCAGCATCAATTGCGAACCCGGGACGCTACCAGCCGTCGTTGCGGATCGCCGCGCGGGTGCGAGCCGAACGCGAGCCCACGCGGTTGGTGTCGCCAGTCCGATGCACGCGAGATTTCTGGTCCTCATGCGTTCCCGAGGCGCCGGACGCGGCAAACGCCACCCGCCGGGCCACCAGTTCCTCGGGTAGCGCGAAACCCGTAGCCGGCAATTTCCCTTTGCTCCTGCTCATCAGATCCACCCATTCGCAGTCATTGACATCCTTCAATCACTCATCATAGGACACTCCCGCCCGGAACGCCCGGGGGAAGTTGCAGATCCCATGGGCCACCTCCCCGGCACGGGGGCCGGCACGCTGAAACGCGTGCGCATTCGCTAAGCTCGTATGCAGGACCAATCCCCCGCCCCGCGCCCACGCCAGTCGCACGTACGCGTCGTGGACGCCAGAGACCCAGGAGCACCACACCCATGACTTCGAACGCCACCACCGAAGCCGTCCGCCTGTCCGCCGGCGACGCCGCACCCGATTTCACCCTCACCGACGCCCGAGGCCAGGAGCTTTCCCTCTCCTCGCTGCGCGGCAAGAAGACCATCGTGTACTTCTACCCGGCGGCATCCACCCCGGGCTGCACCAAGCAGGCATGCGACTTCCGCGACTCCCTGGAATCGCTGGCAGCCGCCGACTACCAGGTCGTGGGAATCTCCCCCGACGCGCCGGCAAAGTTGGCCAAGTTCACCGCCAAGGAGGAACTGACCTTCCCGCTGCTGGCCGACGAGGACCACGCAGTGGCTTCCGCCTACGGGGCATGGGGCGAAAAGAAGAACTACGGCCGCACCTACGAGGGCCTGATCCGCTCCACCGTCGTGGTGGATGAGCACGGAATCGTTGAATTGGCGCAGTACAACGTGAGGGCCACCGGACACGTCGCAAAACTGCGTCGTGATTTGGGTCTCGATCCAAAATAAAGTTTCGCCCACAGCCCAAAAGCCGCAAATCGGGCCAAAAGTCTCCGCTAGACTGATTTCTGCCGAACTTCGAAAGCGGTTCGCTGCCTTGCGAGCGTGGCGGAATTGGTAGACGCGCTGGATTTAGGTTCCAGTGTCTTCGGACGTGGGGGTTCAAGTCCCCCCGCTCGCACACACATGCCCAACGCATCCACAAGATGCAAGCGGCATCACGCAGGGCCCCCGGATGCTTCCGGGGGCCCTGCGCTTTAACATTGAGCAGCGGCCCCGCCACGAATTGGAGCCCAACACACTGACGAGGAGTCCTTGGTGCCCAGCCAGTCGCACAGCCCGGAACCACCCAGAGCCACGCGCCGCGCCTTCCTGGCCGGCGGCCTGGGACTCACGGCCCTGGCCCTGACCGGCTGCGTCCCCCAGGACACCCCGGAACCGACCGGCCCGACGGCCAGCGCGGAACCGGTGCTCCGCACCTTCCACTTCGGCTCCGCCGCCGACCCGGCTACTCTTGACCCCGCCATCTCCGGGGACAACGAAACCTTCCGCATCACCCGCCAGATCTACGAGGGCCTCATCGGGGTGGACCGCGAAACCGGGGTCCCGATCCCGATGCTGGCCACCGACTGGATCGTGAGCCCGGAGCGGCTGCAATACACCTTCATCCTGCGCCGCGGCGTCAAGTTCCACGACGGCACCGACTTCGACGCGCAGGCCGTGGTCGCCAACTTCGAACACTGGATCGCGCTGCCGCAGGACGTGCGCGCCAACTCCGACCAGGGCTTCACCCAGGTCTTCCGGCACAACGAGCAGCTCCCCGTGCTGCCCAAGTCCATCCCCGAGCCCAAGCCGAGCAAGGACAGCGACGGCAACGAAACCGTCGACTCGCAAAAACTGGCCGAGCACACCGCCGCGGAGGCGCTGCTGGCCTCGCTGCGCGAACAGCTCAAGGCAAATCCCTTCGTGGGCGCCACGGTCGGCGGCACCGCCAGCCACTTCGGGTCCATCAAGGCAGCGGACACCCACACCGTGGTGCTGACCCTGCGCCAGCCGATCGCCGGACTCATCGAGGCCCTGACGCTGCCCGGCCTGGCGATGGCCTCGCCCAAGGCCCTGGCCACCCCCGCGACGGCCAACGGCCAGGTTTCCTACCTTTCGACCCAGCCGGTGGGCACCGGGCCATTCAAGTTCGTCTCCTGGAAGGACGGGGCCGTCACCCTGCGCAGCTTCCCCGGATACTGGGACGCCGCCGCCGTGCAGGGAAACCCGACTGCCCCGACCCTGGTCGTCTTCCGCGAAATCCGCACCCCGGCCGGGCGCCTGGGCTCGCTTGACCGCGGGGAGATCGACGGCTTCGACCTGGTCGCGGTGACGGGGCTGCGCGAACTGGTGCGCGAGGGCAAGCTCATCGTGCAGCGCGATCCCTACTCCGTGAGCTACCTGGGCATGAACCAGAAGAACAAGTGGCTGGCCCAGGAGGAGTTCCGCCGGGCCATCGCCCACGGCATCGACCGGCAGAAGATCATTGAGCAGTTCTACATCTCGGGCACCAAGGAGGCCCGCGGCTTCCTTCCCGCCTCGCTGGGCATCAAGACCTCGGACACCTACTACGGCCCGGACTCCAACCGCGCCAAGGACCTGCTCGAATCCATCGGCTACGACGGCAGCCCGATCCCGTTCCTTTACCCGCTGAACATCTCCCGGGCCTATCTGCCCCTGCCCGAGCTCATCTATGCCGAGCTCTCGCGCCAGCTGGCCCTGGTCGGCATCACGCTGGAGCCCAGGCCCATCGACTGGAACGACGGCTACGTGGCGACCGTCCGCTCCGGGGAAGTCCCCGGCCTGCACCTCCTGGGCTTCAACGGCGGCTACCGGGATCCCGATGACTTCATGGGTGCCCTGTTCTCCTCGAGCAACCGCCAGTTCGGCTACGAATCCCCGGTCCTTTCCGCGCAGGTGCTGCTGGCGCGTTCCATGCCGCCGGGCGAGCAGCGCGTCACCGCCTACGAGGATCTTTCCAACACGCTGGCCAAGGACCTTCCGGCGCTTCCGCTGGCCTTCCCGATCTCCGCGCTGGCCTTCAACGACACCGTGAAGCACTATCCCTCGTCGCCCGTCCTGGACGAAGTCCTCACCGATGTGAAGATGACCACTTAAGTCCCGGACTGTCAAGGGACCAATTTCTTGGACACCCCCGCATGGCGCTAGTCTTGCCTAGAGTCAAGACGAACTTTCAATGGAGAACCCCCCGTGCCTTCTGAATCCACCAATCAGTCTTTCGACGTCGTTCTCATCGGCGCCGGTGTCATGAGCGCCACGCTCGGTACCATGATCAAGCAGCTGGAGCCGGGGTGGAGCATTGGCCTTTTCGAGAACCTGGACCAGGCCGGCCTCGAGTCCTCCTCCCCCTGGAACAACGCCGGCACCGGCCACTCGGCCCTCTGCGAACTGAACTACACCGCGGCCGGCCCCGACGGCAGCGTCGACCCGGCCAAGGCCATCGGCATCAACGAGCAGTTCCAGGTTTCCCGCCAGTTCTTCTCGCACCTGGTCAAGAACAAGCAGGTCGGCGATCCGGGCAGCTTCATCAACCCGCTGCCGCACATGAGCTTCGTCATCGGCGACTCCCACGCCGACTACCTCAAGACCCGCTACGAGGCGCTGAAGCCCCACACGCTGTTCAACGAGATCGAGCACACCGAGGACCTTGACACCATCAAGTCCTGGGCCCCGCTGGTGGCCAACGGCCGCAACGGATCCCAGCGCGTCGCGGCCTCCCGCGTGGTCTCCGGAACCGACGTGGACTTCGGTTCGCTGACCCGCCAGATGACCGAGAACCTTGCCGCCAACGGCGCCGAGGTCAACTTCGGCCACCGCGTCACCGGCATCAAGCGCGACGGCGCCGGCTGGGACCTCTCCGTGCGCGAGAACGCCACCAAGGCCAAGCGCAGCGTCAAGGCCAAGTTCGTCTTCGTGGGTGCCGGCGGCGGCGCCCTGGGCCTGCTGCAGAAGGCAGGCATTGACGAGATCAAGGGCTTCGGCGGCTTCCCGGTCTCCGGCCAGTTCCTGCGCTGCACCGACGATACGATCATCGACCAGCACCACGCCAAGGTCTACGGCCAGGCCTCGGTCGGCGCCCCGCCCATGAGCGTGCCGCACCTTGACACCCGCTTCGTCGACGGCAAGCGCTCGCTGATGTTCGGCCCGTACGCCGGCTTCTCCACCAACTTCCTGAAGACCTCCTCGCTGCTGGACCTTCCGGCCTCGATCCGCGCGCACAACATCCTGCCGATGCTTGCCGTGGGCAAGGACAACCTGGACCTGACCGTGTACCTGATCAAGGAGGTGCTCAAATCGCGTGCCAAGAAGGACGAGGCATTGCGCGAGTACCTGCCGGAGGCCACCGGCGAGAAGTGGGAACTGATCACCGCCGGACAGCGCGTCCAGGTCATCAAGAAGGACGCCAAGAAGGGCGGCGTACTGCAGTTCGGCACCGAGGTCATCACCTCCGCCGACGGCACCATCTCCGGCCTGCTCGGCGCCTCCCCCGGCGCCTCGACCGCAACCCCGATCATGATCGGGCTGCTGGGCCGCTGCTTCCCGAAGCAGTTCTCCGGCTGGGAATCCAAGCTCAAGGAGATCATCCCGTCCTACGGCGTGAAGCTCAACGAGAACCCCTCGCTTTATGCAGAGGTGCGTGCCGAGACCGACAAGGTCCTCGGCCTGGCCTAACCCACGCCCCTCCGCAAGGTCCGGCTCCCCCGTCACGGGGGGCCGGGCCTTGTGCTTTTTCCGGGCACCGCGTTTGCCTTGTACGGGGCCGCTCCCGGTGCTTTGCTTGAATTGGATGCCCGGCATGTTCAGGGCGGCCCGCCGTGCCGTGAATGACCAGCCGCCTGGAAGGAACCGCACTGAGGCGGTTCCGGTGGCCGCGCCCGGGGAAAACGTCCCGTGAGGAAGCCACCATGTTGGGCCATGGATACCTGAACGCACTGCTGAACGCCAAGAGCACCGTCTACGGCCCGCAACGCGAGAAGGTCGGGACGCTGGGAAACATCTACATGGACGCCGCCTCCGGCGATCCCGACTTCGTCGCCGTACGCCTCGGGCTCTTCGGCACCGAGGAACTCCTGGTCTCCCTGCGCGGAGCGGTGTTCACCGACGGCCACCTGCAGGTCAGGTTCACCAAGCAGGACATCCGCCACGCACCGCGCGTCGACCCCGGCGCCGGGCTTGGCGATGCCGAAAAGGCGATGCTCGACGGCTACTACTCCGTCATGGATCCGGATACCGGAGGTTAGGGGCGATGGCCGCGGGACGGGTCCCTCCGGCGGTGCCGCACCTTCTGCCTTGAACGCCTGCGCCCGCACCGGGTCTTGGGCTTTTCGCGATGATTGCCGACCGGATCTTGCCGCCCGTCCCCTATCGGGGTGACACTTTCTTGAATTGCGCCCGCTGCGGTGTTTGGCTTGCGACATGGGCGAGGTTGCACGTCAGCGCCCCGCCCGACTGTCAGATAGTGGTTTTGCCCATGGCGGGAGGCTGTGGATGCACGGCAAACCTGCAGCCGGTCGCGCGGCCCGCGCGCCATGGCGGCCGCCGGACCCGGCGCCGCGAACGATATGGCCGGCACGACCTGCCGGAGAGATCCGCAAGGTCTGCGGACAGCGGCCACTGGAAGCCGCCTGGCCTCGACAGCGGAAAGGGAAACACCATGTTGAACAACGAAGACCTCCAGCCCCTTTTGGGGTCCAAGACCAACGTGTATGGCTCCGACGGAGAAAAGATTGGCACGCTCGGTCAGGTCTACCTTGACGACGGAACCGACCTGCCCCACTTCGCCACGGTCCATACGGGACTCTTCGGCACCCAGGAGAACTTCGTGCCGCTCTCCGACGCGGAAATCTCCAACGGGGAACTCTACGTGAGGTACACCAAGCAGATCGTCAAGAACGCCCCGAACATCGACCCCCTGGGCCACCTCGAGCCCGAGGAAGAGGACGAACTCTACGACTACTATTCCCAGGCCGGACTCGGTGCGCATGAAGATGCCCAGGAACCCGCAACCACAGCCACCGCCACAGCGACACCCGACGATGCCGGGGACACCAGGGACACCAGGGACGCCGAGGACGCCAGGGACCGGGCGCCGGTGGGGCTCATCCAGGAGACTCCGCTGACCGCCCGGGAGCAGGAGCAGGATTACGGGGGTGCCCCGGGGCGGCCCCGTATCCGGAAGTACGTTGTCACCGCGGTGGAGTCGGAAGGGGAAGCCGGCGACCCGAGAGGACGCCATGAGGCTTCCTCCTCCCACCGACCGGCGGACGACACGGGGAATGGGCCCGTCGATGGGCCGGACCGACACGCAAACGAGGACGTCTCCGAGGGATCACGTGCGCCGACCGAGGAAGGGCCCGAAACCCGAGGGCCGCGCACCATGAAACCCATGGACCCCTGAGGCCCGATTCGGTGCATCAGGATCGATACGGCGACCCACCCCCTGGGTCCCAATCGAAAGGAAAAGAGGCTCTCCGATGGAATACTCAGGATCAGGATCAAGCACGTCCGACCATCGCACCCATGAACGGCTCTCGCGTGAGAGCGGGCAATTTGGCGGGGTGAAGGTCGGAAGCGCGTTCTTTGGCTGGGTCACGGCCATGGGCATGAGTGTGCTGCTCACCGCACTGCTGACGGCATTCGGGGCCGGCGTCGGCCTTGCCACCGAAACGGACCTGGGGTCGGCGGCCGACACCGTGACCCGCAACCCGGACGCGGCGGCCTGGATCTCCGCGATTGTCCTGGTGCTCGTGCTGCTGCTCGCCTACTTCTGCGGCGGCTACGTTGCTGGCCGGATGGCCCGCTTCAACGGCATCCGGCAAGGTGTGGCCGTGTGGGTCTGGGCGATTGTCGCCGCGCTCGTGGTGGCGGGATTGTCTGCCTTCGCGAATGTCAATTTCGACGCCTGGGGCAGACTCAACGGGAGTCCCTTGGTTCCGGCCAACTGGAACATGGGAGCACTGGGCTGGCTCGTCCTGGCCATCGCCGTGGTTGTCCCGCTTCTGGGGGCGGTTCTTGGCGGCCAGGCCGGCATGCATTACCACCGACGCATCGACCGGGGCAGCGAGGCAACATACCGCCAGCCCTAGTGCTGGGGGCCGACGCGCTGCCCCGGCAAAGTGAAAAGGAGGTGCGAATCCCGCCGCATATTTCCCGGCAGGGCGCGCTGGGCGAGGAGAGGCGTTTTCGGCCCACTCCGACCAATCCGCAAGTGCCCATGCCGGGTGCACCCTATGTAGCAACCCCGTAGGAACGCCACGACAAGACAAGGAGCAAGACCATGGGTCTGGGAGACAAGATCAGGAACAAGGTGCAGGAAGCGACCGGCAAGATCAAGGAAAAGACCGGTGACGCCACCGACAACGAGCGTCTTCAGGCCGAGGGCCTGAAGGACCAGGCAGTGGCGGACGCGAAACAGGCGGCCGAACGCATCAAGGACAGAACCAAGGACATCAACCGCGAGTAGACGCTCGGTTTCAGCGGCAGGGAAATCCCCTTCCCGCGAGCCGGAGACGGCACAGGAGCCAGCCCCGCCAAGGGCTGGCTCCTTCGGCATGTCCGCATTCCCTCCGAAGCAGTGCGTCCCAGGGATTCGGCCTAGCCGGCGTCGAAGCGCGTGTCGTCCTCGTCGGCGCCGCCCTGCCCCGCGGCATGCGGATCCGGCAGTGTCCCGGGCCGGTGGGGACGGCCCGGGACACCGCCGGTCGGCTCCTGCGCGGCGCTCTCCTCGTCGAGGAGCGTTTCCGCATCGCGCAACGGATCGAAACTGTCCAGTGTCTTGGGATCGGCGGGCTTGCCCGCGGGGTCTTCAGCGGATTTCTTGTCTGCCATCGGTCTTCCCTTCTCCGCCTTGCTAGGAATTGCGCAGCGAATTGATGAGCTCGTTCTTCTTTTTCCCGGAGTAGCCGTGCAGGCCGATTTCCTTGGCCCTGGCCTTGAGCTCCGGCACCGTCCAGTCCTCGTAGTCGCCCGATTTGCCGCCGCGCTTTCCGACTTCCGACCGGCCGTCCCGGGCCGCCGCGTTGGCGATCCGGGCCGCCTTCTGCTTTGAGTTTCCCTCGTCGCGCAGCTTCTCGTAGAGTTCGTCGTCCTTGATTTGCGGTGTCTTGTCCTTTGGCATCCTGCTTCTCCCCTCTACGCTGCCCGCCCGGGCCTGGAGGCCGGCGGACACGATTGGCCGGAATTGGATCGGGTACCGGTTCGGTCCCGGAGCCAACGCCTTAGCGTGGCTCCTGCGGCAACGCCAACCGGGGTCCCTGTTGGCCACGCTACTGCTCCGGCCAGCCCTTTCCAACCTTTTTGCAGGCAAGCCGGCGATGCCGCGGGCGGAGTCCTAGAGCTCCGCCAGTGGCGTATCTAGCATCCAGGCCAACGATGTCCCGTCCACGTGGCCCTGCCGCATCCCCTTCAGGTGGGCGTTGAGCAGGTCATGGGGAATCCGCGGTGCCCGATAGGCCCGCGCCCGATGGTGGCTGAGGCAGTCGGGGTTCTGCCAGACCAGCAGCTGCAGTGTCCCCTCGTCGGCGTGCACCAGGGCGGGCCCGCGCTTGATGCCCAAGACGTCCAGGCGTTGGGCCAGTGCCTTGGCCGAGACGCCTGCCTCCCACAGGAAGTCCGCCAATTCCCGCGGCGTTTGCCTGTTCCAGTCAATCGAGCGAAGCCTCTCCTCGGGCAGGAGCAGCGCAAAGGCGAAGTCACTCGACCAGAGGTCGCGCACCCGTGACCTGCGTCCGATGCTTGGTTGCTGTCCGCTGACCAGTTCGCCGAGCTCGCGGGCCAGGATCAGGTTCGCCTGGTACCAGGCACCGGTGGCGCGCACCACGACGTAGGTCAC
Source organism: Paeniglutamicibacter sp. GQ140 (assembly GCF_059759235.1). NCBI lineage: Bacteria > Bacillati > Actinomycetota > Actinomycetes > Micrococcales > Micrococcaceae > Paeniglutamicibacter > Paeniglutamicibacter sp. GQ140. The sequence continues at coordinate 31,316 of NZ_JCAXDW010000002.1, forward strand.
GCTGCTTGAAACCATGGCGCGGGCGTCGAAGGCCAGCCCCTCGGCGGCCACAAACACCCCGATGCCCAGGGCCTGCTCGACGGCGGCGGGCAGATCGTGGACGAACGGTCCGTCACTCACCGCGGCCAGCCGGGCCGCCATCTCCCGGGCCGCGTCGTCGGGCGAGACTCCGGGGGCGACCACGGGAACCGATTGCGTGGACAGGCCGACTTCCCGATAGGCTCCCGCAGGAAAGGCCACGGTCTCGGCCACGCGGTCCGGCCGTCCCCTGGCAACGGGCTGTGCCTCGGCGACGTGTGAATCGACCCGCGGGTCCCCGGTGACCAGCCATTGCAGCGAGACATGCAGGATCTTGGCCAGCACCGCCAATTCACCGGCGCTGAAGTTCCTTTGGCCGCTCAGGGAACGGCTCAGGGCATCCTGCGTCATGGACGCCTGGCGGGCAATGCCGGACTGGTTCAGGCCCTCGGCATTCGACAGAATGGCATCCCGCACCCGCAAACGGATTTTTTCCAACGGCCCTGCCTTTCCCCACTCGATGATTTCCCAAGGCCACGGACCCTGCTTCGCCCGTTGTCTTCATCATGCCAACCTCAGCATTGCCGCTGGTCATGCCCCATGTAAAGATAAATGCGTATCTCCCCGGAAGCCGTAGCCCGTGTGGTTTTATTGACGATGGACGATGCCCAGGGTGCCGGCGGACGGAACGCACGGGCCCCCGACCGCAAGGGGCCGTTGAATGAGCACCTGGAAAGGACGTGGTTGCCCTTCACAAAAAGTCCGGATTCGCCTTTTACCGTGACCCGCGAAATCCGGGATGCACTTGCTACCACATGCCGCCCCAGTGCAGGGCCGGACCACGTCCGGACCCGCGCCCACCAGTAACAGGTGTTCGGTGATCAATTGCCACCCACGTGAATCATCCCCGCAAACACCCTCCCGATAGCAGAAGGAATCTGATGCGCACACTACCCAGGCCTCGTGGCCCCCTCAGCTCGGCATTGCTCAATCTCCTGGAGCGCGACGACCCCTCGCGCGCGCCGGAATTGGCCGACCGCATGGAGCAGTCCCCGGTCGACCCGGACATCTTTTTCGACGAGGACCTGCAACTTTGCCTGTTCGTCCTCTACGAACTGCATTATTCCGGGTTCGACTCCGTGGCGGACCGGTGGGAATGGAACACCGACCTGTTGCAGCTGCGCAGCCGGATCGAGGAAAGGTTCGAAACCCGGATCATGCAGTCCATTCCCGCGATCCCGCGGGTCGAGGCCAATGCCCAGTCCGTGGCCGAGGCCCTGTCCGCCATGGTCGAAGCGGCCCCCGGCCGCTCCGTGGCCGACTTCGTGGCGCGCCGGGCGACCATCGACCAGGTGCGCGAATTCCTGGTCCACAAGTCGATCTACCAGCTCAAGGAGGCGGACCCCCATACCTGGGCCATTCCCCGGCTGGGCGGACGGGCCAAGTCGGCCCTCGTGGAAATCCAGGGCGACGAGTACGGAAACGGGTTGCCGGGGCGAATGCACTCCCAACTCTTCGCCCGCACGATGGCGGGCCTGGACCTGGATGGCGAATTCGGCGCCTACATCGACCGGATTCCTGCAATCGTGCTGGCCTCGGTGAACCTCATGTCCCTTTTCGGGCTCCAGCGCAGGCACCGGGGAGCGATCTGCGGACACCTGGCCATCTACGAAATGACCTCGTCACTGCCCAACGCCAAGTACGCCCGCGGATTCCGCCGCCTGGGCTTCGGGGCACCCGTCACCGACTACTTCGACGAACACGTCGAGGCCGATGCCGTCCACGAGCAGATCGCCGCGCGCGACCTGGCCGGCGGGTTGGTCGAGGCCGAGCCGCAGTTGGCGGGCAACGTCTTCCTGGGGGCCGCCGCGGCCCTGCTGCTCGACGGGCTGGCCGGCACGTGGCAGGTTGACACCTGGGAAAGCGGTGCCACCACACTGCTTCCCGCGGCGGAGGTGCCGGCATGAGCGCCACGCCCGGAACCAGCATCACGCTGTGCCCCCACGGGCCGCTGTTGGTGCGCGGCGACTTTGAGCTGCTGGATGCAATGGGCTTGACCGTCGATCCGAGACGCGGCACAGTGGCACTATGCCGCTGCGGCGGGTCCCTGATCAAGCCGTTCTGCGACGGAACCCACAAGTTGCTCGAGTTTCAGGCACCGGATCCAACCGCAGCACGGGCACCGAACATCGATGACCATCCGAGATCCCCGACCAAGGAGAACACGCCGATGAACAACACACCCGAAAACCGCCCGACCGCCGACGAGACCGCCGAACGCGAGGCCGCTCAGGCCGCTGACCACGTCTCGGATCCGTCGCTGAACACCGAGCCGGGGCATGACTGGACCGACGAGGGCGGAGCCACCGTCGACGGCCCGGCCCTCGATGCGCAGTCCGCGGACGACTCGGGAACCTAGCCACCACCCCACTGCCAGCCCGCCGGAGGCGCCGTCGTTGCCGACGGCGCCTCCGGCGTCCCTCAATGAGCGCCACGGCGCCCGGATCCCCGGAGAGGTCGGCCCCATGAGCACCTTTGGCATCGAAGAGGAGTTCTTCCTCTTGGACCCGGCCACGGGCCTGCCCGCGGTGCCCGACGCCAGGACGCGCGAAACGCTGATGTCCATCCGTGCCGGTGACAGCAGGTCCCAGCACGAATTGCTGGATTGCCAGGTGGAAATGGCAACCCCGGTGTGCTCGAGCGCCAACGAGGCCCTCGCCTCGCTGCGCGGGTTCCGCCGGGGGCTTGCGACGACCGCGTCCGGCAACGACCTGCAGGCGGTCTCCATGGGCACCGCCCCGCTCATTCCCGTCCACCCGGCCCATGTCAGCCCGACCGATCGGTACAGGGAAATACACCGCTACCTCCCGGGCATCAGCGGCGAGCAATACGTATCCGGCCTGCATGTGCACGTGGCGATCCCCAATTCCGAGGCCGGGATCCTGGCCCTCAACGGCCTGCGCGGCTGGTTCCCGCTGCTGGCCGCCATCGGGGCGAATTCCCCGCTCTGGCGGGGCGAGGACACCGGCTTTTCCTCGTGGCGCACCATCCACTACCGCAGGTGGTCGGTCCAGGGCATTCCACCGCACTTCGCCGACGCGGAGGACTACTACCGGAGGCTGGCCCTGGTGCTCGGAGCCGACGTGGTGCTTGACGCCGGCCATATTGGCTGGGCAGCCCGGCTGTCCAACCACTACCCGACCATCGAGATCCGCGTGGCCGACGCCCAGCTGCGGGCCGAGGAAGCGGTATCCCTGGCCCTGGTCATCCGCGCCCTGGTGGAAACGAGCATCCATGCGCCGCGCAACGACTCCGGCCTGCTTCCCGAACTGCTTGACCTGGCCTTTTGGCAGGCGGCCAAGCACGGACTCGGGGGCAACCAACTCGACCCGGAAACCGGGCGCGGCATTCCCACCGAGCACATGATCGCCGCCCTGAAACGCCGCATCCGGGACGCCCTGGACGAAAGCGGCGACTTCGAGCTGGTTGATTCGACCCTCGATCGACTCCTGCGGGACGGCAACGGGGCGCGGCGGCAGCGCGACAGCCTGGCCCGTGGCGGATTGGCCAAGGTCACCGCGGATGCCGCGGCGGAGCTCACGGCCTGACGGCGCAGATTTTTTCCCCCCCGGGCACGTCGGCCCTCCCTGCCGGTCGCTTGCGGCAACGGCGAACAGCGTGCGCACACGAAGCACCCGGTGGTGCCGCTCTGCGCGGCACCACCGGGTGCTTCGTGGCAGTTACCGGATCAGCCCGTCATGCCCCGGAACGCCGGAGGCCGGGTGGTGGGATCGGGATGCGGCATCGGATCGGGCCCCGGGACCGGGTTCGGGCCGGGGAACGGCTCCGGGTCAGGGTCCGGACCGGGCGTCGGCGCGGGGTAGGGGCCGGGCTGCGGTTCGGTGTCGGGAGGCGTGGGCTGCCCCGGAGGAACATCGGGGCCCGGGGAAGGCGGATACGTCGGGTCCGGGCCCGGCGGCGGACCGGGCGGCGGTTCCGGCGTGGGCGCTTCTTCCGGGGGCAGGGTTTCGTCGTGGAATCCGGCGTCCGGCCGGGTTTGCACGGCCATGCTCATGGACACATTTTCTCCTCTGGTTGTGGGAGTCGAAAGTCGTTCCTACGCGGTTCGCGCGCGGCCCGGATACGGGGCCGGCCTCGCGTGACCGTCCGTCCATCGTTGCACGGCCCACCTCGGCAGTCCATGATCTGCCTTCCCTTTTCATTCGCGGGGACGCCGCGCCCGGCGCGCCGCCGGCCTCCGCGTCGACCGCCCGGTCTCGAGATTTTCCCAACGGCACCGCACGGCCGTTTGAACTTTGCCCGCTCCATCGCTGCATCGGGTCTATCCCGCGGGCCGCGCTTTCGATAATCTCTCTGCGTCCCGGCATTGCGCGCGAGAGATGAATCCGTCCCTCGCGCCGCGCCGTGGATCGCCCCGCGCCTTCCGGCCGGCGGCTGCACCAACGGCTCGTTCCCGGCGGCAAGCCGAGTCCGGAACGCGCCACAGGCTCCTTCAGGGGTGTAGGAATATGACTTGGGGGATCCTGCACCCCTGAAGGCTCTCTCGCGCGCGGGCGCACGCGAGCGCGGCGCCCGCGCGAACCGGGCACCGAACGTACTCCCCTGGGTGCATCCGCCGCCGCCCCGGGGCCACTAGAGTTGTTCGCAGGAGCAATAGCGAACAAAACGAACTTTCTAGGACGGCAGATGCACCGGCTGGCAGCACTATCCCTGGGCAACCGCGCCCTCATCGCACTGGTGACCGTCTTTGTGGCGGTCTTCGGCGTGGTCACCATGGGGCAACTCAAGCAGGAGCTCATCCCCGCGCTGGAATTCCCGCGGATCTCGGTCGTGGCCTCCCAGCCCGGTGCCTCCCCGGAGGTCATCGACAAGCAGGTGGCCCAGCCCCTGGAGGGGGCGTTGCAGGCGGTCGAGGGCCTGGAATCCTCCTCCTCCACCTCGCAGACCGGCTTCACCACGATCTCGCTGTCCTTCGCCTACGGCACCGACCTGGACCGAGCGCGCGCCCAGGTGGACAAGGCCATCTCCAATGCCCGCTCCACGCTGCCCGATGACGTCGAGCCCTCCGCCTTCGCCGGCTCCATCTCCGACTTCCCCATCGTCTACCTGGCCGTCTCCGGCGGCCAGGACCTCAACGAGTTGCGCGCCGACGTCGAGCGCCTGGTGCTGCCGCGGCTCTCCAAGGTCGAGGGCGTACGCACCGCGGAGGTCTCCGGCGGCACCTCCCAGCACATTGCCGTGCTACCCGACGCCGCCAGGCTCGCCGCCGAACGGCTGAACGCCAACGACCTGAAAAAGGCCGTCGAGGAGGGCTCCGGGCTGATGCCGGTGGGCCGCCTGGACACCGGGGGCCTTGACCTGCCGGTCACCTCCGGTTCCTCCATCGACTCCCTGGACGCGGTCAAGTCGCTGCCGGTGCGCGGCGCCACCGGGGTGCACGAACTCGCCGAGCTGGCCGAGGTGAAGGTGGCCGCGGACACCGCCACCTCCATCACGCGCACCAACGGGATTCAGACCCTCGCCGTGTCGGTGACCAAGAAGCCGGCCGGGGACACCGTGGGCATTTCCCACGCCGTCGCCGCGCTGCTGCCCGAGCTCGCCGCGCAGCTGGGGCCCGATGCGAAGTTCACCACGGTCTTCGACCAGGCCCCCTTCATAGAACAATCCATCCACGACCTCACCGTCGAGGGCCTGCTGGGCCTGGGCTTCGCCGTGGCGGTCATCCTCGTCTTCCTGCTCTCGGTGCGCTCCACCCTGGTCACCGCGATCTCCATCCCGCTGTCCCTGCTGGTCACCTTCATCGGGCTGCGCACCGGAGGGTACTCGCTGAACATGCTGACCCTGGGCGCGCTGACCATCTCCATCGGCCGCGTGGTGGACGACTCGATCGTGGTCATCGAGAACATCAAGCGGCACCTGTCCTACGGCGAGGAAAAGTCCCGCGCCATCCTCACCGCGGTGCGCGAGGTCGCCACCGCCGTCACCGCGGCCACGCTGACCACCGTGGCGGTGTTCCTGCCCGTGGCCCTGGTCGGCGGCATGGCCGGCGAGCTCTTCCGCCCCTTCGCGCTGACCGTGACCATTGCCCTGCTGGCCTCGCTGCTGGTCTCGCTGACCATCGTCCCGGTGCTGGCCTACTGGTTCCTGGGGCACACCCGGCCCGGGACCGCGGACCTTGCCGCCGCGCGCGCCGCGGCCGAGCGGAAGGAGGCCTCCTCCTGGCTGCAGCGCGGCTACTCCCCGGTGCTGCGCAAGACCCAGAAGCACCCGGTCATCACCCTGGTGGCCGCGGTGGCGCTGCTGGGGCTCACCGTCATCATGGTCCCGCTGGTGCCCACCAACCTGCTCGGAGGCACCGGGCAAAACACCTTCTCGGTGACGCAGAAGCTTCCGGCCGGTTCCTCGCTGGACACCACGCTGCAGGCGGCCGAACCGGTGGAACAGGCATTGCGCGCGGTGGACGGCGTCGTGGATGTCCAGCTGACCGCAGGATCCCCCTCCGGCGGATTCGCGGCGTTCGCCGGCGGGGGAACCGACTCGGCGTCCTTCACCGTGATGACCGACGCCGAGGCGGACCAGGAGGCCATCCAGGCCGCGGCCCGCGCCGCGGTCGATCCGGTGGCCGGCGACTCGGAGATCTCCATTTCCGCCGCCGAGGGCGGCAGAGGCGGTTCCTCGGACGTGACAGTGCGCATCGGCGCACCCACCCCGGGGCTGCTCGCCGAGGCAACCGACGCCACCGTGGGGGCCATGGCCGGCATCGAAGGGGCCACCCAGGTGGGCGACAACCTCTCCGAGTCGCGCCCGCAGGTCTCCATCGACGTGGACCGCACCAAGGCCGCGGCGGCAGGGCTTTCCGAGGCGCAGATCGGCGCGCTGGCCGCCGGCACGCTCTCTCCGCTTCCCGCCGGCACCGTGCGCCTGGGCTACACCGACTACCCGGTGCAGATCGGGGAGGGAACCGAGCTCACCGACCTGGACCAGCTGCGCAACCTGGTGCTGCCGGCCTCCGGCGGCACCGTGAAGCTGGGCGACGTGGCAACCATCCAGCGCAGCGAATCCCCCGCCACCCTCACCTCCTCGAACGGCGAGCGGATCGCCACGGTCTCCATCACCCCGGGCGAGAACGACCTGGGCGCCGTCTCCGCGGAGGTCTCCAGGCGCCTGGACACGCTCGCCCTGCCCGCGGGGGCCACCGCCGAGCTCGGCGGGGCGGCCACCGAGCAGGCCGAGTCCTTCTCCCAGCTCTACCTGGCGCTGCTGGCGGCGATCGCCATCGTCTACGTGGTGATGGTCGCGACCTTCAAGTCGCTCATCCAGCCGCTGATCCTGCTGGTCTCCATCCCGTTCGCCGCCACCGGGGCCATCGGGCTGCTGCTGCTCACGGGAGTTCCGCTGGGCCTGCCCTCGCTGATCGGCATGCTGATGCTGGTGGGCATCGTGGTCACCAACGCGATCGTGCTCATCGACCTGATCAACCAGTACCGCACCCCGCGCGGCGGGCTCCCGGCGATGGACCTGGCAGACGCGATCCACCACGGGGCCAGGCAGCGCCTGCGCCCGATCCTGATGACGGCCCTGGCCACGATCTTCGCGCTGGTGCCGATGGCCCTGGGGCTGACCGGCGGCGGCGGGTTCATTTCCCGGCCGCTGGCAGTGGTAGTCATCGGCGGGCTGGTGTCCTCCACCGCGCTGACCCTGGTCCTGGTGCCGGTGCTCTACCACCTGGTGGAGGGCGCCAAGGAGCGGGCCGCGGCGCGCCGGGCCGAGAGGGACTCCCGGCCCCTGTCGCACACCGGGACCCCGACGGTGGCCAAGGCCAAGGAGCCCACGCGCGAGCTGATCGCCGCCATGGCGGCGGCCGGGCGGACGCCGCCGGCAGGCACCGCGGGCAACGGGGCTGTCCCTCCGCCGGTCAGTGCCGCAGGCGCCGTGTCCCCCGGCACGCTGATCAACCCGGCCACCGGCATGATCCCGCTGACCCGCAAGGAGCGCAAGGAAGTCGAGAGCGAGCTGAAGAACAAGCCCCAGGGATCCTGACCGGGCGCGGGGCACCGGCCATGGGCAGCCGACTTCCATCCTCCAGCCTCTGGCCACTTGGGGCTCCCGCACGTACGCTCAAGACATGGAAAAGCAACAGACACACACGGACGTTGAGACCCTTGAATCCAACCAGTGCCTGGAACTTCTGCGGGCGGTGTCGCTGGGACATCTGGCGGTGAGCCGGGGCGACATGCCACAGATCTTCCCGATCAACTTCACCGTCGACCACGGCACCATCGTGTTCCGCACCGGACCCGGGACCAAGCTGGAAACCCTGCGCAAGCAGCCCCACGTTGCCTTCCAGGCCGACGGCGTGAACCCGGAGACCGGCGTCGCCTGGTCGGTTATGGTCCAGGGCAACGCCGAGCTCTTCGGCGGCATCGAGGAAACCCTGGACTCCTTCAACCTGATGCTCTTCCCCTGGGAGTCGGGACCCAAGGACCAGTTCGTGCGCATCGTCCCCACCTCGATGACGGGGCGGCGCTTCAAGGTCGCGGACCCGCTGACCTGGTGGAAGCACATGCGCCACGGGTAGCCTGGACACCGGCCGGGCGGGCGGGAAACGTCCACGGAATTCCCGGCGCCGGACGATGGACAAGCCCGCCCAAAAGAGTATCGTCGAAGGCGTCGGGACCCCCGGGACATCATTGTGGCCCTACCGGCCTATTCCGCGCTCCAAGGAATCCGGGAGCAAGGCGTTCGCGCCGGCAACCCACGGACCTTGATGCGGTGCGGGTCCCGACGCCCGCGCCCGCCCCCGGGCAGGTTGTCCACAACACCGCGCACCCCCGGCCGCGGCGTCCGGCGCAACGCACATACTGGACGCATGCAGACGGACGCCCTCATCACCGCCCTCGCCGGCCACGGCGACTCCCCGGGGTGCTCACCCACCCCGGACGATGAGCAGCGCGCCCTGTTCGAAATCTTCCGGCAGGCCGATGCGCTCGTCTCCCGGATCGCGGCCCGCACCAATTCCCCCACGCGCGCCCTGCTCGCGGCCATGACCGTCGAACACGCCCAACACGCGCTGCAGGTCGCCCAGCTCAAGCTCGCGCGGCTGTCCCGGCAGTGCCTGGTGCACGAGCTTCCCGCCGAGACCCTCACCGCGGTGCGCGCCGTGGCACAGGATCCCGCCGCCTTCGTCGCCGGCGAGGCCCGGCTGCCCGATGACCCCCGCACGGTCCCCACCGGACGGCTGCAATTCAAGACACCGGCGGACTGCCTGGCAGCCATGGTCGGGATCGACTACTTCGAGGCCCGCAACCGCATGCAGGCCGCCGACGACCTGCTGCCGGGCCTCGACGAGCACGGCTTCACCCGCGGCCCGCGCTATCCGCAGCTGGCCCGGCAGCTGGCCGCCGGCCAGAGCGCGCTGGCCCCCATGGCCGCCGCGGCGCGCAAGCTCGAGAAGCTGCGCCCGGGCATGGAGGCGCGTCCCGACGCCGCCCGGTTCGCCGAGGAAGCCGAGTCCCGTGTCGCCGAGTCCGTCGCGGCGGGCATTCCGAAGGACACCACCAGGCTCTTCAACCGGATCTCCGACGCGCTCGACGATGCATCCGACTGCCCCACGCCCCGGGAAATCCGGAACAAGACCGGCATCGTCGTCACCAAGGTCACCCGCCACTTCACCTATTTCACCGCCTGCATGCTCAACATCGACGCGGAGGTCTTTCTGTCGCACTTCGCAGAGTCCGACAATGCGCGCACCCTCGCCGGCAACCGCCAGGCGATGGCGGCCGCCGCCACTGTCCCGGGCCGCGAGGCAGCGCGCACCGGCCCCGACGCCGGCGTCGATGCCGACACCGCCGGCGGCCCGGAAGCCGAGCGGGATCCGCAGTCCACCCCGGAGCCCGCGCTGTTTCCCGCACCTGCCGACGGGCCCGACTGGTTCGATCATCCACCCGGCGCGGAAACCCTGAACGATCCACCCCCGCAGGGAGGTCCGGACCCGGAAAGCGGCGCAGGCTCCGAGGGTCCCACCCCCGCCCAACGCCATCTGCAGACACTGCTGAACCTGATGCGAGCCCAGCACCCCACACCCAAGGGCGCCACCGGTCTCCCCACGTCGAAACTCGTCGTCCACATCAATCTCGAAACCCTCCTCGGGATCGCCCGCGGTGCAGGTTGGACTGCCCACGGGCTGGAAATATCCGTCACCGAGTTGCGCAAGCGGCTGGCCGAGTTCGGCGTCATCCCGGTCGTGTTCGGCGGAGACGGACAGATCCTGGACTACGGCCGCGAACGCCGCTAGCCGCCCGAATCGATGAAGCTCGCGCTTTCCGCACGCGACGGCGGCTGCATCAAGCCCGGCTGCGCCGTTCCTCCCGAACATGTCGAATTCCACCACATCGAACCCTGGTCCGAGGGCGGGACCACCAGCGTGTGGAACCTCGGGATGTTCTGCACCGCCGATCACCGCGCCGCTGACAAAGGAGACCTGGGGGTTGTCATGAAGAACGGCGTCCCCTGGGTGCTGTTGCCGAAATTCGAGGACCCGGCGCAGATCCCGCGCCGAAACACGCATTGGCCGGGCCAGCAGCCGCCGCTCTTCTGAGCCCGGCCGCAATACCGCCGGCCCGTTTGGCCCCGGGCGCCTAGGCCCTGTTCCCGACGTCCTCCAGGGCGGCGCGCGGCACGGCAAACAACGCCAGCGCGCACACGATCGCTGTTCCCCCGCAGATCGACCAGACGATCAGATAGCCGGCCAGCGGCGCAGCAAAGTTCTCTCCGGCGCCGCCCGATACCGCACCGGCCACCTGCCCAATGAGCGCCAGCCCGAAGATCGCCGAGGCAAAGGAACCTCCGATGGTCTTCACCGCGTTGGTCAGTCCGGTCGCCATGCCGGTCCTGTTGAAGGGGGCGGCCGCCGCTGCCGCCGCCGGAAGTGCCGCGATCAGGGCACCGGAGCCGACGCCGGCGATCATCATGTTCACCAGCACCTGCGCCAGGCTCGCGTGCAGCGGCAGGAACAACAGATATCCGACACCCACCAGGACGCTCGCGGCAATCAGCGTCATGCGGCTCCCCACCCAGCGGGCGGCGACCGGGAACAGCAACGCGCCAATGAGCAGCGCCAACACGTAGGCCCCGATGATCACCGAGACGCCGGAGGCGCTGAGTCCGAGCCCGTAGCCGTTGACGGCCGGGTCGGTGCGGGCAAAGGTGCTCATGGGGATCTGGGCACCCAGGACCGAAAGACCAAAGAGCCCGGCGGTCAGCTGCACCGGCCACATGGAGCGGGCGAAGAGGACCTTGAAGTCGATCAGCGGATCGGCCTGCTTGTTTTCGTGGCGGTAAAACACATACAACACGCCCAGGCCAAGCGCCAGGGATCCCCACGCCAACGGGCTGCCCGGGCCGTTGATGCGCAGGAAGCTCAGCCCGCTGGTGAGTAGCAGCAGGCCGACGGCCAGGTACCCGAATCCCCCGCCGTCGATCCTGGCCCCGTTGCGCTGCCCGTCATCGGGCACGCCGAGGGCCACCGCAGCGATGCAGAGCGTGGTGGCGATGGCCGGGATCGTCATGGTCAGTGGCACGTTGCCGCCGAAGACCCCGATCAGCGCGCCGCCGGCCAACGCACCGGCAATCACGCCGATCTGGAGCGCCCCGACGAGGAGGCCTGCCGCGCGCCGGGTCATGGGACCGGGGACACCCAGTTTCCGGGCGCGGGAAAAGACGATCGCGATTTCCAGCGGCAGCCACACCGCATAGAAGCCCTGCAGCGCCCAGGCAACCAGGAACGTGGTGAAGGAGCCCGAAAACACGACCGCCCACGAAGCCAAGGCGGTGACCACCGCCGAGAGCAAGAGCATCTTCTTGTGACCGAAGATGTCCCCGAGGGAGGCAAGCAGCGGCACTGCAAGCGCGGAGACCATCAGCTGGGCGGCCTCGAACCAATTCACGTCCGCGTCGTGGATGCCCAGGTGCCGGGCAATGTCGGTCATCAGCGGCGTGTAATAGCCCTGCAGGATGCCGCTGGTCAGCTCCACGATCGCCAGGAATCCGACGATCCCGGCCACCGAACTCCAACGCACCGGGTCCTGCCTTGCCGGGTCCTGGTCGGTCGATAACGGGGTGTCCATGACCGGAGCCTACAGCGAAGCAGTCCGGCGAGTGAGGAAGCCCACATGAACCCCGGGGAATTATTTGGTGGCCATTGTCGCTATTCCATGCAAACGCATATAAATCTGGCATAATGTTAACCAGAGCGAAGTCCACCATCCCATCAGGAGGAAATCATGCAGTTCGGCATCTTCTCAGTCAGCGACATCACCCGCGACCCCACCACCGGCAAGACTCCTAGCGAGCAGCAGCGCATCAAGGACATCGTTGCCATCGCCAAGAAGACCGAAGAGGTCGGCATGGATGTTGTCGCCCTCGGCGAGCACCACAACCGCCCGTTCTTCTCCTCCTCCCCCACCACGACGCTGGCCTACATCGCGGCGCAGACAGAGAAGATCATCCTCTCCACCGCCACCACGTTGATCACCACCAACGACCCGGTGAAGATCGCCGAGGACTTCGCGATGCTGCAGCACCTGGCCGACGGCCGCGTGGACCTGGTGCTCGGGCGCGGCAACACCGCCCCGGTCTACCCGTGGTTCGGCAAGAACATGCAGGACTCGGTGAACCTGACCATCGAGAACTACAACCTGCTGCGCCGCCTCTGGGACGAGGACACCGTGAACTGGGAAGGGAAGTTCCGCACCCCGCTGCAGAACTTCACCTCAACCCCGCGCCCGCTCGATGACGTGGCACCGTTTGTCTGGCACGGATCGATCCGCACCCCGCAGGTCGCCGAGATCGCCGCATACTACGGCGACGGATTCTTCGCCAACAACATCTTCTGGCCCAAGGAACACTACATCCAGCTGATCAACCTTTACCGCGAGCGCTACGAGCACTACGGCCACGGCCGCGCCGACCAGGCCATGGTGGGACTCGGCGGACAGTTCTTCATCCGCAAGAACTCGCAGGATGCGAAGAACGAATTCCGCCCGTACTTCAACAACGCCCCGGTCTACGGCCACGGGCCGTCGATGGAGGACTTCACCGACCAGACCCCGCTCACCGTGGGATCGCCGCAGGAAATGATCGAAAAGACCCTCACCTTCCAGGAGGCATTCGGCAACTACCACCGCCAGCTCTTCCTGGTCGACCACGCGGGCCTGCCGGTCAAGACCGTCCTGGAGCAGCTCGACCTCTTCGGCGAAGAGGTGCTGCCGACGCTGCGCAAGGAGCTGGCCAGCCGCAAGCCGGCCGACCACCCCGAGGCACCGACCCACGCCAACCGCGTGGCCGCCCGTGACGCCAAGCTGGCAGCAGGGCGCGACAATGCCTAGTCCAGCCTCGCTGCGGGCCTCGACAGCCGCCTGGGAGGCCTTGTTCCGGGCACAGGTCACGGTGATGCGCGAGATCCAGAAGCTACCGGAGTTCAAGGAGCTCAGCACCCGCGAATACGACGTGTTGTTCAACCTGTCCAGGTGTCCGGCCGGCAGCAGCCGCCTCTCCGACTTGAATCAGCACCTGCTGATTTCCCAGCCGAGCCTCAGCCGCATGGCCGACCGGCTGGAAGCGAAGGGCCTGCTCTCGCGCCTGCCGGATCCCACCGACCAACGCGCCGTCCTCATCACCCTGACTGAGGAAGGGGCCAGGCTGCAAAAGGCCATGGGCCGCGAACACGTCAAGGGCATTCACGAACTCATCGGCACCGCGCTCTCCGCCGAGGAATTTGCGACGCTGCAGGAACTGGCCAACAAACTGCGCCTGCACGTCGAAGCACCGTAATCGCCGGGTCCTCCCCCGGACGCAAAAGGCTCCGGTTGCCAGCGAAGTTATATTCCCGCTGGCAACCGGAGCCTTTTGCGTGCCATGGTGCGCCCGGCGGAGCCTCGCTAGACCCCGAACGGCTCCGCGTAGCGGAAATTGCCCTTGGGCAGCGGCATCGTGGAGAGGTTCAGCACCAGGAAGTAATCGCCCCAGGACGGATCCGACGGAATGATGCCGCTGGGAATGGCCGGGGCGTAGCCAAAGCGACGATAGTAGTCGGGCTCTCCGAGCAACACGATGGCGCGTTCTCCGTGCTCGACGGCGCGATCCCGGATCTCGGTCAGGAGCGCGGTTCCAACCCCCTGGCTCTGGTGGGCCGGCTCCACCGACAGCGGTCCAAGCCCGAGCAGTGGAATGTCCCCATCGAGCCACCCGCGCGTGGCGATCGCATGGCCCACCAGCCGGCCGTTGACCTCCGCCACCACGGAATATTCCGGAAGGTAGCCCTCGCAGGTATACAGCTCGGTCAGCAGTGTCGCTTCCCCGGGTTCCCGGGCGGCGTCCGGGTCTGCGAATGCGCGGACGGTAAGGTCGCGAATGCCCTGCCGGTCTGCTGGTTTCTCACTTCGAAGCCTCATGTTCCCAGCCTATGGCCACACGTGCCCAAAAACGCCCCGGACGCACTCAAGGACCCGGTCGACGACCGGGCCCTTGAGTCTTGTTCGACTAGTGCGAGCCAATGGGATGATGCTCGTGGTAGACGCGCATCGCCGGCTGGATCGCCATTGCCGAGGCAACCAAGGCAACGACACCCGGAATCCAGGTGTGCCATGCTACGGCAGGCATGCCCTCGGCAAAGCTGCCCATCCACGGCGAGGCAACAACCAGCGCTGCCACGACCAGCTGAACCCATTCGGCCGCCGGCATGCCCGGTGCTGCCAGGTTGATCACGCCGATGACAACCAGGGCGATACCACCGGTAAGCATGTAAGCGTCCGAGGATCCCACATCCGTTGTCCAGGTCATGGCCAAGACCGTGTAAAGGCCAGCGGCCACGGCGACCCAATTTTGCCATGCAGTCCATCGCTTCATGGTCCAGATCTCCTTTGTCTTACGTCAATCCCCCGATCCACGGAATCCCCGGAATCGCGAAGGTTGCCCATGCGGGCACCGACGGTTCAACGGGCCCCAAAACACAGGCCGCGTTGCCCCTTCGGCTGTAATTTCATACTGCCCGCGGATTCCGGCCTCGGGTAGGGTCCAAAGTCACGGTCCGGAGCCCGGCCCGCCTCGGATGAAGAACGACCCGCGCACGTTGCGCGGGCATTTCGGGAGTGGGAACGCAAATCCCTATTGCGGCTTGCGGCCAAACAGTGTTCGATGGACGCCATGAGCGAACCAGTCAAGGGACCCAAGTCGTATTTCCCGTCGATCGAAGCCACCTACGGCCAGCCCGTCGAGCACTGGATGGATCTCCTGGCCGAGGTTTCCGGCCAAAAGCACCTCGAACAGGTCAACTGGCTCAAGACCGAACACGGGATCGGCCACGGCCACGCCAACGCGCTGGTTCACGTGTTCCGCAACGAACACGCCCACTAGCCCGGCCGACCCTCCGGCACCCCGCCACCCCCGGTCGCTTCGGCTGGCCTCAGATTCAATCCCCGTGGAGCGCACCTGTGCGGCCCGGATCCGCAACGCACACCAGATGGAGTTCGACGAGATGACCCCTGCGTACAAACGACCCGCAGCCTTTGGCGCAGCGGCATTCGTGTTCGCGATGCTCCTGGCTCCGATGTCCGCACCGCCGGCACTGGCAGTCCCATCCGGTGCCGCTTCCCACGTGTCCAGTGTCCTGCCGTCGTCCACATCGCCGGCCACTGTCCGGGGACCCGCGGCCAAGAAGCCGAAGCCGCCTCGCGACCCGGCAAAAGCCAATGTCCTGGTAAACAAGCAATATCCGCTGGTCCCCCGGAAGTTCGTCCCCCGGCTGGTTGCCGTTCCGGGCACCGGCATCCGCTTGCAGCCGCAGGCGGCCAAGGCCTACGGGAAGCTGGCCGCCGCCGCGCGCCGGGACGGCGTGAACATCAAGCTGACGTCGGGATACCGCTCCTACGCGGTGCAACAGGGGCTGGCCGACGAATATACCCGGGCCTACGGCTCCGCCTACGCCAAGCGCATCGTTGCCATGCCCGGAACCTCCGAACACCAGACCGGCCTCGCCATCGATGTCGGCAACCACAGCCGCGCATGCGCCCTGCGGGCGTGCTTCGCAAACACCAAGGTTGGTTCCTGGATGGCGAGGAATGCACCGAAACACGGATTCATCCTGCGCTACCCGAAGGGCATGGAGGAGATCACCGGATACAACCACGAACCGTGGCACTTCCGCTACGTCGGCCCCGCGCAGGCCAAGCACCTCTACCGCACCAAGGCCAGGACCCTCGAACACCACTATGGCGTGGCCTCGAGCCCCCGGGCCACAACCGCCAAGGGCACCAAGACAACCACCGCGAACCTCAACCTGCGCCGCAGCCCGTCGCTGGGCGGCGGCATCATCAAGACCGTCCCCCGGGGCGCCAAGGTCCGGCCGACGGGTAAGAAGTCGGGCACCTGGATCCAAACCCGACACGGAGGCAGCACCGGCTGGATGAGTTCACGTTACCTGCGCTGAAACGTGGCGGCCGGGGACCGATGACGGGCAAGGGGCCGCGGGAAACTAAACTGGTCCAATGACTGCAACACTCGTGGCCAAGGACCTTGCCGGTGGCCACGCCAACCGGACCCTATTCTCTTCCCTCAGCTTCACCGTCGCCCCCGGGGACGTCATCGGGGTGGTGGGTGCCAACGGGGCCGGCAAGTCCACACTGCTGCGACTGCTCGCCGGGGTGGACGCACCCCTGGCCGGCACCGTCTCCAGCGCCCCGGACGGCGCGTTCATCGGCTGGCTGCCGCAGGAACACGAGCGCACCGAGGGCGAAACCATCGAGGGCTACCTGGCTCGGCGCACCGGCTGTGCCGCGGCCACCGCCGCCATGGAATCCACCGCCGAGGCCCTGGGTTCCGGGGCCCCGGGGGCCGACGACGCCTATGCCACCGCGTTCGAGCACTGGATGGCCTCCGGAGCGGCGGACCTCGAGGACCGGGCACCGGCAACGCTCGCGGAGCTGGGCTTCACCCTGCCCACCGACACCCCGATGACGGCGCTCTCCGGCGGGCAAGTGGCGCGCGTTGCCCTGGCCGCGCTGCTGCTGAGCCGCTTCGACCTGGTGCTGCTTGACGAACCGACCAACGACCTGGACCTGGCGGGGCTCGAACGCCTCGAGTCCTTCGTCTCCTCGCTGCGCACCGGCGTCGTACTGGTCTCCCACGACCGCGAGTTCCTCGCCCGCTGCGTGACCCGCATCGTCGAGCTGGACCTGGCGCAGAACCAGGTGGCGGTGTACGACGGGGGCTACGACTCCTACCTGGAGGAGCGGGCCATCGCCCGCCGCCACGCGCGCGAGGCCTACGACGAGTTCGCCGACAAGAAGGCGGACCTGGTTTCCCGGGCCCGCACCCAGCGCGAATGGTCCTCCCAGGGCGTGCGCAACGCGATGAAGAAGAATCCCGACAACGACAAGCTGCGCCGCAAGGCCTCCAACGAGTCCTCGGAGAAGCAGGCACAGAAGGTGCGCCAGATGGAATCGCGCATCAAGCGCCTGGACGAGGTCGCCGAGCCGCGCAAGGAGTGGGTGCTGCAATTCGAGATTGCCGCCGCCCCGCGCTCCTCCACCGTGGTCTCCACGCTCAACGAGGCTTCCGTCACCCGCGGGGACTTCACCTTCGGCCCGCTTTCCGCGCAGGTCAACGCCGGGGACCGCATCGGGATCACCGGGCCCAACGGCGCCGGGAAGTCGACGCTGCTGAAGCTGCTGCTGGGGCACCTGGCCCCGGATTCCGGGTCGGCCTCGCTGGGTTCCTCGGTGGCCATCGGCGAAATCGACCAGGCGCGCAGCTACCTGGACGAGGACACCACCCTGGGCGAGGGCTTCGAGCTCGCGGTCCCGGAGATGTCCCCCGCCGAGGCCCGGACCCTGCTGGCCAAGTTCGGGCTCAAGGCCCACCAGAGCGCATCCCTGGTGCGGGATTTGTCCCCGGGCGAGCGGACGCGGGCAGGCCTGGCCCTGCTGCAGGGCCGCGGGGTGAACCTGCTGGTGCTGGACGAGCCCACCAACCACCTGGACCTGCCGGCCATCGAGCAGCTCGAGGAGGCGCTGGAGTCCTACGAGGGCGCGTTGCTGCTGGTCACCCACGACCGCCGCCTGCTGGAGAACGTGCGCCTGGATGCGCGCTGGCACGTCGAGGCGGGGAAGGTCCACGTCGGCATCAACTCCTGACAGCTGCCTGGCCGGCAGCGGGAATGGCCGATGCCGCTCCCGCCGGTCGGGAAACACGGGGCGCCCCCCGCGGGACCCATATCGCGAATTTCCCAACAGCCCGCGCAGGGTTTACCGGGCGGGTGCGCACCTGCACCGACGAATCATTGTGTAACAGCGGAGCCCGGAACATGATGGACTAGGCGCACCACGTGTGCGCCTACTCCCCTGTCGGTACGTCCAAGGTGGCCTCCATGAAGAAGTCGGTTCCCAAGCGCGCGTCATATTCCCCGGTGGTTTCCGGACAGGCCGTACCATCCGCGGGGGCCTGGATCACGCAATCGGGCAAGGCACCGTCCTATGAGGCGCCGACCTGTGACCGCTGCGCATCCGATGACTTCCTGGTCTACGAAAACGTCACCCTGCTGCTCGACAGCCAGCGAGTCCAGCCGCCCTGTTGGGACGTCGAGTTCTGGTGTGGCCGGTGCGAATCGTATGGCGGGACACTGACCACCCACGTGCCCGATGACCGCCAGGCGGTCAGGCTCGCCTCCGAGAACCCGCGCTACGTCAACTACCGGGTGGCGCCGCAGGAAGCCGCAATCGGCACGAAGGTCGCACGGGGTGACCGCCGGCGCCTGGCCGGTGCCGGGCAGCTGCCCATCGACGGCGGATCCGCTCCGGCCAACGACGGGAACCCCGTCTGGCCCCCGCACCGGGCCACGGACTCTCCCGAGTAGGACCAGCACAAGGTGCGCACCTTCGGCATCGAGGAAGAGTTCTTCCTCATCCATCCCGAAACCGCTCTGCCGGCCATTCCCTGGCGCCACGTCTACAACGCGCTGATGGCGGTTGCCGGCGGCGGCAGCCGCATGCACCCGGAGTTCATGGCCTGCCAGGTGGAGAGCAACACCCCCATCTGCACGCGGCGCGAAGAGGCCATCGAGGCGGTGTCCACCACCCGCCGGGAACTCTCGAAAGTGGCACGCGAGGCGGGCCTCTACCTCATCGGGCTGGGCTCCCCGCCGCAGATACCCCTGGGCCCGGGGGCCATCCATGCCTCCGAACGCTACCAAGCGATCAACGAGTTTTGCGGGGGCATCACCGCCGAGCACTACCTCAGCGGCGTGCATGTCCATGTGGGCATCGAGGACCTGCCCTCCGGCGTCGAGGCCCTGAACTCACTGCGGCCGTGGCTTCCGCTGCTCACCGCGCTGGGCGCCAACTCGCCGTTCTGGCGCGGTGCCGACAGCTCCTTCTCATCCTGGCGCAGCATCCAGTACCGGCGCTGGTCGATCCAGGGCATCCCGCCGTTTTTCACCGATGCGCAGGACTACCTGCGGCGGATGGAGTTCATGCTCGGCTCCGACGTCGTCCTGGACGCCGGACACATCTGCTGGGGCGCGCGGCTCTCCACCCGCTACCCCACCCTGGAGATCAGGGTGGCCGACGCCCAGGTGGGCACCTCCAACACCGTCCTGCTGGCACTGGTCATGCGCGCCCTGGTTTCCGCCGGGATCCACAGCCCCCGGCCCGTCCCCAACCCGCCGCCCGAGGCCGTGGACATGGCCCAGTGGCAGGCGGCCAAGTTCGGGATCCGCGGAAACCACTACGACCTTCTCACCGGCTCCAAGTGCAGCATGGACCGGAGCCTGGATGCGTTGCTGCGGTACATCGGCGCCGAGCTGGAGGCGACCGGGGACACCGAATACGTGGGAACCGGGCTGGCCAGGATCATGCGCGAGGGCAACGGGGCGGTGGCCCAGCGCCGCAGCTTCCGTGCCGGCGGCTTCGAGGCGGTGCTCGCAGAGGCCGACGCCCGGCTCCTGGACTGAAGGCTTTCCCGTGCGCCCCGGGGCAACCGGGCGCCGCCGGCTCCCACCGCACGGTGGCGCCGGCAGGACGCCCAGCCGCCCGCGGGCCGAAGATTCAGGCACGACTGGACAAGGCCTCGGCCACCCCCGGGATCTGCTCCCGGTAGGTGTCAAGCAGTGCCTTGGCCACGGTGATCGAGTCCACCAACGGGTGGGCGGCCAGGGCCCGCCAGGCCAGCGTCCGGCTGCCTTCCCTGGATGCGGCAATGGCCAGCCGCTCGACGGCCTTGACCTGCTGCAGCAACCCGAGCATCTCGCCGGCGACAGGAGCGATGCGCTTGGGCACGATGCCGGAGCCGCTCACCGTGCACGGCACCTCGATCACCGCGTCATCGGGCAACTGCGGAACGATTCCGCGATTGGCAACATTGAGGATCATGGTTGCGGGCTTGCCCCCGAGCAGGGCGGTCATCAGGTCCAGGGCGACCTGCTGGTATCCCCCGCCCTCGATGTCCGAGGCCTGGCGGCCGGTGCGCTCGGTTTCGGGACGGCTTTCGGCCATGTAGCTGGCCTCGCGATCGTGCTTCGTCCGGTGCCACAGTTCCAGCGCACTGTCGGGGTGTTGGCAGGCCTGTTCGTAGAAGCCCGACTGCTGGCGGTGCAGGAATTCGCCGCGGGTCTCCGCGGAGCCGCGCAGCCGCGCCGTGGCCTCGCGTTGGAAATAGTAGTAGTACAGGTACTCGTTGGGGATCGCGCCCAGTGCCCTGATCCAGTCGAAGCCCATGAGCCGGGCCTCCTCGATCTTCTCCAGCCCCGCGTCGTCCGCCAGGAGCCCGGGCAGCTTGTCCACCCCGTCCACCTCAAGGCTGCGCAACCAGCCCAGGTGGTTCAGGCCCACGTAGTCGAAGTCGACCTGCTCCGGGGTGGAACCAATGGCGTCCACCGCCCGGCGCATGAGTCCGATCGGGGTGTCGCAGATTCCCACGACCCTGTCCCCCAGCGACTCGCGCATGGCCTCGGTGACGATGCCCGCCGGATTGGTGAAATTGATGACCGTTGCCTCGGGGGCGTGCCTGGCCACGCGCTCGGCAAGGTCGCGGGCGTGGGGCAGGGTGCGCAGGGCGTAGGCCAGCCCGCCGGGACCCGTGGTTTCCTGGCCGAGCACGCCCAGCTCCAGGGCGATACGCTCGTCCTTGATCCGGCCCTCGGTACCCCCGATGCGCATGGCGGAGAAGATGAATGCGGCCCCGGTGACCGCCTCGTCCAGCCCGGCGGTGGTGGTGACCCGCGGGGGTCTGGGCAAGGACGGGGCCAGCTGGGCAAGGACGGCTTCAATGGCTGCCACCCGCTCCGGGTGGGTGTCGAAGAGACACAACTCGGTGATCCGCGCCCGGTCGTCCCCGCCCGAGAGCGCCTCGAAGATTTGCGGCACCCGGAATCCGCCGCCGCCGATGATGGTGAGCTTCATGCCTCTATCACTTCGCTTCCTGGGTTCCGGATGCTCCGGGGTTTCGGCCTCGGCGCCCGATGACGGGCCCGCCAGTGCCGCGGTCGCGCCGAGGGCCATGGGCCCAGAGTAACAGTGGCCAAGGGGCTTCGACGTGCACTTTCATGCGCTTGTACCGTCCCCGGGCGCATGCTACCGTCCAAACCAAGGCGGCTCCCAGCGGCCCTGCGCCGTCGGCCTGCCGGTGCGCGCCGACCCGACCCGCCCAGCCAGCGCCAAGGCGGGGCACATGAAGGGGAACACAGTGGTTGACGAAGCATCCGGCACCGACCTCGATCTCTTCCTCACCGGGTCGCTCTTTTTCGACATCATCTTCACCGGCCTGCCTACCGCCCCGCAACCCGGAACCGAGGTCTGGGCCGAGGGCATGGGCTCGGTCCCCGGTGGAATCGCCAACCTTGCCGTGGCCGCCGCCCGGCTGGGATTGGCCACCGGGCTCTCGGCCGGTTTCGGGGACGATGCCTACGGCGCCTGGTCCTGGTCGCTGCTCGAGCAGCAGGAGGGCATAGACCTGAGCCGTTCGCGGATCTTCCCCGAGTGGCACTCGGCGGTCACCGTGTCCCTGGCCCGTGACGGGGACCGGTCCATGGTCACCCATGGCCACCCGATGCCCATCAGCGCCAAGGAGCTCATCGGCACGCCGCCCACCTCCAAGGCCATGATTGCAGAGCTGGCCCTGCCCGGGGACGAAGCGCCGTGGTGGGTGTCCAGCTCCCCTGCCCAGGGCAAGGTCTTCGCCGCCGTTGGCTGGGACCCCACGGAGAAATGGGATCCGGCCATGCTCGGGGACCTGGGGCTCTGCCACGGATTTCTGCCCAACCACGTCGAGGCCATGGCGTACTCCCGCACCAACACCCCCGAGGCCGCGCTCGAGGCCCTGTCGACACGCACCCCGCTGGTGGTCATCACCCAGGGCGTGGACGGGGCCATCGCCATCGACTCCACCACCGGCGAACGGGCCCGGGTTCCCAGCCTGCCGGTGCCCGCCATCGACCCGACGGGTGCCGGCGACGTGTTTTCAGCCGGCATCGTGCTCGGCACCCTGGCCGGCTGGCCGCTGGAGCAGCGACTGCTCTTCTCCACGCTCTGTTCCGCACTGGCCGTGAAGCACTTCGGCGGTTCCCTGGCCTCGCCGGGCTGGGGCGACATCGCCGACTGGTGGGAGTCCAAGAAGCTGCGGGCCCGGGAGAACGCCGAGTGCCAGGACATCGCCAGGCGCTACGGTTTCCTGGACGAGGTCCTGTCGGAGCACAAGCCCAATGCGGTCCGCCGGGCAGAGGCCACGTTTGGGCTGTTGACCGAGGCCGAGGCCCACTACCGGCCCCACCGAAACCACCCCCTGCCCCCGGCCCGCTGACCCCGATCTCCCGCCATGCCGGCAGCCGTCGAAGCCTGCCGCAACATCCAGCACCCCCGCACCGTCTTGAAAGGACCCTCATGAAACCCCGAGGCACAACCCGCACCCTGGCCCTGGCCGCCGTCGCGGCACTGGCACTGGCGCTTTCGGCCTGCACGCCGGGCTCGGAGGCGCCAGCGCCTTCCGCCCCGGCCGCCGGGACCGCCGTCGAAAAGGACGTCACCAAGATGGGCGAGCAGACGCTCACCGTCTGGGACCAGGAGGTTCGCGGCGGACAGAACGAGCAGATGACCAAGCTCAATGCCGCCTTCGAGGCCAAGTACCCGAACGTGAAAATCAAGCGCAATTCCCAGTCCTTCGAGGACCTGGGCAAGACCCTGCGCCTGGCCCTTTCCGGCACCGACGCCCCCGACGTGGTCCAGGCCAACAATGGCCGCAACACCATGGGAGCGTTCGTGAAGGCCGGGCAGCTGCTGCCGCTCGATGACTGGGCGGCCGCCTACGGCTGGACCGAACGCTACCCGGCCTCCGTGTTGAAGTACTCGCAGTACTCCGCCGACGGGACCACCTTCGGCTCCGGCTCGGTCTACGGGCTCCCGCAGGTCGGCGAGGTGGTGGGCGTCTTCTACTCGAAGAAGAAACTCGAATCCCTGGGCCTGGAGGTCCCGGCCGACTGGGCCGGATTCGAGTCCGCCATCACCACCGCCAAGGACAAGGGCGAGACCCCGCTGCTGCTGGGCAACATCGAGAAGTGGCCCGCCGGGCACGTCTTCGGACCCCTGCAGGGCGCCAAGGTCGAGGCCGGGCAAATCGAGAAGCTTGGCTTCGGCAACGCCGGCGCCTCCTGGACCACCCCCGAGAACGAGGCCGCGGCCGCCGCCTTGGCCGACTGGAATGCCAAGGGCTACTTCAACCAGGGGGTCAACGGCACCGAATACGATGCCGCCTGGCAGAAGCTGGCCAAGGGCGAGGGGGTCTTCCTGATGGGCGGCTCCTGGATGGCAGCGGACCTGGCCGACGCCATGGGCGAGGACGTCGGGTTCTTCGCACCGGCTGCCCCCGCCGAAGCGGGCGCGCACACCACCGGCGGCACCGGGCTGCCGTTCACCGTGACGGCCAAGACCAAGAACCCTGACTTGGCCGCGGCCTACATCGACTTCATCACCAACGACGAGGCGATGGCCGTGCTGGCCGAGACCGGGAACCTCCCGGTGGTCAACACACAGAAGTACGCACCCGCCTCCGGCGTGCTCAAGGACGTATACACCGCGTTCGAGGCCGTCACCACCGACGGGGTGCTGCTGCCGTACCTGGACTACGCGACCCCGACCATGGGAGAGACCCTCGGCGATTCGCTGCAGGGCCTGCTGGACGGCCGGATCGACGCGAAGGCCTTCACCGAGGCCATGGAAGCTGACTATGCGGGCTTTACCCAGGGCAAGTAACACCGCCGCCGGCGGGCCGGGAAGGCACTCGGCCCGCCAGGGGCACCGCCTCACGCCCTATCTCTTCATCGCGCCGGCGCTTGCGATCTACGCCGCGTTCATGCTCTACCCGCTGGCCCGCGCGGTGCACCTGTCCCTCTTCGACTGGGACGGGCTGAGTCTTGCAACGTTCGTGGGGGCGGGGAACTACGCCGACATCCTCACCGACGCGCGGCTGCGCGCCGCGTTCGGCCATGCCGGCGCCTTCATCTTCTTCTACGCGGTGCTTCCCTGCTGCGTCGGGCTGGTGCTGGCCGCGGTGCTGACCCGGGCGAAGGTCCGCGGCCTGCCGCTCTTCCGGACCCTGGTGTTCCTGCCCCAGGTCATTGCCATGGTGGTGGTCGCCGTGGCCTTCAAGCAGATCTACGCCCCCGACGGGCTGCTGAACTCCGCGCTGCGCTCCGTCGGACTGGACGCGCTCACCCGCCCCTGGCTCGGGGACTACGCCTTCTCCCTGCCCGCGGTCGGGCTCATCGGCTCCTGGGTGTCCACCGGGCTGGTCACCGTGCTGCTGCTCGCGGGCATGGCCCGCATCCCGGCCGAGCTCTTCGAGGCCGCCCGGCTGGACGGCGCCGGGGCGATCCGCGAGTTCCTCGCCATCATCGTCCCCTCGGTGCGCGCCGAGCTCACCGTGGCCCTCACGCTGACCATCGTCGCCTCGCTGAAGACCTTCGACCTGATCTACATGACCACCTCCGGCGGGCCCGGCTCCTCCACCACGGTGCCCAGCTACGAGGTCTACCGGCGGGCGTTCGAGACCGGGCAGGTCGGCAGTGCCGCGGCCATCGGCGTCACCCTGACCGTCATCATCTTCCTGGTCACCCTGGCCGTTAACCGGATCTCGGAGCGCGGCGCATGAGGGTCTCGGCCACCGAGCGGACGCTGAACTACGCGATCCTCATCGGATTCTCCCTCATCGTGCTCACCCCGGTGGCCTCCATCCTGGCCGCCGCGTTCGGCCCGGCCAACGCCTCCGCAGCCCGCGAGGGTGCCTTCCACCCGTCGAACTTCGCCACCGCCTGGGTGGAGGGGAGATTCGGGCAGTACATGGGCACCTCGGTGCTGGTGGCCCTGGTCGTGGTGTCCCTGGCCGTGGTGCTCTCCATCCTTTCGGGCTACGCGTTCGGGACCATGAGGTTCCGCGGCGAGCAGGCACTGTTCTACCTTTTCCTGCTGGGCATCATGGTGCCCGCCGAGGCCATCATCGTGCCGCTGTTCTTCGACCTGCGCACCCTCGGGCTCACCGACACCATCTGGGCCGTGGCGCTGCCACAGGTCGCCCAGTCCGTCGCCTTCGGCACCTACTGGATGCGCGCCTACTTCAAGAGCGTGAGCCCCTCGATCATGGATGCCGCGCGCGTGGACGGCGCCTCGAAGGGCCGGATGCTCTTCTCCATCCTGGTGCCCATGGGCCGCCCGGCGATCACCACCATGGTGGTGCTGATGTTCATGTGGACCTGGAACGAGTTCCTGATCCCGCTGGTGATGTCCCCCTCCGGGGAGTTCCGCACCGCGCCGCTGGGCCTGGCCTTCTTCCAGGGCCAGTACACCCAGGGCACCGCGCTGCTGGCCGCCGCCGCGGTGATGGTCGCGCTGCCGGTGGTCCTGCTCTACTTCCTGATGCAGCGCCACTTCATCAAGGGCATGCTCGAGGGGGCCGTCAAGGAGTAGGCGCGTCCGCCGGGGCCGGGGCGGGAATCCGCCCGGACCCGAACCGGCCGGCCCTGTGGCTAGGGGCCCGGCAAGCGCACAATGGACCCATGAAGATCCTGTTGCGGACCCCGCGGCTTGTCCTGCGCCAATTCACCGCGGACGATGCCGGGCTGCTGGTCGACCTGGACTCCGATCCGCGGGTCATGCGCTACATCACCGACGGGGTGCCGACCCCGCGGGAGGAAGTCGTCGCCGACTACATTCCCGCCTACCTGGCGTATCACCGCAGGGGGCCGGACTTCGGCTTCTGGGTGGCGCAGCTGCGCGGCACCGGTGACTTCGCCGGGTGGTTCCACCTGCGCCCCGAGCCCGGGCACCCGGCGGACGAACCGGAGCTGGGCTACCGGCTGAAGCACGCGTACTGGGGCCTGGGGCTTGCCACCGAGGGGTCCCGCGCGCTGATCGACCATGCCTTCACGGTGGACTCCGTTGCCGTCACCCGGGTCGTCGCCAGCACCATGGCGGTGAACATCGCCTCGCGGCTGGTCATGGAGAAATGCGGGATGGACCTGGTCCGGCATTTTGTCGCCGACTGGCCGGTGCGCATCGCCGGGGACGAGTTCGGCGACGTCGAGTACGCGATCACCCGTGAATCCTGGCTGGCTTCCCGGCCCGAACCGCCGAACCCCGGCTAGGAACCGCGCCGCCCCGGCAATCCATGGGCATGTGCGCGGTAGTCGCCTACGCTGAAAACAAGGGTTTCCATTCCCGGCAGCCACACCGGTCAAAGCACGAGGGGAGCACAACATGGGCACCACCCGCATCCACACCATCGGCCATTCCACCCACGAGGTGGCCGAATTCATCGAGATCCTGCGGGCCCACGGCATCACCCAGGTCGTTGACATCCGCACCATTCCCAAGTCCCGGCACAACCCGCAATTCAACGGCGAGGACCTGGCCGCGAGCCTGGAATCCGCGCACATCGGCTATCGCCGTGCCAGGGAGCTCGGCGGGCTGCGCCCCACGCACAAGGACAGCGTCAACGGCGCCTGGCACAACGACTCCTTCCGCGGCTATGCCGACTACATGCAGACCGACGAATTCGCCGCCGCCATCGAGGACCTGCTGGCCCGGGCCGCGACGGAGGAAACGGTCATCATGTGCGCCGAGGCTGTCCCGTGGCGCTGCCACCGCTCGCTGGTCGGCGACGCCCTGCTGGTGCGCGGTGCCGAGGTCCGTCACATCATGTCCCGCTCCGCGGCCATGGAGCACACCCTCACCTCCTTTGCCCAGGTCCAGGGCACTGCCATCACCTACCCGCCGACCGCGCAGGACCCGGGCGAGGGCACGCCCTAGCCGGGCCACCGTGCCGGTTCGGCGTCGCGGTTACTCGCCCCACCATGCCCCGCCCCGCCCCGGCTTTCCGCGCGGATCGGGATCCAGGCGCCGGGCCGCCAGAAGCATGGCAAACCCGCCACCGATGCCGGGGCGCCGGAGGGCATCGCGCGTTGCAACCTCCGGACTCGCACCGCCGACTGCACCGCGGGCCTTTGGCCCCTTGTCCGAGGCGGGTTCCGCGGCAAAGAATGGAATGGTGCAGGGCCACTGGCACACCTACGGCACGGGGAGGGACCGTCATGGACAATGCAGCGGCAACGGGGAGGTCCCCCGACCGGGACACCGGCCCCGGGACGGATGCCCCGATCCGCGTGTTCATCCTCGATGACCACGAGCTGGTTCGCCTGGGGCTTGCGGAGCTGCTGGAGGGCGAGGGCTTCGAGGTGGTCGGCACCTCCGGGACCGCACACGATGCCCGCAAGCAGATCCCGGCCCTGCGCCCGGACGTCTCGGTGCTCGACGCCAGGCTGCCCGACGGCACCGGGATCGAGGTCTGCCGCGACGTGCGCTCGATCGACGGGTCGCTGAACTGCCTGATCCTCACCAGCTACGACGACGAGCAGGCGCTGCGCGGGGCGGTGCTTGCCGGGGCCATGGGATACGTGCTCAAGCAGATCGCCGGCAACGACCTGATCCGTGCGCTGCGCCGGGCCGCGCGCGGCGAATCCCTGTTCACCCCGGGACTGAAGCAGCGGATCATCTCGGGGCTGATCACCCACGAGAACTCCGACCCGCGGATGGCGGCGCTGACCAGCCAGGAACGCCGGGTGCTGGAGCTGGTCGGCGAGGGGCTGAGCAACCGGCAGATCGGCGAGCGCATGCGCCTGGCCGAGAAGACGGTGAAGAACTACGTGTCCTCGATGCTGGCGAAGCTCGGCTTCGAGTCGCGCACGCAGGCGGCGGTGTTCGTGACCCATCCGCTGCCGGGGCGCAACGACGGGGGAACCTAGGCCTCGGTCCGCCTCAGCGTTCCGCCGGCATCGGCACGACCCAGCGCAGCGTGGTCCCTTCCCCCGGGGCGGAGTCGACGGCCAGCGTGCCGCCAAGCTCGGCGGCACGCTGGCGCAGGTTTGCCAGCCCGCTTTCGGCCACCGGGGCTCCGAAGCCCACGCCGTCGTCGCGCAGGGTCAGGGCCAGGGTGCCGTCGGTGCACTCGATGGCCAGTTCAACGGCGTGGGCGCGGGCGTGGCGCACCACGTTGCTCAGCGCCTCGGTGATGACTGCCAGCAGGTGGGTGAGCGTGGTTTCGTCGGCCAGGGCGTCAAGTCCCTCGCCCAGGCGCAGCTCGGGGGTGAAGTCCAAGGGCGAGGAGGCCCGGCGGATGGCGCGCAGGATGTGGAAGCTGGGGCTCTCGGTCTCCCCCGCCTGGCCGCGCAGCGAATAGATGGTGGCGCGCAGCTCGGCGATGGTGGTGTCGAGTTCCGCAGCGATGCCCGCGGCGCGCTCGCGGGCGGCGGGCGTGGGCAGCTGCCTGCGCAGGGCGCTGATGCCCAGGCCGGCGGCGAAGATGCGCTGGATGACGATGTCGTGCAGGTCCCGGGCGATGCGTTCGCGTTCGCGGTAGAGCAGCACGTCCTCGCGCAGGTGGTGCATCTGGACCAGCCCCAGGCCCTGGGCGATGTTGTCGGCGAAGATCCCCGCCATCTGGGTTTCCACCGGTCCGTACTCTTCCGTGCCCTTGCCGCGGACCATCAGCAGCAGCCCGTAGTGGGTGCCCCGGGCGCCCAGTGCGGCCACCAGCGTGTGTGCGCCGTCGGCGATCTCCCCCAGGGGGAGGACTGGCTCCGGCGTGGGAAGCACCAGGGGGTTGTTGGCGTGCAGGCGCAGGCGGTGGAGCTCCCCCACGTTCAGCAGCACCCGTCCGGCCAGGTGCGGGTGGACGTTCTGGCTGATGCCGGCGATCCGGTAGCCGGGTCCGGCCCCCTGGCCCTGGGCGATGGGGGTCAGCAACAGGGCGTACCTGGCGCGGGACTCGCGGCGGGCCAGCTCGGCAACATCGTTCAGTCCCTGGGTGTGGTGGCGCGATTCTCCCCCCAGCAGGCCGCCGATGCGGGCGCAGGCGGTGAGCCAGCGGGCCCGGTCCGCAGCATCCTGGTAGAGCTGCGCATTCTGCAGCGCCACCGAGGCGCTTCCGGCGAGCGCGGCCCCCAGTTCCGCATCGGCCTTGGAATACCTGTCCTTGCCGTTCTTCGGTCCCAGGGTGAGCAGGGCAAAGAGCTCCTGCCGGGTCCGCAGTTCCAGGCGCAGGCGCTTGGGCTCGTCCTTGCCGGCGGGCTCACGCAGCGCCAGGGCGTCCTTCCCCTTGGCCAGTTGTCCCTGTTGGTGGGAGGAGCTGGTCAGTTCCAGCAGGCCGGAGGAGGCGGCGTAGATCGACATGGCCTCGTCCAGCACGCGGTGGGTCACGGCGGTGACGGACAGGTCGCTGGCGATCGAGGCCATGGAGGCCAGCAGATCGCGGATGCGTGCGTCGCTGCGCTTGGACATGTGCAGTGCCTCCTGGTCCCTGCCGGGTGGACCCCGCGCCCGGTGGCGCCCTGGCCCTCATGCGCCACCCTACCCGCGCAGCGGCGGCCTGCGACAGGGGGGCGTTGCCCGGTGGCGGCCCGTGCAGTGGACTAGATTGGGTGGATGGATATCCGCATTGCCACACGGGACGACTGGCCGGGCCTGTGGCCCATCATCGAGGAGGTCGTCCGTGACGGCCGGACCTATTGCTGGCCCGTGGATGCCGGCGAGGATGCCTGCCGCGACTGGTGGATGGGCAAGCCCGGCGGGAGCGTCTACGTGGCGGTCGATGAGGACGGGTCCATCGCCGGCACCGCGGAGCTGCACCCCAACCAGCCCGCCGCGGGCTCGCACGTGGCCAACGCCGGGTTCATGGTCGCCTCCCGGGCTTCCGGCCGCGGGCTCGGGCGCGCATTGGGCCGCCATGTCATCGAGGAGGCGAGCAAGCAGGGCTTCACCGCGATGCAGTTCAATGCGGTGGTCGCCACCAACACCCACGCGATCCGCCTGTGGCAGTCGCTGGGGTTCGAGATCCTGGCCACGGTTCCCGGGGCCTTCAGGCATCCGGACCTCGGCCCGGTGGGCCTGAACCTGATGTTCCGGACCCTGCCCTAGCACCGCGCTGGAGCACGCGGGCATGGTTAGAACATGGTTTCGAATCCCGCCGTGCCCGGTCGGGGGGTCCCCGATGCCGTCCGTTCGCCGCGCAAGTCTTCCGCCGCGGGAGTTCGGGGTGTTCAATGGCCGCATGGGCGATCGTGATGACTTCCTGGACTGGTTCAACAGCACCTGGCGGACGGCAGAGGATGCGCTGCACAATGGCGATCCGGCACCCCGGTTCGAGACCTGGTCGGATCGCGATCCGGTCACGCTGTTCGGCGCGTTTTTCAACGCCGACGGCCCCCGGGCGGCACGCGAGGTTTTCGTGAAGCTCGCCCGCACGTTTTCGCAGGTGGGGGCGGGTGATATCGAGCTGCTCGCGGCGGATGCCAACGGCGACCTGGCCTACACGGCGCATCGGGAGATCACCTCCACGAGCGTCAACGGCGTGCCGGGGCAGTACACGCTGAGGGTGACACAGGTCTACCGACGCGAGGACGGCCGGTGGAAGGTCGTGCACCGGCACGCCGACATGGATCCCGAATCCGGCGACGGGCCCTGAACCGCCCCTTCAGGAACCTACCGGGGCCCCGGAGCGCGGAGGCTGTCCAGCAGGGCGACCAGCGGCGTCGGGATGCTTGGAAGGGGAACCGCCTCCGCCAGCAGCCCGGCGTAGCGCACCTTGTTGCCGCTGCGCCCGCCGAAGAACCGCGCGAGCTGGTGTTCGATGGGTTGCGCCCGCTGGTATGGCTGGGCCTGCAGGCGGCGAAAGGACTCCAGCTCGCCCTGCCCGGCGATCACCGCTTCGACTCCTTCCACGCCCAGGGCACGGATGAACTCGGCTTCCAGGTCGGGGTCGCACACGAACACCGTCTGAAGCACCCGCTCGAAGTCGCGCCGCTCGGCCGCGTCCACCAGCCCGAGCAGCCGCTGGCCGTCCAGGTCCTCCGCGGCGCGGCGGGCGCCCTTGGACCCGCCGACGGGCAGCACCCGCGGTTCGGGCAGGGCCAGCCTCCGGGCCAACGTCCTCACGGCCACGGCGTCGCTCTCGCCCTCCACCAACACGATTGTCATGCAGACAGGGATACCACATCGGCGGCCTCCGGCTCCATGGCTGGAGGCCGGCGGAGGGACTCAGTCCCCGGCGATGGCCTTGACCGCCGCCACCACGGCGCGGGCGGCGGTGGCGATTTCGGATTCCTTCACGTTGCGGGTGAAGCTCAGGCGCACCGCGGTGTGCGCCAGCTCCTCGTCGTATCCCATGGCCAGCAACACGCTCGAGGCCTCGGTGGACCCGGCGGCGCAGGCCGAGCCGGAGGAACACACAACCCCGCGGCGCTCCAGTTCCAGCAGCACCGTCTCGCCTCCTGTTTCCGGGAACACGAAGGAAACGATGCCGGGCACCCGCTGGTCCGGATCCCCGGTGAGCATGGCGCGGATCCGCCCGTCGGTGTTCAGCCCCTTGAGCACCGAGGCGATGAGATAGGCCCCGTGGCTCTGGGCGGCGCCGTCCAGGTTTGCCCGCGCGGCCAGGGACAGGGCGGTGGCGGTTGCCACGGCGCCGGCGACGTTTTCGGTGCCGGAGCGGCGCTCGCGCTCCTGTCCGCCGCCGTGCACCAGCGGTTCAAGCGCCAGCTTGCCGCGGACCATCAGCAGCCCGGCGCCCTTGAGCCCGCCGATCTTGTGCCCGGAGATGCTCAGCGCGTCGACGTGCGAGGCGATCTGGCCCATGTCCAGCCAGCCGGCGGCCTGCACCCCGTCGCAATGCACCAGGGCCCCGACCGCGTGGGCGGCGGCGGCCGCCTCGGCAACCGGCTGGATGGTGCCGACCTCGTTGTTCACCGCCATGACCGAGACCAGCGTGGTGTCCGGGCGCAGCAGGGCGGTGAATGCGTCCAGGTCCAGGAGCCCGAAGGCGTCGACCGGTGCCACGTCGAGCTCGAAGCCGTGGTGCCGCACCAGGTAGGCGCAGGCCTGGGCCACCGCGGGGTGCTCGATGGCCGAGTGGATCAGGTGGCGCCCGCGCGGGGCCCCCAGCGCCAGGCCCTTGATGGCCAGGTTGTTGGATTCGGTGCCCCCGGAGGTGAAGACCACGTCCCCGGTGCGCACGCCGAGCACGCCGGCCGCGGTTTCGCGGGCGTAGTCAAGGGCCCGCCTGGCGGTTTGGCCCATCGCGTGGGTGCTGGAGGGGTTTCCGTAGTCGCTGGTCAGCAGCGGGATGATGGTATCCAGCACGTCCTGGCGCACGGGGGTGGTGGCCGCCGCATCGAGGTAGATCAAGTTAGTTCGCTTCCATCCTGATGTCCAGGCCGAGGTCAAGGGCGCGCACCGAGTGGGTCAGGGCTCCGGAGGAAATGACGTCGACGCCGGTGGCGGCGATGGCCGCTACCGTCTCCAGCTTAACGTTCCCCGAGGCCTCCACGAGCGCGGCGCCGGCGATGCGGCGCACGCCGGTGGCCATATCCGCAATGCTGAAGTTGTCCAGCATGATGGTGTCCACCCCGGCGGCGAGCACCGCGTCGAGCTGGTCCAGGCTATCGATCTCCACCTCGAAGTGGACGGTGTGCCCCAGGGAGGCCCGCGCCCGGCGCAGTGCGTTGGTCAGCTCCGATCCGGTGCCCAGCAGCGCGAGGTGGTTGTCCTTGGCCATGACGGCCTCGGAGAGGTTGTCGCGGTGGTTGTGCCCGCCGCCGCAGCGCACCGCGTAGCGCTCCAGCACGCGCAGCCCGGGGGTGGTCTTGCGGGTGTCGACGATCCGGGCGTTCGTGCCGGCCGTTGCGGCCACGAAGGCGGCGGTGGCGGTGGCGATGCCGGACAGGCGCTGGAGCAGGTTCAGCCCCACGCGCTCCCCTGCCAGCAGCCCGCGGGCTGGGCCGGTGACCGTGACCAGGGTTTCCCCGGCGGCGAACGGATCACCGTCGGCGAGCGCGGGCACCAGTTCCAGGGCCGGGTCCGAGAGCCTCATGGCGGCGATGAACGTGTCCAGCCCGGCGCAGATGCCCGGTTCGCGGGCGACGACCGCGGCGGTGGCGGTGGTGTGTGCGGGGATCAGCGCGTTCCCGGTCAGGTCCCCGCGGGGATTGTCCTCCTCCAGGGCCGCCAGGACGATCCTCTCGATGACGCGTGCGGGGACCGGCATGGCGGTGAGGGTGCGGGCCGGTGCAGGGGCGGTGGTGTTAGACAAGGGTCTTGGTCCTTAGGTTCTGGGTGGCGGCTGTCGCGGCCAGGTTGCGGCCGAAGCGGGGCAAGTGGCCGTTGAGCGGCTGCGGGGCAGCGGTGGCGTCACTGCGGTAGTGCGCGCCGATGGAGTTTTCCCGTTCCAGGGCCGCGGTGGCCACGACGGTGGCCAGGGTGAGCAGGTTGGCCCGCTCGCGGGAAGCCCGGTCGCTTCCGGTGACGCGCCAGCGTGCCAGCTGCGCCAATGCGCTGCGCAGGCCTTCCGCGGTGCGTTCGACGCCCAGGTGCAGCTGGGCCAGGTCCTTCAGCTCGGCCAGGTCCTGCAGCTCGGCCAGGCCCATGTCCGCGGTGGCGCTTTCCGCCGGGTCGCTGCCGGAACCATCGAAGTTCCCGGCCTCCGCAGGCTGGGTGGCGATCACCTTCGTGACGGCACTGCTGCCAACGGCAACGCTCTGGGCGGTAGCGGCCGCGAGACTGGAGGGCAGGTTCACCACGGTGCGCCAGGCGAAGACCAAGCCCTCAAGCAGCGAGTTGGAGGCCAGCCGGTTGGCGCCGTGCACCCCGGTGCATGCCGTCTCGCCGGCGGCAAAGAGCCCGGGCAGCGTGCTGGCGCCGGTGTCGTTGGTCAGGATCCCGCCCATCCAGTAGTGGGCAGCGGGCGTCACCGGCACCGGTTCAGCGGCCAGGTCGTAGCCCAGCTTCGTCAGTTCGCGGGTGATGGAGGGGAAGCGGCGGGCCAGGAACCCCGCACCGTGCCGCGCCTCGACGGCGCGGGCATCCAAGTGCACGGTGCCGCCCCGGGCGCGCACCGCGTGGATGGCGCGGGCCACCACGTCCCGGGGCGCGAGCTCTGCATCCGGGTGGACGGACTGCATGAAGCGCTCGCCGCGCTCGTTCAGCAGCACCGCGCCTTCGCCGCGCACGGCCTCGGAGACCATGAAGCCGCCGGGGCTGACCAGCGTGGGGTGGAATTGGATGAATTCTGCATCGGCCAGCACGGCACCGGCCCGGTAGGCCAGCGCGGCCCCGTCCCCGGTGGCACCGTGGGGGTTGGTGGTGGCGGCAAAGAGCTGTCCTGCACCGCCGGTGGCCAGCAGCACGGCCTCGGAGTGCAGTTCATCGCTCGCTCCGTCGCGTCCAAGCACCCGCACCCCCGTGACCATCGTGGCCGGCCGGTCGGATCCGGCCTCCGCGTACGGGTTTCCCTCCGTCAGCAAATCGGTGACGAAGGCGTGTTCGCGGATTTCCAGCCGTCCGGCTGCCTGCTGCGCGCGGCAGGCGGCGATCAGCGCACTGGCCAGGTGCTTGCCGGTGGCGTCCCCGCCGGCGTGCAGGATCCGCGGGTGGGCGTGTGCCGCCTCCAGGCCCAGGGCGAAGGTGCCGGACGGGCCGGTGTCGAACTCGGCGCCCGCATCGATGAGCCGCTGCACGTGTCCCCACGCGGAGGTGCACATGATGGCCACCGCGTCCGCATCGTTAAGCTGCGCGCCGGCGGTGAGCGTGTCGGCAATGTGGCTGGCGATCGAGTCGCCGGCGGCCACCCCGGCCGGGCCCACGGAGCTCAGCCCGCCCTGGGCGTACCAGGAGTTGGAGTCCTCCAGCGCGTCCTTGGTCAGCAGGGTCACCTCCAGCCCGCGGACGGCGGCGGTCAGCGCGGCATAGAGCCCGGCGACGCCGGAGCCCACGACGATCAGCTCGGCGTCGTTCACGGCCGTGCCGCCAGCATCCGTTCCAGGGCCACCTTCGCGTCGGCGGCGATCCCGGCGGGTACGGTGATCTGGTTCAGCACGACGCCGTCGACCAGGGCCTCAAGCACCCAGGCGAGGTAGCCGGGGTGGATGCGGTACATCGTGGAGCACGGGCAGATGACCGGGTCCAGGCAGAAGATGGTGTGTTCGGGGTGCTGGGCCGCCAGCCGGTTGACCATGTTGATCTCGGTGGCGATGCCAAAGACGGACCCGGCAGGCGCGTTGGCCACCGCCTTCTGGATGTAGTCGGTGGAGCCTGCCTCGTCGGCCGCATCCACCACAGGCATCGGGCACTCGGGGTGCGCCAGGATCCGCACACCCGGGTGCTCTGCCCGGGCGCGCTCGATCTGCGCGACGGTGAAGCGCTTGTGCACCGAGCAGAAGCCGTGCCAGAGGATGACCTTCGAATCGAGCAGGACCTGCGCGTCGTTGCCGCCCAGCGGCTTGCGCGGGTTCCACATCGGCATCTGCTCCAGCGGCACGCCCATGGCCTTGGCGGTGTTGCGGCCCAGGTGCTGGTCGGGGAAGAAGAGCACGCGCCGGCCGCGCTCGAACGCCCATTCCAGCACCGTGGCCGCGTTCGAGGAGGTGCACACGATCCCGCCGTGCTTGCCCACGAACGCCTTCAGTGCCGCCGAGCAGTTCATGTAGGTCACGGGGATGACCGAGGCCTTGCCGTCAGTGTCGGACTCGTCCGCGTAGAGGTCCATGAGCTGTTCCCAGCATTCCTCGACGGAGGATTCGTCGGCCATGTCCGCCATCGAGCAGCCGGCGGCCAGGTTGGGCAGGATGACCTTCTGCTCATCGGTGGAGAGCACGTCGGCGGTCTCGGCCATGAAGTGCACGCCGCAGAAGACGATGTACTCGGCCTTCTCGCGGGTCAGTGCGGCGTTGGCCAGCTGGAAGGAATCGCCGATGTAGTCGGCAAAGCGCACGACCTCGTCGCGCTGGTAGTGGTGGCCCAGGACCACGAGGCGCTCGCCGAGGGCTTCCTTGGCGGCCAGGATGCGAATGGCAAGCTCCTCGTCGGAGGCCTCGCGGTATTCCGCCGGGATGTCACCCTGTCGCGGAGTGTCGGCCGGGGCCACGTCTTCCTGCGAGGAGCCCGGGCCGTACGCGGCCTCCCCGGTGTCAAAGAGCCAGGGGCCCTTGGTCAGGTCGGTGTTGCAGCTGGATTCGGGGGAAACCAGCGTCAGGGTCTGCAGGGTGGCGTTGATGCTGCTCATGAGATGTTCTCGCTCTCAAGGGGATGGGTGGTTGAGCCGGTGTAGCGATATAGGCGTGGGGGGCGGTGCTTGCCGCCGGAGAGGAATTCGTCGGTTTCCTCGATGTCGGGGGTGCTGCGCAGCGTACGGCGGAAATTCGCCGGGTCCAGCTCCTTGTCAAGCACCGCCTCGTAGACCTCGCGGACTTGGGCGAGGGTGAAGCGCTCGCCGAGCAGGCGGTGGGCGATGGAGCCGTACTCGACCTTGTTGCGCAGCCGCCACAGCGCGTATTCGATGACTTCGCGGTGGTCGAAGGCCAGGTTCCCCAGCACCTCGGGGTCCTCCGCGCGGTACCAGGCGACGTTGGGGTCGTCCAACAGCACGGAGGTGGCGGTGTCGTGGGGGTCGTCCTCGCGGACCAGCGCCCAGTAGACGATGGAGACCACCCTGCGGGTGGGCGAGCGGTCAAGGTCCCCGAAGGCGTAGAGCTGTTCGAGGTAGCGCGGGATGAGTCCGGTAGTGTCGCGCAGGTTCTTTGCCGCGGCATCGAGAAGCGAGTCGCGGGGCCCCAGCGGTCCGCCGGGCAGCGCCCACTGGCCGCGGAAGGGTTCGCGCGTGCGGCGCACCAAGGGCAGCCACAGGCTTTTGCGCCCGGTTCGCTCGTCATCGCGCAGCGAGAAGATCACCGTGGACACGGCCAGGGTCGGCGGCTGTTCGCGGCGTTCAGCCACATTCGAAAACGGCACCCGGTCCACCTTCCTAGTTAGTGTCAACTTGACCAGAACTAAGAATACGGTGCTGCGCGGTGCTCCACAAGCCCTGTGACGCACGGATTCCGGCACATGTCGGCAGCCTCTTCCTCCAAGGTCTTGCGCAATGCGTTAGTGAGTACTAACGTATCTCCCGTGCCTGACGTACTGGAAACCGCTGCCGAGCCCACCAGGCGCGCCCTGCTCCACATCCTTGTCGACGGGGAACGCACCGTCACCGAACTGGCCGAGCGCTTCCCCGTGACCCGCTCGGCCATCTCCCAACACCTGCTGCTATTGGCCGAGGTTGGCCTGGTCACCGCCAGGAAAGAAGGCCGCAACCGCTACTACCGGGTCAACCCGACCGGGATGGCCGCGCTGCGCCGGGCGCTGGAGTCCTTTTGGACTTCGGAGCTGGACCTGTTGGTGACCGAGGCCGCGAACCCCCATTCATGAATCCCCCAGGAGAATCCCCATGTCGATCGAAAAATCAGTTGTCCTTCCCCTTGGTCCCGAGGCCGCCTTCGAGCTGGTGACCCGGCCCGAGCGGCTGCGCCGCTGGCAGACCGTCGCCGCCCGCATGGACCTGCGCGCCGGCGGCGAATACCGCTGGACCATCACCCCCGGGCATTCCGCGTCCGGGCGGATCCAGGAGATCGAACCGGGCAAGCGCCTGGTCTTCGACTGGGGATGGGAAGGCAGCGAGTCCACGGCCTCCACCGTGACCGTCACCCTGGAGCCGGTTGAGGGCGGCACCCGGCTCACCCTGCTGCACGAGGGCCTGGCCCCCGAGGAAGTAGCCGGGCACACCGAGGGCTGGAACCACTTCATGGACCGCCTAGTCCGCTTCGCCACCGACGGCGACGCCGGCGCGGACGACTGGGCCGCCCTGCCGGATCCGATCAACGAGCTCAGCAGCGCCGAGGCAACGCTCGCCGTCGCCCAGCGGGTCCTGCACCAGCTCAAGCCGAGCGATGCCTCCCTGCCCACCCCGTGCGAAAACTTCACCGTCGCGCAGCTGGTGGACCACCTGGTCGGCTCGGTCACCGGCATCGGCAAGGCCCTGGGCGTCGAACCGGCGGATGACCCGGCTGCCCCGGCCGAATCCCGCGTGGCCGACGCCGCCCAGGCAACCCTGGAGGCCTTCGCGAAGCGCGGGCTGGAGGGCACCGTCGACATGGGCTTCGCGGAACTGCCGGCCACCATCGTGGCAAACATCCTGAACCTCGAGTTCCTGGTCCACGCCTGGGACCTGACCACCGCCACCGGGGCCAAGATTGAGGTCGCTCCGGGACTCTCGGACTACGTGCTGTCGCTGGCCCGCAACACGATCAGCCCGCAGATGCGCGGCGCCAGCTTCGCCGAGGAGACCCTGGTCGACGAGTCCGCCGCCAGCCTCGAACGGCTCGTCGCGTTCACCGGCCGGGAAGTCTCCGCCCGCTGAGCGGGCCGGAAGACCGGGGTTCGAATATGGTCGACGTCAAGTGCCAGCTCGTGATCCAGCGGCCGCGGCCCCTCGTGGCGGGGTTCGCCGCGGATCCCGGCAACGCACCGCAGTGGTATGCGAACATCGGATCCGCCGTCCACCGGGGCGGACCCACCTTAGGGGTCGGCACGATGGTGGACTTCGCTGCGCGCTTCATGGGCCGGGAGCTCAAGTACACCTACGAAGTCGTCCAGTGGGTGCCCGAGAGCAAACTGGTCATGCGCACCGCACAGGGCCCCTTCCCCATGCAGACCACCTACACGTGGACCGATGAGGGCACGGCAACACGCATGGTGCTGGCCAACACCGGCGAGCCCGCCGGGTTTTCAAGGGTTGCCGGATTCCTGATGGCACCCATGATGCGCCGGGCCATGGCCAAGGACCTGCGGAAGCTCAAGGAACTGCTCGAATCCGGGGTGGCGGAGCGCTGAGCCGCAGGCCGCTGCGACCACCCGGGCCACCTGCCGGGGTGGGCGCAGCAACGGCGTGGCGCGGACGGGCCGTCCGCGCCACAATTTCGCCTCGGTGTCCCGGCGTGGTGCAGACTGGGATGCATGATCACCGAACACGCATTGCTGCCAGTCATCTCGGGAATGGAAGACGAATTCATGTCCGCCTTCGAGCAGGCGCGCCCTCTCATTTCCGCCACCGCCGGATTCCTTGGCCTGCAGCTCTCCCGCAGCATCGAGACGCCCGGCCATTTCCTCTTGCTGGTCTCCTGGGAGTCCGTCCAGGCACATACCATCGGCTTCCGCGGATCCGAGAACTACCTCGAATGGAAGCGCCTGCTTCACCATTTCTACGACCCGTTCCCGGTGGTCGAGCACTTTGCGGCCATTGAGCCGTCAGCATCCCCGACGCCTGCCGACTCCTAGGGAACACCGGCCCCCGGCGAACACCGGCGCCCGCCCTGCCCGCAGGCTCGCAAACGCGGCCCCGATCTGAAAGGATCTGCCTCATGGAATCCACACACGAGCACCTGGTCGAAGGCACCGCCAACGCCCTGGGACTGACCGTCTTTGAGCCCCTCTCCCCCTCGGCGCTGCGCCCGGTGGTCCTGCTGCACGGCTTCGCCTCCTCCAGCGCGCTGAACTGGGTGAAATCGGGGTGGATCCGCAGCCTGACCGAGGCGGGGCGCAAGGTGCTGGCCGTGGACCTGCCGGGTCACGGGACCTCCCCCGCGCCCGAGGACCTCGACGCCTACACGCCAAGCCGCATGCGCGCCGACCTGCTGCAGCTCCTGATGGACCACGGCGTGACGACGTTGTCGGCCGGCGATCCGCTCAGCGGCGTGGACCTGGTCGGGTACTCCCTGGGAGCGCGTCTGGCCTGGGAATTCGGCGGCACCCAGCCGCAGGTGGTCAATCGGCTGGTGCTGGGCGGACCGGCAAGCATCGACCCGCTGGCCGCCTTTGACCTCAATGCCGCGCAGCGCCACCTGGCCGACGGCACCTCGATCGCCGACGAATCGACGGCCGACTTGCTGCGCATGGCCCAAACCGTGGAATCCAACGACATGTTCTCGCTCATGAGCATGATCCAGGCGATCAAGACCGAGCCCTTCGCCCCAGAGCAGATGATCCCCGCCATGCCCACGCTGCTGGTGGCGGGCGACGGCGACGCACTGGCCACGACGATGCCGCGGCTCACCGAGTTGCTCGCCAGCCGCGACACGGAGAAGTCGGTGCTCTGGCTGGCCAATCGCGACCACGCCAACGCGGTGACCAGCCGGGAGTTCAAGAACGCGGCGGTTTCGTTCCTCGAAGCATGACATCGAGGGCTCCTG
The DNA here is from genome assembly GCF_059759235.1 of Paeniglutamicibacter sp. GQ140. Taxonomy (NCBI): domain Bacteria; kingdom Bacillati; phylum Actinomycetota; class Actinomycetes; order Micrococcales; family Micrococcaceae; genus Paeniglutamicibacter; species Paeniglutamicibacter sp. GQ140. The sequence continues at coordinate 71,994 of NZ_JCAXDW010000002.1, forward strand.
CACGACCGTTGTCTCACGAAAACCCGTGAACGATCCGTCTGGCTGCATCCGAAGTGGCGCGCCCGAGGCCGTGCGCTCCCACAAGTGGCTGGCCAACGGCGAGATATGGTTTCCCTGCGCCTCGGTTCGGCCACCTATCAGCCGATGATGGGCCGCTCCTCGGGCAGCCGGAAGAGCCTGGACCGCAGGGAGAGCGCCAGCGCGGTGCTCACGGTGATGGTGCCGATACGACCGAGGAACATCAGGACGATGAGAACCACTTGGGCATTGGCGGGAAGGCCCGCGGTGATGCCGGTGCTCAGGCCGACGGTTCCGAAGGCAGAGGTCGCTTCGAACAGCGTCTTGTCCAGGCTGTGATCCGTAAAGGTCAGCAGCAGGAGTGTTCCAATGATGACCACGGCGACGCCGAGCAGGGCGACGGTGAGTGCTTGGCGCTGCACCGGGGACGAGATGCTGCGGTGGGCGATGTTGACCTGCTCGTTGCCCCGGACCTCGTTCCAGATGGCGTAGCCCAGGATGAGGAAGGTGGCGATCTTGATGCCGCCTGCCGTGCCTGCGCTGCCGCCGCCGATGAACATGAGGATGTCGGTGACGAACAGCGTCTCGGGTGCGGCTGCACCGTAGTCGATGCTGTTGAATCCGGCGGTTCGGGGGAACACCCCTCCGGCCAGCGCCGCGAGCAGCTTGCCTCCCGGGGACAGGCCCCCGAGGGTTTCCTGCCGACTCCATTCGACGGCGGCAAACAGGACTGTCCCGAGGACCAGCAGGGCGATGCTGCCGTAAATGGTGAGCCGGGTATGGACGGTCCAGGACCTCAGCCTGAATCCTTGCCGCCAGAGCTCGATGAGGACGGGGAACCCCAGCCCGCCGGTGACCAGGGCCAGGCAGATGGGGATGATGATCCACGGATCCTGCGCGAAGCCGATGAGGTTGTCGCTGTAGAGGGCGAAGCCCGCGTTGTTGAAGGCCGAGATCGCGTGGAAGACGCCGTGCCACAGTGCGGTCAGTGGATCATCGTGGTAGCCAAGCCAGAACCTGCCCGTGAGCAGGACTGCTGTGACGCCTTCGAAGAGCAGCATGATCCGGGCAACCCGGAAGAGCACATCCCGCACGTCGCCCAGGTTGAGGGTATGGGTCTCGGACTGTGCAACGAGTTGTCCGTGGAGCCCGATCTTCTTCTTCAGCATCAGGGCCAGGAGCGTTCCCAGCGACATGATGCCGAATCCGCCGGCCTGAATGAGTCCGAGGATGACGGTGTGTCCGAAGGGCGTCCAGAACGTCGGGGTGTCCACGGTGATCAACCCCGTCACACACACCGCCGAGACGGCGGTGAACAAGGCCGGCATGAACCCTTCGCCGACTTCCGCCGTGCGGGCTGCCGGGAGCATGAGCAGGAGTGTGCCGATCAAGATCATGCACAGGTAGGCCAGCGGAACCAGGCGTACGGGGTGAAGCACCACCCGTTTCAGGAACCCGACCCAGCGGGCCGGCACCCGAGGGTTGTCCCGCTTCGGGACCAAGTTTTTTGAGACGGGCTGGAGCACAATTCGACGTTACCCCCGGCCGGTTGGCGCCCGGCGGGGTTTGGCGTAAGGGTCCCGTAAAGATTCGGCCAGGTCGGGCATAATGGGTGAATGATCCGCGGCAGAAGCATCGGGAGAGCAGGTTCTGCCGCCTCCGGGCTGGGCACGATGCGCACCGTTGCCGGATTTGTTCTTGCGCTTGTGCTGCCGGCGGGAATGACCATCCTGTTATCTCCCTTCGAGGAACTGAACCTGGCGACCCATGCCTTGGCACGGCTGTGCCCGGTGATTGTGGTCGCCTTCATCGGCGGCCTGTGGCCGGCGGTGCTCGCGGCGGTCCTGGACGCGCTGCTGCTGAACTATTTCGTCACCCATCCCGTGGGCACGTTGACGGTCAATGACCCGCAGGACTTTTTCGTCCTGCTGGTCTATCTGGGAGTCGGGATTACGGTTGCCCTGGTCGTGGGGATATCCGCCCGCCGCTCCCGGGCCGCCGCCCTCTCCAGCGCCGAGGCCGCCACGCTGAGCGAGTTGGCGCGCACGTCCCTGGCCGGTGACCAAAGTTCGGAGGAGTTCCTCGAGCAGCTGCGTGGGCAGTTCCAGCTCAACGGGGTCAGCGTCTTTGAAGGCGCTGGCGACGGATTGTGGCGGCTGCGTGCCTCCGCCGGTCCGGACGCGCCGCAGCTGCCGGAGGACGCCGGCACCATCGACAGGCCGCGGCCCGGGCTGGCAATCGGGTTGAGGCAGCCGGCGCCTGCAGGTGCGGATCGGCGCCTGTTGAACGCCTACGAGGCACATCTTGCTGCATTGCTGGAGCGTGAGAGGCTCGTCCTGCGCCTGCGCGATTCGGTCAAGCTCATCGAGGGCAACCGCGTCAAGACTTCAATCCTGCGCGCCGTTTCGCATGACCTCCGGACGCCGCTGGCCGGTATCGAGCTGGCCCTGACCGCCCTGCGCCGCCAGCGTTCCAAGACCAGCGTGGCGCAGCAGGAAGAGATGTTGGACGCGGTGCAGAGCTTCACCGACCGGCTCAAGGGACTGGTGGGGAACCTGTTGGACATGTCCCGGCTCTCCAGCGACAGCGTCCAGGTGCTTCACGAACCCGTCACCTGGCTGGAAGTTGTTCCCGAAGGGCTCGCCGGGGTTCCGGTCGGGGCCGTCCACGTGGAGCTTGCCCCCAACCTGCCGCCGGTGGACGCGGATCGCGGGTTGCTTGAGCGGGCGCTGGCCAACATCGTGGAGAACGCCGTGAAGTACGCCCCGGACACGGACATCGTGGTGCGGGCCACGGCCGGGGGCAGCCTGCATGCAGGGCCCGACGGCCGTCCCTTTGGCGAGCTGCGCGTCGTGGATCATGGCGACGGGGTGCCCGCGGGCCGGGTCGTGGCGATGTTCCAGCCTTTTCAGCGGCTCGATGACGCGTCCGGCGATGCCGGCATCGGCCTGGGGCTGGCGGTGGCCAAGGGATTCATCGACGCCATGGACGGCCAGCTGCTGGCCGAGGAAACCCCCGGCGGCGGACTCACCATGGTCATCCGGCTGCCCCTCTATACCGGGTCGGCAACGTTCAGGGACGTGGAATGAGAAGCGTCCTGCTCGTCGACGATGAACCCCAGCTCGTACGCGCCCTGCAAATCAATCTTGAGGCCGAAGGCTACGCGGTCACGACCGCAGCCGACGGCGCCAACGCCCTGCGGGCTGCCGCTTCCCAGCCACCCGACGTGCTCGTGCTCGACCTCGGGCTTCCGGACATGGACGGCACCGAGGTCATCCGCCGGCTGCGCACCTGGACGGAACTGCCCATTATCGTGCTCTCGGCCCGCCATGGCTCCTCGGACAAGGTCGAGGCCCTCGACGCCGGGGCCGATGACTATGTCACGAAGCCTTTCGGCCTGGATGAGCTTCTGGCCAGACTCCGCGCCGTCGAGCGGCGTTCCTGGCCCGTCCGCGAGGCCGGGGTGGTGGAGGCGGGCGATCTGCAGATCGACCTGATGGCGGCAACCATCTCCCGGGCCGGACGCCGGATCCGGCTCACCCCGCGCGAATGGGGCGTGCTGCAATTGCTCGTGGAAAACCGGGGAAGGCTGGTGTCCCAACAGCAAATCCTCAGCGAGGTTTGGGGTCCGGTTTATGAAAAGGAAACCCACTACCTGCGCATCTACGTGGGCCAGCTCAGGCGCAAGCTCGAGCAGGACCCCGCAAATCCCCGGCACCTGATAACCGAACCCGGCATGGGCTACCGCTTCGAAATCTAGTCCGTCAGGCAGCTTGTGCCCACGCCGTGCAGCAGCCGCCGGCCCGTGGCGGTGCAGGTCAGGTTCCTGCTGGAGTCGTCTTGGGCGTTGGGACGGTTCCAGATATTGGCGGACATGCGGCCGCCCGTGGGGTCGGGCTATTCTTCGTGCCCCTGGTCCTGGCTCATGGACCCCTCGCCCGGGGGCGTTTCGCCCGGCGGGACTCCACCACCGGGTTCCAGGCCTGTGATCCGTTGTTCCACGGGATCGGGATTGGACGTGGCACCCGGATCAGGCGAATCGATCTCGGCTGTTTCGTCGGATTCCGGCGCCTGCTCATTCGCCGGCTCGAAGGCTGAATTCTCGGTCATCGCGATATTGTCCTGTCTGTCGAATTCGGTCCCGGGGTCTTCGGGACTGGATGTTGCCATCCCGGCGTGGCTCCGGGAGTTATCGGGGATGTCGGACCATTCCGGATCGTCCGGCCGAGGGTTCAAAGGATCCGCTTCACTCTCGCTCACGCGCGTATTCGATTCCGTATCCCCCGGTGGCGGATCCGCGGCCGGCTTTTCGCCGCTTGCCGGCACCGGCGTTGCTTGTTCCTCCCCGCCGGGAAGGTCCTGGTTATCCATCGTGGATTCTCCTTTGATTTTTCCGGCCCGGCACCCGGTTCAGGGAGTTGACTTGCCGCCGTTGACGTTCAGGGTCTCCCCGATGACGTAGCTGGATTCGGCCGACGCGAGGAATACGTAGGCGGGCGCCAGTTCCACGGGCTGGCCGGCGCGGCCGAGGGGAACGTTGTGCCCGAACTTCGGCAATCTGTCCTTGGGCTGGCCGTCCGAGACCTGCAACGGGGTCCAGATGGGACCGGGCGCAACCGCGTTGACTCGAATTCCGCGGGGCGCCAGCTGCACGCCCAGTCCCTTGGTGAACGCGTTGATCGCCGCCTTCGTCGAGGCGTAGTCCAACAGTGTCGGCGACGGGTCGTAGGCCTGGACCGAGGTGGTGTTGATGATGCTGGAGCCGGCCGGGAGGTGCTTGAGCGCCGCGCGGGTGATGGTGAACATGGCCAGGATGTTGACCTGGAAGGTCTGCAGGACCTGCTCGTCGTCAAGGTCCTCGAGATTCTCGATGGCCACCTGCTTCCCGGCGTTGTTGACCAGGATGTCCAGGCCCCCGAGTTTCTCCGCCGCCTCGTCGGCCAGCGAGTTGCGGTAGTCGGCGTCGAGGAGGTCGCCGGCCAGCCCGATGCCGACGCGTCCCTCGGCCTCGATCACGCCGATGACCTTGCGGGCGTCTTCCGCCTCCGCCGGCAGGTAGGCAATGGCGACATCCGCCCCCTCCCTGGCGAAGGCGATGGCCACGGCCGCGCCGATGCCCGAATCGCCTCCGGTGATCAGCGCCTTGCGCCCCTTGAGCCGCCCCGTCCCGACGTAGGATTTTTCGCCGTGATCGGCCCGGGGATCGAGCTTGGCGTCAAGGCCGGGTTCCGGTTGGTCCTGTTTGGGCGGCGAGATCCTGGGGTGGCGGGTGACGGGGTTGTCCGGGGAAAGCTGGGCGCCGGAGTCGGGCTTGAGGGGCTCGCGCTCATCCATGGGAAATCCTCCAGTCTTCGTAGGCGGTGTGCTCGTACGATTCACGCTAGGGCAAAGCCCCGGGGTGATCAATGAATCCGCAGTCGCGGCGGCAACCGTCGCTGCAAGCCGAGCCGCAAGGTCCTGGCGGCGCCGGAAGCCTCCTCGTCCTGCGGCGCGTCCACCCGGTGGGACGCGTCATCCTCACGCCGTTCCAGCCCGGGTTCCGTCCCTTCGGGGGGGGTTTCCTACGGGGTGCGTTTTTTCTCGACCATGTTCTGCGTCCAGCGCTTGGTGACGGCCTGGATTACCGATGCGGTGGCGCCGGAGATGACGGCGAAGGCCAGCACCTTGCCGATCTTCTCGCGTTGCTGCGCATCCGGGTTGGTCACGTTGGGAGGCTGTTCGCCGGTGGCCCCCTTCCAGATTGCACCGGAGATCCGCGCCGCGGCCAGTCCGGCCAGGAGCGAGATGGCGATGATGAGGGGCTTGGTGATGAGTTTCATTGTTCTCCTTCGATGGTGTGCCTAAATCAGGGTCTTGCTGCCGAGGCTACTGGTCGTCGTCGTCCTTGGTCAGCCGGATTTGCCGGCGTTCGTACTCCCGACTGCTGAAGGTGGCCTTGCGCACGGATTCCTCGTTGTCCAGGCTCGAACCCAGGGCACCGGCCAGGGTTCCCAACGACGCCGAAAGCCAGGACAGGTTCAGGTATTCGCCGAATCCAACGTCGTGCCCCAGTTCCTGGGCCAAGAACTTGGCGTCGATGATGATCAGGGCACCGGTGAGGATGACGGCGAACAGCACAAGATACATCAACAGGATCGCGGAGACAATGGTCAGCACCGTCGCCAGGTTGTAGACCACCCGCTTCTCCCGGTGGCGGACGCCGACGGGCCGTTCCCAGAGGCCGTTGTGCAACACCAGCCACGAACCCATGCCGATGACCGACAGCAGGCTGATGAGGGCGAGCCGCTGCGGCGGAAGGTAGTCGGCCATGCTCCAGATGCTCGTGTAAAAGACGCCGAAGGCGCCGGTGGCCAGGGCGGCGGCCATGGCCGTGGACAAGCTGGGCACCAGTCGCCACGGCCGGTTGCTGCGCACCATCCCCAGCAGCAAGAGCAGGCGGCCCCGCAGGCCCTTGACGGTTTCGAAGGCGTCGTCCTCCGCCTGGGCCGCCTCGACCCGGCGCTCGACGGAAAACGGGTCGACGGCTGCCGAAACCCGTCCGTCGTCCCGAAGGTAGGGGTCGCCGACACCGTGCAGGGCGGCAAGGACCTGTACCACCGCCCGCTGCAGCCGCTTCCGGCGCACAATGCCCAGGGCGGGCAGGACCACGACGGCGGATTGGGAACCGGCGTTCAGGCTGGTTGCGACCGGCTCGCCGTTCTCGTACTTGGGCAGGTCGGTCAGGTAGATCAGGTAGTCCCATTGCCCCGCTTCGCGCAGTTGGCTGGCATGCTCGTTGAGTTCGACTTCTCCCTTGGTGTCAAGCGGAAGCGAAAACTCCGCGACCTCCAGCTCCCAGTCGGTGGCCGAATCCAACGTCGCCCCCAGCTGGGCGGGGAGGGTTTTCTCCAGTTCCAGGGCACGGAGCAGCGGCATGCCGGCGTCGGCCATCAAGCCGACCACCATCTTCCGCTGCGGCCGCGTGGTCATCTCCCTACCCCGCGTCGAAGCGCTCTTCGTCCTCGGACGGCGCATCGGTTCCGGCTTCATCGCTGCCGGTGCCCGGCAGCGCCTCTGCGTCGTCGGGCAGATGCGTGGCCAGATACTCGGAGTCCTGGAACGGATCGACGGTTCCCGGATCTTCCGGGCCTTCGAGGGGGTCAACGTCGGACACTGCTCCGCCGCCCAGCTCCGCGGCGTCCTCGGGGTATTCGTCCTGGTGTTCGGGACCGTTGGGGGAATTCTTCGACATGTTTCGTCTCCTTGAGTGGTGTTGCCCGTTGGGGAGTCGTACCTGACCGGATCCAGGCATGGAATCCGCCGGTGTCGTGGCTCCCACGCTACTGTTGCGGCATGTCGATGCCAAGCGATTTGCGCGGCGGGCCCTAGTGAAAGGGATCCACCTCCGCGAGCAGCTTGCCGAGCCTGGTGTGGATGCGCTTGAGGTCCGTCAATGTCACGGGCAGCGATGTGGCGCGGTCACGCTGGTGCTCCGGCGCGGACTCGGTCAGGGTGTTCCAGCAGTCAAGGCCCACCTGGAGGCGGTCCCGGCAGCCCGCGGCACCGGGGGTCAGGAGGGCCCGGGCGGCGAGGAGGTCTGCGGTCGGGTCGGCGGATTCCTGTGCCCCGTACAGCCGGTTGTCCGTCCCGCGCGCGGCGGTCAGCGCCAGCGTCATGCGCAAGCCGCACCCTTCTTCGCCGTGGTCCCGGCACCATGGCTGGCAGTTGTCCAGGTTGTGCTCCGCCGGGTCCTGCGCCCTCCAGCCCGCCTGCCGGGGCCCGGAACCGGGCCGAGCCTCGGCGCGGTGCGCGTCCCCGCTGCGGACCAGGGCCAGGAACCTTCCCAGTTGCGCATGGATGGTTCTCATGCCCGGGACATTGGTCTGCAGGGAGGCCTCGGGATCGTGCCGGCGCTCCGACACCACGTGCCTGAAATTGAGGCAGGTCCAGATCGGCGGCGCGTCCTCCCCCGGTTCCCAGGCATCGGTGCCCACCACGAATTCCAGCTCGTTGGCGTCCGCACCCGTCCACTCGATTCCCGGCAGCTGCTCCCTGCCGCGGAGCATCGGTGGCCGGGTGTACAGCCGGGTTCGCGCGAGGCAGTCCCCGTCGCAGTCCCGGGCGGGGCTTTTCGCGCACCACGGGAGGCACTGGCTGGTGGGTTGCATGGCGTTTGCTCCTGGGCCGAAAGGGGGACCTGACCCGTCGAATCCTTCCGGTCCGTTCCGACATTTTGGGGCCGGAGCGGCCGCCAGCGGGGTTTGGCTGCCCGTCGGCAAATCGGTGGACGGTGTTCACCCCGCCGTTTTAGGCTTCCAGGAGCGGGCCGCCGCAGGCTGCGAAGGCGAAGGGGCAACGTACCCGCAGGTGCAATTTTTCGCCCGACCGGTAGGCAATTTTCCGCGCGATTCCGGGGTCGGAGGACCCGTTCCCCGGTGCCGGGCGGACGTGTTCGCCGACACGTCTTGACAAGTGCGGAGATGCGCATCACACTAGATCGTATACGATTTCATACACAACAGGAGGAAACCGTGAGCAGCGACGCCACAGCCACCGAATTGGTGCAGGTCGACCAGTCCATCTTCGACAAGGCCGGCAAGGTCCTTGCGGTGCATCTCTCCTATTCCTCGCGGGCAGCCCAGCGCGGGCGCACGCCGGCCTTCCCGTCGTACTTCATGAAGGCTTCCTCCTCGCTGGCCGCTTCGGGGGCCACCGTCGAGCGCCCCGCCGGCACCGAGCTGCTCGCCTTCGAGGGCGAGATCGCCCTGGTCATCGGCACCGACGCCCGCCGCGTCTCCGTCGAGCAGGCCTGGAGCCACGTCGGCCACGTGACGGCCTCCAACGACCTGGGCGTCTACGACATGAAGTACGCCGACAAGGGCTCGAACATCCGCTCCAAGTCCGGCGACGGCTACACCCCGATGGGCCCCGTGCTGCTGCCGGCAGCCGCGGTCAACCCGGCCGCCCTGCGCATCCGCACCTGGGTCAACGGCGAGATCGCCCAGGACGCCTCGACCGCCGAGCTCATCTTCTCCTTCGCGCAGATCGTCGCGGACCTCTCCCAGCAGATGACGCTGAAGGCGGGGGACGTGATCCTCACCGGCACCCCGGCCGGATCCTCCGTGATCGTCCCGGGCGACCTGGTCGAGGTGCAGGTCGACGACGAGGCCGCCGGCCTGTCCACCGGGCGCCTGGCCACCACCGTGGTGGAGGGAACCGACGCCTTTGCGGCCTTCGGCAACCTGCCCAAGATCACCGACGCTGACCGCATCGACGCCTTTGGCACCGCCGCCGGCGCGGGCATCGAAACCCCGGTCACCGGCAAGCAGGCGCTGACCGAGGAGGTCAAGGCCAAGCTCATGTCGGTGGCCACCGCCACCATCTCCGGCGCGCTGCGCAAGCGCGGGCTGAACAACGTCTCGGTCGACGGCCTGCAGGCCACCAAGGGCATGAGAAAGGTCATCGGCACGGCGCGCACGCTGCGCTACGTGCCCAACCGCGAGGACCTCTTCAAGACCCACGGCGGCGGCTACAACGCCCAGAAGCGCGTCATCGACGACATCGGCCCGGGCGAGATCCTGGTGATGGAGGCCCGCGGGGAAAAGGGCTCCGGCACCCTGGGCGACATCCTGGCGATGCGCACCCAGGTGCGCGGCGCCGAGGCCATCATCACCGACGGCGGGGTCCGCGACCTCGACGCCGTGGCGGCCCTGGACATCCCCACCTTCCACAACGGCGCGCACCCGGCGGTGCTCGGGCGCAAGCACGTGCCGTGGGACACCGACGTGGCCGTGGGCTGCGGCGGCACCACCATCGTTCCCGGCGACATCGTCATCGCCGACGCCGACGGCATCCTGGTCATCCCGCCGCACCTTGCCGCGGAAATCGCCGAGGAGGTCGTCGAGTCCGAACGCCAGGACACCTTCGTGTTCAAGCACGTATCCAACGGCGCCGAAATCAAGGGCCTGTTCCCGATGAACGCGGACTGGAAGGCCAAGTACAACCAGTGGGTCGCCGACGGCGAACCGGAATTCTAGGACCCGACATGGCCCCCAGCAAATCAGAGTCGGCCTACCGGCTGCTGCACGAGAAGATCACCGAGGGAACCTTCTCCCCCGGCTACCGGCTGGTGCTCGGCACCATCGCCGCGGAGCTCGGCTGCTCGGTGGTCCCGGTGCGCGAGGCCATCCGCCGGCTCGAGGCCGAGGGCCTGGTCACCTTCGAACGCAACGTCGGGGCCATGGTGGCGGCAGCCGACACCACCCTCTACCTGCACACCATGCAGACCCTGGCGATCATCGAGGGAGCGGCCACCGCGCTGAGCGCCCCGTTCATCGACGATGACCAGCTGGCCGCGGCCCGGGCCATCAACCAGGCCATGGCCGAGTTGCTGGTCGACTTCGACGCCCCGCGCTTCACCGAACTGAACAACGAGTTCCACCAGGTGCTCTACCGCAACTGCCCCAATCCGCACATCCTGGAATTGGTGCACCGCGGCTGGAACCGCCTGGCCGTGATGCGCTCCTCCTCCTTCACCCACATCCCGGGCCGGGCCCGGGAATCGGTGAGGGAACACGCCCACCTCCTGGACTTGATCGAGGCCAAGGCCCCCGCGGCCGAGATCGAGCAGGCGGCCCGGGCCCACCGCACCACCACCCTGAACGCCTACCTCGCGGCGGCCAACCTCCCGGCCTCCCCGCTCTAGGCAACCACACACATCTTCAGCACGACGCCCCACCCCATCCAGCAAGGAGCCAGTTCATGAGCAAGCACTTCGTTCCCGAGAACCTTCCGACCCACCTGCAGCACTACATCGGCGGCCAGTTCGTCGACTCCATCGGCGGGGAAACCTTCGAGGTCCTGGACCCGGTGACCAACCAGACCTACGCCACCGCAGCCGCCGGCCAGAAGGCCGACATCGATGCAGCAGTCAATGCGGCCACCGAGGCATTCAAGAACGGCCCGTGGCCGACGATGAGCGCCAGGGCCCGCGCCAAGGTGCTGTACAAGATCGCCGACGCCGTCGTCGCCCAGGAAGACCGCCTGGCCGAGATGGAAACCTTCGACACCGGCCTGCCCATCACCCAGGCCCGCGGCCAGGCGCAGCGCGCCGCGGAGAACTTCCGCTTCTTCGCCGACCTGATCGTCGCCCAGCACGACACCGCGCTGAAGGTCCCCGGATCCCAGCTGAACTACGTGAACCGCAAGCCGATCGGCGTCGCCGGCCTGATCACCCCGTGGAACACCCCGTTCATGCTCGAGTCCTGGAAGCTCGCCCCGTCGATCGCCTCGGGCTGCACCGTGGTGCTCAAGCCGGCCGAGTTCACCCCGCTCTCGGCCTCGCTGTGGGCCACCATCTTCAAGGAGGCCGGCCTGCCCGACGGCGTCTTCAACCTGGTCAACGGCATCGGCGAGGAGGCCGGCGACGCGCTGGTCAAGCACCCGAAGGTCCCGCTGATCTCGTTCACCGGCGAATCCTCCACCGGCCAGCTGATCTTCCGCAACTGCGCGGAGAACCTCAAGGGCATGAGCATGGAACTGGGCGGCAAGTCCCCGGCCATCGTGTTCGCCGACGCCGACTTCGACGCCGCCATCGACTCGACCCTCTTCGGCGTCTTCTCGCTGAACGGCGAGCGCTGCACCGCCGGCTCCCGCATCCTGGTGGAGCGCCCGATCTACGAGAAGTTCGTCGGGGCCTACGCGGCGCGCGCGAAGAACATCAAGGTCGGCGACCCGCACGACCCGGCCACCCAGGTCGGCGCGCTGGTCCACCCGGAGCACTACGACAAGGTCATGAGCTACGTGGAGATCGGCAAGTCCGAGGCCCGCGTCGTGGCCGGCGGCGGACGCCCGGAAAACCTGCCCGAGGGCCAGGAAAACGGTTCCTACGTCGCCCCGACCGTGTTCGTGGACGTTGCCCCGGACGCCCGGATCTTCCAGGAGGAGATCTTCGGTCCCGTCGTGGCGATCACCCCGTTCGACACCGACGAGGAGGCGCTGGAACTGGCGAACAACACCCGCTACGGCCTGGCCGCCTACGTGTGGACCAACGACCTGAAGCGCGCGCACAACTTCGCGCAGGACGTCGAGGCCGGCATGGTCTGGCTCAACAGCCACAACGTGCGCGACCTGCGCTCCCCCTTCGGCGGCGTGAAGGCCTCGGGCCTGGGCCACGAGGGCGGCTACCGCTCGATCGACTTCTACACCGACCAGCAGGCCGTGCACATCACCCTCGGTGAGGTCCACACGCCCAAGTTCGGCGCCTAGTCCTTACCCCCTCCCCACTTCAAGAGTTTTCCCGCAAAGGAGCGAACCATGAGCACCAACGATTCCAACACCATCCCCAAGCCCTCCGTCCCGGCCCCGGACATCCTGCGCTGTGCCTACGCCGAACTGGTCGTCACCGATCTCGCGGCCTCGCGCAAGTTCTACGTCGACGTGCTGGGACTGCACGTCTCCCACGAGGACGAGACCCAGATCTACCTGCGCTCCTTCGAGGAGTTCATCCACCACAACCTGGTGCTCACCCAGGGCCCGGTCGCCGCGTTGAAGGCCATGGCCTTCCGCGTGCGCACCCCCGAGGACGTCGACGCCGCCGAGGCGTACTACAAGGAACTGGGCTGCCGCACCGAGCGCCGCAGCGAGGGCTTCGTCAAGGGCATCGGCGACGCGGTCCGCGTGGAGGATCCGCTGGGCTTCCCGTACGAGTTCTTCTTCGAGACCACCCACGTCGAGCGCCTGCACATGCGCTACGACATCTACTCGGCCGGCGAGCTGGTCCGCCTGGACCACTTCAACCAGGTCACCCCGGATGTCCCGCGCGGGCGCAAGTACCTCGAGGACCTGGGCTTCCGCGTCACCGAGGACATCCAGGACGACCAGGGCGTGACCTATGCGGCCTGGATGCACCGCAAGGGCACCGTGCACGACACCGCGCTGACCGGCGGCGACGGCCCGCGCCTGCACCACGTGGCCTTCTCCACCCACGAGAAGCACAACATCATCCAGATCTGCGACAAGATGGGCGCGCTGCGCATGTCCGACCGCATCGAGCGCGGACCGGGCCGCCACGGAGTCTCCAACGCGTTCTACCTCTACATCCTGGACCCGGATGACCACCGCATCGAGATCTACACCCAGGACTACTACACCGGCGACCCGGACAACCCGGTCATCACCTGGGACGTGCACGACAACCAGCGCCGCGACTGGTGGGGCAACCCGGTGGTCCCGTCCTGGTACACCGAGGCCTCCAAGGTCCTGGACCTGGACGGCAACCCGCGCGAGGTCATCAAGCGCACCGACTCCTCGGAGATGGAGGTGACCGTCGGGGCCGACGGCTTCTCCTACACCCGCGCGCCGGGCGACGCGCTGACCGGCGACCCGGGCGAGGAAGTCGGCTTCAAGATGGGCCACCAGCTCTAGGCCTTCCCGACCCGCCGGCGCCGCGGCGCCCGAAGGGGGCCGGTGTCCGTGCGCATCATCATCCGATGGTGCGCACGGACACCGGCCCTTCCGTTTTTCCTGCCCTTCGGCCTTTCCGTCGCGCCCGCCGATGACCGGGGCGCCGCGGCGAGGCCGGGGTCAGTGCCCCACGGAGTACCGCAGGAAGACCATGCCGTTTTCGAAGCGCCGCTCCTCGAGCAGCTCCAGGGAATGGCGGATGCCCTCGGGGAACATCCGCTTGCCGCCGCCGACGAGCATCGGTGCGACATACACCTGGCACTCGTCGATCAGGTTCGCCCGCCAGGCCTCCGCCGCCACCCGGGCACCGGAGATGTTCAGGTCCAGGCCCGCCGACGACTTGAGGGAGCGGACCAGTTCGGGGTCGAAGCTGCGCTCGATCCGGGTGCGCCTGGTGGACACGGCCTCCAGCGTGCTGGAGAAGACGACCTTGTCGGCCGCCTGCCAGATCCGGGCGAACTCGGCGTTCCCGGGCGAATCCGCGGCCAGGGCCGGGTCGTTCTCCCAGCCGGTCATCATCTCGTACATGGTGCGCCCGTACAGGTAGGTGCCGACCCCGCGCTCGGTGGCGTTGATGAAGTCGAGCACCTCCTCACCCGGATAGGCCCAGTCGAATGCCCCGTCCTCGTCGGCGATGTAGCCGTCCAAGGATGCGAGAAACGTGTAGATCAGCCTGGACATGGTGTTCCCCTCGTGCGCGCGGTTGGTGCCCCGGGCGGGGGCGGGCGTGAAGCGTGGATCCCACGGTACTCCCGGGCCGGGGCGAAGTCACCGGGCAGGCAGCCGCGGCCCCGGGGGCATTGGTCTTCACTCCCGCCCCGAACCCGAGCACACTGGATACATGGACAGGCAAGCAGGACCGCAGTTCCGGGACAGGGGCCAGGCCGGCGCCCTGTTGGGAGAGCACCTGGTGGAGCGCGGGATGGGTTCCGGGAGCATCGTGCTGGGCCTGCTGCGCGGCGGGATCCCCGTCGCGGCGGCGCTGGCCGCAAGGCTGGGCGCCCCGCTCGGCGCGTTGGCCGTGCGCAAGCTGGGCGTGCCGCAACAGGAGGAGGTCGCCTTCGGGGCCGTCGCCTCCTACCGCTCGTGCCGGGGCCGCTACCTGGTGCGCACCGTCCACCAGCATGTGCTCGGTTCCCGCGCGAAGGCAGTGCTGGAGGAGGTGGAATCCCGCGCCACCGCGGAACTGGATCGGCTCGCCCGGCGCTTCGCCGACTATGCGCCCGACATCACCGGGGCGAAGGTGGTGTTGTGCGACGACGGGTTGGCCACCGGTGCCACCATGCATGCCGCCGTGGACGTGGCGGCGCAGTGCGGGGCGCAGGAGGTCATCGTCGCGGTGCCCGTCGCGCCGCGCGTCCTGGCCCGTTCCATGGCCGGTGCCTCTTCGGTCGTTTGCCTGCTGGCGCCGCGCGAGTTTTCCGCGGTGGGATCCCACTACGAGGATTTTTCGCAGGTCGACGAGGACGCCGTGGAACGGCTGCTGCTCGAGGCCCGCGAGGCGCGCGGGCAGCACGACGCCCGGGAGGCCAACTAGCCGGGTCCCGGCATCCCGCCGACGCCCCGCGGCCCGCGCTGCAAGTTCATTGCCTCCGGTGCGAACACGTCGTAGGTTGTTGCCCACCGGGGCACACTCGCCGGCCGGAGCCACCGGCCGCGGGCCCGGGTATCCGCTGCATCGAAGGGGAACTCGATGGGGTTGCTTGGCTGGATCGTCCTGGGGCTCATCGTCGGCGCCCTGTTCAAGAACATTATGCCGGGCCGCGCCCACCACGGCTGGACGGCCGCCCTGCTCCTGGGGGTCCTCGGCGCCGTGGCCGGCGGCTGGCTGGCCGCCATGGCCTTCGGCACCGGAATCGGCGAATTCCTGAACCTGCGCACCTGGGTGCCTTCCATCCTGGGCGCCGTGGTGGTGGCCGGGACCTGCGGTGTCATCCGCCAGCGCCGGGCCTAGCCCCGTTGATGCGGCCGTCGTCGGGCCTAGCCCCGGCAATCCCCGCATGCTCCTCGACAACACCCCGTCCTCGTTGTTATCTTTGGCCCATGTTGTCTTTCTACCTGTAATCCGGTGATGCCCGATCGTTCGCACCCCCGCGAGTGCGTTCGGTCCGCCGCAGTCCCGCGTGTGTCCGCCCCCCGGGGGTCCGTGGACCGCGCGATCCACCGTTCACGATTACAGCGAGCGCGGCCCCGCCTGCCCACCGGCAGCCGGGCATCGCGCGGAAAACACGAGACATGGCCCATGCGAACCCAACTATCCCTTCACGGCCTCACCTTTTCCCATGCCGGGCACCCGGTGTTCCGCGACCTCGACTTCTCGGTGCGTCCCGGCGAGCGGCTGGGGATCATTGGCGAAAACGGCGCCGGCAAGAGCACCCTGCTGCGGCTGCTCGCGGCCGACCTGGCCCCGGACGCCGGAACCGCCACCCGCCACGCTGCAGGAGGATTCGGCTACCTGGCGCAACAGCCGTCATCCGAACCGGGGTGGACCGTCGCTGACTTCCTGGACCATTCCCTGGCCTGGCTCAGGGACCTTGAATCGCGGATCGAGGCCGCGGCCGCGCGGCTGGCCCTCGCCTCCGAGTCCCAGCTGCCCCGGGCACTGGCGGAATACGGGCGCCTGACGGATCTCCAGGAGTCCCGGGACGGCGCCGGGGCACGGCAGCGCCTGGCCGCCTCGGCGCACCGGCTCGGCATCGGCGGCATCGCGGGCGGGCGGCGCTTCGACACGCTGTCCGGAGGGGAGCGGTCCAGGCTGGCGCTGGCGGCCACGCTGGCGGCGAACCCGGAGGTGCTGCTGCTCGACGAACCCACCAACAACCTTGACACCGCCGGCCTGGAATGGCTGGAGCACCGGCTGGCTACCCACCGCGGAACCGTAGTGTTCTGCACGCACGACCGCTTGTTCCTCGAGCGGGTCTCGGATGCGATCCTCGAGCTGGACCGCGGCGTTCCCACCCGCCACGCGGATGGCTACGACGGCTACCTGCGGGCCAAGGCAGCACAGCGCCGGGCCGTCATCCTGGCCCGGGAACAATGGCAGGACAAACTGGAACAGGCAGCCCGCATGGCCGGACGTTCCGAAGGCGCGGTGGCCAAGATCCCCCGGAAGACGGAGAAACCCGGATTCGGCCACGGTGCGTTTCGCGCGCGCGACCGCTCGCACGGGTCCTCCGCCGCGTTGCGCCGGGCCAACACGCGCCTGGCGGAGTTGCGGGCAAATGAGGCGCAGCCGCCGCTCGAGCCGCTGCGCTTCACCCCGGGTCCCGCGGCAGATTCCGGGGCCGAAGACTCGGCGGCTGCGGTCGAGCTCGTCGGCGTGCACGTTCCGGGGCGCCTTGCCATCGGCCACCTGCTGCTGAAACCTGGTGAACGGGTCCTGCTCACCGGGCCCAACGGCGCCGGCAAGTCGACGTTGCTGGACATCATCGCGGGGGTCCTGACTCCCCCGTCCGGCACCTGCCGCGTCGGCCGGCCGGTGGGATACCTGCGCCAGGAACCCGCCGACTGGCCCGGGCACTGGATGGCGGCCCAGGGTTTCTGCTTCGGCTCGGGCCGGGAGCTCGCCGAGGACCTGGGGCAGCTGCTGTCCCTGGGGCTTTTCCGGCCGGAGGAACTGACCCTGCGCATGTCGGAGATGTCGCTGGGGCAGCGGCGCAGGCTCGATGTGGCGCGGCTGTTCGCCAGGCCGGCGTCACTGCTTTTGCTGGACGAACCCACCAACCACCTGTCCCCGGCCCTGGGCGATGACCTGGAACGGGCGCTGGACTCCTTCGGGGGCACCGTCGTGGTGGTGAGCCACGACAGGGCGCTGCGAGCCGGGTTCCCCGGGCGGCGGATCCACCTGGAGCAGGGGATGCTCGTGGAATAGCGCGAAGGTTCGGTTGCAGGGCCCGGGTCCGGGCCCATTTCCCGTTGCCCGAATCAGCCGGCCACGTTCAGGCGCGGCAACGTTCCGATGTTCTTGCCGTCCTGGTCCGCGACCCTCAGCGTCTGGCCGTCCACCGTGACGAAGGCTCCGCGCGAGAGCCAGGTGTCCATACCCGGGCAGCCGATCAACGTCATGGCCACGTCGCGCAGCGCGAATCCCTGCCCGGACTGCGCCCAGCTGCCGCTGAGCGAGTTGCACCCGTCGTGCCCGTTGAAGCGTCCACCGTCCGCGAACCACAGCACCGGGGATCCCTCGGTGGCCCCGCCCCATTGGCCGATGAGCGTCGCCCCGGCATCGGTTGCGCTGGGTACCGGGCCGGAGGTGGCCTCCGGCGGGACAGCGGAGGCAGAGCCCGGCGGGGCACCGCTTCCGGTGGTGGGGCCGTGCATTTCCGGGCGGGCGGATTCGCTGCCCGGCGCACCCGGGCCCGGGGCGCATGCGGCCAGCGCCATCGCCGAAACCAGGACCAGGGCTGCAGCTCGCTTCATGCCCACATGGTAGCCGCAATTGTGCGCTTTTGGCCCGCAAAGTGGCGCGGGATCGTGGCTGGGGCCCCAAGCCGCCGCGCGCTGGTGCAGACTTGGGAACATGACACCCGAACACATCGCCCCCACCCGCTTCTCGGACCGCACGGCCGCGGGCGAATTCCTGGCGACCGACCTGCAGAAGTACGCCCACGATCCCAACGCGTTGGTGCTCGGCCTGTTGCGCGGCGGGATCCCGGTGGCGGCGGAGATCGCGGCGCGGCTGGGCCTTGAGCTGGACGCGCTGGCCGTGCGCCGGCTGGTGATGCCCGAACGCACCGACATCGCCTTCGCGGCGCTGGCGGCCTACGGGGAGCACACCTCCCTGAAGTACATCGAGGGGGTCTGGGATTCGGCGCAGTTGCGCTTCGAGCGGGAAACCCTCGACGCGGTGGAGACCGCCGCGCGGCGGGAGCTGGACGAGCTGCGGGCCCTGCTCGTGGGCGAGAGGGTCCTGCCGGTCGCCGGCCGCACCGTCATCCTGGTCGACGAAGGGGTCGCCAGCGGGGCGACCATGCTGGCCGCCGTGGAATTGATGCGCGGGGCCGGCGCCGGGCGCATCGTGGTGGCCGTTCCGGTGGCCCCTGCGGTGGCCCTCAAGCAGATCGAGCCGCTGGTCGACGAGGTTCTCTGCGCCATCACCCCCAGGGTGTTCCACACCGTCAGCGCCTTCTACTCGCGCTTCGACTCACTCGCCGACTACGAGATCCTCGCCCTGGTCCCCCGCCGCTAGGTGCAACCTGCGGGCCTTCACCCGCCGCCAGGACCAAAAAAGTGGGCCCGCCGGTCCCGCTCCCCCGCTGCGGGGAAACGGAACCGGCAGGCCCTTCTTTCATGCGGTGCGCCGGGATTTTTTGCTAGGCGTGCCGGCCGCCGTGCTTCGCGTCGTGGGCTGCCTGCAGGTCCGGGTCCACGTCCTCGACGTGCAGGTTGTTGCCCTTGGTCTCGCCGACCCAGATGACTGCCGCCATCGAGATGAGGGTCAGCACCATGATGTAGATGGCGATGGAACCGGACCAGCCGGTGCGCTGGAGCAGGATCTCGGCGACGGTGGAGGCGAAGGCGCCGCCCAGGATCGCGCCCAGGGCGTAGCCGATCGAGATGCCCGAGTAGCGGATGTGCGCCGGGAACATTTCGGCGTACATGGCCGACTGCGGCCCGTAGGACAGGCCCAGGCCGATGGTCAGGATGAAGATCGAGACGCCGTAGAGGAAGACGCTGCCGGTGTCGATGATCAGGAACATCGGGATCATCCAGACAAAGACGATGCCGTAGCCGATCAGGAAGGTGTTGCGCCGCCCCAGGTGGTCCGAGAGCCAGCCGCCGACCAGGGTGAAGATCAGCCAGCCGACCGAGCCGATGGTGGTGGCCAGGAGCACCGGTGCCGCGGGCATGCCGACCACCTTGGTGGTGTAGGCGATGAAGAACGCGATGACCAGGTAGCCGGCGGCGTTGTTGGAGATGAAGATCAGCGCGGCCTGGATGACTTCCTTGGTGTTGGTCTGGAAGAGCTGCTTCAGCGGGGTGTGCTCGGAGGCCTTGCGCAGCGCGAGCTGCTTGAAGATCGGGGATTCCTCCACGGCCTTGCGGATCAGGTAGCCGACCACGATCAGCACCACCGAGAGCAGGAACGGGATGCGCCAGCCCCAGGTGCCGAACTGCTCCGGGGTCATCGAGGTGCGCAGCAGGTAGAGCATGCCGGTGGCGATGATCATGCCGATCGGGACGCCGATCTGCGGGTAGGCGCCGAAGTAGCCGCGCTTGTTTTCCGGGGCGTGCTCCACGGCCATCAGGGCCGCGCCGCCCCATTCCCCGCCGGCGGAGAAGCCCTGGATGATGCGCAGCAGCACCAGCAGGATCGGTGCCCACAATCCGATGGAGGCGTAGGTGGGCAGCAGGCCGATCAGTGCGGTGGCCGCGCCCATCAGGATCAGGGTGGCAACCAGCACGCGCTTGCGTCCGTACTTGTCACCCAGGTGGCCGGCGACGATGGCGCCCAGCGGGCGGAAGAGGAAGGAGATGCCGATCATGGCGAAGGCCAGGATCTGGGCCAATCCGGGGTTGGACTGCCCCAACGGCGCCAGGAAGAGCGGGGTCAGCAGCGTTGCCGTGAGCTGGGCAAAGATGAAGAAGTCATACCACTCGATGGTGGTGCCAACCAGGGTGCCGGCAAGCACGCGGCGTTCCTCGGAACGTTTGCTGCTTGCGGCTAGGGGTAAGGAAGCCATGGGAGAACTCCAGCGTTCGGCGCTTCGCGCGGTGGACGAGTGTCGGCACGTCATACCGACCGTTCGGACGGTAAAGTGCTTTGACAATGATAACCCATGCCCGTGAGTTGGCTCACGTCTGCGGGCGACCGGCATTTCCCCGCATGTGGCCGGGAACGCCCGCCACCGGCGCCGCGCGTTTGGGGCGGCGCCCCTCAATCCTCCCGCGCCAGGAATTCGCGCACCCGGGCACGCACCGGCTCGCGGTCGTAGCCGTTGACCATCGCCCCGGCCATGCGCACGGGATCGCCGAAGAAAAAGTACTCGTAGAGGGCCTGGCGGCCGGAGAACCCGGTGATCGAGGCGTCGTAGGCCAGCTTGAACAACCGGATGCGCTCGGGCCCGGTCAGGGACTTGCCCTGCAGGTACGTGGCGATGTCATCGCCCGCCACCTCCAGGTCCGCCTGGCCGGGCAGCGCCATCAGGCCCGAGGCGCAGAACTTCCGGATGATCTCCGGGAAGCGCTGGGAGATCTTCGGGTACCAGTTGCGCGCCGCGTTCAGCGTTGCCCAGTGCGGCAGCAGCACCCCGTCGGCGCTGGGGGCCGCCTGCACCTCGGCGGCGACGACCAACGCCTTGCCGATCTCCACATTGCGGATCAGCTCCGCCAGGTCCTCCTGGATGTGCGCGAATCCGTCGATGCCGATGGCGCCGGCGATCTCCGAGGCCAGCCCCAGGTAGAACTCGGACTTGGCGACGGTGCGCGTGACGACCTGGTGGGTCATCAGCGCCCCGGCACCCGTCTCGGTGTACCAGGCATTGCAGAGTTCGGGGCGCCCGAGCATGAAGATGCGTTCGTTGGGGATGAACACGTCGTCGAACACCACCACCGCGTCGATCTCGTCGAAGCGGGCGGCAAGCGGCTCGTCGTGCGTGTTCCCACCGTTGTGCAGCCCCGTGCGGCAGAGGTAACGCAGCCCCGGCGCGTCGTTGGGCACGGCCACGGCGAAGGAATAGGGGGCGTCGTCGGGGGTTCCGCGCAGCACCGTGGAGGGGAAGACCAGCAACTCGTCGGCAATCGGGGCGACGGTGGCCAGCATGCGGGCGCCACGGAGCACAATGCCGTCGGCACGCTCCTCGACGATGCGGGCGGTGAGCTGTCCGCCCATCTGCTCGGAACCGGAGACCGAGCGGTTCACCTGCGGCGGGATCAGGGTGTGCGTGGCCAGCAGGTCGTTCTCCCGGGCGAACTCGTAGTAGGCCTCGATGCGCTCCCCGAACACCGGGTCCGCCTGGCCGAAAAACGTCTTGGCAGTGGCCAGTGCGGTGAGCGCGGAGTTCATGTAGTCGGCCGTCCGCCCCAGGAAGCCGTTGGAATACTCGGCCCACGTGGTCGTCGCGGCACGCCGCCGGGCCAGATCCTGCACGGTGCGCGGCACCAGGAAGGAGGCATTGACCAGTTCCCCCGACGTCGGGGAGACATAGGTCAGCGCCTCGCGGTGCACAGGGTCGTGCTGCATGTCGTAGAGCTTGGCGTAGGTAAGAGCGAGCTGCCTGAACGCGGGGTGCCGGGTGAGATTCCCGGAGACCACCTCCCCGTCGATGACCAGGTGCGGGCGCATCGCGTCCAGCTTGGCGAGGAACTGTGCCCCGGTTCGGATGCCCATCGTGAATACCCCTCTTGAGTGGTGGCGCTTGTTCGGTTGCGGTCTCGGACCTAGAGCAACTCCTCGACGCCCAGGTGGCGTTCGGGGATGGTGGTGAATGACGAGTTGGCGAAGGCGAGCGCGTCTCCGCGGCGGTAGTTGAAGTCCCGGACCTCTCCCAGGTAGAGCGTGTGGTCCCCGCCGCCGTAGGCGGCCCACGGGGTGCAGGAGAAGTATGCGAGCACTCCCGCCAGGCGCGGGGCGGTGGGACCCTCGATCCAGGCGGGGTCCTGCGAGGGCCGCCCGGCGAAGTGCAAGGCGAGGTCCTTTTGCTCGGCGCCGAGGATGTTCACGGTGAAGGCGCGGTTGGCCAGCTCGTCGTGGGCCCTGGTGGAGCGGGCGATGGCGACCAGCACCAGGGGCGGGTCCATGGAGACCGAGGTGAACGAGTTCACCGTGATGCCGTGCCGCCTGCTTTGTCCGTCAAATGTCACAATCGCCACCCCGGTGGCAAATCGGCCCAGGCTGCCGCGAAAATGTGGCAACGTGGAGGCATCGATCCGGCGCGGAACGCCGCCCTCTGCGACTTCGTGCTGGCCCGGGACAATCATGGCGTGCCCCTGCTTCCCTTCCGCCCGTCCCTCGCATTCACGCGCAAAATGTTCTAATATCGAACGAGCAGTTCCAATAGAGAATTGTATTTGCACCATAGCCCAGCGCGGGGTGACCCACAACCCCCGCGGGCCCTGCCCCAATGCGCGAATCCATCGAAGGACGGCACCAACCCCCATGACCGCCACCAGCACCACCGCCCCAGCCTCGCAGACCCTCTCGCGCGGCATCCGCATGCTGGAGATCCTGGCCGAGGCCAACGGGCCGATGACCATTGCCGAACTTGCCGAGGACCTGGGGGTGCACCGCTCGATCGCCTACCGGATCCTGCGCACCCTGGAATCCCACCGGCTGGTCACCCGCGACGAGTCGGGGCGGGTGCATGGCGCCCCGGGGTTGGCCGTGCTGGCCAGCAGCGTGCAGCGGGACCTGCAGAGCGCGGCCCTTCCGGAACTGACGTTGCTGGCCAACGAGTTGAAGATGTGTGCCTTCATAGCCGTATGGGACCAACCCGACTGCACCACGCTGGTCACCGTGGAACCGCGCCACGTGCACGCCGCGGTGGTGCAGCGCCCTGGCTCGCGCCACCCCTTTGGCCACGGCGCGCCCGGCATTGCGATGCAGTCAACACTCACCCAGGCCCAGTGGGAAGCACTGAACCACGAGACCCCGTACCGGCAGATCGCCTCCGAGGCCCGCACCCTGGGCTACGCCACCAGCATCGACGAGGTCATCCCGGGCCTTTCCTCGGTCGCGGCACCCATCACCGTGCCGGGGCAGCTCCCGGCGGCCGTTGCAGTGGTCTACAGCACCGGATCCCGGACGAACGAGGTCGCCGCCATCGGTGCGCGCCTGCAGGCCGCCGCCCGCGCCATCGAGGCCGAGCTCGGCTAAGTCCCCGGTGCCATATGCAGGCGGGCGGCGGTTCGGGGAATCATCCCTTTCGAACCACCGCCCGTTTTGGGTGCCGGGTAGCCCCGCTAGGGGCGCGGGCCGGAACCGCCCATCATCGTGCGGCGCTGGAGAGTGCGCAGGATCGCCATCGCAATCCCCGAGACCAGGAGCAGGCCCGCGGCACCGGCAGCGACCGCGTAGGCGCCGGCATAGCCGTGCGCGTCGGCGAGCAGTCCGGCCAGGGAGTTGCCGATCGCGGTGCCCACCACGATCCCTGAGGACAGCAGGGTCATGACCGTGGACAGGCGGGCGGGCGGGGCGATTTCCCCGCCGAGGGTGAACACGGTGACCAGGATGGGGCCGACCGGGATGCCCACCAGCAGCAGCGCGGCAATCATCGGGCCCAGCTCCCCGGGAAGCTGCAGGGCCAGTGCGGCGGGGACCATGAAGATCGCCGCGGCCAGCCAGCGGCTCGCCTGCGGCCACCCGCTGGGCCAGAACGCGACGGACAGTGCGGCAATGGCCGAGGTGAGCCCGACGGCGGCGTAGAGCAGCCCGCCGATGTTCGCGTTGCCCAGCGCGCCGGCGAAGGCCAGGGTGCCGGCGGCGCTGGAGCCGAAGAAGGTGCCCATGCCGATCATGCCGATGACCGCGAGGCCGATCCCGCCCAGCTGGTGCGCGGTGAGCTTGACCTTCACGGCGTTGCGCACCGCCGGCACCACCGCCCGTTCGGTGCGGTGCAGCGCAAAGAGCGGCACCAGGACCAGGGTGAGGACCGCGGCGATGGCCAGCGGCAGCCAGGGGGCGACCAGCGCGGCGAACAGGCCCACGGCGGCCGGGCCGAGCACGAAGCCCAGCTCGTCGACCATCGACTCGTAGCTCAGCGCCGCGGAGAGCTCGCGCCCGCCGGTTTCGCGCTTCCGGGTCAGCGCCATCCAGCGCACGCGGGCCAGCGGGCCGACCTGCGGGCCGGTGGCGCCGGCGAGGACCGCCAGCAGCACGATGACACCCAGCGGGGCCAGGGGCCCGGCGCCGCCGAACCACAGCAGCGCGGTGATGAGCAGGGACTGCAACACGGCCACCGGCAGCAGCACGCGGCGCTGGCCGAGCCGGTCCGAGAGGTAGCCGATGGTGGGTCCGCCCACGGCGGAGCCCAGGCCGACCATGGCGGCGGCCATGCCGCCGGCGGCGTAGGATCCGGTCGAGTCGATCAGCAATGTCATCGAGCCGATGGTCAGCATGGCCAGCGGCAGTCGGGCAAAGAAGCCCAGCGGGAAGAAGGCCCAGCCCACCAGCGGCGGAAGCGCCGCATAGGGCGAGGAGGCGGTGGCGGACTTGTTCGGGAAAGTGTTGGTCATGGCGATGCCGGGTACTCCACATACATGCGTGTAGCGTCCCTGCCTCCCGCTACACAGAACCCTTTGCAGACATCGTCCAGTCTATCCGAGGCCCGCAAGGGCCCTGCTCACACCCCGATCTGCAGCGACACGGTCGAGCCGTTGCGGCCCTTGTGAACGTTCAACCGGGTGGCGATGCGCTGCTTCATCTCGGCCACGTGCGAGACCACCCCGATGACCCGCCCGCCGCTGCGCAGCGTTTCCAGGGCGTCCATGACCTGCTCCAGCGTCTCCCCGTCCAGTGAGCCGAAGCCCTCGTCCACGAAGAGCGTCTCGATGTCGATGCCGCCGCTCTGCTGCTGGATCACATCCGCCAGGCCCAGCGCCAGGGCGAGCGATGCCATGAACGACTCCCCGCCCGAGAGGGTCTGGGTGTCGCGCCTGACCCCGGTCCAGGCATCCAGGATCTGCAGGCCCAGCCCCGACTTGTTGTTCCCGCGCGGGGTGTCGTCGTGCACCAGCGAATAGCGCTGCCCGGTCATCAGCAGCAGCCGCGCGGTGGCGGCGAGCGCGACGGACTCCAGCCGGGCCGCGAGCACGTAGGTGCTCAGCGTCATCTTCAGCCGGTTCTCCCCCGCGCCTCGGGCCAGCTCCGCGATGGCCTTGAGCGTGGCGTAGCGCTCGAGCACCGGCCCGGCCGCGCGCGCGAGGTCTGCCAGCTTTTCGAGTGCCGCGTCCAGGCGTCCGGCGTAGCTGGTGAGCACCGCGTCGCGGGCCAGCAGTGCGTCGCGGGCCGTGGCGGCATCGTCCGCCTGCTGGCGTGCGGCGGCGTGCTCGTCCTCGCCGGGTGCCTGGATGCCGTCGGCGACCTCGGTGCGGGCCAGCTCGATGCCCGGCGCCTCGGCGAGGGTCTTGATGCGCACGGCCTCGTCGTTGTGCTCGCGCACGCGCCGCTGCTCGTCGCTGCGCCGGGCATCGTCTAGCAACAGCCCGTTCCATGCGGCGGTGTCGGCCACGCCGATGTCCGCGAGCTTCCCGGCCCACAGCCGCGCGGTGGCCTCCAGGTGGGCGGCCGCATCGGTGCTCGCCTGCACCGCGGAGGCAAGCGCCTCCAACGCGGAGGCGGCCGCGCCCAGGAGCACGTGGCGTTCGGCCAGGGTCTGGCCGTCCCTGCCCAGCTTGGCCAGCCGCGCCTCGAGCTTCAGTGCCCTGGCTTCCTCGGCGTCCCGCTTCGCGGCGGCGACTTCCAGTTCCGTGGCGGTCGTTGACTGGGCAGACACCAGGGATTCGAGCTCCGCCTCCGACCGGTGCAGCGCCTGCTGCGCGGCTGCGGCCTCGGTCCCCGACGCCACGGCCTTGGCGTGGGCCTCGGTTGCCGCCGTGAGTTCGGCGGCGGCTTCTTCGGCGCCCAATTCCCCGATCGCGCCGCGCGACACGTCCAGGGCCTGGTCGGCTTTCTTCAGTGCGGCCCGCTGCTTCTCCTCGGCCTTTTCGGCCGTGGCCAGCAGCCCCTGGGCAGCCTCGATGTCGTCGGGGGCGACAAATTCCCCCGCGGGAAGGGTGGCCGGTTCCGGGTGGGTCGTGGATCCGCAGACCAGGCAGGCTTCCCCGTCGACGAGTTCCTTCGCCAGTGCCGCGGCCGATTGCTCCAGTCGCAGGGTGATCAGCGCCGCGACCTCTTCGCGGGCCTCCAGCGCGTGGGTGCGTGCGGCATTCCAGGTGGTGTGCGCACGTGCCTGCGCCGATTCGGCCCGGGTGCGGGCGAGCACCGCGTCGCGCCGTTCGGCGGCGGTGTGCACCGCGGCCCCGAGCGCGGAGCTGGATTCGGCCAGGGCCGCGAGTTCCCCGTGCCGGGTGCGCAGGGCGGGGAGCTGTTCCCCGATCTGCTGGATCCGGGAAGCTCGGTCCCGTTGCCGCGCCGTGCCCGCCTGGATGCCTGCCTCGAGCTTCACGATGTCGTTGCGGACCTGCTCCAGTTCCGCTTCTTCCGGCAGCGCGGCCTCGATGAGGGCGGCGGCGGCGCGGGAGGCCTTCGCGGCTCCGGCGGCGTGCGCGCCGAGCGCGGCAAGCCCCTGCGGATCGGGATCCGCGCCGCGTGCCTGTTCCAGCAGCGCGTCGATTCCCGGGTGCTGCGCCGCCAGGGACTCGCGGGCCTCGCCGGTGTCCGCCGCGGCGGCAGCCGCCGCGAGCCTGCGGTGTGCCGCCTCGGTCTTGTCCCGGGCGTCGGAAAGTTGCTGGTGGTAGGGGCGCAGCCCCACGGCACGGGCATCGGCCTCCAGCAGCGCACCGAGCTCGGCGATCTGCTCGGCGCGCGAGTCGTGGGCGGCGCGCAGGGCCCCCAGTTCGGCCAGTTGCCGGTGCCGGGTGGCCCGCTCCTCCAGGGCAGTGCGGGTCTTCTGCGCACCGGCGAGCGCCGCGTCGGCACCCTTGCGGGATTCGGCCAGACCGGCCCGCAGCCCGGACACGCGGGCGCGCAGCACCTCGCCGAGTGCGGCGTCCTCCCCGGCGTCGAGGTGCCCGCGGGCATCGGGCGGCAATCCACCCTCCGCGCCATCGGCCCCGTCCCGCTCGGCACCGGCATCCGCATAAAGCGTGGCGGCCGCGTCGGCGGCCAGCTGCTGCAGGGTCGCGGTGCGGGCGCGCTCGGCGTCCTCGGCCTCGGCGCGGGCGGCGTTCAGCCTCTCGCCCAGGATCCGCTCGGCCATCGCGTATTCGCTGGTGTCGAAGAGCGAGCGCAGCAGGTCCTCGCGGTCCTTGTCCTTGGCCCGCAGGAAGGCGGCGAAGGCGCCCTGGGGCAGCATCGCGACCTTGGTGAACTGTTCCTTGTCCAGGCCCAGGATCTCGGCCAGGACGTGCCCGACCTCGTCGTTGCGGGTGGACTTCTCCACCCAGGCACCGTCGATGCGCTCGCGCAGCCGGGACTGGGCCTGCGCGGTGGTGAACCCGCTCTTGCTGCGCGCCGAGGGCCGTTCCCAGGCCGGGGAACGGGTCACCTCGAAGCGCCGGCCGCCGGTGGAGAATTCGCAGATGACCTCCGGGACCGCCGCGGGCGCGGCGTGGTCGCTGCGCAGCGACTTGCTGCCCGTGCGCACCCCGGGCAGCGAGCCGTAGAGCGCGTAGCAGATCCCGTCCAGCACGCTGGTCTTTCCCGCCCCGGTCTCCCCGTTGAGCAGGAAGATCCCCGCCTCGGAGAGCGCGTCGAAGTCGATGGACGCGCGCTGGGCGAACGGGCCGAAGGCCTCCAGCTGAAGCGAATGGACCCTCATGCCTGCACCTTCTCGCTCTTGACCTGCTCCAGCACCGAGGCCATCAGGACTTCCTCGGCGTCGTTCAGCGGCCGCAGCCTGACGTGGTCGACGAATCCGGCGCAGACCTCCACCGGTGAGGCGGCGGCCGCGAGCCGGTCGGCATAGGAGTGGTGCGGGTCCACTGCGCGGTCCTCGGGTTCGAAGTTCAGCACCAGGGTGTCGGGGAAGCGGGCGCGCAGCCGCTCCATGGCGCCGGCGGGCCGGTGCGTGTCGGTCAGCGTGACCTGGCACCAGGCGTCCTGCGCGGAGGCGTGGGCCGGGTCGGTGAGCAGGTCATCGATCCTGCCCTTGAGGATGCGCAGCTCCTTGGCCGCGGGCCAGTCGATGCCGCGCACCTCCCCCAGCCCGTCGGGGCCGATGTCCAGCAGCCAGGCGCCCTTGCGGTGCCCGGCCTCGGAGAAGGAGTACGGGATCGGGGAGCCGGAGTACCTGACGTGTTCGGCCAGCTTTTGCCGGCCGTGCAGGTGGCCCAGGGCGGCATAGGTGAAGTCCGCGAAGTAGCTCGTGGGCACGATGTCCAGCCCGCCGATGCTCAGCTCTCGCTCGGAGTCGGAGGCGGCGCCGCCGGCGGCGAACACGTGCGCCAGCACGATCCCGTGCACCGGGGTCCCCGCGGCATCGCGCCGGGCGGCCAGGTCCCCGCGCACCTTCTGAAGCGCGGTCTCCACCACGGGAGGGTGCCCGGGCGCGGTGACGTCCAGCGCGTCGGCGACCATGCGCGGTTCCAGGTAGGGCAGCCCGTAGACGGCCACGGAGTAGCCGTCCCGGCCAAAGACCGCGGGCCGGTCGATGTCGGCCAGGGAGGTGCGCAGGTGCAGCCCCGCATGCTCGAGCAGCGCGGAGCCGAAGCCCAGGCGCAGCGCCGAGTCGTGGTTGCCGCTGGTGATGACCATCTGCACCCCCGTGGCCCGCAGCCGGACCAGCGACTCGTCGAAGAGTTGCACCGCGTCCACCCCGGGCAGGGCACGGTCATACACGTCCCCGGAGACCAGCAGCAGCTCCACCGCCTCGGTCTCGATGGTGTCGATGAGCCGGTCGACGAATTCGCGCTGGGCCGCCAGCAGCGAGGCCCCGTGGAAGGAACGGCCCAGGTGCCAGTCGGAGGTGTGCAGGATACGCATGGGATCAACATTAGCCAGCCCGGGCCACGGGTTGGAATCAGCACGGGCGCCGGCGCGAAACAACTAGACTGGCAGGGTGAGTGAATCAACTGATCAGTACGCGCTTCCCGCCGATTTTTCCGACCGTGTCTTCGGCGTGCTGCTGGCCGCCGCCGACGGTGCCGCCCACGCGCGCGACGGCGCCGATCCCGGCGAGACCGAGACCCTTGCCCTGTACCTGCTCGACGGTTTGCTCGAGGCCCTGGAATGGGCGAACGAGGGCGTGTCCTCCGACGAGGCCGCCTGCATGTGGCTGGCCGCGCTGCGCTGGTACAAGCTGGTGAACAAGTCCTTCCCGGCCGGCGCTCCGGAGCCGCAGCCGCGCTGGATCGACGAGGCCTTCGACGGGGCCCCGGACTTCGCCCCGGGCGACAGCCAGAACCTGCTGGCACTGGACAACGCCGACATGGCCTCGGTCGGCCGCCCGCTGTTCCCGAAGGCCGACACCACCGGGGTGCTCACCCGCGCCGCGTTCATGGCGCTGCTGCCCCGGGTCGACGAGGCCACCACGGCCAAGCTCGCCACCGATGCCGCGGCGCTGACCCACGGGTCCCCCTCCGCCCACCGCGCCGCCGCCGCGGCCGCGCTGGTGGTGCGCGCGGCCCTGGAATCCGGGACCGACTCCGTGGGCAGCTGGGCAGCCTTGGTCAACGAATTCGAACCCGAGGCGCCCGAGGCCGGGGATCCGGCGGACCAGGGGCACGAAGCGCCCGAGGCCGAGGCCCCCGAACTGGACATGACGGCCGGGGCGGGGTTGTTCCGGGCCACGACCTACGTGGCGAGCGCGCTGGCGAACACCGAACCGAAGGCGGCGTACGACGCGCTCTTCGAGTCGCTCGGCGAGGATCCTGACCCGGAGACCGCCGCGTACGCCACGGCGCTGCTGGCCGCGGTGCAGGGCACCGATGCGGTGGCCCACCGACCGGCCTCGGAAATCGACCCGATCCTGGACGCCATGCACGACCGCTGGGTCAAGCTCACCGTCGGGGAGTAGTTCCGCGGCGCCCTCTCGGCAGGGCGCCGCCCGGCACGCGGCCGCACCGCTTGCGCGGGCCGGGCCTTGGCTTGGCTAGGCGGCGTCGAAGCCGTCGATGAGCTGCAGGAATTCGCCCTCGGCCAGGATCGCGACGGGCTGCCCGGCCTCCTGGAGGCGCAGCACCCGCTTGGCCTTGCCGGTGAGCCGTCCGGTGGACAGGTCCTCGGGCACGAACCCGTCCCCGACCACCAGCACCGTGGTGGCGCGGGTGACGCGGCTGGCCGTGTTTGCCCCGCGCTCGGCGGCCCTGTCCTTGGCCGCCTGGCGGGAGATGCGCAGGTTGCCGGTGAACACGACCATCTCGCCGTAGAGCGGGTGCGCCGGATCGGCCAGCGGGTCCCCGGTGCGGTCCTCGCCTTCCTGCGGCCAGGCGGCCCACTCGGGCTGCGCCGGCACCGGGTTGCCGCTGGCGGCCCAGCCCCGGGCGTCGCGGGTGGCCTTGGACAGCGCGTCGCCCGGCACGTAGGCAGGGGCGTAGCCCATCTTCACCTTCAGCAGCTCGGCGGCGGCGGCCACGTCCCCGGCGTCCTGGCGGCGGGCGATGTCGATCATGATGTTGGCGCAGGCCCGGGCATCGGCCAGCGCATCGTGGTGGTTTTCCATGGGCGAGCCGGCCTCCTCGGCCACGAACGGCAGCGAGTAGGAGGAGAGCTCGTAGGTGCGCCGGGACATCTTCACGGTGCAGGCGTAGTCGAAGGCCGGGCCGGCAAGCTCGGAGACCTCCAGGGCGGAGCGGATCACGCCAAGGTCGAAGGCGGCGTTGTGCGCCACCAGGGTGTCGGTGCCGATGAAGTTGGCCATCGGGGTGAATAGCTCCCCGAAGCGCGGGGCGTTCGCCACCATGTCTGCGGTGATGCGGTGGATCATCACGTTGCGTGCATCGAAGTGGTCAAACCCCTCCGGCGGGCGCATCAGCCAGGAGGCCTCCTCAACGATCTTGCCGTTGCGGACCCGGCTGAGTCCGACGCTGCAGGCGGAGCCACGGAATCCGTTGGCGGTTTCAAAGTCAATCGATGTAAAGTCCAGGGCCACGAACCAAAGGATACCGCCGATCCCCCGCGGCCGGGGCACCGCCGGGCCCGCATGTGGCGCGAATGACACCGCCCGCCACGCACGAAACCCCCGGCTTGCCGGCCCCGCGACGCACGTGGCCGGGCCGACCCGCCAGGGGTTTCGGATGGCCGTTTTGCCGCGCCGGCCCCGCGGTGGCTACGCGGTGGCTACGCGGTGGCCCGTCGCAGGGTCAGGTACGAGCCGCCGGCCAGGAGCACGCAGAGCATCCCCAGGACGATGCTCAGGCCCAGCACCTGCATCGCGGCGAACCAGGCGCCGACCTGCGGCCAGGCGTCGTTCAGCGTCGCGAGGGCAACCATGCCCAGCACCAGGACGGCGAAGCCGATGCCGGCGACCAGCAGGCCGGATGCCTTCCAGCGCATGTACACCGTTGCCGCCCAGAAGCCGATCATGAACAGCAGCACCATGGCCACGAAGTAGAACAGGATCTGGATCGCCGCGTTGTTCTGGGAAATCCATCCCAGGGCGAAGACCTGCCCGTTGAAGCCCCATCCGCCGGTGGCCTTCTCCACCAGCCCCAGCAGGTAGTACAGGATCGAGAAGCCCAGCGCGATGGCGGCGAACAGCCCAAGGGTTCCCAGGTAGAAGCTCCTTCTCGAGACGCTCATGGCCTGCGAGAACGGGAAGGTGTAGGTCAGGGACTGGATGCCCAGGGCCAGGAAATACCACATGACGGCCTGGCCCGAGCCCGAGTACAGCTCCCCCTCCCGGGCACTGGCCGGCAGCAGCGCCCAGATGCCGAAGGTCATGAGGGTGGAGGCCACGAGGATCACCATCGGGATCCCGAGGAATGGCCACTTGTTGATCAGCTGCATGCGGGCGACCTTGACGACGCGGTTCATTTGAGGGCCTCCTGGTAGTGATCCCCGTGGGGTTCGGCTTGGGCGGACATGGTGGTGCGCACGACCAGCTGCTGCAGCGGAACGGGCGAGAGCTCGAGCCCGATCTCGGCGGCCATGGCCCGCTGGGTCGCCCCGAGCCTGGCCTGGATGGTGACCGAGGCCAGGGAGCCGAGGGAATCGCGGTGCAGCACGCGATACCCGTCAATGAAGGACGCAACCTTGTCCTGGTTTCCCGTCACCGCGACGGCCGAGCCGCGCAGCGTGTCGGCATCCTCGTCGAGCAGGATCCTGCCCTTGTCGATGACCACGACATGTTCCAGGAGGTTCGCGATCTCGTCGATCAGGTGGGAGGAGAGCACGATGGTGCGCGGGTGCAGCGCATAGTCCTCGACCAGGCGGTCGTAGAAGATCTGCCGGCCCACCGCGTCCAGCCCCAGGTAGGGTTCGTCGAAGACGGTGACCTCGGCCCGCGCCGCCATGCCGATGATCACCCCGACGGCCGAGAGCTGCCCGCGGGAGAGCTTCTTGATGCGCCGCCTGGTCGGCAGGTTGAAGTCCTCGATGAGCCGCTCGGCCAGCTCCTGGTCCCAGTTCGCGAAGAACAGCGCGGCCGCCTTGAAGGCCTGGTGCGGGCTGAAGTCATCGGGGTACCTCTGGGATTCGCGGATGAAGCAGATCCGGGCCAGGGTCGAGTCGTTCTCGTACGGGTTCCTGCCGTGGATCAGCACCTGGCCGCCGGTCGGGTAGCCCTGGCCGGCGAGGATGGACATCAGGGTGGTCTTGCCGGCGCCGTTGCGGCCCAGCAGCCCGTAGATCCGGTTTTCCTCCAGGGCCAGCGAAACCCCGTCCAGCGCGTTGGCGTCGCGGTAGGTCTTTGTCAGGTTCCGGACCTCGATGGCCGGCGCGGATGGCGGTGTCATCAGCGGACGCTCCCTTCGGCCGACTCGGCGGCCAGTGACTGGCGGACCATCGATGCCAGCGTCTCGGCGTCGATGCCGAGCTTCCGGGCCTCGCGGGCCAGCGGTTGGATGTATTGGGCCGCGAAGGCGCTGCGCCTTTTTCCCAGCAACTGGTCGCGGGCCCCGGTGGCGACGAACATGCCGATGCCTCTCTTCTTGTACAGGATTCCACTTTCAACCAAGAGGTTCACGCCCTTGGCCGCGGTGGCCGGGTTGATGCGGTAGTAGACGGCGAACTCGTTGGTCGAGGGCACCTGGGCCTCTTCGGCCATGGTGCCGGCGACGATCTCGGACTCGATCAGCTCCGCGATCTGGAGGAAGATCGGCCGCGAATCATCAATGGCGCTCACGACGGCCAACCTTTCTTGACATGCACCGAACCCGGATGCTTCGTTGGTTCAGTGGTTCATTACTCATGTAACTAACCTAGGAGCGCATGAAACGGATGTCAAGAGGCAATGCGAGGTTCCGCGGGAACGTCGCCGGCGCGGCGCACGGGCCCCCTTGGGGACAGCAAAAAGCCCGGCCGCACTCCCCGTGCTCCGCGCGATGCGAAAAACAGTGAAGTGCGGCCGGGCCCCGGGGCTCGGTCCGGCGGCGCGCGCTACTTGGCGGCGTCCGCATCCTGCAGGGTCGCCAGCTTCTTCGCCTTGGACTTGCGGACCTTCAGCACGACCCACAGCACCAGCAGCAATGCCACCGCGACGATGACGATCTTCTGGAAGACATCGGCATAGGCCTCGACCACGTGCCAGTTCTCCCCCAGGTAGAACCCGGAGAGGACGAAGATGGAGTTCCAGATCAACGATCCGGCGGCGGTCAGGCCGAGGAACTTGCCCTGGTTCATCTTGGTGATGCCTGCGGGGATGGAGATCAGCGAGCGGAAGATCGGGATCATCCGGCCGAAGAACACCGCCTTGGCGCCGTTGCGCTCGAACCAGCCCTCGACCTTGTCGACGTCCTCGATGTCAACCAGCGGAAGCCAGCCGACGATGGCCCGGGTGCGTTCGCGCCCCAGTGCCCGGCCGACCCAGTACAGCGCGTAGGCGCCGAAGATCGACCCGATCGTCGTCCACAGCAGCGCCTCCACGAGGGAAAACGACCCGCGGCTTGCGGTGAATCCCGCCAGCGGCAGGATGACCTCGGAGGGCAGCGGCGGGAAGAGGTTTTCCAGCGCGATGGCCAGCGCGGCACCGGGTGCCCCGATGACCTCCATCAGGTGCACCGCCCAGTCGGCAAATCTCGTGATCAGGCTTCCGCCGGAAGTGTCGGCGGTCGCGGCCTGTAGCGCAATCAAGGTAGTCATTGTCTTTCAGTGTCTCTTAAGCCGCCGCGTATCCACAGGAACGGACACCACTATGTGTTCAATGCCTCACGTGTTGGGCGACGTTCCGGGGCCGCCCCGGCGCCGTCCGCGCCGGCGGTCGCCTGTCGGGCCGGCCGGCTTGTTAGGCTGGCCCGATGGCACTTCAACGCACGTCCCGTCCACCGGTGATTCGACTTTTTCCGGACCACGCCGACACCGTCCTGTGGCTCGGTCATCCCGTTGACTATTCGGACACGTCGCTCAGTGCGCAGCTCGTGGCGGCATTGCGCAGCTGGGAGCTCTCGTACTACGAGTCCCTCGACGAGGAGCACGCCTTCCGCAACAAGGCACTCGCGCGGGCCCACACCGCCGAAGGCAACCGGCTGGCCGGCCTCGTGGCCGCGGAAGTCGGCAGCGGTTTTGCCGTCGAATTCCGCAGTTACGAGAGATGGTCCAGGCGGCGCTATTTCAACAGCCCGCTCGCCGCCGCGAATCCGGCGTCGGCATCTTGCTTTGCCGTGCTGTGCGAAGCCGAGCAGGCAGAGGCCGCCGAACGTGCCTCCTTGGCCGAGGACGGAGGGCTGCGGGCCGTCGCGCCGCTTTCCGGCACGGAATTCGAGCCACGCGAAGGCCGGGGCAGGACGCAGGAGCAATACGCTGGCGATCGGTGGAACCCGGAGCAATAGCCGCGGCGTCCCGGCTGCGCATGTCCCCCGCACAGCCGGGACCACGGGGGTCAGGACACGCGGACCCTGGCGCTGCCGGCGGCGGCGCTTGACTCGATCGCGGCCAGGACTCGCTGGACCTCGAGCCCGTCGGCAAAGGATGGCGAGGCAGGGGTTCGGCCCTCGATGGCCAGCAGCAGGTCGCGGACCTCGTGGATGAAGGTGTCTGCCCATCCCAGCACGTGGCCGGTCGGCCACCAGCCCTCGAGGTACGGGTGTTGAGGTTCGGTGACCAGGATGGTCCTGAACCCTTGCTCCCCGGCCGGGGCACCGGCTTCGCACAGCTGCAGGTGGTTCAGCGATTCCAGGTCGAAGGCCAGGGACCCGCGCGACCCGTAGGCCTCGATCCGCAAGGAGTTCTTGCGCCCGGTGGCCATGCGCGTTGCCTCCACGGTTGCCACCGCCCCGTTGTCCAGCTCCAGCGTCGACCAGATCGCGTCGTCCACCGTGACGTCCTCGTCCCCCGCCGCGCCGGGGCGCCGGGTGACGAAGGTCCGGCTGGTTGCCGACAGCGAACTGACGCGAGCCCCGGTCAGGAAATGGACCTGGTCAACGGCATGGGATCCCAGGTCCCCCAGCGCACCTGAACCCGCCTCTTCCCGGCGCAGCCGCCAGCTCATGGGCGAGGCCTCATCGACCAGCCAGTCCTGGTAGTAGCGGATGTTCAGCTGCCGCAGCTCCCCCAGCCGGCCCGAGGCCACCACCTCTTTGGCCAGCGCGAGCGCAGGAACCCTGCGGTAGTTGAACCCGAGCATCGAGACCACGCCCGAGGCGGCCGCGGTGGCGGCCGCCCCGGCCATCGCCTGCGCCTCGGCCAGGGTGTTGGCCAAGGGCTTTTCCACGAGCACGTGCTTGCCGTGCTCCAGGGCGAAGAGCGCGATCTGGGCGTGCAGCGCCCCCGGGGTGCAGATGTCGACGATGTCCACGTCGTCGCGCAGGATGCTCGCGCGCCAGTCGGTGCTTGATTCCTCCCATCCGTAGCGCCGCGCCGACTCGTCGACCGATGCGGCATTGCGCCCGACGAGCACGCGCATGGCAACCTTCGGGGTGTCAAACACGGCGTTGACGTTGCGCCAGGCCTGGGAATGGGCCTTGCCCATGAACGAGTGGCCGATAACTGCTACGCCAAGGGCCGAGCCGGTTCTGGACATCTGTTACTCCTTGCGGTGGTGCTGCCGGTGGGCGGATCGCTGGTGCTGCGCGGGCTTAGGACTCGAAGGCCGTCGGCAGGTAGCGCTCGACGTTCTCCTTGGTCACCACTGCCGCGTAGAGCACGATCTGGCGCGGGATCTCGATGTCCATCAGGTCGCCCAGCGCCTTGTCCTGGGCCACGAGGCGGGCCACGCGCACACCATCGGCGGCCTGGTAGGCCGGGTAGACCGTGGTTGCCTTCACGACGGAATCGCCGGACTGGATCTCGCGCATCATGTTGGCCGAGCCGCCGTTGCCGACCATGAAGAACTCGCTGCGGTCGGCGGCCTTGATGGCCGCCAGCACGCCGACGCCCTGGTCGTCGTCGTGGTTCCAGATGGCGTCGAGCTGCGGGGCGGCCTGGAGCAGGTTGGATGCGGCCTTCTCTCCGGACTCCACGGTGAACTCCGCCGGGACCCGGTTGGAGACCTCAAGCCCGCACTTTTCCAGCGCGTCCTTGAATCCGCGGCTGCGGTCCTGGGTCAGCGGCAGCGAGTCGATGCCGGGGATCTCGCCGATCTTTGCGTCCTTCTTGCCGTCGAGCTCGTTGCAGATGAAGTCGCCCGCGGAGACGCCCACGCCGTAGTTGTCGCCCAGCACGGTGACACGCGAGGACTGGGCGGTGCTGAATTCGCGGTCGACGTTGATCACCGGGATGCCGGCGTCCATGGCCTTCTGCGCCACCTGGGTCAGCGCGGCGCCGTCGAAGGGCAGCAGCACGATGGCGTCGACCTTGTCGTTGATCATGGTTTCGACCTGGCTGATCTGGACGCTGACGTCGTTGGTTCCCTCGGCGACCTTCAGCTCCACGTCCGGGTATTCCTTGGCGGTCTCCACGGCGAGATCGGTCATCGCGGCCATGAAACCATGGTCGGCCGCGGGCACGGAGAAGCCGATGGTGACCTTCTTGCCCTCTGCGGCGTTGGAGCCGGCGGCGGCTGCGGCGGCCGGGGCACCGGAGGCGGGCGCGGGTTCCGCCGGGGCGTTGGAGACGCAGGCGGTGAGCATGAACGCCGAGGTGGCCAGCAGGGCTGCGGCGCCGAGCATCTTCTTCGGGCTTGCGGTGGGCTTGAACATTACTTCTCCTTTGAAACAGTTTTTGGTGCGTGTGTGTGGTGCGGGTCAGGTGCGGGACTGCCGGGCGGCCAGCTGGCGCTGGATCAGCACGGCGATCACGATGATCGCGCCCTTGGCGACAAGCTGGACCGAGAGCGAGAGGTTGTTCAGGGTGAAGATGTTGGTCAGCGTGGAGAAGATCAGCACGCCGAGAACGGTGCCGAAGATCGAGCCGCGCCCGCCGGTGAGCAGGGTCCCGCCGATGACCACCGCGGCGATCACGTCGAGTTCCAGGCCGGTGCCGTGGGTGGCGCTGCCGGTGGTGGTGCGGGCCATGAGCATGAACGCGCCGATGCCGGCACACAGCCCCGCCAGGGCATAGATGGCCATGGTGTGGCGCTCGACCTTGATTCCGGCCAGGCGGGCCGCCTCGGGGTTGCCGCCGATCGCGAAGGTTCGCCGGCCGAAGGTGGTGCGGTTGAGCAGGACCCAGCCCCCCACGGCCACGAAGACGAAGACCAGCACGATGACCGGGATGCCGAAGAGGTTTCCTCCCACCGTCTCGAGGAATCCGTCGACGGTGATGATTTGCGTCTTCTTGTCGGAGATGATCTCCGCCAGTCCGCGGGCAGCGGCCATCATGGCCAGCGTGGTGATGAAGGAGACGACCTTGCCGTAGGCGATCAGGATCCCGTTGACCAGCCCCGC
Source organism: Paeniglutamicibacter sp. GQ140 (assembly GCF_059759235.1). Lineage (NCBI taxonomy): Bacteria > Bacillati > Actinomycetota > Actinomycetes > Micrococcales > Micrococcaceae > Paeniglutamicibacter > Paeniglutamicibacter sp. GQ140. Next base: position 109,971 of record NZ_JCAXDW010000002.1, read on the forward strand.
GGCCGCACCGACCCCCATCGCGGTCAGCGCCATGAAGATCCAGGAGGTGGAATCGGCGAAGGCCTGCCCGGAGAGTGTCGTCGCCCAGACCGCGGAGAGCGCCAGGATCGCGCCGACGGACAGGTCGATGCCGGCGATCGTGATCACGAACGTCGCGCCGACGCTGACCACCCCGGTGACCGCGGCCAGGCGCACGATGGTCATCACGTTGTTGGAGTCGGCAAACCTGTCCCCCGCGGTGACGGTGCCCAGCACGGCAAGCAGGACCAGGGCCAGGATCAGCCCCATGTTCCGGCGCAGCCCGGCATCCAACAGCCATTTCATGGCGCTGCGCCGGCGAGGCGGGCTTGGCGCGGTTTTGAGCTCGGTTTCGGCCGAGGTGCTCATAGTGTGGTCCCTTCCATCACGAGGTCAAGAATCTGGTGTTCGCTCAATTCACCGGCCGGCGCCCGGTGCACGATCCGGTTTTCGGACACGACCAAGACCTCGTGGCACAGCCCGAGGACCTCCTCGATTTCGCTGGAGACCACCACGATGGCGATGCCCGCCCGGGAAAGCCCGGCGATGAGGTTGTAGATTTCGCTGCGTGCCCCGACGTCCACCCCGCGGGAGGGTTCGTCGAGCAGCAGCACGCGGCAGCCGTGCGAGAGCCAGCGTCCCAGCACGACCTTTTGCTGGTTTCCGCCCGAGAGCGTGCGCGCCTCGCGTGCCGGGTCTGCGGGGCGCAGTTCCAGCTTCCGGATCTGCTCCATGCTGGCTTGGTATTCGCGCTTGCCGCTGGTAAACCCGGCGGTGGCATAGCGCCCGATGCTGGCCAGGGTGAAGTTGGCGACCAGGGTGTCATCGAGCAGCAGCGCCTGGCTCTTGCGCTCCTCCGGGCACAGTCCCATGCCGGCATTCACCGCCGAGACCGTCGAGCCGGGGCGCAGCTTCCTGCCGTCGATGCCGACGGCTCCGGAGACCGGCTTGGTGGTGCCGTAGATGGCGCCGAGGATCTCCGACCGGCCCGAGCCCACCAGCCCCGCCAGCCCCAACACCTCCCCGGCGCGCACGGAGAAGGAGATCGGTTCGTGCCCCGGGGCCACGACCAGGTCGGTGACTGACAGGACCTCGGCCGCATCCGGTGCAACGGCCGCAACCGGCGGGAAGACGTTGGTGATCGAACGGCCGGTCATGAGCTTGATGAGCTCCACGTTGGGCGTTTCGGAGACCGGGAGGTTGGAGGCGACCGCCCGTCCGTCCTTGAGGACGGTAATGCGGTCGCCGATCACCCGGATTTCTTCGAGCCGGTGCGAAATGTAGATGACCGCGACCCCGCCGGCGGTAAGCCTGCGCACGGTGTCAAAGAGGTTGCGCACCTCCTCGGAGTCCAGGACGGCCGAGGGCTCGTCCATGATGATCAGCCGCACCTCGCGGGACAGGGCCCTGGCCATGGAGACGATCTGCTGGCCTGCCGCGGAGAGCGAGCCGACCTCCATGTCCGGCGAGATCTCCGGGTGCCCCAGTCCGGCCAGCAGTCGCGCGGCCTCGAGCTGCTCGGCCCGACGGGAACTAAAGCCGCCCCGGGATTTCTCATGGCCCAGGAAGATGTTCTCCGCCACGGTGAGCGTCTCGACGAGGTCGAGCTCCTGGTACATGGTGCCGATGCCTGCCTTGATCGCATCATCCGGGCTGGAGAAACCGACTTCCTTGCCATCGAGCAGAATCTGGCCCTCGTTGGGCCTGTGGGCACCTGCAAGCACCTTGATCAGCGTGGACTTGCCCGCACCGTTTTGGCCCAGCAGGCAGTGGACCTCGCCGGCGGAGACCTCGAAGGAGACATCCTGCAGGGCGATGATGCCGGGAAATCGCTTTTCGATTCCTCGCATTTCAAGCAGGTGCGCCCTGCTCGGGGCGGCGCCTGTGGCTTCGTCGTCACTCATGGTGATGGACGTTACACCGACTTATGATTATTGTCGAGCAAAAGTCGCGCAAAGAATGTCATTATCCTGTGACGACAGCTACACCTTCTGCCTAATATGCTTCACTAGTTCCATGGCATTGACGATGATTCCCCCCAAGTCACCCACCCCGGGCACGGGTGCCGGAGAACTGTTCCAGCTCCTGCGCAACGGGCGACCCCGCACCCGCTCGGAGCTGGCGTCCGAGACCGGACTTTCCCGTTCCACGATCGCCGCACGGATTGACGCCCTGCTGGAAAGCGGACTTATCGGCGCCGTCGGTCCCGCCCTTTCCTCCGGCGGCCGCCCGCCCTCCACCTTTGCCTTCGCCCCGGACTCGCGCACCGTGCTTGCGGCCGATCTCGGCGCGGCCCACGGGATCCTGGCGCTGACCGACCTGGCCGGGAACGTCGTCGACCACCTGCGCGCCGACCTGGACATCACCAGCGGCCCGGTGCCGGTGCTCGACTGGGTGGTGCGCAGCTTCGGCGAATTGCTGCGGCGCAACGGGCGCGACGCCTCGACGCTTTCGGGCATCGCCATCGGCGTTCCGGGGCCCGTGGAACATTCCACCGGACGGCCCACCAAGCCCCCGATCATGCCCGGATGGAACGACTTCGACATTCCCGGCACCATCCGGCGCACCTTCGACGTGCCGGTGCTGGTGGACAACGACGTGAACATCATGGCGCTGGGCGAGCAGTCCTTCAACTGGCCCGACACCGAGAACCTGATGTTCGTGAAGGTTGCCACCGGCATCGGCGTGGGCATCATCAGCGGTGGCGAGCTGCAGCGCGGAGCCCAGGGATCGGCCGGGGACCTCGGGCACGTCCAGGTCCCGGGCGGCGCGAACACGCCGTGTCGCTGCGGAAACAGCGGCTGCCTCGAGGCGCTGGCCGGCGGCCCGGCGGTCGCCCGCAACCTGGCCGACTTCGGCATCGAGGTGGCCACCGCGTCTGAGGTCGGGAAGCTCGCCGAGGCCAACAACACCGCAGCGATCCAGGTGCTGCGCCAGGCCGGGCGGGACATCGGGTCAGTGTTGGCGATGTGCGTGAACCTGCTCAACCCCTCGGTGATCGTGCTCGGTGGGCGCCTGGCCAACGCCGGCGAGCACGTGATTGCCGGCGTCCGTGAACTTGTCTACTTCCGCTCCACGCCGCTGGCCACCCAGCACCTGGTCATCGTCGGTTCGGCCGCACGGGAAATGGCCGGGGTGCGCGGCGCCAGCATGCTGGTGATCCAACACGTCCTCTCGGCCGCCGCGGTTGACGAGTTGGTCCAGCAGCGGGCCGACGCGCAGCCCGCCGCGGTTTCCCGGTAGCGGCCGCACGCACCCACGCCTTCCCGAATTCAGCACCACACCCAGGGGCCATGGTCGGCCCGGCAAAGGAGATCGCCACCATGACCGCCACCGGTTCGAACCACCCGGTCACCCTCTTCACCGGCCAATGGGCCGACCTGCCCTTCGAGCAGGTGGCTGCACACGCCGCCGCATGGGGCTATGACGGGCTGGAAATCGCCGCCTCCGGCGACCACCTCGACCTGCGTCGGGCCGACGAGGACGACGCCTATGCCCAATCGCGACTGGACATTCTGGACCGACACGGGCTGAGGGTCTACGCGATCTCCAACCACCTCACCGGCCAGGCGGTGTGCGACGACCCGATCGACTTCCGCCACGAGGCGCTGGTGCGCCCCTATACGTGGGGCGACGGGGACCCCGAGGGCGTGCGCCGGCGCGCCGCCGAGGACATGAAGCGCGCGGCACGGGTGGCCCGCAAGCTCGGGGTCGATACAGTGGTGGGCTTCACCGGATCGAAGATCTGGCCCTACGTGGCCCAGTTCCCGCCGGTCCCCGCTTCGGTCATCGACGCCGGCTTCCAGGACTTTGCGGACCGCTGGAACCCGATCCTCGACGTTTTCGATGACCAGGGTGTGCGCTTCGCCCATGAGGTCCACCCTTCGGAAATCGCCTATGACTACTGGTCATCGGTGCGCACGCTGGAGGCCATCGACCACCGGGAGGCCTTCGGCTTCAACTGGGACCCCAGCCACATGATGTGGCAGAACATCGACCCGGTGGGTTTCATCTGGGACTTCAAGGACCGGATCTACCATGTGGACTGCAAGGACACCCGGATGCGCACCCCCAACGGTCGGGCCGGGGTGCTGGGTTCGCACCTGCCCTGGGGTGATCCCCGCCGCGGCTGGGACTTCGTCTCCACCGGCCACGGGGACGTGCCGTGGGAGGACGCGTTCAGGGCGCTGAGGTCCATCGGCTACGCCGGGCCGATCTCCATCGAATGGGAGGACGCCGGCATGGACCGGCTGCACGGGGCCGCCCAGGCCGTGGAGTATGTGCGCTCCTTGCTGTGGAAGCTTCCGGAGACCAACTTCGACGCGGCCTTCAGCAACCAGGACTAGCCGAGGCGCCTACCTGTCGGTCTTGGCCACGCTGAGCAGCAGGCCCGTTTCCTCCAGCGCGGTGATCTGCGAAAAGCCCGGGGGCATCACCAGCAGGTCGCCGGTCCGCGCCTCCCAGGACTCGCCGCCGTTATCCAGGCGGATCCGGCCGCTGAGCACCATGACTGTCGCCTCGCCGGGGTTGATGTGTTCCTTCAGCTCGGTGCCGGCGGCCAGGCCGATGACCGTCTGGCGCAGGGTCTGTTCGTGCCCGCCGAACACGGTGCTGGCCGCACGCCCGCTCGACGCCGCGGCGGCGGCCTGCAGCTGGGCCCGGGCGATGGCCGTCAGCGAAAACTTCTTCATGTGCTCCTCGTCCCCTGCGGCAAACCCTCTTGCCCAAGGATGTCCCGGGGACACCGCGCGGGTCAAGGAACCACCCCGTGGCGGCTTCCCGCGCGCCCTTTGCCTGCGCGAGGGCCAACCATGGCCAAATCCCCTCCCCGGCGGTAGGTTGAAGGCAGTAGCCGGTCGTCGACGCAGGCGAATCCAGCCATCCCCGCAGACCCGGCGCACGATTCCGGGACGCCACGCCAGGCGCTCCGCTCCCGCCGGGAGGCGCCATGCGGACGTTACCCGGGCACGTACCAGGAATTCGAGGTGGCGACGGACCCAAGTCCCTCGCCGACAACACCGACCAAGCACGCAGCAACCCGGCCCCCGGCACGGTGGCCGGCGGCCTTCGGAAAGGACGACGCTTCCATGTCCAGCAATTCCTTCAATTCCCGCTCACGGCTTGAGGTCGACGGGCAGAGCTACGAGATGCACCGCATCGACGCCATCGACAATTCCGCCCGCCTGCCCTACAGCCTCAAGGTGCTGCTGGAAAACCTGCTGCGCAACGAGGACGGCCGGCTGGTCACCGCCGCACAAGTCAACGCCCTGGCCGCCTGGGACCCGGCCGCCGAGACCTCCGGCGAAATCCAGTACACCCCGGCCCGCGTGCTGATGCAGGACTTCACCGGGGTGCCCTGCGTGGTGGACCTGGTGGCAATGCGCGACGCGATGACGGCGCTGGGCGGGGATGCGCGGAAGGTCAACCCGCTGATCCCCGCCGAGCTGGTCATCGACCACTCGGTGATAGCCGACGTCTTCGCCCGCCCCGACGCGTTCGGCATCAACGCCGACTACGAGTTCACGCGCAACCAGGAACGCTACCAGCTGCTGCGCTGGGCCCAGCACTCCTTCGACGACTTCCTGGTGGTCCCGCCGGACACCGGCATCTGCCACCAGGTCAACCTGGAATACCTCTCCCGCGTGGTGTTCACCCGCGAGGGTCCCGACGGGTGCCAGGCCTACCCGGACACCCTGGTCGGCACCGATTCGCACACCCCGATGGTCAACGGCCTGGGCGTGCTGGGCTGGGGCGTGGGCGGCATCGAGGCCGAGGCGGCGATGCTCGGCCAGCCCATGAGCCTGCTGATCCCGCAGGTCGTCGGGCTCAAGCTCACCGGCGAACTCACCGAGGGCACCACCGCCACCGACCTGGTGCTCACCGTCGCCGAACTGCTGCGCCAGGTGCGCGTGGTGGGCAAGTTCGTGGACTTCTTCGGGCCCGGCGTGGCAAATGTCCCGCTGGCCACGCGCGCCACGCTGGGGAACATGTCCCCCGAATACGGCTCCACCGGCGCGCTGTTCCCCATCGACGCCGAGACCCTTGACTACCTGCGGCTCACCGGCCGCGAGGAGCACCAGGTCAAGCTGGTCGAGGCCTACGCGAGGGCGCAGGGACTCTGGCACGACCCCGCCCACGTCCCGGACTTCAGCCAGGTCATCGAGCTGGACCTGGGCACCGTGGTCCCCTCCCTTGCGGGACCCAAGCGGCCCCAGGACCGCATCCCGCTGGCGGCGGCCCAGGGCGCGGTGCGCCGGCTGTTGGCCGGGGACACCCAGGCGGAGGCCATCGCCGGCGGGCTGGACGACGCAGAGGCCGATTCCTTCCCGGCCAGCGACCCGCTGGCGGTCAGCTCACGCATCGAACGCGACGAGCCTCCCCACGGCGTCGACGACGGGGAACCTGCCATCACCTGGCCGTCCAAGCCCGCCAAGGTCAGGCTCGGGGACCACACCGAGATGCTCGACCACGGTTCGGTCGTCATCGCCGCGATCACCTCCTGCACCAACACCTCGAACCCCACCGTGATGCTCGGCGCCGCGCTGCTGGCCAAGAAGGCGGTGGAGAAGGGGCTGCGCTCCAAGCCGTGGGTCAAGACCACCCTGGCCCCGGGCTCCCGCGTGGTCACCGACTACTACAACCGCTCCGGGCTGACCCCCTACCTCGAAGCCCTGGGCTTCGACCTGGTCGGCTACGGCTGCACCACCTGCATCGGAAACTCCGGGCCGCTGATCCCGGAAATCAGCGAGGCGGTGAACTCCCACGACCTCTCCGTCGCCTCGGTGCTCTCGGGCAACCGGAACTTCGAGGGCCGGATCCACTCCGAGGTCAAGATGAACTTCCTGGCCTCCCCGCCGCTGGTCATCGCCTACGCCCTGGCCGGCTCCATGCACGTGGACCTGCTCAACGACTCGCTGGGCAATGGCACCGACGGCAACCCGGTGTACCTGCGGGACATCTGGCCCAGCGGCGAGGAGATCAAGGCGGTGGTCGACGCCAACCTCGAGGCCTCGATGTTCACCAAGGGATACGCCGATGTCTACCAGGGGGACGCGAACTGGCGCTCCATGCACATCCCGGAGGGCGACCAGTTCGCCTGGGACGGGTCCTCCACCTATGTGCAGCGCCCGCCGTACTTCGAGGGCGTGGGCCGCACCCCGGAGCCCATCGGGGACGTGTCCGGCGCCCGCGTGCTGGCCTACCTGGGCGACTCGGTCACCACCGACCACATCTCCCCGGCCGGCGCGATCCGCAAGGATTCCCCCGCCGGCGCCTACCTGCAGGAGCACGGCGTGGCCCCGGCGGACTTCAACTCCTACGGCTCGCGGCGCGGCAACCACCACGTGATGATCCGCGGCACCTTCGCCAACGTTCGCCTGCGCAACAAGCTGGTGCCCGGCGTCGAGGGCGGCTTCACCCGGCACCTGCCGGGCACCGAGACCACCACCATCTTCGATGCCTCGCTGGCCTACCAAGGGGACAACACGCCGCTGGTGGTGCTGGCCGGCTCCGACTACGGGTCCGGGTCCTCCCGCGACTGGGCGGCCAAGGGCACCCTGCTGCTGGGCGTCAAGGCCGTGCTGGCCACCTCCTTCGAGCGCATCCACCGCTCCAACCTGATCGGCATGGGTGTGCTGCCGCTGCAGTTCCGCGACGGCGAAACCGCCGAATCCCTGGGACTGACCGGCGAGGAGGTCTACTCCATCAGCGGGCTGGCCGGCACGCAGTCGCTGCCCGACGAGGTCAGGGTCGCCGTGGAGACGGACGCGGATGCGTCGGGCGGTACACCGCGGGAGATCATGATGCGGGTGCGCATCGACACCCCGGCCGAGGAGGCATACTACCGCCACGGCGGCATCCTGCAATACGTGCTGCGTCAGTTGCTTGACGCCTAGGGCAGCAGGCCAAATGGGTGCCATGACAGGCGAAAATAAGTAAGCTGGAATCACGGATCAAGACGTTCGTTAATGCAAAGTCGCCCGGAAAGGCGGAAACATTATGAGTATCGGTGCCGGAATATTGCTTTTTGTTGTTGGTGCGGTCCTTCGCTTCGCACTGAACGTCGAAGTGGGCTGGCTGGATCTGCCCCTGGTCGGGAACCTGCTCATGGGGGCCGGCGTCCTGATCTTCGTGCTTGGGCTCGTGTTCACGTTCCGCCGCCGCCGGACTGTCTCGACGCGCCGGACCGTCGGTGCCCAGGGCGAGGTCGACGGAATCACCAAGACCACCCGCGAGGTGGACGACACCGACATCTAGCCGCTGCCACGCCGCCCCCTGACCTTGTTCCCGTCCCGCGGGACGGGCATACTCGGGGCATGATTCGAAGCGCCGCCGTCCTGTCCGACATCCACGGGGTGCTTCCGGTGCTCGAGTCGATCCTGGCCGAGCCCGAGGTGGCGGCCGCCGACTGCATCGTCGTCACCGGCGACCACGCCTCGGGTCCGCAACCCGTCGAGGTGCTGGACCTTCTGGCCGCCCTGGGCGAGAAGGCCGTGCTGGTGCGCGGCAACGCGGACCGGGAGCTGGCGGCCGTGGCCCGGGGCGCCTCGATCGAGGTTCCCGACGAGGTCGTGCCCTGGGCCGCCGCGCAGCTCACCCCGGAACAGGTTTCCCTGCTGGAGGGTTTGCCGCATCCGGTGACCCTCGAAATCAAGGGGTTCGGCACCGTGCTGTGCTGCCACGGCACCCCGCGCGACGACGAGGAGGTCGTGCTGGTCGACTCCCGGTTGGAGCGCTGGACCGAGGTCTTCGCCTCACTGCCCGACGGGGTCCGGACCGTTCTCTGCGGCCACACGCACATGCCGTTCGTCCGGCTGGTCGATCGGCGGCTGGTCATCAATCCCGGCAGCGTGGGCATGCCCTACGGCCGCCCGGGCGGGAACTGGGCCCTGCTGCGCGACGGGGTGGTGTCCCTGCACCGCACCGTCATCGACGTCGAGGCGACCATCGAACGCATCGTGGCCGAATCGACCTACCCGAACCGCCGCGGCTGGGCCGAGTACTTCATCCGGTCCGCCGCCAGCGACGTCGAGGCGCTCACCGTGTTCGGCCCGCGGGACGGCCGCGCCACCTGACGCACTGTCCGCATCGCCCCCGGCCTCGCCATGCTCATCCGGCGTATCCCGGATGGGCGACCCGGATAACAGTTATCCACAGATTTATCCTCCCGCCCCGCGGCCCCGGACTTCGGTGCATGCTAGTGGACATGGAAACCGACCGGTTCATCAAACTCACCGCGGGCACCCGCGGCACCCCGGGACACCCCGTGTCACCGGACGATGAACTGCGCGCCCTGCTCGAAGCCCAGGCCCTGGCCCGGGACCTGGCCCGGCGCGTTTCGGCACACACCCACTCCCCGGTCCGTGCCGCCCTGTTCGCCCGGGCCGCCGAGGACGAACACCGCGCCGCCGCCCACACCCGCCTGCTGGCCGCCGACACCGCCCGGCGCACCCTGGCCCACGAACTGCCCGAGGACACCTTCGACGCCCTCGCGGCCATCCACCGCGACCCCTCCGGCTACCTCGCCGGCACCACGGCCCTGCCGCAGGACCCCCGCACGGTTCCGACCGGGCGCCCGGTCTTCAAGGACACGACGGCTTTTTTGTCCGGGTTCCTTCACATCTCCTTCTTCGAGGCCCGCGAACGCGTCCGCTCCATCGACCGGCTGCTGCCGGGCACCGACATCAACGGGGTTCCCACCCGTCCGAAGTTCCCGGTCCTGGCGGGGGATTTCGCCGACGGGACGGCCGACCCCGGGCAAATCGGGGCCGCGGCCCGCAAGCTCGAGGCCCTCGCCCCCAGCATCGACGGGCACCCCGACGCCGCCACCCTGGCGGAGACGCTCGAGGACCGGGTCGCCGAGTCCGTGCGCACCCAGGACCCCCGCACCACCGCCAAGCTCCTGGCCGGGATCCAGACATCCCTCGAGCGGGGACCCGAGGACCTCCCCGAGGAGGTGCTGCGCACCCGGACCGGGCTCTTCTACCGCGGCACCACAGGCGGGCTGGGCGAATTCCTGCTGCGCACCCTGCCCCGCGACACCGAGGCCCTGCTGGCCCTGTGCGCCAGCACCGACAACCCCCGGACCAAGGCCGGGGACCGCGACGGGCTACTCGCCCAGTCGCTGTCCACCACCGGAACGGGAACCGATGCAGCTGCAGCAGACACTGCCCTTACCGACAGCAGCGCCTCCGGCGGCCCGTCCGACACCGCCGAACACGCCGGCCCGGGTGCCGGGTTCCCCGATTTCCTCACCGACCCCGCCACCGGCGCCCCGCTCACCGACCCGGCCACCATCCGGAATCTCTCCCTGGACCCCGACGGCCTCGGCAATCTGTTCACCCCGGCAACCGCAGCCAATGACCGAATCGAAGGAAACGGCGCCGGCTCCCGCAACGAGCTGTTCGATCCGGGAACCTTCAACTCCACGGCCTATGGCGGCGACGGGCTCACCCCGCCCCAACGGCACCTGCAGGGACTGCTCAACCTGATCAGGGCGGCCGGCCAACCGCGCACCGGGAAGAAGACCATCGGCTTGCCCTCCCCCAAGACCTTGGTCATCGCGACCCTGGATGAACTGCGCGGACTGGCCGACACCCACGGCATCACCTCACGCGGCCAAAGGCTCACCCCGGCAGAACTTCGCCAGGGCCTGTGCAACGGCGGGGTCATACCAGCTGTCATGGGCGGCAGGTCCCAGATCTTGGACCTCGGCCAGGAAGAACGCTTTTTCCCCGAGTACATGCGCGAGATCATTCTGGGGATCTACGGCGGCTGCATCATGCCCGGCTGCACAGTGCCCCCTGAGCATTGCGAGATCGACCACGACGAACTCTGGAAAAACGGCGGAACCACCAACATCCAGGACGGCCGGCCCCTGTGTTCCGGGCACCACCATGCCCGGCACACCGGACTCATCGACGTCGTCCGGGCCGACGACGGGCTCTTCTCCGTCATCCTGCCCAAGTTCATGGACCCCGAACAAAAACCTCGACGTAACGCCCACTGGCGCACCCCTGCACCACCCCTGTTCTAGAACCCCGCGAATAGAAAACGACCCTGCAAGTGGGATCCAGATTGGATCCGCCTGCAGGGTCGTTCCCGTGACAACTTCGAAAGACCAAGACCCCAAGAAGTCAAGACGGGTTATTCGAACTCCATCTGTCCGCGGCGCGAAGGGACCGGGGCGACATGCTCGCCGGCAACCGCCACGAGCTGCACCTCGTTCAACCGCGGGGCCGGGCCGGCGGCGGCATTCAGGATCCACGGCCCGACCATGAGGTAATCCCCATTGCCCTCGGCGGCGGTGGCCACTCCGGTGACCACGAAGTCGCCGTAGGGTGCCTGCGTGAATGAGGCAACCACCAGATCACCATGCACGACCTTGTCGGCCGCATACGGGGTCGGGGCGAATTCGCCCTCGAAAACCGCTGGGAAGGCCCGTACATCCGAGTCCGGCTGGCGCTGCCGCAGCGTCTCGCCGTCCGCGGATTTTGTCACCTTCACCGCGGCCGCAGCGTTCAACCCGCCGACCATCAGGTCATCGAGCACGGTGGGGTGGGCCATGCCGGTGACTAGGAAGTTGCCGTAGCGCGCATTCTTGAACAGGACGGAAACCACCTCCGAGGCCCCAACAAGTGCGAAGGCCGCCTTCATGCCCGCAACATCGCGCTTCGAGGGACCCTTGATAAATGTGTCCACACTTGCTCCATTCGTTCTCGGTACGTTTGTCTTGCCTCCACCCTATGCGCTGGGAAGCCGTTGGCCCGCCGCGCATCCTGCCCGGCGTTCCCCGTTGCAATCGGTCCGGACACCGCAATGGGCGGCCCCTCCCCGGAACAAATCCGGGCGAGGACCGCCCATCGATGTCTCACCGATAGCGAGCCGGAGCCTACCTGGAGTCTTGGTCCGCCAGGGCCTTCACGATCTGCGGCAACAAGCCGCGGAACGCACGTCCTCGGTGGCTGATGGCGTTCTTCTCCTCGGCGGACAGCTCCGCCACGGAGATCCCGTAGCCGTCGGGCTGCAGGATCGGGTCATAGCCGAAGCCGCCGTTTCCCCTGCGTCCGCGCAGCAGCGTCCCGGCCAGGTGGCCCATCTCCACCGCGACATGGCCGCCCGGGGCGGCCAGGGCCGCGGCACACACGAAGGAAGCGCCGCGGTGCTCGTCGGCGATGTCCCCCAGCTGGGCGAGCAACAGGTCGATGTTCGCCTCGTCGTCGCCATGCTTCCCGGACCAGCGCGCGGAGAAGATTCCCGGGGCCCCGCCGAGCACATCGACGGAGAGGCCCGAGTCGTCGGCGATGGCGACAAGGCCCGTGGCCTCGCACACCGCACGTGCCTTCAGCAGCGCGTTGCCCTCGAAGGTGACCTGGTCCTCGACGACGTCCGGTGCGCCAACCGCACCGGCGTCGACGACCTGGGTGTCCACGTCGAGGCCCGGGACCTGCCCGCGCAGCAGCTCGCGCAGTTCCCGCAGCTTGCCCTGGTTGTGCGTGGCCAGCACCAGGCGCGGGGTGGCGCCCATGCTCAGAGCCCCAGGGTTTCGCGCTGGATCAGTGCCAACTCGGTGGTGCCCACCAGCGCCAGGTCGAGCAGCGAGTCGAGCTCGGCGCGCTTGAACGGGACGCCCTCGGCGGTGCCCTGCACCTCGACGAAGTCGCCGGTGCCGGTGACCACGACGTTCATGTCGGTCTCGGCGCGCACGTCTTCCTCGTAGGGCAGGTCTAGCATCGGGACCCCGTCGATGATGCCCACGGAGATCGCGGCCACCGAGTCGGTGAGGACGGTGGCGTTCTTGCGCACCAGCTTGTTCTCCTTGGCCCACTCGATGGCCTCGGCCAGCGCGACGTACGCGCCGGTGATGGCCGCGGTGCGGGTGCCGCCGTCGGCCTGGAGCACGTCGCAGTCAAGCACGATCGTGTTCTCGCCCAGCGCCTTGGTGTCGATGACCGCGCGCAGCGAGCGGCCGATCAGGCGGGAAATCTCGTGGGTGCGCCCGCCGATCTTGCCCTTGACGGACTCGCGGCCGTTGCGGGTGTTGGTGGCCCGGGGCAGCATGGCGTATTCGGCGGTGACCCAGCCGGTGCCCTGCCCCTTGAGCCAGCGCGGCACGCCCTCGGTGAAGGAAGCGGTGCACAGCACCTTGGTGTTGCCGAATTCGATCAGGGCCGAGCCCTCGGCCTGCTTGGACCAGCCACGGGTAATGGTGATCTCACGGAGTTGGTCGACGCCGCGCCCGTCGGCGCGCACTGCTGCTGTGGTTGATGCTGAAGTCATGGCTTCAAGTCTAGTCGCCGTGCCGGCTCCGGCCGTCGACGCAAAAAGTGCGGCGGTGCGGCTCCGGTGTCCCCCGGAACCGCACCGCCGCCGCCGGGCAGCCCGCGGCCGTTGGGGGCCCGCTACTTCGCCTTGGTGCCCGGCCACTCGCGGGCCGGTGCCGAGCGCACAATGGAGACCGGAGCGGTGGGCAGGGACTTGGGCGTGCCCAGCTGCGAGCCGGAGAACACGCCGTAGGTCACCCCGGAGACCGCCACGGCGATGCCGCCGGAGTAGACCTCCTTGGCCTCGTTGACCACGGTGTTGATGTCGGTCCACACCGGGATGTGGGTGAGCAGGAGGCGCTCGACCCCGGCCTCGGCGGCGGCCTCGCCGGCGCGCTTCCCGGTCAGGTGGACCCCGGTGATCCCGTCATCGCGGCCCTCCTCGAAGGCTGCCTCGCAGAGGAACATGTCGGCGCCGGCGGCGGCCTCGATGAGCTCGGGGCAGGCATCGGTGTCGCCCGAGTAGGTCAGCACGGACATGCGCATCGATCCGTCGGCAACCGGTTCGGTGGCCTCCACGCGCAGGGCGTAGGACTCCTCAATGGGATGCAGCACCGGGTACGGGGTGATCGAGAACGGGCCGATCTTCACCGGCGTCCGGGATTTCCAGTGCTGGAAGTCGTAGTCCGGGTGCATGCCCTCCTCCAGCGGCAGGCCGTAGGCGGTGGCCATCCGGTCCGCGGTGGCAGCGGGCCCGTGAACCAGCATCCGGTCGCGGTTCCAGCCATTGGGGTCCCAGCGGATGGCCACGTGCATGCCGCACAGGTCCATGCAGTGGTCCGGGTGGAGGTGGGAAATGAAGATCCCGTCCAGGTCCTTGATGTCCGCGTAGCGCTGCAGCACGCCCAGGGCGCCCGATCCCAAGTCCAGCAGGATCTTCCAGTCGCGGGTCCCGTCGAACGCGGTGACCAGGTAGCAGGAGGCGGGCGACCCCGGGCCGGGGAACGAGCCGGTGCAGCCGATGATGGTCAGCTTCATGAGGCACTCGCTTTCGAAAGAGCCACCATCTGCGGGGTAATCATCGCGATGGAGCCGGTCGGGTAATGGGCGGCCACGTGGTCGACTTGCTCGACCGCGAGCACTTCCGGGCCCAGGAAGCGCCTGGCCAGGATCTCAAAACTGTCGGAGTCGCCGGTGGACAGGAACTGGTGCGTCGGCGCCTGTTCCTCGGTGCGTGCCAGGTCGTGGCGCATCAGCGCGCGGTACACGTCCTTCGCGGTTTCCTCGGCGCTGGAGACCAGGGTCACGTCCTCGCCCATGACGTAGGAGATCACGCCGGTCAGCAGCGGATAGTGGGTGCAGCCCAGCACCAGCGTGTCCACGCCGGCGGCCTTGAGCGGTGCCAGGTAGGCCTCGGCCGTCTCCATGAGCTCGGCCCCGGTGGTGATGCCGTTCTCGACGAACTCGACGAAGCGGGGGCAGGCCACGGAGGTGATGGAGTACTGCGGGGCGGCGGCGAAGGCGTCCTCGTAGGCGCGGGACCCGACGGTGGCCAGGGTCCCGATGACCCCGATCTTCCCGTTGCGGGTCGCCGCCACGGCGCGGCGCACCGCCGGCTGGATGACCTCGACCACGGGGATCCCGTAGCGGGCGGTGTAGCGTTCGCGGGCATCGCGCAGCACCGCGGCGGAGGCGGAATTGCAGGCGATGACCAGCAGCTTGACGCCGGCATCGACGAGTTCGTCCATCACCCCGAGCGCATTGGCACGCACCTCGGCGATGGGAAGCGGCCCATAGGGCGAATTCGCGGTGTCCCCGACGTACATCGTGGATTCACCGGGAAGCTGGTCAATGATGGCGCGGGAAACGGTCAGGCCGCCGACCCCGGAGTCGAAGATGCCCAAGGGGGCATTCGGGTGGGGCCGTTCGGATGGTCGATTCCCGCTAGTGGACACACTTGTCATGGTGTACGAAGCCTACGTGGTTTTCGCGCCCAACGGCTAGCAAGCGCGACACACTGTAGCCCAGCTCACAAGGACTTGAGCATGGCCTGCATCAGGGATTCCTGCAGCCAGGTGACAAAGTTGTAGACCAGCGCCAGGTATTCGTCGACGGTTTCGGCCTTGGACCAGTCGTCCTGTGCGTGGATCCGCTCGGCGTCTTCCTCGCTCTCCAGCCCCAGCCTTTCGGCCAGCACCAGGCGCACGTCGTTGACGGCGGCGGCAAAGCGCGGGGCGGTCTGCTCGTTGAGCAGGATGGAACCCGACTCCATCAACAGGGCCGCCTCGCGCAGGGCGCCGATCTTGCGCTCACGGATCCCGCGCTCGGAGAGCCTGCGGAATTCCAGCGACGCGGCCGCGTCGTCGGGATCTGCATCGGGCAGCAGGCGCTTGGTGGCCCTGTCGCTCGGTGCGGCGAAGTCCTCCTTGTGCCCGTTGGGATCCAGGCCGACCATGGCCCACAGCGGATCCTCGTCGGGGACCTGCTCGGGCTCCAGCAGCGTGATGACGTCCTCAAAGAGGCCGCGGAGCAGCTGGCGTTCGGCGGCTTCCAGGGACGCGGAGAAGCCGCGCATGGTGCTCTTGAATGCTCGTGCCATGTCTAGGCCGCGTCCGCCTTCGACAGGGTGGCCCACAGGCCGAATCCGTGCATTGCCGTCACGTCGGCCTCGATCTTCTCGCGGTTGCCGGTGGCCACCACGCTGCGGCCCTCCTGGTGGACCTGCATCATCAATTTCTCCGCCTTGGCCTCGGAGTATCCGAAGTAGGAGCGGAAGACAAAGCTGACGTAGCTCATCAGGTTGACCGGGTCGTTCCAGACGATCAGGATGTAGGGCTGGTCGAGTTCGTGTGCCTGCTCCACGTGCTCAAGCACATCGGGCATCGCAGTCATGGTTGGCATACCTCCCATTCTACGACCGGGCACGCGGGATGCGAACCGGGGCCAACCGGGCCGTGGACACAACTGAACCAGACGCGGCAAACGGCGACTCACGCACCCCAACGCGGCGCTGGGCCGACGCCGGGTCTAGAGTATCTACTAGCGTTTGCACCGCCGACCCGGTCGCCGGCCGCCACCGGCGGCGAACCGGATCCGGCACCGCGGTGCCCGGCAAAGGTGCAAACCAGTCCGGCAATGACTTGCCCCCAGTCCCCCGTCGCGAGGAGCCCACCGGCCATGTGGCAGCAGCCCACCTCCCTTTTCACCGACCACTACGAACTGACGATGCTGCAGGCATCCCTGCACTCGGGCGCGGCACACCGCCCCAGCGTCTTCGAGGCCTTCGCCCGCCGGCTGCCCGAGGGCCGGCGCTATGGCGTGCTGGCCGGGACCGGGCGGGTGCTCGAGGGCATCAAGGAGTTCCGCTTCGGCGACGAGCAGCTGCGGTTCCTCTCCGACACCAAGGTCGTGGACGCCGCGACCATCAAGTACCTGGAGGACTTCAGGTTCAGCGGCAACATCCACGGCTACGCCGAGGGGGAAATCTACTTCCCCTACTCGCCGGTGATGATCGTCGAGTCGACGTTCGCCGAGGCCTGCGTGCTTGAGACCTTCATCCTTTCGGCACTGAACCACGATTCGGCCATCGCCTCCGCCGCCTCGCGCATGATCGCCTCGGCCGGAACCCGGCCCTGCGTGGAAATGGGATCGCGCCGCACCCACGAGGAATCGGCGGTCGCCGCCGCCCGTGCCGCGATCGTCGCCGGCTTCGACTCGACCTCGAACCTGGAGGCAGGGCACCGCTACGGGTTGAAGACCGTGGGCACCGCCGCCCACTCCTTCACGCTGCTGCACGACACCGAGCGCGCGGCCTTCGAGGCGCAGGTCGCCTCCATGGGTGCCGGCACCACGCTGCTGGTCGACACCTACGACGTGGAGCAGGGGGTCCGCACCGCCGTTGAGGTCGCCGGCCCGGCCCTGGGCTCCGTGCGCCTGGATTCCGGGGACCTGGTGGAACAGGCCCGCTGGGTCCGTGTGCTGCTCGATGACCTGGGCAACGAGAACACCCGCATCATGGTCACCTCCGACCTCGACGAATACGCCATTGCCGCACTCCAGTCCGCCCCGGTGGACGCCTACGGCGTGGGCACCTCGCTGGTGACCGGCTCGGGGCACCCGACCGCCTCCATGGTCTACAAGCTGGTGTCCCGCCAGAACGACGCCGGGGACTACGTCGACGTGGCCAAGGCCGCCAAGAACAAGGCCTCCGTGGGCGGGCGCAAGTTTGCGGTGCGCCGGCTCAATGAGCGCGGCCGCGCCACCGAGGAGCTCATCGGCGTCGGCGAGCTGCCCGCCTCCGACGCCAACGACCGCGCCTTGCTGACACAATTTGTCTCAAATGGGGAAGTCGACGAGGCCTTCACCGGGGCCGCCGGCGTGCGCCGCGCCGTGAAGCGCCACCGGGACTCCATCATGGAAATGCCCGGCAGCTCCCGCCGCCTGCAGCGCGGCGAACCGGTCATCCCCACCAGCTTCATTGACGAGAACTGAGTACTGCGAGAGGTAAGGCATCATGACCCAGGAACCAACCAGCGCGCCGGAGCAACCCGCGGCACGCGCATTGATCATCGTCGATGTCCAGAACGACTTCTGCGAGGGCGGCAGCCTCGGCGTGGAGGGCGGGGCCGCGGTGGCGGCCTCCATCGCCACGGTGCTGCGCGAGCGCGCCGACACCTACGCCGCCGTGGTGGCGACCCAGGACTGGCACATCGACCCGGGGTCCCACTTCTCCGACACCCCCGACTTCATAGACTCCTGGCCGGTGCACTGCGTTGCCGCCACGGACGGCGCCGCACTGCACCCGGAGTTGTCCGGGGCCGCCGGCTTCATCGGCCACCACTTCCGCAAGGGCCGCTTCGCCGCCGCGTATTCGGGCTTCGAGGGACGCCTGTGCTCCGACGCCGACGAGGTCGACGATGAATCCGGGGCACTGCTGGGCGACTGGTTGCGCAGCCAGGGGATCGGCGCGGTAGACATCGTGGGCATCGCCACCGACTACTGCGTGCGCGCCACCGCCCTGGATGCCAGGGACCAGGGCCTGGCCACCACGGTCATCGCGCCGCTGACCGCCGCCGTACATCCGGAAAGCACCCCCGCGGTGCTGCAGGAACTGCGCGACGCAGAGGTCACGGTCTTGTCGCTGGGCTGAGCCCGCACGCCCCTTCGGACCCGGTCCGGGCATTGAGGGAGCGCGCTGCCCGGCCACGGGAAAAGCCGGCGGCCTGCGTGCATTGGAACGTCTCCAATGCGCGCGGGCCGCCGGCCTTGGCGTGCGGCTATCCTGCCGATGAACCAGCCCTGCAGCTAGTGCAGCCGCTCTTGCAGCTGTTCCGCAGTGGCCTGGGCAACGGCCGGCCCGGCATGGTGCGCCCAACGGGAGCCGGTGCGGCAACTCAGCCCCGGCCGCCCCGCTCTTCAGCGGCGGCAGCGGCAGTGCCGGCAGGGACCCCGATGCGGTCCATGAGCCCGTTGGCCACTCCCACGAAGTAGTCCGCGCCCCACTCGGTGAGATAGCCGTGCCTGATCCGGGCGGCGTCGACCTCGCCGATCAGCGCGAGGTAGTCCGCGCGGGTGCCGTAGGCCGTGGCGAAGTCCTCTGCCGAGATCAGCTCCATGGCACCGTAGACCGCGCCCGGAGCCGCCGCGCCGCGGTACTGCCCGAGTGGATGCTCCATGAGCCCGTAGCGGACACCGCCCGAGACGTTTCCGTCGGCGGTCCGGGAGAGCGCGCCGTCGGACTGCTCGAACCACTGCGATGGCGCCGCGTCCTTGTGCGATTTGCTCCAGTCCACAACGGCCTCGGCGGCAGCGATGATGGCGGGTTCCAGCGGGTAGGTGTTGAGGGATTCGCGGAACGACGCGTCGTGGACCGCGGTGTTCGGGAGGCGCCCGGCCTTGAGGATTTCTTCGTCGGCCGGAATCACCGCGGAGAGCAGGTCGGTGTGCGGGGTTCCGGGAACCTGCCAATGCCGCCGATTTGCCGGAAGCTCCTTCTCGGCCAGCGTTGCGGCACCGAACAGCCCGGCATCGCCCTCGGAGGTGACAGTGACGAAGGGGACGTCCAGTGCCGGTTCAGTGCCGGGCACCACCACCAGGCCATCGGTCTCCGCCTGGCGCAGCGGCCGCTCAAGAACTGCACCGACCGTGTTGAGATAGCCGTCGAACACCGGTCCGCGGTTGGCTTCGGTCACCGCGCGGTGGAAGTTGGACGCGTAGGTGTTGAGGTAGATCCCGGACTGGGACTGGCCCATGAGCAGGACTGTCTTCGCCTTCTGTCCACCCAGGAGCGCACGGCCGTGATTGCTCTCAAGCAGCGTGCCAACCTGTGTGATGATGTCCCAGGCCAGCCCCTCCTCGGCGCCCGGAACGACCATGAACGGGTCGAACGAGCCGGGGTCCGCCGGGTCGGCGATGATCGGCTCCCGTTTGACGTCCTCAACATCCCACGTCAGGTCCGCATAGCGTTCCGGGTCGAAGTTCTTCAGCGCGTCCACCTGGATGGGCTTGGACGTCACGCCGATGATGGTGTGTCCCTCCTCCATGGCCCAGTCCCACATGCGCCGCAGGTGGTCCTCCCCCGGGAACCCGTTCGAGGCGTTGAGAATATCCACGAGCACGACCCCGGAGGAGTCCGCCCGGTTGGCGGGGCGGCGCACCAGGACGTGGTTGGTGTAGGGCACGCCCGCGTCCACGACCTGCAGCGACCCGTCCGGGTTGTCGTATACGTTCGCGGTCCCGGACAGGAAGAACTCCTCCTCGACGAAACCGCGTTCGGCGATGTCGACGGGCACCCTGGCGCGCCCCAAGGTCGAAAACGGGTAGCTTTCGGCAGTCACCGCGATCGGCCCGACGACGTCGGGAACGGAAACCATCGACGCGGCGGCCGCTTCCGGTTCCCGATCCGGTGCGGCACCCGCCGGCGCCGCCATGACGACCAGGCCAAGCGCACCGGCGCACGCGGCGGCCAGCGCGGCACGATACCGGCGGCCTCTGGGTTGATTAGGCATAAGCCCCCTCCTCGGTGGAACAACGTTGTTCGGTAGGGGCGCCCGGGCGCCCCTAGGCCAGCGTGTCCTGCGACACATTCAACCGTCCACTTGTTGCCACTTGTTGCCGGGCATGCGCCGCTTCCCGGCCCCGCGCCGTCTACCCGAAGCGACGACGAGCAGCCGCGAAAAGCCCTGCCCGGTACGGCGGGAGAAGCAAAAAGCCGGCGGCCTGCGTGCATTGGAACTCCTCCAACGCACGCGGGCCGCCGGCCTTGGCCTGCGGCTATTTCTTGCCGATGAACCAGCCCTGCAGCTTGTTCAACCGCTTTTGCAGCTGTTCCGCATTGGCCTGGGCAACGGCCGGCCCGCCGCACACCTCGCGCAGCTTGGTGTGGATCACCCCGTGCGGGGTGCCGGTGCGCGCGCTCCAGGCCGAGACGTTCTTGGACAGCGTCGAGCGCATCTCCATCAGCGCCCGGTGGTCGACCACCGGGGAAGCGGCCGCCTCCTCGGCACCCTTGCGCACCTTGCGCCGCGAGACCTGTTCGGCCTGGCGCTGGCGCAGCAGCACGCCCACCTGGTCGGCGTCCAGCAGCCCGGGGATGCCCAGGAAGTCTTCCTCCTCCTCGGAGCCCACGGCGCCGCCGGTGCCGAACTCGCCGCCGTCGAAGAGCACCCGGTCGAAGGAGGCGTTGGAGTTCAGCGCCTCGAACTTCTGCTTGTTCAGCTCGTCGCTGGCCTTTTCCTCGCGGTTGGCCTCGGCGACCAGGTCGTCCTCGGGGTTGTAGTCCGGGTCCTGGAAGTGCTTCTCCGGGCGGTCGAGGGCGTGGTCGCGCTCGGTCTCCATCTCGTTGGCCAGTGCCATGAGCACCGGCACCGAGGGCAGGAAGATCGAGGCGACCTCGCCGCGCTTTCGGCTGCGCACGTAGCGGCCGATGGCCTGGGCGAAGAACAGCGGGGTGGAGGTCGAGGTGGCGTAGACGCCCACGCACAGCCGGGGCACGTCGACGCCCTCGGACACCATGCGCACCGCGACCATCCAGCGCGAATCGCCGGCGGAGAACTCGTCGATCTTCTTCGAGGCGCCCGCGTCGTCGGACAGGATCACGGTGACCTTTTCCCCGCAGATCTTCTCCAGCTGCTCGGCGTAGCCGCGCGCGTCCTCGTGGTCGGTTGCGATCACCAGGGCGCCGGCGTCCGGAACGGTCCGGCGGACCCGGGTCAGGCGCTTGTCCGCGGCCTGGAGCACCGAGGGGATCCAGTCCCCCGCCGGGTCAAGGGCCGTGCGCCAGGCGTGCGCGGTGATGTCCTTGGTGAAGCCCTCGCCGAGCTGGGCCTCCATTTCCTCGCCCGAGCTGGTCTTCCAGCGCATGGAGCCGGAGTACGCCATGAACAGCACCGGGCGCACCACGTGGTCGCGCAGCGCATTGCCGTAGCCGTAGGTGTAGTCGGCCTTGGAGCGGCGGATGCCGTCGGGCCCCTCGGCGTATTCGACGAAGGGGATCGCGGCGGTGTCGGAGCGGAACGGGGTTCCGGTCAGCGCCAGGCGCCGGGCCGCGGGTTCGAAGGCCTCGCGGATGCCGTCGCCCCAGGAAAGCGCGTCGCCGCCGTGGTGGATCTCGTCCAGGATCACCAGGGTGCGGGCGGCCTCGGTCTTGGCGCGGTGCAGCATCGGCTTGGAGGCGACCTGCGCGTAGGTGACGACGACGCCGATGTAGCCGTCGCCGTGCCGGCCGTCGGAGTTCTTGAAGTTCGGGTCAATGGCCAGGCCCACGCGCCCGGCGGCATCGGCCCACTGCTTCTTGAGGTGGTCGGTGGGGGCGACGACGATGATGCGGTTGACCGTCTTGGCGTCGACCAGCACCTTGGCCAGGCGCAGCGCGAAGGTGGTCTTGCCGGCGCCGGGGGTGGCCACGGCCATGAAGTCGCGCGGGTTGGTGGTGAAGTACTTGTCCAGCGCCTCGGCCTGCCAGGCGCGGAGCTTGGGGCCGGTGCCCCAGGCGGCCCGTTCCGGGTAGGCGGGAGGAAGACGGTCCTCCATGGGCAGCTTGTCTGCAAGTGAGAACAAGGTATCGGTCATGCATACACCTCCACGGCAATAAAAAACTTCCCCCTTGGGCGCGGGCCGGCGCGCCCAAGGGGGTTCTGTGTGAACCTACGATGCGTGGAAGATGATTACTTCTTGTCCTTGTCCCCGCCGCCGGTGAGGCCCTCGTAGATTTCCTTGCACTCGGGGCACACGGGGAACTTCTGCGGGTCGCGGCCCGGGATCCAGACCTTGCCGCACAGCGCAATCACCGGATCGCCGGAGAGCGCCGACTCCATGATTTTTTCCTTGCGCACGTAGTGCGCGAAGCGCTCGTGGTCGCCGGCCTCGACTTCCTGGGCCTGCTCGGTGCGCTCGATGGTGGTGGCACCGCCGCCGGAGGTCGTGCGCGGGTCATCTCGGAACGGATCTAGGGGCATGCTCATGTCCACCAGTCTAACAACGGATTGGCCAACACCCGGCAGATTCGCCGGGTGCCGTCCATCGCATCGTTGCCTCAGCGGTTCACCATCACCGCCTGCATCAGCTCGGGCATGCGGGCATCGAGCCAGCGCCCGCCGATGCGGATACCGAGAACCAACAGCACCGCACCCTCCGCGATGCCCACCACCAGCGCCAGCCAGCCGAAGAGCACCTCCCCGGTGAACAGCTGGGCCACCAGCAGCCCGAGCCCCGGCACCAGAAGCACGGACATCACGGTGAACGTGGCCAACTGGACGACGGCCATGCGCGCCCCTGCGCCCGGCGGCGTCTTGAACGGGCTCTCCCCCGGCAGCGGGACCGCGTAGGTGAAGCGGGCGGAGGCGACCGAGGCCACGCCGAGCCCGGCGAGCAGCCCGCACAGCGAGATCCCGAGGATCGCCGGCAGCAGGTCCAGCCGGTCAAGGAACACCGGCGTCAGGATGGCCGCCAGCAGCGTCACCGGCAGCGCGAACACGGCGCAGGCCAGCACGCGCCCGGCGCGGTCCGCGACCCCGCGCACCCCGGTGAGCACGTGCAGCGAGAACGCCGTGGAATCGTAGGACACGTCGGCGGAAATCGCGAAGGCCATCAGGATCGCCAGCAGCGGACCAAGCACCAGCATGATCTGCGGGTTCCCCGCGTTGGTGGAGGTGAACCAGATCAGCACCGGCATCAGCGGCACGATCACGATGGAGGCGGCATAGCGCGGGTCCTTGAGCCAGTAGGTCAGGCAGCGGGCGGCCACCGCCCCGACGGGGGTGCCGGGGAAGATGCCCAGGGCGCCCATGCCCACGGCCTTGGTGCCGGCGCGCGGCGCCATCGGGTTCTCCATGGACCTGTGCAGCCCGCGTTCCCAGGCCCAGAGCACCGCCCCGAGGTACGCCAGCCCCAGGAGCAGGCGCAGGGCGCCCAGCCCCCAGGCACCGGCGGCCACGTCCCCGGGCAGCGCCGCGAAGACGCCCAGCGGGGTGAAGCCCAGCACGCCCACGAGCCGCGGCAGCCAGTCCAGCACCGATTCGATGCCCTCGGCCGCCGAGCCGATGATCGGCCCCAGCAGGATCAGCGGGATGATCGCGATGATCCCCGCGACGTCGCGGAAGCGCCGCGAAGCGGTCAACCGGGTCATCGAGGTGGTGGTCAGCCGGGCCAGCGCCAGGCACATCAGCGCACCGAGCACGCCGCCGAGCAGGGCGGCGGCCAGGGTTGCGGGGTTCTGCCGCCAGGCCAGGAACTGCCCGCCGAGCAGCACCAGCGTGAGGATCCCCGGGACCCCGATGAAGCCCGAAAGCAGCAGGCCGGCGGCCAGCTTGGGCCGCGAGAGCGTGAAGGTGGTGAAGCGCGCCGGGTCCAGGGTCAGGTCGACGCCGAAGGCCACCAGCGGGATGACGGCCCAGCCCAGCGTCACCAGCGAGACGGCGGAGACCAGGATGGTGTTGGACAGCTCCGGGTCCACCCCGGAGAGGTACGCCGTGCCGGCCACCAGCGTCACGGCCATGCCCAGCCCGTAGAGCGCCCCGATGCCGACCCCGACCAGCTGCCAGGGGCTGCGCCGGAAGGAGTTCCCCAGCAGCAGCAGCTTGAGCCTTAGGAGGTGCGCAACCACGAGAGCCCCTCGTTCGTGCCGCGGCCGCCGACCAGCTGGACGAAGCGTTCCTCCAGCGAGGAGCCGGCGCGCACAGCCTCCACGGTGCCGGCCGCGAGCAGGTTGCCCTCGGCGATGACGGCCACGTGGCTGCACATGCGCTGGACCAGGTCCATGACGTGGGAGGAGACGATGACGGTGCCGCCGTGGGCGACGTAGTCGGCGAGGATCTCGCGGATGTTCGCGGCGGAGACCGGGTCGACGGCCTCGAAGGGCTCGTCGAGCACCAGCACCCGCGGCGAGTGGATCAGCGCCGTGGCCAGGGCGATCTTCTTGGTCATGCCCGCGGAGTAGTCAACGACCAGCTTGGCCCCGGCGTCCTCCAGGTCCAGCACGCGCAGCAGGTCCTCGGTGCGCTCCTGGACCGTGGCGCGGTCCATGCCGCGCAGCAGGCCGGAGTAGGTGACCAGCTGGCGCCCGGAGAGCCGGTCGAAGAGCCGCACGCCGTCGGCCAGCACGCCCATGGCGGCCTTGGCCTTCAGCGGTTCGGCCCACACGTCGATGCCGTTCAGCAGGACCTGGCCGGCATCCGGGCGCAGCAGCCCGGTGGCCATGGACAGCGTGGTGGTCTTGCCGGCGCCGTTGGGTCCGACGAGGCCGAAGAAGGACCCCGCGGGGACGTCAAGGGATATGCCGTTGACCGCGACCTTTTCGCCGAACCGCTTGCCCAGCGATCGGATCGACAGGGCCGGGGTCCCGGGTTCCGCAGTGGAATAGCTCATGCAGTCGAAATTAGCAGTCGGCACGCGGTTTTGGCGTCATCCCAGCGGACTAATCCCGCCGCCAGTGCCATCTTTTCGGATGATGCCCGGGTCGGCGGCGGGCCCGCACGATGGGCGATCCCCCGCCTGCGGGCACGGAAAAAGGGAGTGCCGCCGGGACCGTTTCGGGTCCCGGCGGCACTCCCCCGTCGAGGTTCGTTGCGTGGCCCAAGGCCCGCAATCGTGGACGGGACGCTGAGGGCTTTCCTAGAACAGGACGCGGGCCAGCTTCTGGCGCGAGGCCACGACGCGGGCGTCACCGACGCCTACCACGGAGTACAGTTCGACCAGGCGGGCCCGGGCGGCTTCCTTCTCGTCCCCTGCGTTGCGGCCGATGAATGCGACCAGGCGGGCGAAGGCGTCCTCGACGTGGCCACCGACCAGGTCCATGTCCGCCACGTCAAGCTGCGCCTGCAGGTCATCCGGGGCTGCGGCACCTGCGGCGCGCACGGCGGCGAGGTCCTTGCCCTCGGTGCGCATCAGCAGGCGCACCTGGTTCAACCCGATGGATGCCTCGTTGTCGTTGGGCTTTTCGTTCAGCGCCTGCTTGTACGCGCTCTCGGCGGCCGGCAGGTCACCTGACTCGATGGCATCCAGGGCGGCCTGGTGCAGCGGCGGCAGCGGTGCCGGGCCGCTGGCCGGCCCCGTGGTGCCCAGCGGCGGAACGGTCCCCGCCACACCGTGCTGGACGCCCAGGGCCAGCAGCTCGTCGATCAGCGACTGGATCTGCGCGGCCTCGGCCGTGCCCTGGAACAGCGGCACCGGCTGGCCGTTGACCAGGGCGATGACGGAGGGCACCTGCGTGACCTGGAAGGCCTGGGCGATGGCGGGCTGTTGTTCCGCATCCACGGTGGCCAGGGCAAGGGTGCCGCGCTTGGCATCGACCAGGCTTGCCAGCGTGCCGTCGAGCTGCACCGAGGCCTGGGCGCGCGGGCTGCCCAGCGAAACGATCACCGGCACCTGCTGGGAAAGGGCAACGACCTCCGGGAAGCTCTCCTGGTCGACGGAGCGGACCCAGGTGGGAAGGGCCTCCCCCGATGCGCCGGCCGGCTCCGGCTGGGACTGTTTGAAGGCTGCCAGATCAATGGCGCCGCGTGAGGAGGGAGCAGTGGGTTCAGGCATGCTGGTGGTCATTCCTCTACTTTAGGCCGCAACGGGCCCGGGTGGAAAACCCGTCGCCGGGCCGCTGCCGGCGCGGCGACGCGGCGCCAACGACGGAAGGCGCGGCGCCAACGACGGAAGGCGCGGCGCTGCGGCCACGGGATCCGCCCCGTGCCCTGTGGCACCACGCCTTCCAATGCGGGAACCGTGCGGTTCCCGGCTCCCCGCACGGGGAGGGGGTCCTACTTCAGGAGCTTCGCTCCCCTGGTGATGACCTCGGCGGCAACCACGGAGATCTTGTCCTTGGAGTCGGCCGCCGGAATGTAGATGAGCGTCGGTTCCCCGTAGGTGATCTCGACACCCTTCTTGGTGTCCTTGGCGCCGACGATCTTGGCGGTGGTGGCGTCCATTCCGACGGTCCCGCCGTCTTCCTTGGGCTTGGCGGTCGTCGTCGAGGTGAAGCTGCCCGACACCAGTGCCCCGCCGTCCGGGGTGGCCAACACGACAGTGTCCTTGGCGTTCACGGTCCGCTTGAACGTGATCGTCGCGTCCTTGTTGGACTTCACCATCGCGTTCTGCTCCTTGGCATTCAGCGTCAGGAAGGCGTTCTTGGCGAACTTGTCGGCATCCTTGGCCTTCTCGTTGTCCATGAACGCGGCGAGGCGCTCGAGCGCCGTCTTCGGGGTCATGGTCAGGTCCTTGGCGTCGTCCTTGAGCATCTTCACCGACTGGTCGCCCACGGCGATGCCGGGGAACGTCGAACCGGGGAGCATCGGGGTCGCGAAGGCCACCTTGTAGTTCTCGCGCGGTCCCGACTGGGTCAGCGTGATCGCGGTGGGGATCGTGGAGGCGCCGGAGTCCTTGGCGGTGACCACCATGATCGAGCGCGGGAAGTTCGCCCCGTCGTCGGTCGGCACGGCGGCCGAGCGGATCACGCTGGTGTCGATTGCCGCGGGGGCATCGATCTTGACGTCGTCGTTGCGCAGTTCGTAGTTCTGGCCGCGCAGGGACTTCAGGGCACCGGTGGTGCGGGCATCCAGGTCCTTGATGTTCCGGGACTTGTCGGCCTTGGCCACGGAGGTAGAAACCTCGCCGAGAATGCGCTCAAGCTGGTTCTGCAGCACCACGGGGAAGACCTTCTCGGCTTCCTCGGTGGCGGAGCTTTCCGCCGGGCTCGACGAGGAACCGGCGGCCAGGGCCGGTGCGGAGGGCAGCAGCACCAGGGACAGCACGGAGGCGGTGGCCACGATCTTGGCCACGGTGTTCTCTCCGCCCTTGGGCATGGCAGTGGTGGGCAGTGCATCGGTGCGCGGGGCATCGGGCTGGTCTGCCGAGCGGCGTCCGCCGCCGGATCCTCCGCGCGGGGTGGTGCGCACTGCGGCCAGGGCGATGCCGGCGATGAGCAGCAGCGAACCGGCGATGATCAGCGGCATGGAGAACGGGGTGGCGGTGTCGCCGGGCCACGTGGCGGTGATGTCGGTGGGAGCGGCGGCCTTGCCGTCGGCGGCCAGCAGCAGCGTCCAGGATCCCTCGTCGGGATTGGTCCAGCGGTAGGTCATGGTCTTGTCGGCGTTCTCGGTCGCCTGGAAGATGTCGTCGCCGGCCGGGTTGGGCACCTGGTCCTCGCCGCTCTCGGAGGTGGACTCAAGGACCGTGTCGGCGGCGTTGATGCCGGTGACGGTCGTGTGGGCGGCCTTGCCGACCCATGCCTTGGCATCGGCGGAGCGCACCAGCGAGGCGGTGAACTTGCCTTCGGCATTGATGGTGATTTCCGTGGGGTGTCCGGCCACGGTTCCGGCCCCGGCCTCGATGAGTGTTACCGGGGCTGCTGCGGGGGCCTGGGCAAAGGAAGCGGTCAGCGTCTCGGGCGGAGCCCATATGGTTCGCTGGCCGATCCCCACCACCAGGGCTGCCAGCCCAAGAATGATAGCGATCGCTGAGAAGATCTTTCGCACAATTACACCTAACGGATGAGGGGGTCGAGATTCGGCCTCGGGTGCCACCCACATCATTTATCAGGATGACACGCTCACAAGTCTAACGAGTTCTAGCGCATCTGCGTTCCGGAATGTGGGTAGCACCACGCCGAAACACGCTGAGGTGTCGACCACTTTTGGGCGGGGCAACTCAGCCCCGCCAATGTCGTCAACTGGGGCCCCGGGGCATTAAGCTCGGGATTGTGACTACTCAAGACGGGGACGAAGCAACAACGCCGGCGGGCACCGGGGGCCACCCCGAGCTGCCCGGGGACGCTTCGGGCGTCCAGGGGTCCCCGGCGCCGGATTCCGCACCGCACCGCCCTGCTGCACCTCACCGGTGGTGGCGCCGGGCGCTGGGCACCGCCCAGCAGACGCTGGATGCCCGGATCAAGCCGCCGGCGAACTTCGGGTTCCCGCCGCTTCCGGTTCGCGATCCCGGGGACGGGCTTCCGGACGCCGACGTCTCCCCGCAGTCCAACCCGATCGCCTTCGGCTTCCTGTTCACCGTGGGCGTGGGCCTGGCCTTGCTGGGCTTCTTCCTGCTGACTAATGTGGGGTCGCTGGTCATCTGGATCGCCATCGCCCTGTTCATTGCGCTAGGCCTGGACCCGATCGTGCGCTTCCTGGTGACCCACGGGATCCCGCGCAGTATCGGCGTGCTGATCACGATGCTCGCGCTGCTCGGCGGTGCCGCCGGGTTCATGGGCGCCATCATCCCCACGCTCACCGAGCAGACGGCGCAGTTCATCGAGCGTGCGCCGCGGATCGTCGACGACTTCCTGAAGTCCGAATTCTTCGTCACCCTCGACGCGCAGTACCAGCTCTCGGACCGGATCAGCGACGAGATCGGGAAGTTCTTCTCCGACACCGGGGCCGTGGGCGGGATCTTCGGCGGCGTGCTGGGCGTCGGCAGCGTGATCGCCCAGGGCATGTTCGGCGTGTTGATCGTGCTGGTGCTGGCCATCTACTTCCTGGCCTCGCTTCCGGCGATGAAGTCGTTCTTCTACCGGCTGGCCCCGCACTCGCGCCGGGTCCGCGTGGAGGAACTGGGCAACACCATCACGCACTCGGTCGGCAACTATGTCATGGGCCAGGCGTTCGTGGCGTTGCTGAACGCGACCGTGGCGCTGGTCTTGATGAGCATCCTCGGGGTCCCGTTCGCCGCGCTGCTGACCCTGCTGGTGGCGATGCTGGCCTTCATCCCGCTGGTCGGGGCCGTGATCGCCGGCATCCTGGTGTCCCTGGTCTCGCTGACCCTGGGCTGGCAGACCACCGCGATCTACGCGATCTGCTACTTCGGGTACCTGCAGATCGAGGCCTACTTCATCTCCCCGCGGGTGATGCAGAAGGCGGTGTCGGTTCCCGGCGCGGTGGCGGTGATCTCGGTGATCGCCGGCGGCTCGCTGCTCGGCGTCGTCGGCGCACTCATGGCCATTCCCGCGGCGGCCGCCGTCATGTTGATCCTGCGCGAGGTCTTCATCACCCGGCAGGACAACCGCTAGCCGCACTCCCCGCCGGCCCCTGGCATTCGGCCCCGGGCGTGGCGCCCCGCCCGGTCAGTACCGGTAGGAGCGTGATTCCCAGCACTTGGGGTGCCAGTGGCGCCGTGCCGCGGCCGAGGCGTCGTCGCCGGACCAGTGGTCGGCCCGCCACGCCACCAGGTGCTCGGTCCCGGGCTTGATGAACTGCCCGCATCCGGGGCACTTGTAGGTCTTGGCCGCGCCGACCGCCGATATCCGGCGCACATGCCACTGGCCGTCCGGCGCGTCCTGCAGGCGCTGCACGCCGTAGCGGGCCTTTTCCAGCCACGGCTCATCCGATCCCTCGTCGGCCCGCGTCCACTTGTTGACCCTGCCGGAGCGGGGCTTGGGAGCGGAGGAGCGAGAAGGACGGTTCGAGCGGGCCATGGTCCAATTCTGCCCCAGATGCGCCGTCCGCCCGGTACGGGACGCACCGGCGGCACTGCCTGTCCGGCCACGGCCCGGGCGCGAAACCCGGTAGAGTGCCTGTTGTGCGTTTAGTCATTGCCAAGTGTTCAGTTGATTACGAGGGCCGTTTGCGTGCCCACCTCCCCCTGGCGACCCGCCTGCTGATGGTCAAGGCCGACGGCTCGGTGCTGGTCCATTCCGACGGCGGCAGCTACAAGCCGCTGAACTGGATGAGCCCCCCGGCGGTCATGCGGGTGGTGGCCCCCGACGAGGAGCAGGCGGCCGAGGGCGACGTGGAGCTCTGGCACGTCGCTCACCAGAAGTCCGACGACCGCCTGGTGGTGCACATCAAGGAATTCATCCACGACTCCCAGCACAACCTGGGCATCGACCCGGGCCTGATCAAGGACGGTGTCGAGGGCGACCTGCAGCGCCTGCTGGCCGACCAGATCGAGACCGTTGGTGCCGGCTACACCCTGATCCGCCGCGAGTACATGACGGCCATCGGCCCGGTGGACATCCTGGCGCGCGACGCCGATGGCGCGACCGTGGCCATCGAGCTCAAGCGCAATGGTGACATCGACGGCGTCGAGCAGCTCACCCGATACCTCGAACTGCTGAACCGCGACCCGCTGTTGCGTCCGGTGCGCGGGATTTTCGCCGCCCAAAAGATCAAGCCGCAGGCCCGCACACTGGCCACCGACCGCGGCATCGATTGCCTGGTGCTCGACTACGACGCGATGCGCGGCGTCGATGACGTGGCGGCACGGCTCTTCTAGGCCCCGACCGCGCCCCGCTCCCCCTGGGCCGCCCCGCAATCCCGCGCAACATCCACCCCGGGCGCAGGTGACCGTTGGCGCCGCAAGGCCTTCCGCGAAACTTTTGCGGCGCGGATGCATGAATCGCCGCCGTGCCCGGACCTAGACTGGGTCCATGACTGCCACCGATTCACCCGAACGTTACGCGCTGACCGGACGACTCGTTACTCCCGGAAGGGACATCGCCGAGGGCATCGTCGCCGTGGAGGGCAACCGCATCGCCTTCGCCGGCGATGCGCACGAGTTTTCGTTCTTCGACGAATCGGAGGCCTTCGAGCTGATCGAAAGCCCGGAAGGCACCGTCATCATCCCGGGCCTGATCGACCTGCACTGCCACGGCGCAGGGGGCGGGGACTTCCCCTCCGGGGATCCCGAGTCGATCACCACCGCCATCGAACACCTGCACCGCTCCGGCACCACCACCTTCCTGGCCTCGCTGGTCACCGCCCCGCGCGCAGACATGCTGGCCGCCGCGGGCGTGCTGGCCGAATTCGCCCAGCGTGGGGACATCGCCGGGATCCACGCCGAGGGCCCGTTCCTCTCCGTGACGCGCTGCGGGGCCCAGGACCCGGCGTACCTCTCGGACCCGGATCCGGAATTCGTCGATGAGCTGATCGATGCGGCGGCCGGCCAGCTGCGCACCATGACGTACGCCCCGGAACGCGCCGGATCCGATGCCCTTCTCGAGCAGCTCGTTTCCCAGGGCGTGGTCCCTTCGCTGGGGCACACCGACGCGGACGCCGCCATGACCTCGGCCTCGCTGGGGGTTGCCCGGGAGGAACTGGCAAGCGCCGGCGTCGACGGCTTCACCGAGCGCCCCACCGTGACCCACCTGTTCAACGGCATGCCGCCGATGCACCACCGGGCACCCGGGGCCGTCGCGGCCTGTCTGGAGCTGGCAGCGCAGGGCAAGATCATCGTCGAGCTGGTTGCGGACGGCGTCCACCTCGACCCGGTCCTGGTCCGGACCATGTTCAACCTGCTGGGTGCCGAATCCATCGCCCTTGTCACCGACTCGATGGCTGCCACCGGACTCGCCGACGGCAGCTACACGCTGGGCCCGGCGGAGGTCACCGTGGCCAACGGGGAAGCCCGCCTGGCCTCGGACGGCTCCCTCGCCGGCGGCACGGCGAGCATGCTCGAGGTGGTTCGCGCGGCGGTGGCCGCCGGGGTGGAGCTGCGCGACGCCGTCATCTCCGCCACGACGGTGCCGGCGAGCGTGCTGGGGCTGATCGACGAGGCGGGCAGGCTCCACCAGGGCTTCGTGGCGGACATGCTGGTGCTGGACGCGGACCTGGGCCTGCGGCAGGTCGTGCGCAACGGCCGGAATCTATTGTGAAGTTTCCCCTGAGCAACCGGGCTCGGGGTATTGACCCAAGTCACGCGATTGTGTGATGCTTGACTCAGTCTTTGTGTTGGTTAGTCATACCCGCCAAAGCAGTGCTGCGGGTGTGAAGTGACTGCGGTGGGGTCAAACCGTCGCCAGTGTTCTTCTCACTTGAGTACCACCTAATGGTCGTCGCACAGTGCAGCGGCCTGATTTTCGCACTAAATGAGGAGAAATACATGGCTCAGGGAACCGTGAAGTGGTTTAACGCCGAAAAGGGATTCGGCTTCATCACTCCCGATGGCGCCGAGGCCGACGTGTTCGTGCACTACTCGGAAATCCAGACCAACGGCTTCCGCACGCTGGAAGAAAACCAGCGCGTGGAATTCGAAGTTGGCCAGGGTGCCAAGGGTCCGCAGGCCACCGGCGTTGTCGGTCTCTAAGGACTTCACAGACTCTTTGAACTTTTCACCTGTGGGGAAACCGACCGCAACGCGGCGCGGATCCGGGCAGGCGTCAACCTAAGAAGATGCAAAAGGTGTGGGGCGGGATGATTTATTCATCCCGCCCCACACCTTTATCTTGCTTGATCAGTCTTGCTTGATCAGTCTTGCCGCCAGGTGCCGACGCCCGCAACGGGGCCGGCTTCCAACCATGCCGAGAGGCCGTTGTAGGTCTGGTAATCCATGGCGACCAATACTTCTCGGCCTTCATAGCTCATCATCACGATGACGCTTCCGGGCTGTACCAGGTGCTTTTCCTCTTCCGCGGGACGCCGCCAGCCCTTGAGCCGGATGGAGGTCCGCAGGAATCGATGCACCGGGATCGGGGAGACCGAAAAGAGCTTGAGGAACTCAAGCTCTCCAGGGCCATAACGCGCAATCGCCATCATCCACTTCCCGGAGGACGCGGAGATGGAAGCGTCGAAAGTGCCAAGAGTGCGCCGCAACTGAATGCGGCGCACTCCCATGGCACCCAAGAACATCACCACAAGCAGCAGGGCTGCCAACACGATGAGTACAGGAATGCCGAGTTCGTTCAAGGCAGGACTATCGAGTTCCCGCCGGGACG
This sequence comes from Paeniglutamicibacter sp. GQ140, assembly GCF_059759235.1. Classification (NCBI taxonomy): domain Bacteria; kingdom Bacillati; phylum Actinomycetota; class Actinomycetes; order Micrococcales; family Micrococcaceae; genus Paeniglutamicibacter; species Paeniglutamicibacter sp. GQ140. The sequence goes on from NZ_JCAXDW010000002.1 coordinate 143,376, forward strand.
GAGTCGGCCATGACGGCGTTGTCCGCTACGATCACCACGCGGTCAGCGTCAACGGAGAAGAACCCGCCATCAACCTGGACCGAGAACCGTGACCCGGAGACCGGAACGATTTCCAGATCCCCGGCAGCCAGGACGGCCAGCATCGGCACGTGGCCGGGAAGGATCCCGATCTCGCCATTGCTGGTGCGTCCCTTGACCAGTTTCGCCGCACCCGACCACACGAAGTGGTCGGCTGCAACGATTTCGACTTGGAGTTCGGCCATGATTAGCGAGTCGACTTCTGGATGTCGGCCCACTGGCGCTCAACGTCGTCCATGCCGCCGATGTTGAAGAATGCCTGCTCGGCAATGTGGTCAACGTCGCCGTTGCAGATCGCGTTGAAGCCCTCGATGGTGTCCTTGATGGCAACCGTCGAACCCTCGACACCGGTGAACTGCTTGGCAGTGTAGGTGTTCTGGGAGAGGAACTGCTGGATGCGACGAGCACGCGATACAACGATCTTGTCCTCTTCACCGAGTTCGTCGATGCCGAGGATCGCGATGATGTCCTGCAGTTCCTTGTTCTTCTGGAGGATCTGCTTGACGCGAACCGCGGTGTTGTAGTGGTCGTGACCAACGTACTGCGGGTCAAGGATTCGCGACGTGGAGGTCAGCGGATCGATGGCCGGGTACAGACCACGGGAGGCGATTTCACGGGAAAGTTCCGTGGTCGCATCCAAGTGGGCGAAGGTCGCGGCCGGGGCCGGGTCCGTGTAGTCATCGGCAGGCACGTAAACGGCCTGCATCGAGGTGATCGAGTGGCCCTTGGTCGAGGTGATGCGCTCCTGGAGGAGACCCATCTCGTCGGCAAGGTTCGGCTGGTAACCCACGGCCGAAGGCATGCGGCCCAGCAGGGTCGACACCTCGGAACCGGCCTGGGTGAAGCGGAAGATGTTGTCGATGAAGAGCAACACGTCCTGCTTCTGCACATCGCGGAAGTACTCCGCCATGGTCAGTGCCGACAGTGCCACGCGAAGACGCGTTCCTGGCGGCTCATCCATCTGGCCGAACACCAGGGCGGTGTCCTTCAGGACGTTGGCTTCTTCCATTTCGACCCAGAGGTCGTTGCCCTCACGGGTGCGCTCGCCAACACCGGCGAATACCGAGGTACCACCGAAGTTACGTGCAACACGGGTGATCATTTCCTGGATCAGCACGGTCTTGCCCACGCCGGCGCCGCCGAAGAGGCCGATCTTTCCACCCTTGATGTACGGGGTGAGAAGGTCGATCGACTTGATGCCGGTTTCCAGCATTTCGGTCGAGCCTTCGAGGCTCGCGAAGGACGGGGCCTTGCGGTGGATCGGCCAGCGCTCGGTGATCTCGAGCTCCGAGGCAGCAACGTCGAGGGGCTCGCCCAGCACGTTGAAGATGTGGCCCTTGACAACGTCGCCAACGGGTACGGAAATCGGGGCACCGGAATCGACTACCTGGGTACCGCGGACAAGTCCGTCGGTGGCCTGAAGGGCGATTGCACGAACCATGGAGTCACCGAGGTGCTGGCTGGTTTCGAAGGTGATGGTGGTGGTCTTGCCGTTGAGAGTAATCTCAGCGGAAAGAGCATTGTAAATAGCAGGCAGGGAGTCGGCGGGGAATTCAACGTCGACAACCGGGCCGATAACGCGTGCGATACGACCGATTGCACCGGTCGAGGCAGCGGTACCCTGCTCGTTGAGTTGGGCAGTCATCTCTCTCTCACTTCACTTGTGTAGATGGCGTGGATGTAAGTGTGGGTAGGAAGTTCCCGTTAACCGTTCAGCGCGTCAGCGCCGGCAACGATTTCAGAGAGTTCCTGGGTAACCTCGGCCTGGCGGGCGTTGTTACGAAGACGCGTGTACTTCTTGATGAGTTCCTTGGCGTTGTCGCCTGCGGACTTCATTGCACGCTGGCGGGCTGCGAGCTCGGAAGCCGCCGCCTGCAACATCGCGTTGAAGATGCGTGATTCGATGTACCGCGGAAGCAGTGCGTCAAGCACCTGCTCCGGCTCCGGCTCGTATTCGTAGAGCGGCAGCAGCTCATCGGCAGGAGTCTCAGACTCCTCCTCGACAACCTCAAGCGGCAGCAAACGAATGACCGTCGGTTCCTGAACGACCATCGACTTGAACTGGGTGAAGACTACGTGGATCTCGTCCACGCCTCCCACTTCAAATTCGTCGGCGAAGTCCTTGAGCAGGGCTTCGCGCAGTTCGCGTGCGGTCGTAAACTCCGGGGCGTCGGTACCACCGGTCCACACCTTCGCGTATTCGCGTCCACGGAAATCGAAGTACGCCTGAGCCTTGCGGCCGACCAGGTAGGTCTTGACGTCCTTGCCTTCTTCATGGAGCAGTTCTACGAGGTGCTCTGCCTGCTTCAAGACGCTGGCGGAGTAGGACCCGGCGAGTCCGCGGTCAGAGGTCATGACCAAGACCGCCGCGCGACGGATTGACTCCGGCTCGGTGGTCAGTGGGTGATCAACCTCTGACTGTGACGCGACGGCAGTAACAGCACGGGTAATCGCATTGGCGTACGGCAGCGATGCCGAGACACGCGCGCGTGCCTTGCCAATACGGGAAGAGGCGATCAGTTCCATCGCCTTGAAGATCTTGCCCATCGACGTCGTCGATGCAATCTTCTGGCGGTAGACCCGAATCTGGGCTCCCATGTTTGTCCTTTCCTTATCCCTTTGCAGGGGTTGCCGCACCGCACCTTCGGGTGCGGCAACCCCTAATCAAAGGTGATGTCAGCGCTTTTGCTTGACGATCTTTTCCTGGTCGACGGATCCCTCGGCCAAGGCGTCGAATTCTTCCTTGCCGGCGGCGACAAGCTTGTCGTCGCCTTCACCGAAGAAGCCGGCCTTGAAGTCGGCGATGTTCGACTTGAGCGATTCAACGGTCTCGTCCTCGAGCTTGCCGGTCTCGGCAATCACGGTGAGCACGTTGGTGCGGTGACGCAGGTGAGCCAGGAACTCGGTTTCGAAGCGACGAACGTCCTCAACCGGGACATCATCCAGGTAGCCCTTGGTACCGGCCCACACGGAGACAACCTGATCCTCAACCGGGAACGGTGCGTACTGTCCCTGCTTGAGAAGTTCCATCAAGCGTGCGCCACGGGTGAGCTGCTGCTTGGAAGCGGCGTCCAGGTCCGAGGCGAACATGGCGAATGCCTGCATGTCGCGGAACTGGGCCAGTTCGAGCTTCAGGGTACCGGCGACCTTCTTCATGGCCTTGATCTGCGCCGAGCCACCAACGCGGGACACCGAGATGCCCACGTCGACTGCCGGACGCTGGTTGGCGTTGAAGAGGTCCGACTGCAGGAAGATCTGGCCGTCGGTGATGGAAATGACGTTGGTCGGAATGAAGGCCGAGACGTCGTTTGCCTTGGTTTCGATGATCGGCAGACCGGTCATCGAGCCTGCTCCGAGCTCGTCGGAGAGCTTTGCACAACGCTCAAGCAAGCGGGAGTGCAGGTAGAACACGTCGCCCGGGTAGGCTTCGCGTCCCGGCGGGCGACGCAGCAACAGCGAAACGGCGCGGTAGGCTTCGGCCTGCTTGGACAGATCATCAAAGACGATCAGAACGTGCTTGCCGTCGTACATCCACTGCTGGCCGATGGCGGAGCCGGCGTACGGTGCCAGGTACTTGAAGCCGGCCGGGTCCGAAGCCGGGGAGGCAACGATGGTGGTGTATTCCAGCGCACCGTTGGTCTCAAGGGTCTGGCGCACGGCGGCAATGGTCGAAGCCTTCTGACCAATTGCCACGTAGATGCAGCGGACCTGCTTGTTGGTGTCGCCCGAAGCCCAGTTGGCCTTCTGGTTGATGATGGCATCCACGGCCAGGGCGGTCTTGCCGGTCTGGCGGTCGCCAATGATCAGCTGACGCTGGCCACGGCCGATCGGGATCATGGCGTCGATGGCCTTCATGCCGGTCTGCAGCGGTTCGTGAACCGACTTGCGCTGCGTCACGCCCGGAGCCTGAAGCTCCAGTGCGCGGCGACCCGAGGACGCGATCGGTCCCAGGTCATCGATCGGCTCGCCCAGCGGGTCAACCACTCGGCCGAGGAAGGCATCGCCAACCGGAACCGAAAGGATCTCGCCGGTGCGCTCGACGCGCTGGCCTTCGGCGATGCCGGTGAAGTCGCCCAAGACGACGACACCGATCTCGCGGGTGTCAAGGTTCTGGGCCAGGCCCAGGGTGCCGTCTTCGAATCGAAGCAGCTCATTTGCCATGACGGAGGGAAGACCCTCCACCTTGGCGATACCGTCACTTGCCGTGGTTACGCGGCCGACCTCGGTGCGCTCTGCTTTGCCCGGTTCGTAGGACGCTGCGAACTCATTCAAGGCATTGCGGACGTCGTCGGCGTTGATGGTCAATTCGGCCATCTGCAGTCCCTGCTCTCCTAAGTTGTGATTACCGCGATCTATCGTTGCGGTAACCGAAATTTGATTCAGTCTATGGTGACTGGCCTGCAAGGCAGGCCCCCCGGGTTGAAGTGGGGGGGCTGCCTAGCTTGCCAACTGGCGGCGAAGGTCCGCGACGCGGGTGGCGATGGTTGCGTCAACAACCTCGTCACCCACCTTGACGCGGATGCCGCCAACTAGTGCCGGGTCGATCTCGACATTGATCTTCAAGTCCCGGCCGTAAAGGTTGTTCAGGCCTGCCTGCAGGCGCGCTGTCTGCTCCGGGGTGAGTTCACGGGTGACACTCACCTGGGCAATCCAGCGGTCCTGGCGTTTAGCCACCAATTCCACGAAGCGCTCCAGAAGTGCGACGGGCTTGAGCCCGCGCGGCGAAGCGACGGCCTGGCGGATCAGCAGTGCCGCTGCATCCGAGGCATTCGGCACCAGCTTGAGCGCCAGGGCGCCCTTCGCTTCGTCCGTAGCCTTGGAATCATCAAGGGCACGCTGCAGATCATGACTGGACCCAACCACACGGATGAACGCGAAGAGGTCTTCTTCGAGCCTCTCCAGTCCTGCGGAACCGCCCTGACGCTCGGCTACCGCGATGGCGACAGTTGCCGCCACGGTCTCCAGTGCATCGCCAATGTCTCGTGCCGAGCTCCAACGCGAGGATGCCAGAGACGCGACGGTGGATTCGGCTTCCGCCGAGACCTTCCCGTGCAACAGCTGGGCAACAAGCCCCGCCTTGTCAGAGGACCCGCGGGCCGGATCAGTCAGTGCGCGACGCAGGCCTGCGTTGCCATCCAGAACGTCAACCGTCCCAAATAGCTCGGCGGACAATTCCAAGGACGCGTGTGCAAGCTTGGTTTCCAACGACGCCAGCGCCGCGGACAGTGACTCGCTCGATACACCTGCCATTAGTTCGATGCACCTGCGTTCTGCTGGGTTTCAAGGTCTGCCAGGAACTTGTCGACCACGCGAGCTGCGCGCTCGTCGTTCTCAAGAGCGTCGTCGACGATCTTGCTGGCCAGCGAAGTTGCCAGGGTTCCGACCTCGGCACGCAGCGAGGTAACTGCTGCGGTGCGCTCGGCTTCGATCTGGCGGTGGGCCTGCTCGGTAATGCGAGCGGACTCTTCTGCTGCCTTGGTCTTCAGTTCCGCAAGAATCAGGGCACCTTCTTCGCGCGCATCCTCGCGGATGCGGTTGGCTTCGGTGCGTGCTTCAAGCAGCTGTGCCTTGTACTGCTCAAGGGTGGCGTTGGCTTCGGCCTGCGCGGCCTCTGCCTTCTCAAGTCCACCCTCGATGGCCGTGACACGGTCCTGGTAGGACTTCTCGAATGCCGGGGCAATGTACTTGACCACCAAAAACAGCAGGACAGCGAAGCCTGCAGCAGTGACAAGAATTTCCCACGGGTTCGGAAGCAGCGGGTTGGCACTCTCGCCTGCAGCGAGGATCAATTCGTTGCTGATCATTCTCACTCTTCCTTATCTCTTAAGTTCCGGTTGCAATGGCGCCTGCGTAAGTGGCAGGGCCACTACGAGGGGAACTAGGCGCCGACGACGAAGGCGAAGACGAGGCCCAAGATTGCCAGTGCTTCTGCAAGGGCGAAGCCCAGCATGGCGATGGGCTGCAGGATGCGCTGAGCTTCCGGCTGACGGGCTACGCCGTTGATGTAGGCAGCGAAGATCATGCCCACGCCGATGGCCGAACCGATTGCAGCCAGGCCGTAGCCGATCATGTTGAGGGAGCCGTGGAGTTCCATTTCGTTCCTTTCAAGATACCGACACTTTGTCGGCAGGTTGTGAGGTCATTCCCCCATTCAAGGGGGAAAACTTTAGTTGGTTGGTGCGAGCCCGGAATGCTTAGTGGGCGTCTGCATCCAGGGCACCCTGGATGTAGATGGCGGTCAGCAGGGTGAAGACAAATGCCTGCAGGACCATGATCAAGAGTTCGAGGAAGTACATCGCCACCGAGCCGACGATGACCAGGACGCCGACGGCGTTCAGGGCCAGCGACTCCTGAACCATGATCAGGTGGCGGGCGCCGGTGGCGGCAAGCATCACGATCATGTGGCCGGCAAGCATGGTGGCCATCAAACGCAAGGAGTGGGTCAGCGGGCGAACGATGAAGTTGGAAATGATTTCCAGCGGCACCATCAGCGGCATGATCCAACCCGGGACCCCCGAGGGAACAACGGCCAGCTTGAAGTAGCGGATGCCGTGGTTCTTCACGCCGACGGCGATCCAGGTGCCGTAGATGATGATGGCCATGGCGTAAGCCGCGCCGGCGTGGGAGAACGAGGGAAGCTGAAGGAACGGGATGGCCCCGAAGAGGTTGTTCAGCAGGATGAAGAAGAAGGTCGCAAAGAGCAGCGGCACCCACTGGGCGAAGTTCTTCTCGCCGATGATGTCGCGGCCCACGCTGTTACGGACGAAGCCGTAGGCGCTTTCGGCCAGGAACTGTGCCTTGCCTGGAACCAGCTTCGGATTCTTGATGGCCGACTTGAAGAACCACACGATCAAGATGATCGAGAGGATGATCATGACCATCTGCTTGCCGAAACCGGTCCCGTACTCGGCTAACCATGGCAGCACCTCGGGAAGGTGGGTGTCGGAAATCGACGGCGGGACATAGGGTTCTGTGGCCGTCGGAAGCGCAAACGCGGTCAACGCGCTGTCCTCTCTGCAGTTTCGGTCGTGGGGCAATATCGGCGATTCGGCGCAAGGCACCGCTCACCGTGTGAAGTTCTAATGGTCGATCTCATCGCTGCCTGGAAACCCGCGGCGTCGATGCCGCAAATGATGGCGAGCCAGAAACAATCCTGCGGTGGCGCCTAGCAGCGCACCGAGGAAAACAATCCAGCGGGTGTCCAGCAAAAGATCCAGTCCCCAGCCTATCAAACCCCACGCGATCAGCCCGCCAACAATGTAGTTGACGTACTCGCGGACGGGAGCCTGTATTGGCGCTTGACCGGGGTTGGAGTCAGGGTTTTCCATGATCCCCTCCGGTGGGTGGGGACGTCGATGGATCGTCGTGGTCGAAAATGGGGAGCCTTGCCCGGGAAAAGGCGCGAATCTCCCCAAACTGCCACAGCACCAGGGAACCAATGGCCCCCCACATGAAATAGGGTGCGAGCACCCATTCGGGCAGCCCGGAAAAAAGCACCAGAAAACCCATGCCCAGGATCTTGACGAAGTACATGAAGAGGAACGCCGGCAGCGCCCAGGTTGCGCGATGTCGTCCGGCCCATTCGGCAACGAGCAGGCTGATGCCGAAGAACACGACGATCAGTCCGCACCCGAAGGCCAGTGAACCGGCCGCTTGCGCGCCCAGGATCGGCCAAGCGGCAATTGACGCCACGGCGCCGACACCAACGGTGTAGGCAACGCAGGTCTTCAGGATGCCCAGCCAAGGGGAACGCGGAGCCGACGATGCAACCAACGCACCGCTGGGCTTGGAACCGCGTCCCGGCTTGATCATGTATGTCCAGTTCCCTTGCTGCAGCAGCACCCACCGATGATGGGTCCTGCATGACATGGAGGCTTGATGAGGGGTATGTTCCTCGGTGAAGAGGCACCTTGAATTCTACATGAGATAGAACCGGGGCTCGACCCGGCGGCCGGCCCTGCGCCGGCGGGGATGCCGGGCCTACTTGGTGCCGAGCATCCCGATCTTGCCGCGGGCCCGTTTCAGCATGGGCAGCCAGGTGACGAAGGTCACGAAAACGAAGGCCGCAACATAGAGGGGAATTGCGATGCGCCGGTCACTGAGGGAAATCACCACGACACCCGAGGAGACCAGGGCGGCCCACAGGTAGAGGATCAGGACCACTGCCCGGGGGCTGTGACCCAGGTCCACCAGCCGGTGGTGGATGTGCCCGCGGTCGGCACTAAACGGGGACCGGCGCTTGGCTGTGCGCCTAATCACGGAGAGCAACAGGTCAAGGTACGGCAGCACGATCACCGCGATCGGCAGGATCACCGGCATGAACGCCGGGACGTTGCGGAAGCGGTAGGCGTCCTCCCCCAGGACGTCACCGGTGACCGCGAGGGTTGCCACAGCAAAGAGCAGCCCTATCGCAAGCACCCCCGTCTCCCCCATGAAGATGGACGCGGGCTGGAAGTTGTGCGGCAGGAAGCCCAACGTGGCCCCGAGCAACACGGCGCAGAGCAGGGCCGAGAAGTTTGCGTAGTCCTCAGCGCTGACGCGCGTGGCCAGCAGGTAGCTGTAGACGAAGAAGGTTGCCGCGCCGATCGCCGAGATCCCTGCGGCCAGGCCGTCCAGGCCGTCGACGAAGTTGATCGCGTTCATCGTGCCCACGATGATCAGCACCGTGACGGCGACCTGCAGGGACGGGGAATCAATGTGCAGCGAGCCGACGGGAAGGGCCTTGAGCAGGATCCCGTGCTGGACGATCACCAGGCCCACCGCGATCTGGCCGATGAGCTTGGCCCACCAGCGCAGGTCTATCAGGTCATCCAGGACGCCCATCACCAGGATGATGCCCAGGGCGATCAACACTCCGCGAATGGGTTCGGGAGACCTGAAGATCCCGGTGAAGAACGGCATCTGCTCCGCCACCGAAATTCCCAGGTACAGCGCCCCCACGATGGCAACCCCGCCCAACTTGGGGGTGGGTTTCTGGTGGAAGTCGCGGTCGCGCACCGGGAGCTGGGGCATGAAGCGCACACCCAAGACACGGAGCACCGGAGTGAGCAGATACGCGGTCAGGAACGTGATGCCGATCAGCAGCAGGTAGCTTCTCATGGCGTCCGGGCGGACTCCCCGCCTTGCGTGGCACCGCGATTTCCTGCTTCACCGGGGACGGCAGGGGCGATGGCGTCGCCGGAATCCCCGGCATCGGCATCCTCGGTGGCGGATTCCTCGGCGTCCGCGCCCGATTCGGGCAGAGCCTCTTCTTCGGCCGGTGTCTCCGGTTGCGGCAAGGTGTCATCGGCCAGGGCCGGGTCCGGCTGCCCGTCGGCGTCCAGGAGGCCGGGAACGACCGCGCGCAGTGCCTCGAGCGAGAGGGCACCCTCGCGCACCACGCGCGGCGGGGTGAGGGTGCAGTCGATGATGGTCGAGCTCAGTGCGTCCCCGGAGATCGGGCGGGGTCCGGCCTCCAGATACACCTCGACCGATTCGCCGAGCTGTTCGAAGGCCTCCTCGGCGGTGGCGGCCGCCGGGTTGCCGGTGCGGTTCGCCGAGGAGACGGCCAGCGGGCCGGTGCTGCGCAACAGCTGGCGGGCCACCTCGTCGTCCGGCACCCGCAACGCCACGGTGCCGCGGGTCTCCCCCAGGTCCCAGGTCAGGGACGGCTGGGCATGCAGGATCAGGGTCAACGCGCCGGGCCAGAACTCGGCGGCAAGTTCCCGGGCGAAGCCCGGGACGTCCACGGCCAGGCCGTCCATCGTCGCGGCCTGCGGGATCAGCACCGGCGGCGGCATGTTCCGTCCCCGGCCCTTGGCGGCCAGCAAGGTCGCCACCGCCTGGGCGGAAAATGCGTCGGCGGCAATGCCGTAGACGGTGTCGGTAGGCATCACGATGCATCGGTTTGCGGCCAATGCGGCGCGTGCGGCCTCGAGTCCGGTCTCTAGGTCCTGGCTGTTGCGGGCATCAAAACGTGAAGTCACGTGTTTCATTCTTCCATGTTTCGTGGACCTTCAGCGGCGGATGCCACTGGTGGCCCGGTCCCTGCCGGTCAGATCCAGGTGGGTCGTCACCTGTTCCCAGTCGCCGGAGGCCGCAAACATCGCGGACATGGCCGCGGCCTGCACCTCGGCGTGTTCCATGACGAAGAAGCCCCCGGGGTGCAGCAGCCGCGCGGCGGTGGCCGCGGCGGCGCGGGGCAGCACCATGCCGTCCGCCCCTCCCCCGTACAGCGCCATGTGCGGGTCGTGGTCACGGGCCTCGGGTTCGCGCGGCACCGCGTTGGCGGGAATGTAGGGCGGGTTGGAGACGACCACGTCGCAGGCGCCGTCGAGCTCGGCAAATGCGTGGGCCAGGTCCCCCTGGACGAGGTTGACGCCAAGCGGCGCCAGGTTGCGCGCCGCGTAGGGGAACGCGTCGTCGGAAAGTTCCACCGCGTGCACCCGGGCGCCGGGCACCTCGTGCGCCAGCGAACCGGCGATCGCGCCGGATCCGGTGCCCAGGTCCACCATGAGCGGGTGTTCCAGGCCCCGGGCCGCGTCGATGGCCAATTGCACCACCGACTCGGTTTCGGGCCGCGGCACGAACACGCCCGGGCCCACCGACAGGTCAAGGTACCTGAAGTGGGCGACGCCGGTGAGGTGCTGCAGCGGCACGCGGGTGGCGCGCCTGTCCACCAGCCGCGCATAGTTTTCGGCGTCCGCGGAGGCGAAGGACTCCCCCATCATGACCAGCGTGGCGAGCCGGCCGCGGGAAATGCCCAGTACGTGCGCGGCCAGCAGTTCGGCATCCACCCGCGGGGAGGGCACGCCGGCGGTTTCAAGGACGGCGGCGGCCTCGCTGAGCACCCGCGCCAGCGGCCGGCCGCTTCCCGGTTCGTTCACCCGGTGCCTAGGCCTGGTCCCCGCCGATGGCGTCAAGGCGCTGCTGCTCGTCCATCTCGATGCAGGAGTTGATCAGCGGGTCAAGCTCGCCGTTCATCACGTGGTCGAGGTTGTACGCCTTGTAGCCGGTGCGGTGGTCGGCAATCCGGTTTTCCGGGTAGTTGTAGGTGCGGATGCGCTCGGAGCGGTCCATGGTGCGCACCTGCGACTTGCGGATGTCGGAGTTCTCCGCGTCGATGATGGCCTGCTGGTGGGCCAGCAGGCGCGAGCGCAGCACGCGCATGGCGGCCTCGCGGTTCTGGATCTGCGACTTCTCGTTCTGCATGGCCACCACGATGCCGGTGGGCAGGTGGGTGAGGCGCACCGCGGAGTCGGTGGTGTTCACCGACTGGCCGCCGGGGCCCGAGGAGCGGTACACGTCGACCTTCAGGTCGTTGGGGTGGATGTCGACCTCTTCGGGCTCGTCGACCTCGGGCAGGATCAGCACGCCGGCGGCCGAGGTGTGGATCCGGCCCTGCGACTCGGTCTGCGGCACGCGCTGCACGCGGTGCACCCCGCCCTCGAACTTCAGGTGCGCGTAGACGCCCTCGGCGGGGTCGTTCGACTTGCCCTTGATGGCCATCTGGGCGTCCTTGTAGCCGCCCAGGTCCGACTCGTTGAAGGAGATGAGCTCCGTCTTCCAGCCCTTGGTCTCCGCGTAGCGGGTGTACATGCGCAGCAGGTCCGCGGCGAACAGCGCAGCCTCGTCTCCGCCTTCCCCGCCCTTGACCTCGAGGATCACGTCGCGCGCGTCGTTGGGGTCGCGCGGGATCAGCAGCCGGCGCAGCTTTTCCTCGAGCACCGGGAGCTTCTGGTTCAGCTCTTCGACCTCGGCGGCGAAGTCGGGGTCCTCGTCGGCCATTTCCTGGGCGGTCTCGAGGTCCTCGGTGGCCTGCTTCCACCGCCGGTGGGCCTCAACGATGCCGTTGAGCTCGGCGGAGCGCCGGCCGAGCTTCCGGGCCAGGGCCTGGTCCTGGTAAACGGCGGGGTCCGAGAGCCGGGCCTGGAGGGCAGCGTGCTCGTCGAGTAGTCCCTGTACGGACTCAAACATGGTTTTCAGCTTCTTTCACTACGACTGGTTCCCAGTGTAGGGAACGAAAAGGGATCTTGGGTGTTAACGGCCAACGCCCAGCCTCACCGGCCCGGGTGTCCGGGCACGGTGAAACTGGGCGTATAGGGCAGCTAGGCGTCGTTCTTGGAACCCAGCGTGGTCTTGTTGATCAGCATCAGGAACTCGGCATTCGAGGAGGTCTCGCGGATCTTGCCCGTGAGGGTCTCCAGCGCCTGCTGGGTGTCAAGGCCCGAAAGCACGCGGCGCAGGCGCCACATGATCTTGACCTCGTCCGGGGAGAGCAGCTTCTCTTCGCGGCGGGTGCCCGAGGCGTTGACGTCGACGGCCGGGAAGATGCGCTTGTCGGCCAGCTGGCGGGACAGGCGCAGCTCCATGTTGCCGGTGCCCTTGAACTCCTCGAAGATGACCTCGTCCATCTTGGACCCGGTCTCCACCAGCGCGGTGGCCAGGATGGTCAGCGAGCCGCCGTTCTCGATGTTGCGGGCGGCACCGAAGAAGCGCTTGGGCGGGTACAGTGCCGAGGAATCGACACCGCCGGAGAGGATGCGGCCCGAGGCCGGGGCGGCCAGGTTGTACGCACGGCCCAGGCGGGTCATCGAGTCCAGCAGGACCACGACGTCCATGCCCATTTCCACCAGGCGCTTGGCGCGCTCAATGGCGAGCTCGGCCACGGTGGTGTGGTCGTCGGCGGGCCGGTCGAAGGTCGAGGCGATGACCTCGCCCTTCACCGTGCGCTGCATGTCGGTGACTTCCTCGGGGCGCTCGTCGACCAGCACCATCATGAGGTGGACCTCGGGGTTGTTGATGGTGATGGCGTTCGCGATGGACTGCAGGATCAGCGTCTTGCCGGCCTTCGGCGGGGAGACGATCAGGCCGCGCTGGCCCTTGCCGATGGGGGCGACCAGGTCGATGACGCGGGGGCCGACCAGCTTCTGGTCGGTCTCCAGGCGCAGGCGCTCGGTCGGGTACAGCGGGACCAGCTTGGAGAAGTCAACGCGGTTGGAGTTCTCCTCCGGGGTCTTGCCGTTGATCGCGGTGAGCTTGACCAGGGCGTTGAACTTGGCGCGCGAGGACGGGTTCTCGTTCTCGCGGGGGGCGCGGATGGCGCCGACCACTGCATCGCCCTTGCGCAGGTTGTACTTCTTGACCTGGTTCAGGGTGACGTAGACGTCCGACGGGCCGGCGAGGTAGCCGGAGGTGCGGATGAACGCGTAGTTGTCCAACACGTCCAGGATGCCGGCGACCGGGAGCAGCACGTCCGAGTCGTTCAACTCGGTGTCGTCCACGTCCGGCTGGTTGCGGTTGCGGCCGCGGCGGTTGTTGCGGTCGGTCCGGTCGTTGCGGTCGTTGCCGCGGTCCTGGCGGTCGCCGCGCTCGTTGCGGTTGGCATTGCGTTCGCGGTTGCGCTCGTTGCGTTCGCGGTTGCGCTCGCGGCGGTTGGCCGCGCGGTCCTCGGAGCCTTCGCGGTTGCGGTCCTCGGAGCGGTCGTTCGACTTGTTCTCGTTCGAGCGCGAGTCGGATGCCTTGGCCTCGACCTGCTTTTCCTCCTGTGCCTCGGCGGGCTCGGAGGTCTCGGCGGAGTCGTTGTTGTTGTTCTCGCGGCGGTTGCGGTTGCGGTCCCGGCGGTTGCGGTTGCGCTCGCCGCGCTCGTGGCGGTCGCCTCGTTCGTTGCGGGACTCGTTGGCGTCCTGGTTCGACTCGGCGGAGTCGCCCGTTGCCGGCTCGGCGGCAGGTGCGGATTCGGCCGGGGCCTCGGCGGTGCCGGTGGACTCCGCGCGGCGGTTGCGGGTGTTGCGGCGCGGTGCGCGCTCCTCGGCCGCGGGGGCCTCGGCTGCTGCCGGTGCGGTGTCGGCCTTCGGCTCGGCTGCCGGGGCCTCAACGGCCGGGGCAACGGTTCCGCTGGAATCGGCACGGCGGTTGCGGGTGCGGCGGGCGGGCTGCTCGGCCTTCGCCTCGGCGGCCGCCGGAGCGGCCTCGGCCTGGGCCTCGGCGGCCGGGGCCTCTGCCTGCTTGGCCGCGTTCCGTGCGCCACGGGCCGGTGCCTTGGCAGCGGCCTTTGCCGGTGCCTTGGTTTCCGCCTTGGCGGGGGCCTCGGTCTTGGCGTCGGCCTTGGGCTCCGCCTTGGCCTTGGCGTCGCGGTCGGCCACGGAACCGCCACGCTGGTGGTTCGAGATCGCGGTGACAAGATCGTTCTTGCGCATCCGCGACCCGCCGGTGATGCCCAGCTGGGACGCAAGCACCTGCAATTGTGCAAGTTTCAGGCCGGCAAGTCCGCCGCCCTTGGATGCGTTGTTTTCTTCCACGCCTGCAGTAAGGCTGGTGGTTTCGGTCACGAAGGTTCCTTCCCCCTCGTCGGGCGGAACTCATCAGAGAGAACCGCAACTTTTGACTAGCCCTTGTTCCCGCGTCAGATGCGGGAAAAGGTTCGGCCGTGCACCGCCAGGTAAGACCAGGCAAATGCTTCGGTCGATCGTGAGACACACCAAGGGATCTAGTCACCAACAAGGTTGACGGTTTCAATCGGATGGTGTGGGTGTGCCTGCTCGCCCAGCGAAAATGGTTTGTGGTGATCGAATCCCCAAAGATCCGCCCGCCGCGGCGGGGGAAGGAACTGATGGCTGCACGAAACGCAATGAATCATCCATTGGAATGCGGATAATTCTTTTCAGGCGGGTGCTAGAGCACTTCTACTCTAACACCCGTTGGCGGTACGGACTCAATCCGGACACGCCAGTTTGTTTCTTCATGGCTTGCCGCGTACCCGGAGATCGCGGCGGCGGCCCGTTGCGCGCCTTCCTGGCCGTCGCACAACACCAGCACCGTGGGTCCGGCACCGGAAACCACGGCCGCATGGCCGGAGGCCCGCAGGTGGGCAATCAGCTCGGCGCTCTGCGCCATGGCCGGTGCCCGGAACCCCTGGTGCAGGAAGTCCTCGGTGCCGACCATGAGCGCCGCCGGCTCGTGGGCCAGGGCATGGATGAGCAGGCCCACCCGTCCCCCGTTGGCCGCGGCCAGGGCGTGCGGCACCGTTTCCGGAAGCAGCCCGCGGGCCGCGGCGGTGGACAGCTCGATGTCGGGGATCGCAATGACCGGGACGATGTCGGGATGCAGCACGCCCTGCAGCGTGCCGAATCCTGCATCGGTGGTCCAGGAAAGCGTCAACCCGCCGTAGACGGCCGGGGCTACGTTGTCCGGGTGGCCCTCCCAGCGCGAGGCGGCCTGGAAGATCTCCTCCGGGCCGGACTGCGCGTCGGCCGGAAGCAGCGCATTGGCAGCGGCCAGCGCGCTGACCATGGCCGCGGCGCTGGAACCCATGCCGCGGCCGTGCGGGATGTTGTTCGTCGCCTCGAGGCGCAGGCCGCAGGGCTCGAAGCCCAGTTCCGCCCAGCGCTCCAGGATCGTCTTGGCGATCAGGTGCGTTTCATCGGCGGGCAGCGTGTCGGCACCCTCGCCGGTGACCGCCACGCTGACGCCGGGCTCGGACACGGTGTGCACCACCAGGGTGTCGCACACCGACAGCGCCATGCCCAGGACGTCGAATCCGGGCCCCAGGTTCGCGCTCGTGGCCGGCACGTGCACGGCAATGGATTGGCCGGCTTGGATCTGCGCCATCAGGTGTTCGTTCCCCTTGTATCCGGTGCGGGGACTAGGCCAGGCCGAGCGCCGAGGCCACTGCCACGACGTCGAACTCGACCTTGGTCGGGGTGACTGCGGAACCGTCCTCGGTCTTCAGGGCCCAGTCCGGGTCCTTCAGGCCGTGGCCGGTCACGGTGATGACGATCTTCTTGCCGGACGGCACGTTGCCCGCCGCGTGGTGCTTGATGAGCCCGGCAACGCCGGCCGCGGAGCCCGGCTCCACGAAGACGCCCTCGCGCGAGGACAGCCAGCGGTGCGCCGCCAGGATCTCCGCGTCGGTCACCGAGTCGATGATTCCGCCGGACTCGTCGCGGGCCTCCTCGGCCTGCTGCCAGGAGGCCGGGTTGCCGATGCGGATGGCGGTGGCGATGGTGTCCGGTTCGGTCACCGGGTGGCCCAGCACGATGGGTGCGGCTCCCGCGGCCTGGAAGCCCCACATGATCGGGGTCTTGGTGGACACCGGGGCCAGCACGGCGCCGGCCTGGTTGGTGTACTCGGAGGAGTACTCCTTGTAGCCCCTCCAGTACGCGGTGATGTTGCCCGCGTTGCCCACCGGCAGCACGTGGTAGTCCGGGGCGTCGCCCAGGAAGTCCACGACCTCGAAGGCGCCGGTCTTCTGGCCCTCGATGCGGGCAGGGTTCACCGAGTTCACCAGGAACACCGGGTAGTTTTCGCTCAGCTTTCGGGCGACCTCGAGGCAGTTGTCGAAGTTCCCGTCGATCTGGATGATGTCCGCGCCGTGCGCGATCGCCTGGGACATCTTGCCCATGGAGATCTTGCCGTCCGGAACCAGCACCGCGCACTTGAGCCCGGCCTGGGTGGCATAGGCCGCGGCGGAGGCGGAGGTGTTGCCGGTGGAGGCGCAGACCACCGCCTTGGCGCCGGCGGCGACCGCGGCGGTCATCGCCATGGTCATGCCGCGGTCCTTGAAGGAGCCGGTCGGGTTCATGCCCTCGACCTTGAGGTAGACCTCGGAGCCGGTGAGCTCGCTCAGTGCCGGGGCGAACACCAGGGGCGTACCGCCCTCGCCCAAGGTGATGACCTTGGTGTTTTCGTCAACGGGCAGGCGTTCGGCATATTCGCGGATGACTCCGCGCCACTGGTGGGCCACTTAGTTTCCTTCAACTCGCAGGACAGAGGTTACTTCTTGGACGGCATCCAAGTCGGAGACGGCGGCCACGACGGCGGCCAGCGAGGACTCGGTGGAGCGGTGGGTCACGATGCGCAGCTCGGCGGACCCGCCGTGGTTTTCTTCGATGACGGACTGGCGCAGCGCCTCGATGGAGACGGAGTTGGCGGCGAAGATCGCGGCGATCGCGGCGAGCACGCCGGGTTCGTCGGAGACGCGCAGGCCGATCCAGTAGCTGGTGGAGATCTCGTCGAAGGACAGGGCCTTGACCGGCTGCTGTGCGGCGATGGCCGGCAGCGGGCCGCCGGAGACGACGCGGCGGGCCACGGCCACGGTGTCGCCCATGACGGCCGAGGCGGTGGGAGCCCCGCCGGCGCCGGCGCCGTAGAACATCAGCTCTCCGGCGTTTTCGGCCTCGACGAACACTGCGTTGAAGGCGCCGTGGACGGCTGCCAGCGGGTGGGTGCGGCGCAGCAGCGTCGGGTGCACGCGCACCCCGATGCCGTCCTCGCCGCGTTCGGCGATCGCCAGCAGCTTGATGACCATGCCGGCGTCCTTGGCCGCTGCGACGTCGGCGGCGGTGATCTTGGTGATCCCCTCGCAGTGCACGTCCGCGTAGGCGAAGTCGGTGTGGAAGGCCAGGGAGGCGAGGATCGCGGCCTTCGCGGCGGCGTCGTGCCCGGCCACGTCGGCTGTCGGGTCTGCCTCGGCGTAGCCCAGCGCCTGGGCCTCGGCGAGCACGTCGTCGAACTGGGCGCCGGTGGTGTCCATCGCGTCGAGGATGAAGTTGGTGGTGCCGTTGACGATGCCCATGATCTTGGTGATCCGGTCCCCGGAGAGCGAATCGGAGATGGGGCGCAGGATCGGGATGGCGCCGGCGACGGCGGCCTCGTAGCGCAGCTGGGCGCCGGACTCGAAGGCCAGCGCGTTGAGCTCTGCGCCGCGGGCTGCGAGCAGCGCCTTGTTGCCGGTGACCACGGAGGCGCCGCGGGCCAGGGCCCGGCGGATCAGCGTCCCGGCGGGTTCCAGACCGCCGAGCAGCTCGATGACGATGTCGGCCGAATCGACCAGGGCAGGCGCGTCGGTGGTGAACAGCCCCGCGGGGATCGCCGGGTCGCGCGTGGCCCCCAGGTTGCGCACGGCGATGCCTGCAAGTTCAAGACGCGCGCCGGCGCGGTCGGCCAGCACCTCGGCGTCGTTCAGGATGATGCGTGCCACCTGGGACCCGACATTGCCGCAGCCAAGCAGGGCCACCTTCAGTGTTTTCACGTGTATTTCTATGCTCCCAGATCGCGGGCCAACAGGTCGGCTTCGGTTTCCCTGCGGATGATGGCGCGGGCGGCGCCATCGCGCACGGCAACCACGCCGGGACGCCCCAGGTAGTTGTAGTTGCTCGACAGTGCCCAGCAGTAGGCCCCGGTCCCCGGAACGGCCAAAAGGTCGCCGGCGGCGACATCCTCGGGCAGGTAAACGTCCCGTACGACTATGTCACCGGACTCGCAGTGTTTGCCAACCACCCGTGAAATAATCGGTTCACTTTCCGTCACACGGCCGGCCAGCACCGCGGTGTAGTCCGCGTCGTAGAGCACCGGGCGGGCGTTGTCGCTCATCCCGCCGTCCACCGAGACGTAGCGGCGCGGCACCAGGGTGCCGTCGGCGGTCTCGACCTGGACGGACTTGCGCACCCCTGCCTCGTAGAGGGTGAAGGTGGAGGGACCGGCGATGGCGCGGCCGGGCTCGATGGAGATCCGCGGGACCGCCAGGCCCAGCCGGGCTGCGGTCTCCCCCACGACCTCGGCCATCGCGGCGGCCAGCACGGCCGGCTCGCGCGGGGTGTCGACCTCGGTGTAGGCAATGCCGTAGCCGCCGCCCAAATCCAGCTCGGGCAGCTCGACGCCATGGTCCTGCTTGACCTGCGCCAGGAAGCCGAGCATCTTCTGCGCGGCCAGCGCAAAGCCCTCCGCCTCGAAGATCTGCGAGCCGATGTGCGCGTGCAGGCCCAGCAAGTTCAGTTCCGGGTGCTCCAGCGCGTAGCTGACCGCGGCGGCCGCCGGGGAAACGTCCTGGCCCACCGGGATCATCGAGAGGCCGAACTTCTGGTCCTCGTGCGCGGTGGCGATGAACTCGTGGGTGCTGGCGTGCACGCCGGGGGTCAGGCGCAGCATCACGTTGGCGCGCTTGCCCGTTTCGCGGGCCAGCAGGGCCACGCGCTCGAGCTCGTCCAGCGAGTCGATGACGATGCGGCCCAGGTCCGCCTCCAGCGCGGTGCGGATCTCGGTGACCGACTTGTTGTTCCCGTGCAGCGACAGGTTGGCGGCGGGCACGCCGGCGACGCGGGCCACTGCCATTTCGCCGCCGGAGCAGGTGTCAAGGCGCAGGCCTTCGGCGGTGACCCAGCGGGCCACCTCGGTGCTCAGGAACGCCTTGCCGGCGTAGTAGACGTCCACGCCGCCGCACAAGTCGGCGAACGCGGCGTCGAAGGCCTGCTTGAAGCCGGCCGCGCGGGCTCGGAAGTCGTTTTCGTCCAGCACGAACAGCGGCGTGCCGAATTCCTCGGCCAGGTCGCTGACCAGAAGGCCCTGCACGGCAAGTTCGCCGGATTCGGAGCGGGCGACACCCTCGGCCCACTCGACGGGGCGCAGCGCGTTGACATCGGCGGGCAGGGAGAGCCAGGCCGGGGCAAGTGGTGAAGAGGTCATGGTTCCTTACATCTTTTCCGGGGCCGAAACGCCCAGCAGTCCCAGGCCGTTGGCCAGGACCTGGGTGGTGGCGTCGTTGAGCCAGAGGCGGGTGCGGTGGATGGGCTCGACGGCTCCGTCGCCCACGG
Organism: Paeniglutamicibacter sp. GQ140; assembly: GCF_059759235.1. Taxonomy (NCBI): domain Bacteria; kingdom Bacillati; phylum Actinomycetota; class Actinomycetes; order Micrococcales; family Micrococcaceae; genus Paeniglutamicibacter; species Paeniglutamicibacter sp. GQ140. The sequence goes on from NZ_JCAXDW010000002.1 coordinate 163,022, forward strand.
GGGTCACGCGGCAGGCCGCGTACCAGGAGTGGTAGGCGCCGGCGAGCAGCTCGACGTGGCGGGCCACGCGGTGCGGTTCGCGGTGCGTGGCGGCCTGCGCCACGACGGAGGGGAACTGGCCCAGGGCCGCGAGCAGGTCGTTCTCGGTCTCGTGGGTGAGCAGCGTGGCGTCGAAGTCGGTGCGTTCCACGCCCTTCTCCACGGCGTTGCGCGAGGCGGCGCGGGAGCGGGCGTGGGCGTACTGGACGTAGAACACCGGGTTGTCGTTGGTGTTCTTCTTCAGCTGCTCCGGGTCGATGGTCATCGGCGAGTCTGCCGGGTAGCGGCCCAGCGAGTAGCGCAGCGCGTCGGCGCCGAGCCAGTCGATGAGGTCGCGCAGCTCGATGATGTTGCCGGCCCGCTTGGACAGGCGGGCACCGTTGACGGAGATCAGCTGGCCGATCAGCACCTCGATGTTGACCTTCGGGTCGTCCCCGGCGCAGGCGGCGATGGCCTGCAGGCGCTTGACGTAGCCGTGGTGGTCGGCGCCGAGCAGGTAGATCTTCTCGGTGAAGCCGCGGTCCTTCTTGGAGAGGTAGTAGGCGGCGTCGGCGGCGAAGTACGTGGGTTCGCCGTTGGCGCGGATCAGCACGCGGTCCTTGTCGTCCCCGAAGTCGGTGGTGCGCAGCCACACCGCACCGTCGGTGTCGTCGATGTGGCCCTGTTCGCGCAGGCGCGCCACGGCGTCCTCGACGGCGCCGCCGGAGTGCAGTTCCTGCTCGGAGAAGAACACGTCGAACTCGACGCCGAAGTCGTTCAGCGTCTCCTTGATGTCGGCCATCTGCGCCACGTAGGCCGCGTGGCGGACGATCGGCAGCGCGGCTTCCTGGGTGAGCGAGCGGATGTCGGGGTGGGCCTTGGCCACGGCGTCGGCCAGGTCCTTGATGTAGGCACCGGGGTAGCCGCCCTCGGGCACCGGCAGCGAGTGCAGGCGGTTGTAGACCGACAGGGCAAAGATGTTCATCTGGTTGCCGGCGTCGTTGATGTAGTACTCGCTGGTGACGGTCGCGCCGCTGGCCTTGAGCACGCGCGCGATGGAGTCGCCCAGGGCGGCCCAGCGGGTGTGGCCGATGTGCAACGGACCGGTGGGGTTTGCGGAGACGAATTCCATGTTGACCTCATGGCCGGCCAGCGCATCGTTCTTGCCGTATTCGGCACCGGCCTCGACGATGGTCTTCGCCAGCTCGCCGGCGGCGCCCGCCTCGAGGGTGATGTTCAGGAATCCGGGTCCGGCGATCTCGACACCGGCAACACCGGCCGACTCGGCCAGGCGCGTGGCCAGGATCTGGGCGAAGTCGCGCGGGTTCATCCCGGCCTTCTTGCCCAGCTGAAGGGCGATGTTGGTGGCCCAGTCCCCGTGCTCGCGACTCTTCGGTCGCTCCACACGCACATTTTCGGGCAGGTCGACGGTAATCTGGCCGGCGTCGACTGCGTCGCGGAGGCAAGCGGAAATGGCTGTGGAGAGTTCTTCAGGAGTCACCCCTCAAGGATAACCGGGGGCGCGGGCGGCATTGGACGATGTGACGGCGCGACGTCGCACACATCAGATGCGCATTTGGCGGCCCCGCGGCGACCTTTGAGCGCCAATTTGTCATTCACCGCATCCCACCTGCTAAGCTCGTCTACGTTCCCAGCCGGAAAATGTTTCAGAAACCATTAAATTGGTTGTTGGATTCCGGCAACGCCCTCGTAGCTCAGGGGATAGAGCGTCCGCCTCCGGAGCGGAAGGTCGAAGGTTCGAATCCTTTCGAGGGCACCACAGAAAACCCCTTTCATCCCAGTAAACACGCGGGATGTGAGGGGTTTTTCCATGCCCGATCGACATGGTCCTGGGCCGGTGTTTTTCGGCCTATTCCGAAAGCTCCTGGCGCTCTGGGATATTTTTTGAGGCGCCCCAGTGCCCGAACCGCAATTCTGGCCTATCGCCGTCGCGGCGCACCGCCCTTGTTCCCAGCGGATAGCCCCGGCGGGCCAGTCCACCAAGCCTCAAACGCCGGGCCAGCGGAAGACCGGCGGTCACCGATGCACCGCGCTGCCAATGCACCGGTCGCCCGGTGCCGCGTCGCGCCCGGTTTCCGAAATTCCTGGAAGTTTTTTCGCTCGCCTGTCGATTTCGGTCCCTCCCGTTCGATGTAATGGGTGAAGGACGTAATTGCGCGCCTTCCCGAACCCAAGGAGAACACCATGAAATTCATGCTGATCATGCGCTCGACCCAGGCCGCCAAGGAAGCCTACGAGAAGGCCGACTTCAACGAGATCATCAATGCAATGGGCGCCTACAACGAATCCCTGATCAAGGCAGGCGTGCTGCTGGCCGGGGAGGGGCTGTCCGATGACCTCAGCGAGGCCTTCGTCGTCGACTTCTCGGAGGAAACCCCGATCGTCACCGACGGCCCCTACGGGGAAGTCCACGAGTTGTTCAACGGCTTCTGGATCCTCCAGGTCTCCAGCAAGGAGGAAGCCGTGGAGTGGGCCAGCCGGGCGCCGCTGGGCGCCGGCGCCAAGCTCGAGGTCCGCCGCGTCACCGACATGTCGGATTTCGAGGACTTTGCCGACAACGAATACCTCAAGAAGGAAGAGGTCTGGCGCGAGGAACTCGGACAGCCGTAACCCCGAAGCCCAGTCCTCCCCCGGAAGGCAGGCATGGCAGACACCCAACGCACCCTCGACGCGCTCTGGCGCATCGAGGGTGCGCGCATTGTCGCAACCCTGGCCAAGGTGACAGGCGACCTGGGGCTCGCGGAGGATCTGGCCCAGGAAGCCCTGGTCGATGCGCTCGCGCAATGGCCGAAGGAGGGCATCCCGGCGAATGCGGCCGCGTGGATCACCGCGGTGGCCAAGCGCAAGGCCATCGATGCGTGGCGCCGAAGCACCAGGCTCGATGAACGCCATCGGGAGATGGCCCGGAACCTCCGGGAATCGACCGAGCAAGCTTGGGAGCCCATCGACGACGACGTGTTGCGACTGGTCTTCACCGCCTGCCATCCGGTGCTGTCCCGTGAGGCCCAGGTCGCGCTGACACTGCGCGTCGTGGGCGGGCTGCGGACCGAGGAAATTGCCCGGATGATGCTGGTGCCCGTGGCCACCGTGCAGCAACGGATCGTGCGTGCCAAAAAGACGCTCGCCGCGGCCCGGATACCGTTCGAGGCCCCGGAGGCGCAGGCATGGGGCGAACGCCTGTCGGCGGTGCTGGCGGTGATCTACCTCGTGTTCACCGAGGGCTACGCGGCCACGGCCGGCGACGACCTGATCCGCCGCGAGCTGGCCAACGAGGCGCTGCGCCTGGGCAGGGTCCTGCTCGGACTGCTTCCCCGGGAGCCGGAGGTCGCCGGGCTGGTGGTGTTGATGGAGATCCAGGCCTCGCGGTTTTCGGCCAGAACCTCCCGGGACGGCAGCCCGATCCTCCTGGCCGACCAGGATCGTTCGCGCTGGGACCACTCGCAGATCATGCGGGGGCGCCGGGCGTTGGAACGTGCCGACGCGCTGCGGCACGGTCGGGGCTTCTATGCCCTCCAGGCGGCCATCGCCGAATGCCACGCCGTGGCCCGGAGCGTGGAGGAAACCGACTGGGACAGGATCGTGCTGCTCTATGGGGCCTTGTGCAGCCTTGCGCCGGGACCCGTCGTCGAGCTGAATCGGGCTGTGGCTGTCTCGATGGCCGACGGACCGGATGCGGCCCTGCGCATCGTCGACCACTTGGCAAAGCAGGGGGCACTGGCCGGTTCGCATTTGTTGCCGAGCGTGCGCGGGGAGTTGCTGGCCCGGTTGGGCCGCGGACCCGAGGCGGCTGCCGAATTCCGGCTGGCGGCCTCCCTCGTCGGGAACCAGCGCATGGGCGCGGTCTTCCGGGCGAAGGCGGGGGCGCTTCAAACCGGGACTTCGGGGGAATTAAGACAGCCCCCACAGTGACGGCGAATCTCTGTGGGGGCCTAACCGCCGCCCCTTTGAGAAAAGGTGCATTGGCTTCCATGAACACTACAGCCATTGCCGCCCCGGGCCCGCATTGGCGCGGGGTGATACGCACTACATTGCCACCGGCAGCGCACGCATCCGGCCTACCGGCCAATGCCGTTCTCGTAGGAGTACACCACGATCTGTACCCGGTCGCGCAGCCCGAGCTTGCGCAGGATCGCCCCGATGTGCGTCTTGACCGTGGACCCGCTGAGGAAGAGCCGCTCCGAGATCTCCTGGTTGGTCAGCCCCAGTGCCACCGCCTCGAAGACCTCGCGCTCCCGCTCGGTCAGCTCCAGGAATTGCGCCGGGACCTCGGGCACCGGTGCCGGCTCGTCGCGCAGCAGCGCGGCCAGGGATTGCGGGGCGATGACGGCGTTGCCGCCGTTGACCGCGCGGATCGACTCGCAGACGAATTCCGGCGTGCTGTCCTTGAGGATGAACCCGCTGGCTCCGTGCCGGATGGCGGTCGCTGCGTGCTCGTCCCAGTCGAAGGTGGTCAGCATGATGACCTTCGGGAGCCTGCCGAAGCGCCCCGTGGAATCCTCGAAGATCTTCCGGGTTGCCTCGACCCCGCCCATCGGCGACATCTGCACGTCCATCAGCACCACGTCGGGCTCGTGGGCGGCAATGGCACCCAGGGCCTCGGTGCCGTCGGCGGCCTGCGCCACCACTGCCATGTCGGGTTGGGCACCGATGATCACCGCCAGGCCGGAACGGAAGAGTTGCTGGTCATCGACCAGCGCCACGCGGATCTGCGGTTGGTTCAACGGGTGGTCCATTCGTGGTTGAGCGGAAATGTTGCGGCAATGGTGAAAAGGTCGGGGGCGCCTGCCGAACCGTCCTCGGTGTCGATGCTCAGGGTGCCCGACAGGCTGGCCAGGCGCTGGCGCATGCCCGCGATCCCGGTTCCGGTGCGCCTGGACGCGGCGGACGCCTCGAAATAGTTTGTCAGGCTCAGCGTATAGCTGGTGGCGCCCCAGTAATGCCTGACGTAGATCGGCGTGGTGGCGCACCCGTGGTGCAGCGCGTTGGCCAGCATCTCCTGGATGATCCGGCGGGTGGCGGGAACGATGTCCGCCGGCAACGGCACCGGCTCCCCCAGCGTTTCCTCGCTGACCTCGTATCCGGTGCCGCGCACGTTTTCCAGGATGGCGGAGATCTCCGAGGTTGCGGGTGGCAGCAGGCCCATTTGCGCTGTCACCAGGGCCAGGCTGCGCGTGGCCGGGGTCGCGGCGCCGCTGGCCGCCGCGGGCTTGGCGTGCGGGGGCTGGGTTTCGGCGGTCTGCGAGAGCACCTGGCGCACCTCGCCCAGGGACCGGCGGGCAGCGTCGGCGATGGTCCCGGTCGTCTCGCGGATGCGGGCCACGTCGCCGTCGGGGATGAAGCGGATCGAATCGGCCTGGGCGATGATCACCGCCAGCGAATGGCCCACCACGTCGTGCACGTCGCGCGCGAGGGCCGCATTCTCCGAGCGCAGCCGGGCAAGTTCCAGGGCGCTGTCGGCCTCCTCGCGCGCGCGGGCCGAGCCCCGTTCGGCGGTCTGCTTCCCGGCAAAGAGCCGCAGCAGCAGCCCCAGCAGCCACGGCAGGGTCAGCATCGAGGCGACCACCACGAAGACCGCGATGACCTGGTTGTTGGTCGGCCAGGCGTTGGACTCCATGGCGCGGAAGAGCGGTTCGGACACCCAGGACCCGATCCGGCCAATGTAGATGGTGCCCAGCACCGAACCCGCGGCGATGGACAGGCCGGAGACGAATACCCAGAGTCGCGTGCCGTACCTGGCGGCGATGCCCACCACATACAGCGCCGCCAGCTGGGCGAGGTCGACGTCGACCCCGCGGAGCATCTGCAGCATGGTGCCGACCCAGATCAGCGCGAGTGCCACCCCGGGCAGGACCCGGGCGCAGCCGATGGCCACGGCGGCCGCCAGCACGAAGAACGACGTGTCGCCGAGGTAGTTGCCCGAGTAGGAGCCCAGGAGAAGGAACTCGTGGCAAAACACCACCAGGGCCAGGAAGATCGCGGCGGCAGTCACATCCGAGCGCCATCCCCATCGCCCGCGCCAGCGGACCGGTTCGAACTCGTCGTCCCTGGCGCTCACCGTGTGCCCGCCGGTGCCGGATCCGGCGCCGTGCGCGCGAGCGGGCCGCCGGCGCCCCGGGCAGGAATGCCGGCCCGCCGGCAGTGCGCGGGGCGGGAAACGCAATTGTGCATGCTACCTACCGTAGACGGCCCGGCCCGCCGGGGCGTCACCCGGAGGTACCGGAAGGGCCATTCCCAGGTACCGGATGCCGGGGTCCGGATACGGCCCCGGGGCCGATGCGCATGCAGGCCATCGAGGGAAGACTTGGTGTCATGATGAGATTCCCGTCGCAGATCCCGCGCTCGCGCAGGGCCAAGGTCATGCGCCTGGCAATTGCCCTGGCGGCGTTGGCCGTCTTTGCCGCCTCGGTCCTCGGGCTCGCCTATGCCCTGAAACCTGTCGCGGACGAGGCCCCGGATGCTTGGCCGGTGGTGCCGAGCGGGCTGCAGTCCATCCACCCGGCCACGGAACCTGCAACGTCCGGTGTCCTCCACGCCCGCGCCATGGCACCCGATGCGGCCGGGCGCTAACCGCACCCCGCAAGCGTGAGCATCGCCGCGCTGGCCGACGGGGGGCCGGCCCCTACATCCAGCGCACGCCGCGCTCCCGGAATTCCTGCTCCCTGGCCGTGGCGACTAGCTGGATGAGATCGAGCGGCAGCGGCTGGTCGTGCGGAAGCTGGATCGAACCCTTGCCCAGGGTGTAGCCGGCCAGTTCCCCGGCGAGCGCGTCGCGGGAGCCGGGCGTGGTGTAGAGGTTGATGTGCTTGGGGAACACCGCGTAGGCAACCAGGATGGTGTCGTCCACGAAGGCGGGCTGCCCCCACGTGATTTGGACGCCCGCGTGAGGCAACGCCTCGCACAATGCCCGGTGCAGGGCCCTTGCCCGGGGTCGGAGTTCGGCGGGCACGTTTCCGAGGTACTCCTCGGGTGTGGCCCCCTTGATCTTTGCCCTGCTGCTCCTTGCGCTCTCGACGGGCGGACGCGCCGGTGGCATCGGGGACATCGACCTGGCTTCATTCCGCCCCATGCCTGGCCCCGGTGCCCCGGCCTCCCCTCCCCCTGCCGTTGCGGCACTTGCCCGGCTAATGTGGTCATAGGCATAGGTGCCGCTGAGTACGGGGTGGTCTTCATGGGCGTCGGCAATGATCCGCATGGCATTTCCCTGGTCCGCGACACGCCCTGTGGGCCGGTGGAAGGGCTGCTCAGCGGCGGCGTGGAGCGATTCCTGGGGATTCCGTATGCCGCCGCGCCCGTGGGCGCGCACCGTTTTGCCGTCCCCACGCTCCCTGCGCAGTGGACCCGGACCCGGGCAGCCACCGCCCACGGGCCCACCCCCGGGCAGGTTCCCTATCCCGGGGCGCTGGGAAGGCTGCTGCCCACCGTCTCCATCCCCGGCGACGGGTACCTGAACGTGAACGTCTATGCCCCCGCCAAGCGACCCGGGGGGCTGCGCCCAGTGCTGCTCTGGATCCATGGCGGATCGCTGCAGCATGGGTCCAACGCCCTTCCGGGCCATGACGGCACCGCGTTTGCCCGGGACGCGGTGGTCTTCGCCGCGGCAAACTACAGGCTGGGCGCGGAGGGATTCTCGGTGCTGGAGGATGCCCCGCTGAACCTGGGACTTGCCGATGTCGTTGCCGCCCTGGAGTGGCTGCGGGTCAACGTCGCCTCCTTCGGCGGGGACCCGAACCAGGTCACGCTCATGGGGCACGGGTCCGGTGGCTCGCTGGTGGCGGCGCTGCTGGCCCACCCCCGCGCCTCGTCCCTGTTTGCGCGCGCCATCATCCAAAGCGCCCCGCTATCGGCCTGGCCCGTGTCCCGGGCCAGGCGCATGACCCAACGCATCGCCACGGACCTGGGCATCGCGGCAACCCGCGAGGAATTCGCAGCCCGCTCCCCCGCAGACTTGTTGGCGTCCCAGGCCCGCATGGCCGCCGGCGCGACCCCGCTGAACTCCGGCCCGGCCTACGGCCTGGCGATCGAGCCCCAGCTGGTGCCCGAGGACCCGTTGCGCGCGATGCTTGGAGGTGCCGGAGCCGACATCCCGCTGCTGGTCGGCACCACCACCCAGGAGTGCCGGCTGTGGCACGCGCCCGGGGGCCGCGGTGCCAAGGTCTCCCGGACCGGCCTGGCGCTGGCCCGGCGGCGGGCCGGAATCTCCAAGGAGGCGCAGCGGCTCTTCTGGCGCAACCGCCCCGGCGCGGGCCCGGGCGAGATCCTCGCCGCCCTGGCCACCGACAAGTTGCTGCGGGTGCCGATGTACACGCTGGCCGATGCCCGGCGATACGCCGGAGGGCAGACCCAGGTGTACGAATTTGCCTGGCACAGCCCGGTGAACGACCTGGGTGCGGCACACGGAACCGAGCTGCCCTTCGTCTTTGACAACCTTGCCGTCCAGGACGCAACCACCCTAGTGGGCGACGCGGCCCCGCAGTCCCTGGCCGGGGCGATGCACGAAGCCTGGGTGTGCTTTGCCACCATGGGGATCGCCGAATGGCCGCCCTGGGACATCAGCCGCCCGGTGAAGACCTTCAACGGGCTGGGCAACGAGGTCGTGCATTCCCCGCGCGACGACGAGGCCGAGGCAATCGGCTGACGCCTCCCCCGTCCGTCCGGTGCCGTCGGCCGCCCGTGTCGCGCGCCCGTGTGCCTGCCGCCGTTGCGGGGATCGGCTAGCGTACCTTGGGAATGAACAGCGGATTTCTGGGAAGGTTGCTACATGTTTACTGGTGCCTGGTGGTGGGCAACCGCCCTGGTGGTTCTGGATTTGGCCATCCGCGTCCTTGCCGTGATCTTCGTTCCCCGCAACCGCCGCCCCACCTCCGGCATGGCGTGGTTGCTGGCCATTTTCCTGATCCCCTATTTCGGGGTCATCGCCTTTCTGCTCATCGGGTCCCCCAAGCTGCCGCGCAAGCGCCGCGAGGTGCAGGAGGAGATCAACACGTTCATGCGCGCGGTGAGCGCCGAGGAACGCCACGACGAAACCCACGGGAACAACCCCGCCTGGTTCAACTCGCTGGTCGAGATGAACACCAGGTACGGGGGCATGCCCCTTTTGGCGGGGAATTCCGGGCGGCTACTGGGCGACTACGAACAGACCATCCAGGCCATGACCGACGCCGTCGAATCGGCCGGCGACTACGTCCACGTGCAGTTCTACATCCTCAGCCTTGACGCGGCCACCGCCGGATTCTTCGACGCGCTGGAGCGCGCGATCGGGCGCGGGGTGCGCGTGAACGTGATGCTTGACCACTGGGCCTCGCGCGGCAAGGCCCACCACGCCGCCACCAAGGCCCGGCTGGATGCGATGGGCGCGCACTGGACCCTGATGCTTCCGCTGCAGCCGCTGAAGGGCAAGTTCCAGCGCCCCGATTTGCGCAACCACCGCAAGATCCTCGTCGTTGACGGGACCGTCGGCTACATGGGTTCGCTGAACATGATCTCGCGCGACTACAACGTGAAGAAGAACATCAAGCGCGGGCTCAAGTGGAAGGAGCTGGTCGTGGAGCTGCGCGGACCGGGCGTGGCCACGCTGGACGCGGTGTTCATCTCCGACTGGTACTCCGAGACCGGCGAGGTCATCCTCGAGGGCGTGCGGCGGGCCGAGCTGGTGGCCGGCGGGGATTCGCTGGGCCGGCTCAGCGGCGCGCTGATCGACCACCGCGCGGAGTTCGGCACGATGCTCACCCAGGTGGTCCCCTCGGGCCCCGGGTTCGAGCGCGAGAACAACCTGCGGCTCTTCCTGGGGCTGATCCACGCGGCCCAGCGGCGCATCGTGATCACCTCGCCCTACTTCGTGCCCGACGAGTCGCTGATGTATGCGATCACCTCCGCGGTGGCGCGCGGGGTCCCGGTGGACCTGTTCGTCTCGGAGGTCGGGGACCAGGCGCTGGTCTACCACGCCCAGCGCTCGTACTACGAGGAACTGCTGCGCGCCGGGGTGCGGATCTACCTCTACCCGGCCCCGTACATCCTGCACGCCAAGCACTTCACCATCGACGACGAGACGGCGCTGATCGGCTCCAGCAACATGGACATGCGTTCCTTCGGCCTGAACATGGAGGTCTCGATGCTGGTGCGCGACGCCGGCTTCGTGGCGCAGATGCGCGACGTCGAGGACGAATACCGCGAGGTCAGCCGGTTGCTGACGCTCGAGGAATGGCTCAGGCAGCCGCTGCGCTCCACGGTGCTGGACAACCTGGCGCGGCTGACCTCGGCCCTGCAGTAGCCGGGGCAAGCCAAAGGGGGCGGCACCGCCGGCGCCGGCCCTCCCCGGCTTCCGGGTTCGGCTGGACGCAGGCGGCACCGCCCCCGGGTGGCGCTTCACCTCCGCGGGGAGGCGGGCGCCGGGGCGTGGGCCGGATTACTGCAGCATGGTCCGGTCATCGAGCTGGGCGCCCTTGATCTTCTCGAACTCGTGCAGCAGGCCCGGAACGGTCATCTGCGCCTTCTGTTCCGAGTCCAGGTCCAGGATGACCTGGCCGTCGTGCATCATGATCAGCCGCGTGCCCAGGCGCAGGGCCTGTTCCATGTTGTGCGTGACCATCAAGGTGGTCAGCTGGTGGCGCACGACGATTTCCTCGGTCAGGCGGGCCACCAGCGCGGCGCGCTGCGGGTCAAGGGCGGCGGTGTGCTCGTCGAGCAGCAGGATCTTCGGTCCGGAGAACGTGGCCATGAGCAGGCTCAGCGCCTGGCGCTGGCCGCCGGAGAGCAGCCCGACCTTGGCCTTGAGCCGGTTTTCCAGGCCGAGTTCCAGGGAGCGCAGTTCCTCGACGAACTGCTCGCGCTTGCGCTTGGTGACGCCAAAGCCCAGGCCGCGGAAGGTGCCGCGGCCCAGGGCCAGGGCCATGTTCTCCTCGATGGTCATGTTCGGCGCGGTGCCGGCCATGGGGTCCTGGAAGACCCGGCCGATGTACCTGGCGCGGGAGTGGTCGGCAAGCCGGGTCACGTCCTTGCCCCCGACGCGCACCGTCCCGGTGTCGGGACGCAGCTTGCCGCCGACCATGTTCAGCACCGTGGATTTGCCGGCGCCGTTGGAGCCGATGACGGTGACGAACTCGCCGTCACTGAGCGTCAGGTTGATGTTGCGCAGGGCCTTGCGCTCGTTGACGGTCCCGGGGAAGAACGTCTTGTTCAGGCTGGTGATCTCAAGCATCGACGCCCACTTCCTTCTTGTCCTCGGTGGTGATCGACTTGCTGCGGATGCTGATGCGGTTGGCGAACTTCCCGAGTCCCTTCCACTGCGGCAGCAGCAGTGCGATGACGACCAGCACGGCGGAGATCAGCTTCATGTCGTTGACTTCCAGTCCGGCCTGCAGCGACAGCTGGATGACCAGGCGGTAGGCGACCGAACCGAAGACGACGGCCAGGGCGGCGATCCAGATGAACTTCTGGCCGAAGATGGCCTGGCCCACGATGACCGACGCGAGGCCGATCAGGATGACGCCGATGCCCATGCCGATGTCGGCAAAGCCCTGGAACTGGGCGATGACCGCGCCTGAAATGCCGACCAGGCCGTTGGAGAGCGCCAGGCCGAGGATCTTCTGGTTGTCGGTGTTCACCCCGAGGGAGCGGATCATTTCCTCGTTGTCGCCGGTGGCGCGCATGGCCAGGCCGACGTCGGTGCGCAGGAACCACACGATGACCGCCACCGCCACCAGGCAGCCGAGGAACATCAGGCCGACGGAGACCCAGGTGCCCAGCAGCCGGTTCTCGCGCAGGAAGGTGAGCACCGTGGTCTCGCCCAGCAGCGGGAGGTTCGCCTTGCCCATGATCCGCAGGTTGATGGAATACAGGGCGATCATGGTCAGGATACCGGCCAGCAGGCCGTCGATCTTGCCCTTGGTGTGCAGCAGCCCGGTGATGACACCGGCGGCTGCGCCGATGAAGAAGGCGAACGCCGTTGCCAGGAACGGGTTGACGCCATTGATGATCGAGATTGACGCGACGGCCGCGCCGGTGGTGAAGCTTCCGTCGACGGTCAGGTCGGGAAAGTCGAGAATGCGGAAGGTCAGGTAGACCCCGAGTGCCATGATCGCGTAGATCAGGCCTAGTTCAACCGCGGTGATCATGGTGGATCCTAGCGTTTTGGGAGTTGGGTAAATGGTGGTGGCCGGTCGGGATCAAGCCGACCGGCCACCGGATGGATCGCTGTTGCGGTCGGGCCTACTTGTAGGTCTGGGCCGCTTCGGAGAGCATGTCCTCCGGGAAGGTCAGGCCGATCTTTTCCGCCGCGGCGGTGTTGAGGTACAGCTCGACCTGGGTGATGGTCTCAACCGGCATCGTTGCCGCTTCGGCCTCGCCCTTGAGGAGCTTCACGGCCATGGCCGCGGTCTGCTCGCCGAGCTTCTCGTAGTTCAGGCCGTAGGTGGCGGTGGCGCCGCGCTTGACGGATTCGCCGTCCGCCGCGATCACCGGAATCTTCCGTTCCTGGGCGGTCTGCAGCAGGCCCTCGAGGGCGGAAACCACGGCGTTGTCGGTCGGGACGTAGAACGCGTCGACGTCCAGGCCCGATGCGGCCTGCTGGACCTCGGAGGATGCCGAGATGGCCTTCTCCTCGATGGTCAGCCCCAGCTCGGCCGCGGCGTCCTTGGCCCACTGGACCTGGACGCCGGAGTTGACCTCGCCCGAGGAGTAGACGATGCCGACGGACTTGGCTTCCGGCTTGATCTTCTTCAGCAGCTCCAGCTGCTCCTTCACCGGGTTCTTGTCCGAGGTGCCGGTGACGTTGGCGCCCGGTGCCTCGAGGCTGGAGACCAGCTTGGCTTCCAGCGGATCGGTGACCGCGGAGAACACGACAGGGATGTTGGTGATCGACTGGGCGGCCGCCTGCGCGGTCGGGGTGGCGACGGCCAGGACCAGGTCCATGTCGTTGTCGGACGCAAACTTGCCGACGATGGAGGTGTTGGTGGCCTGGTCGGCCTGCGCGTTGGCAAAGTCGTACTTGACCTTGTCGTCGCCCGTGTAGCCGGCCTCCGCCATGCCCTTCTTGAATCCGGTGACCACGGCGTCAAGCGACGGATGGGACACGTACTGGGCGATGCCGATCGTCACCGGGCCGGCGGGGGCCGCGGAACCGGTGGCCTCCGGGGTGCTGGACCCGCCGCAGGCGGTGAGCACCAGGGCGGTGGCTGCGACCGAGGCTGCGATCTGGACGGACTTGAAGATTTTCATTGTGTTCCTTTCATGACGTGCGAGTGTCATGCCTGGCGTTCGGTGATGGCCAATTCCGGGCAATTTCAGGATTTGTACATCCCCTGCCGATCGGCAGGATGTTCTCCTCATGAATTGCTTCGATACTACATGTGAAGCTACTCACATTTCTTCCATCTACCCTGAATTGCAAGACAAAAAGTGGTTCTTTGATCATCTTGCCACGCATCTTTCGTCAATAGCGATCGATAAACGGACAATTGGTATCCCTTCGTGGCGAGAACCAGACGGTACCGTGGACAAAACCGCGTTTTGACAGGTCAAGGACCGGGAAAGCGGCGGCCCCGGGCGGGATCCGCGACGTCCGGCCAGCGGTCCGCCCCGGAGGCCGGGCGGGCACCGGATCCCGGCGCCGCTGGCATAGACTTGGGTCATCATGGCCCTGACGATTTCCTATCCCGAAGCCCTTCCCGTTTCCGCGCGACGCGATGACATCATGTCCGCCATCAAGGACAACCAGGTGGTCATCGTCGCCGGTGAAACCGGGTCCGGCAAGACCACCCAGCTGCCCAAGATGCTGCTGGAACTGGGCATGGGCGAACGCGGGATGATCGGGCACACCCAGCCCCGCCGCCTGGCAGCGCGCACCGTGGCCGAGCGCATCGCCGAGGAGTTGGGCACGAAGATCGGCGAGGACGTCGGCTTCCATGTGCGCTTCACCGGCGAGGTCTCCCGCGCCACCAAGGTCAAGGTGATGACCGACGGCATCCTGCTGGCGGAGATCCAGCGCGACAAGCTGCTGAAGAAATACAACGCGATCATCATCGACGAGGCCCACGAACGCAGCCTCAACATCGACTTCCTGCTCGGCTACCTGCGCCGGATCCTTCCCAAGCGCCCGGACCTGAAGATCGTCATCACCTCGGCGACCATCGACCCGCAGCGCTTTGCCGAGCACTTCGCCGCCCCCGGGCCCGAGGGCGGGGAACCGGTGCCGGCACCCATCATCGAGGTCTCCGGCCGCACCTTCCCCGTCGAGCTGCGCTACCGGCCGCTGAACCCGGCCGACGGCATGGACGAGGACGAGCTGGACCCCGACGCCCAGGCGGAGGACCGCGACCCGCTCGATGCCATCGCCGAGGCCGTGGACGAGCTGGCCGCCGAGGCGCCCGGGGACATCCTGATCTTCTTCCCCGGCGAGCGCGAGATCCGCGACGCGGCCGAGGTGCTGCGCGCCCGGGTGAAGACCAACCGGCGACTGGCCGGGACCGAGATCCTGCCCCTGTTCGCCCGGCTGTCGCTGGCGGAGCAGCACCAGGTCTTCAACCCCGGGAAGAACCGCCGCATCGTGCTGGCCACCAACGTCGCCGAGACCTCGCTGACGGTCCCGGGCATCAAGTACGTCATCGACACCGGCACCGCGCGCATCTCGCGCTACTCGCACCGCACCAAGGTCCAGCGCCTGCCCATCGAACGGGTCTCGCAGGCCAGCGCCAACCAGCGCTCGGGCCGCTGCGGGCGAGTGTCCGACGGCATCGCCATCCGCCTCTATTCGCAAGACGACTTCGAGTCGCGCCCCGCGTTCACCGACCCGGAGATCCTGCGCACCAACCTTGCCGCGGTGATCCTGCAGATGAGCTCCATGGGCGTGGTGCGCACCGCGCGCGACGTCGCGGACTTCCCCTTCGTCCAGCCGCCGGATGCCAAGTCGGTCAACGACGGCGTGGCGCTGCTGCGCGAGCTCGGCGCCCTGAACACCGGCACCGAGGCCACCATCACCCCGGTCGGCAAGTCGCTGGCCCAGCTGCCGGTGGACGTGCGGCTGGGCCGGATGATCGTCGAGGCCGGCTCCCGCGGCTGCGCCAAGGAGGTCATGGTGCTCGCCGCCGCGCTGTCCATCCAGGACCCGCGCGAGCGACCCAGCGAGGAAACCGGCAAACGCGAGCGCGCCGCCGAAATGCACAAGCGCTTCATGGACGCGAAGTCCGACTTCTCCTCGCTGCTGAACCTCTGGCGCTACCTGCAGGAAAAGCAGAAGGAACTCTCCTCCTCCGCGTTCCGCCGGCTGTGCAAGAACGAATACATCAACTACCTGCGCGTGCGCGAGTGGCAGGACCTGTTCACCCAGCTGCGCCAACTGGCCAGGCCGCTGGGCATCGCGATCTCCCCCGAGCCGGTGGACCCCGCCGCCAACGAGGACGCCATCCACATATCCCTGCTCACCGGGCTGCTGGGGCACGTGGGCTCCTGGGACGAGCGCAAGCGCGAATACGTCGGCGCGCGCGGCACCCGCTTCTCCGTCTTCCCCGGCTCCGCCCTGTCGCGCAAGTCCACCGAGTGGGTCATGGCCGCCGAGCTGGTGGAGACGTCCCGGCTCTGGGCACGCACCGTGGCCCGGCTGGATCCCAAGTGGGTCGAGGAGGTCGCCGGGGACCTGCTCAAGCGCAGCTACTCCGAACCGCACTGGTCGCGGAACTCCGGCGCGGTCATGGGGTACGAGAAGGTCACGCTCTTCGGCCTGCCGATCGTGCCGCGCCGCCGCATCCAGTACTCGAAGGTGGACCCGGAGCTCTGCCGCGAGCTGTTCATCCGCAACGCGCTGGTGGAGGGCGACTGGAAGACCCACCACAAGTTCTTCGCGCGCAACCGCCGGGTGCTCGAGGACATTGAGGAACTCGAGACCCGCATGCGCCGGCGCGACCTGCGCGTGAGCGACGAGGACCTGTTCGAGTTCTACGATTCGAAGCTGGGCCCCGAGGTTCTCTCCGAGCGGCACTTCGACCGCTGGTGGAAGGCCGCGCGGCACGAGAACCCGACGCTGCTGGACTTCAACCCGGAGGACATGCTCCAGGCCGATGCCACCGAACTGGACGAGGCTGCCTTCCCGCGCACCTGGCGCCACGGCACCCTTGACCTGGATTTGGTCTACGAATACAACCCGGCCGCGCGCGCCGGGGAATCCGACGGCGTCTCGGTGCGCGTGCCGGTGCTCTTCCTGAACCAGCTTGACCCCGTGCGCTTCCGCTGGCTCATCCCCGGGCTGCGCGTGGAGCTGGTCACCGCCCTGATCAAGTCGCTGCCCAAGGCGATCCGCAAGAACTTCGTCCCGGCCCCCGACGTCGCCCGCACCGCCGTGGCCGCGCTGGAGGCCGACTTCAACCCGGAGACCGACGACCTTGCCGCCTCCCTGGAGCTGGTGCTGCGCCGGCTCAAGGGCGTGGTGATCCCCCCGGGTTCCTGGAACTGGGAGGCCCTGCCGCCCCACCTGCGCTTCACCTTCACCGTCGTGGACTCCGACGCCAAGATCCTGGACGAGTCCCAGGACCTGCCCGTGCTGCAGCAGACGCTTGCCGCGGCCAACCGCTCGGCACTGGCCCGTTCCCTCGGCGTCAAGCCCGGGGCGGCGCTGCCCACGGGCCCGGCCGCCGGCACCTCCGGGGCCTCCGACGGGAAAAAGGGGCGGGGTGCCAAGGGCCAGGGGCCCAAGTCCCCCGCTGCCGCCGCATCGCGTCCCGGCGGAGTGCCGGTGGTGGCGACCACGGTGTGGGAACGCACCGGGCTGACCGACTGGGACACCGGGGTGGGCATCAACGGCGCCATCACCCCCAAGGTCGTCACCCAGGTCGCCGGGCAGCAGGTCGCCGCCTACCCGGCGCTGCTGGACGAGAAGGCCTCGGTTCGCCTGACGGTCTTCCGCAACCCCGTCGAGCAGCTGGCCGCGCACCGCACCGGCGTCATCCGGCTGCTGCTGCTCAAGGTCCCCTCCCCCGCCCGGTACGTCCTTGACCACCTGAACAACCAGGAAAAGCTGGTGTTCACGCAAAACCCGCACGGGTCGGTCGCCTCGCTGATCCAGGACTGCACCATGGCGGCGGTGGACCGGCTGGTCCCCGAGACGCTGCCCTTTGACAAGGCCGGCTTCGATGCGCTCTACGAGCGGGTCCGCGCCGAGCTGATCGACACCGTCTTCGCGGTCACCGCCATCGTGGAAAAGGTGCTCTCCGGCACCCGGCGGATCAACAAGGAACTGAAGTCCGCCTCCTCGCTGGCCCTGGTCAACGCGCTGAACGACGTGAAGTCCCAGCTCGAGCAGCTGGTCTACCCGGGCTTCGTGGCCAACACCGGCTACGCGCAGCTGGCCCAGCTGCCGCGCTACATCGCCGCCATCGAAAAGCGGCTGGAAAAGCTCGGCACCGGGCACCTGGCGCGCGACAACGCCGCGACCCTGGACATCCAGGGACTGGAGGACGAATACGACGCGGCACTGGGGCAGCTGGTGGCGGGGGTGCGCACACCGGCCCCGCTTGCTGCGGTGAAGTGGATGCTGGAGGAGTACCGGGTCTCGCTCTTCGCCCAGGAGCTGGGCACCGCCTACTCGGTCTCCGCCAAGCGGATCCGCACCGCGATGCGCGAGGGGCTGGCCGCGGCGAAGTAGGTGCTCCCGGGGCACGGGCCAGCCGGCAACGCACGACTGCCCGGGACGATCTCGCGATCGTCCCGGGCAGTTCTGCGTTCGGGCCGGGCAACCGGCGTTCCCGGGCCCGGGGCGCGGTCCATGCGTCGGATCCGGACCCGGGGTCCGGGCCCCGGGTCTAGGCGTCGGGGATCAGCTCCCCGTGGCCGTCGGCCCGCAGTGCTTCACGCAGCTTCTGCGCGTTCGCGTCCATCGTTGCCGGGTCCGGGTTGCTCTCTGCCCGGGCCAGGTCGAAGTCGGCCAGCGAGTTGGTGGGCCACACGTGCACGTGCAGGTGCGGGACCTCGAACCCGGCAATCATGAGCCCTGCCCGCTCGGAGCCGAAGGCCCGCACCTGGGCGCGGCCGATGTTCCCGGCCACCTCGAGCAGGTGGTTCATCAGCCCGGCCGGGGCATCTACCCAGTGGTCGACTTCCTCGCGCGGCACCACCAGGGTGTGCCCGTGGGTGATCGGCCCGATGGTCAGGAACGCCACGGCGTGCTCGTCCTTCCAGACAAAGCGGCCGGGGATTTCCCCCTCGATGATCTTGGTAAACAGCGTGCTCATGCACCCTCCCTAGTCGTTCCCGCCCCATGTGGCGAGATCCAGTACAAACATGCGGTGTCCCAGGCCGGCGGCAATCCGCTCCCATGTCTCATTGAGCTCGTCGGCGCCCACCAGCTCGATGTCGGCGGCCGGCAGCTCCTCCGCGCCGGATGCGGGCAGCCGGCGGGTTTCCGCCTCCGAGCCTACCAATGGCGCGGTGCCCTCCCCCGCAGGGTGGGGGCCCAGCACGGCGTGCGCCCGGTTCCGGGGGCAGAACAGGGCCGCGGCCCGCGCGGGTTCAAGCTCGGGGGCGATGTGCAGCACGAAGTCCCGGTGCACGAGGATGCGCTTGGCGTAGCCGCCGCGGGTGTGCTCCCCGGTGCGCGGGTTACGCGCCCCATAGGTCGGCACCGCCCGGACGCAGTCCCTCCCGGCGCCCCCGCGGCATGCGGCGCAGGTGCCGCAGCCATCGACCACCGCGCCCACGCCCACCAGGGTTCCCGGTTCCAGTTCTCGGACCCCGGGCCCGGTTTCGGCGACGACGCCGACGATGCCGTGGCCCGGCACCAGGGGAAGGCCCGTGGACCCTTGCGCGCGGCCGGCGCGCACGTCGCAGGCGCACACGGAGCAGTACCTCACCTCGATGGCCACCTCACCCGGACCCGGGGCCCGGTGCGGGAGCCGCAACGGCACCAGCAGCCCGCCGGGTTCGGCGATGCCCAGTGCGGCCACCGTCGGCGCGGTGCCCGGCGCCGGGGACCTTGCTGCGCCGGCATGCTCGCGGATCCGCGCGGCGGCATCACGGGGCGGGGGCTTGGGACGTCCGATCATGATCCGAACCTACCGCGCCCGCCGGCACCGGGCCAGCGGCTCACGGGGTGGACCCTGTCGCTTCGGGGCGGGCGGGATCCGCGCTCCATTGGGACCAAGAGCCGGGAAATAGCGCAGCGTGCACACCGATGGTTTCCAGCGCGAGCACCTGGTGGGCCGCGGTGACCCCCGAGCCGCAGTACGCCGCCACCTCCGGCGCCCCGGGTCCGGTGCCTACACCCAACTGCACATAGGCGCGGGCCAGTTCGGCGGGATCCAGGAATCGTTTGTCAGCTTTGAGGTTCTCCGTCGTCGGGCGGTTGCGTGCCCCGGGGATGTGCCCGGCGCGCGGGTCAATCGGCTCGCTCTGCCCGCTGTAGCGCTCTGCGGCGCGGGAATCGAGCAGGATCCCATGGTCGGGGAACGAGGCGGCAGCCTCGATGTCGATGACCGGCATGTGGCCCCAGCCCGGGTTTGCGTCCCCGGGCTCCGGGATGCGATCTCCGGACTCCAGCCGGTGCCCTCCGGCGACCCAGGCATCCAGACCCCCGTCCAGCACCCTGACGTCGGTGAGCCCGGCGTGGCGCAGCAGCCACCAGCCGCGGGCCGCGGCCAGCGCCCCGGTGGCGTCGTAAAGCACCACGGTGGAGTGCGCGTTGATGCCCCAGCGACGCGCCGCTGCGGCAAAGTCCTGCGGTGCGGGCAGCGGGTGGCGGCCTTCGGCGGGGTCCGGCGGGCCGGAGAGCTCGGTCTCCAGGTCAACGAAGACGGCTCCGGGCAGATGCCCGGCCGCGTGTTGCTCCGCGCCCCGATCATCGCCCAAGGCCCAGCGCACGTCCAGCAGCACTGTGTCGCTGTCCGCTTCCAGCAACCGTGTCAGTTCCCCCGCGGAGATCAATGTCCGATGTCCACCCACGTGTGCACGCTCCTTGTATCTGTCGTCCTTGCCCGAAGGCGACGGCCTTGAGGCTCCCGGCTCCTCGGCACGGTTCCGGCACGCCGAACGACGCCGCAACCGGCCATCCCTTTGGCGCGCATGGTTGTTGTCCCACTACACGCCGAACCGGCCTGTGCCGAAGAGTTCGGCAATTTCAACAGTAGTGTGCCTTCCCTCCCGGTGAATGGATTCCAGGTGTGCATCCTGCGTTGGAGTCTTTGGCCTGCTTTCCGCGCAGCTTGCCAATTGCCGCGGCGACGCCCATCCCTTGCCTGGTACGCACCACGCTCAAATCCGACTCGCCAGTGCTGAGCCTGACCTCGCGGCGAGTCAACTTAATGTCTATGTCCGTGGCGCCGCGCAGCGACTGTGCCAATGGCAGCTGTTTTGGAAATTTCCGAAGTCCTCGGCGCATGTACTGCTGGCCAAGGACCCCCTTCCGGAACGCTTCGAAATTCCGAGCCGGACAAACCGATTGACGGACGAATCAACGGATTTGGCTACAAGGATGCGCGCTTCGTGGATTCCCCATTGGATCGAACCGTTAGAGTCTCGCCAAACTCGATGATCTGTGCTGTTCTTAAGGCCAGTCCGTCAATGAGCTTGTCCAGTTACTCAATGGAAAGAGCAAGATGATGAAACGTCTCCTCAGAAGATTGGCGCTTGTCGTAGCGGCAACCCTCACACTGGTCGTTGGTGGTGCGTTGCCGGCACCGGCGGTCACGGGCGGCCAGCCGGACGGCAACCTCCACCCCAACGTCGGTCTCATCGTTTTCTACGACCTGGCGGACGGCCTGCGGTATCGGTGCTCGGCGACGCTGATTTCACCGACCGTGCTGATCACAGCGGCGCACTGCACCGAGGGAACCGCCGGCGTGACGCTGGTGACCTTCGAATCAGTGATCGCGGAGGAACCCCCGAGTCCGTTA
Source organism: Paeniglutamicibacter sp. GQ140 (assembly GCF_059759235.1). NCBI lineage: Bacteria > Bacillati > Actinomycetota > Actinomycetes > Micrococcales > Micrococcaceae > Paeniglutamicibacter > Paeniglutamicibacter sp. GQ140. The sequence continues at coordinate 183,928 of NZ_JCAXDW010000002.1, forward strand.
CCCGTTGCAGCGGATCCGGGCATTGGCTACACCCCGGAAGAGCTCGAAGCGGCCGGTTATCTGTGGGGAACACCAATAGCGCATCCCGACTATTCGGATTTTACGGATTTGGCTAACTGGAACGACGTGGGAATCATCGTGCTCGATGATCCGGTCACCAACATCGCCCCGGCGATGCTCGCTCCGGTGGATTACCTGGACCAGTTTGGGCAGCCCGTCTTGAACCGGACGATCTTCGAGGTCGTCGGCTACGGCACCGAGGTGCGCAAGCCGGAGACCGGTCCGCAGAAGCCGCAGCCAATGTCCTACCCGTTGATCCGCCGCTACACCACATCTCCGGGACAGAAGCTCACGCCGCAGATCCTTCAACTCCAGGGCACCCCCAACGATAGCCGCGGCGGCGGCGGGACCTGCTTCGGAGACTCCGGTGGTCCGGTCTTTCTCAATGGCTATCTCGTGGCAGTGACCAGTTATACGTACACTTCGAACTGCCGTTACCTCGGTGGGTATCAGCGAGTGGACATCCCCGTGGTGCAGGACTGGCTGGCCCCTTACCTGTAACTGCCGCGGACTCCGCAACCGCTGAAACCTCACTTTGGTGTGCGGCGGCCGCGGTCTTGTCAAGCTAAGCCAGACACCCTCCTCTGGGTTCAGGGAGGGCGTCTGGCTTACCTTGAGTTGGACCGTTTCTTGTATTGGTCTGCGGCAAATGTGAGCGGGAATCCAAGGGCCCGTGCATCTGCTGTCGTGTGTGCGGGGACGCTAGCGGCGCCTCTGTATTGGTCGGCGCCCCACGCGGTCAAATTGAACTTGCCACGTCCCCGTGGTGGCGTTCCAGCCCCACACGTCGGGCACGGCCAGTGTCCCCTCTCCATGTATGACGGGCACCCTTAGCGATACGGCCACGGCCGTGTCCGCAATCCAACGGCCGTTAATTCACGGCCCGGGAAGGGCGGCCTGTTATCACTTAAGTCGATCGGCCTATGAGGCGCCTTTGAGACGGGCTGTGAACTATTGGTTTCGATGGGTGGCCCATGACGGAATCTCTTCCAGGGATCCCATGCTCATTTGTTTGGATTCGGTTCGTGCCTAGCGGCCGGCGTGAGGCGCCGGTGAAGAAGCGCCCGACGCCGCCCCCGCTCTTGGGAGTGGCGTCGGTATCCCGGACAGGGCCTACGCCCGGATTCCTTCTTCGGCGATCGCCGGTGTTGTTCCGCTCGACCAGTATCCCTCGGGCCGGAGCGGCGGGCATGGCGCCGCCCGTTCCCCGGCCGTTGCTTGGGTAGGGTGGAACGGTGGATACTTCGCCCCTGATTTCGCTGCCCCGTCCCTCCGGAACCCGTGCGTGGGTCGATGCGGCGGTCCGCACCATCGAGGCCGAGTCGATGCGCTCGGCCGACACGCACCTGCACCGGCTGGACCTGCCCCGCGAGTGGGGCATCGACCTGTACCTGAAGGACGAGTCGACGCACCGCACCGGCAGCCTCAAGCACCGGCTGGCCCGCTCGCTGTTCCTCTACGGACTGGTCAACGGGTGGATCACCGAGGGCACCACGATCGTGGAGGCATCCTCCGGGTCCACCGCGGTCTCCGAGGCGTACTACGCCAAGCTGCTGGGCCTGCCGTTCATCGCGGTGATGGCCGCGGGCACCTCCCCGGAGAAGATCGCGCTCATCGAGGCCACGGGCGGGACCTGCCACCTGGTGCAGGACCCCTCGGCCGTGTATGCGGAGTCCGAGCGGCTGGCCGCGGCCACCCAGGGGCACTACATGGACCAGTTCACCTACGCCGAGCGCGCCACGGACTGGCGCGGGAACAACAACATCGCCGAGTCGATCTTCGGCCAGCTGGCCATGGAGGAGCACCCGGTGCCGTCCTGGATCGTGGTGGGCGCGGGAACCGGCGGGACCTCGGCGACCATCGGGCGCTACGCCCGCTACCACCGCCATGCCACGCGCCTGGCGGTGGCGGACCCCGAGGGCTCGGCGTTCCTGCCGGCCTGGCAGGCGGCCACCGCCGGCGGCGACCCGCTCGCCGCCACGGGCACCCCCAGCCGCATCGAGGGCATCGGCCGGGCGCGGCCGGAACCCAGCTTCGTGCCCGGCGTCATCGATTTCCTCGCCACGGTGCCCGATGCCGCCTCGGTGGCCGCGATGCGCCACCTGCAGGACTTCGCGCACCTGTGCGCCGGGCCCTCGACCGGCACCAACCTCTGGCTGGCCTGGCAGGTCGTGGCGAACATGCTGGCCGCGGGCGAGAAGGGGTCGGTCGTCTCGCTGTTGTGCGACAACGGGGAACGCTACGCCACCTCCTACTACGACGACGGCTGGCTCGCGGCGGCCGGACTGGACCCGGCGCCCTACACCGGCCGGATCGAGCGGCTGCTGGCCACCGGCAGCTGGGACTAGCGGCCCGGGGCCGCGGCGCTCAGGATCCCAGGGACACGGCCTGGCCATTGGGGATGCGCCGGTAGCCCAGCCCGCGTTCGGCGGCAACCCGTCCCAGGTGCCCGTCCACCAGGGCCAGCCCGCGCTCGTTGAGCAGCCCGTCGTGGATGGGGAAGTTTTGCGCCGCGCCGATGATGGACATGAACTCGATGGTCTCCCCGATCTTCGCCCAGGGCGCGTGCGCGGGGACCAGCAGCGTTTCGACGGAGATGCCCTCGGGCACCTGGTAGCTGTCCCCGGGGTGGTAGAGCCTGCCGTCGATGAAGTACCCGAGGTTCTGCACCACGGGCAGTGCGTGGTGGATCACCGCGTGCATTCCCCCGTGGGTGGAGATCTCCATCCCCGCCGCCGTGAAGGTGGCGCCCGGACCGACCCCGTGGATGCGCCCCTCCGCATCCGGCACCCCGGCCGCCGCCGCGGCGGCGCGCACCGTGGCGGCCAGGGCGCCCGGGGCGTGCAGGGTGAGCGCCGGGTTCCCCGCCAGCGCGCGCAGCACCGGCCCGAGGTCAAGGTGGTCTGCGTGTTCGTGGGTGACCAGGATGGCCTCGATGCCCTCGAGCGCCTGGCCGAGGGTCGAGTTGTCGCCCGGGTCGATGGCCAGGGCCCGGTTCGACTCCTGCACCCTGATGCAGGCGTGGTTGAACTTGATGATCTCCATGGCCACCAGCCTAGGCACGCGGGCACCCGGTGCACCAGTGCCCGCGCTCCCGCTTCACGGAGCCGGGCGGGCGGGGCACCCGCTGGTAAACTCGAGGTGTCCACACCGGTTGCCCCGGCGCGGCGCCGGAATCGGTGGCCGCGGCACGCACCCACGGACAATGTGCGGATCTACAAGGAGTGCTTCAACAAATGACGAATCCCGCGGCCGAGCGGCGCAGTCCCGAACAGCGCGTGACCAAGCAGCGACTGGCAGTGAATGCGGCGCTGGAGAAGGTCGATGACTTCGTGACGGCGCAGGAACTCCACCGCTGGCTCGTGGACGGGGGCGACAAGGTCTCCCTGGCCACGGTGTACCGGCTGCTGCTGTCGATGGCCGAGGACGGCCTGGTCGATGTGCTGCGCAACAGCGAGGGCGAGGCGATGTACCGCCAGTGCGTCATCGAGCACCACCACCACCACCTGGTGTGCAGCAACTGCGGCAAGGCCGTGGAGGTCGAGGCCCCCGCGGTGGAGAAGTGGGCCGCCCGGGTGGCCGAGGAAAACGGATTCACCGAACCCACGCACACCGTGGAGATCTACGGGTTGTGCCCCGCCTGCTCCGCGGCCAAGGCGGCCGGCGCCGGGGCCTGAGCCCCGCCGGAGACCGGCCCCCAAACACCGCGAAGGCGTGTGCACTGCCCCCGAATTTCGGAGGTGCACACGCCTTCGGCGTTTTCCGCGGTGGGTCGGCGGCGCCTATGCGGCGACTGCCGCCATCTTCTCCGAGTGCCGCACGCGGTCCCGGCGCCAGGCGATGAGCCGGCACACCAGGTAGATGAGGAAGGAGATCGTGGTGACATAGGGGCTGATCGGCAGCGACCCGGCCAGGGCCAGCAGGATGCCGCCCACCACCGAGGTCATCGCGAAGGCCACCGAGAGGCTCACGGTCAGCACCGGGTTGGAGGTCACCCGGATGGCGGCCGCGGCCGGGGTGATCAGCAGGGCCAGGACCAGCAGCGCGCCGACCACCTGGATCGACAGGGCCACGGCCAGGCCCAGGACCACCATGAAGGCGACCGAGAGCCGGGCGGCGGGAATCCCGCGGGCAGCGGCAACGGCCGGGTCAACGGAAATGAATGTCAGCGGGCGCCACATGGCCACCAGCGCCACCATGACGATCACCGAGCACACGGCCAGCACGCCCAGCTGCACGGTGTCCACCGCGACGATCTGCCCGGTGAGCAGGCCGAACTTGTTCGCGCTGCGGCCCTGGTAGAGGGCCAGGAAGAGGATCCCCAGGCCCAGCCCGAAGGGCATCAGCACCCCGATGATCGAGTTCCTGTCCTTGGCCGCGGCGCCCATGATCCCCAGCAGCAGCGAGGCCAGCACCGACCCGACCAGCGAGCCGACCACGACGTTGGTGCCGATCAGCAGGGCAAACGCGGCGCCGGCGAAGGAGAGCTCGGCGATGCCGTGCACCGCGAAAGCCATGTCGCGCAGCATCACGAAGATGCCGATCATCCCGCCCACCAGGCCCAGCAGGGCGCCGGCGATCAGCGAGTTGGAGACCAGCGGAAGGATCTCGGCGTAGTCTTCGAAGCTGAAGACGGTGCTCCAGATCTCGGATAGGTCCATGGTTCCTAGGCTCCTTGAAGCGGGTGCGCGCGTTGCTGCGGGTTGGCGTGGGTCACGGTCTCGGGCATGCCCACCACCACGATCCGGCCGTTGGACTCGAAGACCTCGATGGGTGCGCCGTAGAGCTCGGAGAGCACCTCGGAGCGCATGACTTCCCCGGGGGTCCCGATGTGGAAGCGCCCGCCGGCCAGGTAGAGCACGCGGTCGACGTATTGCAGGATCGGGTTGATCTCGTGGGTCACGAAGACCACCGCGGCGCCGTGGTCGCAGGCCTGCCGGTGGATCAGCCCGGAGATGGCCTGCTGGTGGTGCAGGTCAAGGGAGAGCAGCGGCTCGTCGCAGAGCAGCAGGCGCGGGTCGTCGGCCAGCGCCTGGGCCGCGCGCAGGCGCTGCTGCTCCCCGCCGGAGAGCACCCCGACGGGCCGCTCGGCGTAGGAGGTGGCGCCGACAAGTTCCAGCAGCTCGTCCACGCGCCGGCGCATGGCCTTGCGCTTGAGGCGAATGCCCCACTTGTGCCCGTCGATGCCCAGGGCGACCAGGTCGCGGGCGCGCAACGGGGTGTTGTCGTCGAAGGAACGCTGCTGCGGGATCGTGCCGACCTGCCGCGAGCCGCGGGTCGCCGGCCTCCCGGCGATCTTCACGGTTCCGCCGGAGAGTTCCTGCAGGCCCATCAGGGTGCGCAGCATGGTGGTCTTGCCCGAGCCGTTGGGCCCGAGCACGGCCAGGAACTCGCCCGGGGCGATGTCCAGGTCCAGGCCGTCCCAGAGCAGGCGGTCGCCAAAGCGCAGCGAGGCGTTGCGCATGCTGACCACGGGTTCGGCGGCCGGGGCCGCGGGGCTGGTGTCAGTGGCCAAGGGCCACCTCGAGTTGTCGCACGTGGGAGTCCATCCAGGAGATGTGGTCCTGCCCGGCGGGCAGGGTTTCGGTCGGACCGGGCACCGCGGTGCCCGCTGTCGCGGCCGCGGGGCCCCGGGCCAGGGAGCGGACCCGCTTTCCTCGCGGGCCGGGGGTCTGCACGTTCAACGCCGCACCGCCACGGGCCCGGACCGCGTCCGCGCCGGCGGCCGGCGCCTGCCGCCGTCCCGCGGCTTCCGGCTCCGTGCCGGAGCGGGCGGAGAGCAGCGAGATCGGGGCGGCGGCGCCGGGGGCGCGAAGTGGGTTGTTCATGCGGAGTGTGCGGGGCCTTTCGGGGACATGCAGGACACCAGCCTATCTCCATTGCGAGTCATTCGCATTATTGGGCGCTGCGGTTCTCCCTGCGGATGCCGCGCTTCTGGTTCTGGTCGTCGATTTCCCCGACCAGCTGTTCCAGCACGTCCTCGAGGAACAGGATCCCCAGCGTGGCGCCGGATTCGTCGACGACCCGGGCCAGGTGCTTGCCGTCGGCCCGCATCTGCTCCATCGCGTCCTCGATCTCCGCATCGCGGGCCACCACGCCCATGGGACGCAGCTCGATGCCCGAGACCGGCCGGTGGTACTGGCTGTCGGGCAGCGCCATGACGTCCTTCATGTGCCAGTAGCCCTCGAATTCGCCGGCCTCGGCGATGACGATGCGGGAGAAGCCGGTCCGCCCCACGGTGCGCTCGAACTCCTGCACCGTGGTGCCGCGCTGCAGGGTCACCACGCGGTCGCGCGCGACCATGGTCCCCGCGGCGGTGAGGTCCGAGAACTCCAGCGCCCGGCGCAACCGCAGCGCGTCGTCGGCCTCCAACGTGCCGTAGCGCGCGGAGCTGGCGATGATCGACTGCACCTCGGCGGCGGTGAACGCGGAGTTCACCTCGTTCTTCGGCTCGATCTTCATCAGGTGCAGGAACTGGTTCGCAATCCAGTTCAGCGTGACCACGACCGGGTGCACGATCACCGAGAGCCACAGCAGCGGCCCGGCGAGCAGCAGCACCGCCTTGTCGGCCATCGACACGGAGATGTTCTTCGGGACCATCTCGCCGAAAGTCACGTGCAGGAAGGTGACGAAGAGCAGGGCCAGCAGGAAGGCGATGGACCCGGACAGCGGCTCCGAGACGCCCAGCAGTTCCAGCGGCACCACCAGGAGGTGGTGGATGGCGGGTTCGGCGACGTTCAGGATCAGCAGCGAACACACCGTGATGCCCAGCTGGCAGACAGCCAGCATGATGGACACCGATTCCATGGCCTTCAGGGCGCGGATCGCGCTCTTGGACCCCGCGTCGGCCAGCGGCTCGATCTGGGAGCGGCGCGCTGACATGACGGCGAATTCCGCCGCCACGAAGAACGCGTTGCCCAGCAGCAGGACGATCAGCCAGAGCAGGCCGGCGATATCGCTCATGCCCCACGCCCCGTTGCCTCGTCCGGGCTCGCGGCGGAGGAGGCACTGGATGCGCTCGATTCCCGCGGCACGAAATGCAGCTCCGCGACGCGGCGCTTGTCCAGCGCCGTGACGGTGAACATCCCGCCGTCCGTGTCGACCACGTCCCCCAGGAACGGGATCCGGCCCAGTTCGGCCATCACGAACCCGCCCAGGGTCTCGTAGGCGGCGTCGTCGGGGATCTCCACCTCGCCGATGAGCTCGTTGAGCTGGTCGGGGCGGTACATGCCCGGGATCAGCCAGGAGCCGTCGGGCAGCTGGCGGACCTCGGGCAGGGCCGAGTCGTGCTCGTCGGCGACTTCGCCGACGATTTCCTCAATCAGGTCTTCCAAGGTGACCATTCCGGCGGTTCCGCCATATTCGTCAAGCACGATGGCCATCTGCAGGTTTGCGCTGCGCAGCTGCACCAACAGCGTGTCCAGGTGCACGGTTTCGGGGACAAAGATCACCGGGGTCTTGTTCTCGCCGACCTCCTTGCCGGCGCGCTTGTCGCGCGGGATGGCGATGACGGTCTTGACGTGGCAGACGCCCTTGATCTCGTCGGTCGACCCGTCGGTGACCGGGAAGCGCGAGTAGCCGGTCTGCTTGGCCAGCTCGATGACCTCCTGGACGTGGGCGTCGTGCTCGATGGTCCGCATCCTGGTGCGCGGGGTCATCACGTCGGCCGCCGAGCGCTCGGAGAAGCGCACGGTGCGGTCAACGAAGAGTGCCGCGTCCTTGTCCAGCGTGCCCATTTCCGCGCTGCGGCGGACCAGGGAGACCAGCTCGGCCGGGGATCGCGCCCCGGAGATCTCCTCCTTGACCTCGAGGCCGAACAGGTGCAGCACCTTGTTGGAGAAGCCGTTGAGCAGCACGATGGCCGGCTTGAAGATGGCGGTGAAGACCAGCTGCGGGCGGGCCACGGCGCGCCCGATCTCGAAGGCCTTGGCGATGGCCAGGTTCTTCGGGACCAGCTCGCCGATGACCATCGAGAGCAGCGTGGCCAGCAGCATGGCCACCACGAGGCTGACCGGGACCGCGGAGTCGCCCAGGCCGAGTGCGGCCAGCGGTTCCTGGAGCAGCTTGCCCACCGAGGGCTCGATGACGTAGCCGGTGAGCAGCGTCGTCAGCGTGATGCCCAATTGGCAGGAGGAAAGCTGGGTGGAGAGCGACTTCAGGCACTGCAGCAGGGCAATGGCCTTGGTGTCGCCCGCATCGACGGCTTCCTGGACGTTGGCCTGGTCCAGGGCTACCAGGGAAAACTCGACGGCGACGAAGAAGCCGGTGCCGAGGATCAGCAGCAGGCCCAGGGCCAGCAGCAACCATTCCATCTAGTGTTTCACCGCCCCGCGGGCGGATCGGATTCGGGAGGCGGCGGTGCCGGGGCCCGGAAATCTACGGTGTGTGTACCCGCAACTGGAAGGCTCCGATAGCGAAGCGGAATTGGTCGGGCAATGACATGTGTGGCCGGCACCGCGTGATTTCACGACTGGCCGGCACAGAGAGTGGCTGTCCATAACATTTTCAGTGTATCTGAACTACGACTTGCGCACATGCGATCTTCAATCCCACGCGCACGAGGTGCCGCCGCGCCCCGGGGACCGCCGGAGGGACGGAAAACCGGCCGGGGGCGTCATCGCGGCGCTCCGGCGGCCGATCGTGACGACGCGCATGTGATACCCGGCTCATTGGTTCCCATCCGGGGTCCAATAGTCACTAGACTACTAAGCAGGTCTAGAACTATGCCCCTTGGTGGTCATCCCCCTCGGCGGCGCTTGGACAAACGGAAATACAGGGAGAAGAGGCGTAATACCGTGCCAGATCAATCGCACCACCGACTCACCGAAGAGTTCGGCGGGAACGAATGGCTAGTCGATGAGCTGTACCAACAGTTCCTCAAGGACAAGAACTCGGTAGACAAGAAGTGGTGGGACATCTTCGCGTCCCTCAGTTCGGAACAGGCTGCCGCGCCGCCGGCCGCAGAGGCACCGGTCGCGGCCACCCCGGCCCCGGCACCTGCAGCCCCCGCCGCCGCACCGCGCGCCGCCACCCAGGCCCGCGTCGTGGACGTCTCCGGCAGCACGCCCAGCTCCTCCGCTGAATCCTCCGCCGCGGGCAACGCCGCCGCCGCGGCCCCGCGCGTCCCGGCCGACCCGGCCCCGGCCACCAAGTCGCAGCCGATCCCCGCACAGGTTCCCAAGGCCGCCGCTCCCGGCGCCATGGGCGAGGAAAAGCGCACCCCGCTGCGCGGCCCGGCCAAGGCCATCGCCACCAACATGGAGCAGAGCCTGACGGTCCCCACCGCCACCACGGTGCGCGCCGTGCCGGCCAAGGCCCTGATTGACAACCGCGTGGTCATCAACAACCACCTCAAGCGCGCCCGCGGCGGCAAGATCTCCTTCACGCACATCATCGGCTTCGCCGTGATCCGCGCCCTGAAACTCTTCCCCTCGCAGAACGTCACCTACGCCGAGGTCGACGGCAAGCCGATGGCCATCCAGCCGGCACACGTGAACTTCGGCATCGCCATCGACATGCCCAAGCCCGACGGCTCGCGCATGCTCGCCGTGCCGAACATCAAGGCCGCGGAGACCCTGAGCTTCAACGAGTTCTGGGACACCTACGAGGACCTGATCAAGCGCGCCCGCGCCAACAAGCTCACCGCCGACGACTACGCCGGCACCACCGTGTCGCTGACCAACCCCGGCGGCATCGGCACCGTTCACTCGGTTCCGCGCCTCTCCAAGGGCCAGGCCACCATCGTGGGCGTCGGCGCCCTCGAATACCCCGCCGAGTTCCGCGGCGCGAGCGAAAAGACCGTGGCGCTGCAGGGCGTGGGCAAGACCATCACGCTGACCTCCACCTATGACCACCGCGTCATCCAGGGTGCGGGCTCCGGCGAGTTCCTCAAGATCGTCGAGTCCCTGCTGCTGGGCGAGCAGGGCTTCTACGACGAGATCTTCGAGGCGCTGCGCATCCCGTACGAGCCGGTCCGCTGGGCAGTGGACAACCAGGTCGACATCGACCTGCAGATCAACAAGATCGCCCGCATCCAGCAGCTGGTGCACTCCTACCGCGTGCGCGGCCACCTGATGGCCGACACCAACCCGCTGGAATACGTCCAGCGCCGCCACCCGGACCTCGACATCCAGACCTACGGCCTGACGCTGTGGGACCTGGACCGCGAATGGGTCACCGGCGGATTCGGCGGCAAGGACCGCCTGATGCTGCGCGACATCCTCGGCGTGCTGCGCGATGCGTACTGCCGCACCATCGGCATCGAGTACATGCACATCCAGGATCCGGTGGAACGCAAGTGGTTCCAGGACGAGCTGGAGCACCCGTACACCAAGCCGACCCGCGAAGAGCAGCTGCGCATCCTGTCCAAGCTGAACTCCGCGGAGGCCTTCGAGACCTTCCTGCAGACCAAGTTCGTCGGCCAGAAGCGCTTCTCCCTGGAGGGCGGCGAATCCCTGATTCCGCTGCTCGACGGCATCATCTCCGACGCCGCCGACGCCGGCATGGAGGAGGTCGCCATCGGCATGGCCCACCGCGGCCGCCTGAACGTGCTGACCAACATCGCCGGCAAGACCTACTCCCAGGTCTTCCGCGAATTCGAGGGCACCGCGACCCCCGGCTCCGTGCAGGGCTCGGGCGACGTGAAGTACCACCTGGGCACCGAGGGTTCCTACACCTCGGACTCGGGCAACGAGACCAAGGTCTACCTGGCCGCCAACCCCTCGCACCTGGAGGCCGTGAACCCGGTCCTCGAGGGCATCGTGCGCGCCAAGCAGGACCGCTCCGGATCCAAGGACTTCAACGTCCTGCCGATCCTGGTGCACGGCGACGCAGCATTCGCCGGGCAGGGCGTGGTCGGCGAGACCCTCACGCTCTCCCAGCTCGAGGGCTACAAGACCGGCGGCACGATCCACGTGATCGTGAACAACCAGGTCGGCTTCACCACCGCCCCGACCGACTCGCGCTCCTCGGTGTACGCCACCGACGTCGCCAAGCAGGTCCAGGCGCCGGTGTTCCACGTCAACGGCGACGAGCCGGAGTCCGTGGTCCACGTGGCCCAGCTGGCCTTCGCCTACCGCCAGCGCTTCAACAAGGACGTCGTCATCGACATGGTGTGCTACCGCCGCCGTGGCCACAACGAGGGCGACGACCCGTCGATGACGCAGCCGATGATGTACAACCTCATCGAGGCCAAGCGCTCGACCCGCAAGCTGTACACCGAGGCCCTTGTCGGCCGCGGCGACATCACGCAGGACGAGGCCGACCAGGCGCTGCGCGACTACCAGGAACGCCTGGAGCGCGTCTTCGCCGAGACCCACGCGGCGCAGACCAGCCCGATCCCGGTGATCACCCCGGGCACCGCGGCCATCCACGACCTGGAGCTGCCCGCGGCCCAGCGCGAGGACGAGGCCTCCGCCGCCGCACCCAAGGACACGGCCATCACGGCCGAGACCCTGGCGCACATCGGCGCCGCCCACCTGGCCATCCCGGAGGACTTCACCGTCCACCCGAAGCTCAAGGTGCTCCTGGAGCGCCGCGAGAAGATGAGCCGCGAGGGCGGGATCGACTGGGGCATGGCGGAAATCGCCGCCTTCGGCACGCTGTCCATGGAAGGCGTGCCGGTTCGCCTGGCCGGCCAGGACTCGCGCCGCGGCACCTTCGTGCAGCGCCACGCGGTCTTCCACGACCGCCTCAACGGCGGCACCTGGTACCCGCTGCTGAACCTCTCCGAGGACCAGGCCAAGCTGTGGATCTACGACTCGCTGCTGAGCGAATACGCGGCACTGGGCTTCGAATACGGCTACTCGGTGGAACGCCCGGACGCCCTGGTGCTCTGGGAGGCCCAGTTCGGCGACTTCGTCAACGGCGCCCAGACGGTCATCGACGAGTTCATCTCCTCCGCCGAGCAGAAGTGGGGCCAGCGCTCCTCGCTGGTCATGATGCTTCCGCACGGCTACGAGGGACAGGGCCCGGACCACTCCTCGGCCCGCATCGAGCGATTCCTGCAGATGTGCGCGGAAAACAACATGGTCGTGGCCCAGCCCTCCACCGGCGCCAACCACTTCCACCTGTTGCGCCGCCAGGCCTACGCCCGTCCGCGCAAGCCGTTGGTGATCTTCACCCCGAAGCAGCTGCTGCGCCTGAAGGCCGCCGCGTCTTCGGTGGAGGACTTCACCACCGGCACCTTCCAGGAAGTCATTCCGGACACCGCGAACCTGAACCCGGCCGACGTGGATCGCGTGCTGCTGGTCTCGGGCCGCCTGTACTACGACCTGGCAGCCGCGCGCACCAAGGCGAACGACACCAAGACCGCGATCGTGCGCGTCGAGCAGCTCTACCCGCTGCCCGCCGAGGCGATTGCCGCCGAGGTGGCCAAGTACCCGAACGCCGAGGTCGTCTGGGCGCAGGACGAGCCCGCCAACCAGGGTCCGTGGCCGTTCGTCGGCCTGAACCTGCCCGCCGAGCTGGGCAAGGCCGTGCGCCTGGTCTCCCGCAAGGCATCGGCAGCAACCTCCACCGGCACGCACAAGCGCCACGAGGTCGAGCAGGCCCGCCTGCTCACCGCCGCCTTCGGCCGCTAAGGCACCGCGACACGCGGTCCGCCCACGTCGGTGTGCGGACCGCGTGAACAGCCCTCGGGGCGGGACACCCACGGTGTCCCGCCCCGAGGTCGCTTAACCGACTGCTAGTGTTGGTTGGTACGCGCCCTGAGAAAGGTCATTCGTGGATTACCGCACTATTCGACTTACCGCCATCGGCGACGAACTCCTGGCCGGACACGGCGACCCGCGGGCCCTGGGTTGGTACGGCCGCGTGCTGGCACGCACCTCGAACACCGATGTCCGCATCGAGAGCTACACGCTTGCCGCCCCCGGCGAGGGGTCCGAGGCCCTGAGCACGCGCTGGTTCGACGAGGCCCAGCGACGTTTCGGCGAGAACGTCGACAACCGCCTGGTCATCGCGCTGTCGGACCGGGACCTTGACCTGGGGCTGTCAACGGCCCGTTCCCGGCTGAACCTGGCCAACATCCTGGACTCGGCCTCGCAAATGAGCATCAAGGCCCTCGTCGTGGGTCCGGCCCCGGGGCTGGATCCCGAACGCAATGCCCGCCTGGCCGAGCTTTCCCACGTGTACGCGGACGTTGCAACGCGCCGCAAGCACCACTTCGTGGACACCTTCACGCCGCTGCAGAACCACGCCCAGTGGCGCAACGACCTTTCGGTCAACGGCGGGCTGCCGGGACAGGCCGGCTACGGCCTGATGGCCTGGCTGGTGCTGCACCGCGGCTGGTTCACCTGGCTGGGGTTGCCGGAGCCCGGCACCAGCTGACATTTTTGCCACGGGGAGCCCCGTGCATTGGGTCCGGTCCCGCCGGTATGGCAGACTGGACGGAGTCCAACCTGGGACCAAGATCACAAAGGAGTCCTCACATGAGCAAACGTTCCCGTAAGCGTAAGGATCGCAAGCGCGGCGGCGCCAACCACGGCAAGCGCCCCAACACCTAAACCACTGGCCCGCCGGCCCCGGTGCTACACCGGGACCGGCGGGCCCGGGCTTAACCGCAAAAGGGCCGGACCCCGAAACCGTCGTCAGACGGCGAACCGGGGTCCGGCCCTTTTTCGCGTGTGCTGGCCGCGCTCGGCGGGCCTAGGCGTGGCCCGATTCCACGCGGATCTCGGAAATGCGCGTGATGATCTTGGACTTCAACGTGTCGGGCGCAATCTCCTGGCAGCTGCGGCGCACGACGGAGCGGATGATGCACTCCAGGTCGTACTCCTCGGCGCACTCGGCACAATGCTCCAGGTGTGCCTTGACCTCATTGAGATCCTTCAGCGACAGCGCACCGTCAAGGTACTCGTAGAGGCGGACGATGCGATTGTCGTCGCAGTCGCCCAGCGAATGGCAGTCACCCATTATTTCTTCTCCGCTCCGGGCGTGGGTGCCCCTTGGGTCTTTTGTGCTGGACCGATCCCGCGCTCGTGCGCGTAGTCGGCCAGCAATTCTCGCAATTGTTTACGTCCCCGGTGCAACCGCGACATCACCGTGCCGATCGGTACACCGAGAATCTCCGCGGCGTCCTTGTAGGGGAAACCCTCGACGTCCACGAAGTACACCGCCAACCTGAACTCCTCGGCAATCGACTGCAACGCGTTCTTCACGTCCGAGTCCGGCAGGTGGTCGAGGGCCTCGACCTCCGCCGAGCGCAGCCCCTGGGGGGTGTGTTCGGCAGACTTGGCCATTTGCCAGTCCTCGACGGTGTCAGTCCCGGTGCGCAGCGGTTCGCGTTGCCGCTTGCGGTAGAGGTTGATGTAGGTGTTGGTCAGGATCCGGTACAGCCAGGCCTTCAGGTTGGTCCCGGGCTTGTACTGGTGGAAGGCCGAATACGCCTTGGTGTAGGCCTCCTGGACCAGGTCCTCGGCGTCGGCGGGATTGCGCGCCATGCGCATCGCCGCGGAGTAGAGCTGGTCGACATATTGCAGCGCGTCGCGTTCGAAGCGCTCGCGCCGTTGTGCTTCGGTCTCATTGGCTACCGGTACAGTGTCGGTGCCCTGTATATGTTCGGTCATCACGGCCAAGTCTACGCGTAGCCGTGCCGCGCTCGGGGCCGGGGATTCCGCCAACAGTACTCCCATAAGTCCTCCGCCTGTCGCCATGGTTGGTTCGCCTGCCTATGGCACCGTCCTCCGTGTTTCACCGTCGGAGTGCGCGGGCCATATAGGGGGTAACACGCAAGCACGCGACTCTATTCCACCGGTGTCGCCCGGCTGCGGCTAGAATTGGGCCACAGGGGGCAGCGTTTTCCAGAGCACGGCCCAACACCGCGCACCGCTTGCACAGACCCGCCCCCGTTCCATCGGTGTTTCCCGCACACGGCAGGAAGCCACCACCGGCGGCAACGGCGCCGCCAGCGACCCAGACCCCATTCCCTACTCCCCCAAATCACCGCCGCGCCACGACCCGCGGCATCCCTTGAGACCCGGAGGCAGCCGTTGAGCACCCAAGAAACCCTGGACACCACGTGGGACGCCCCGCACCCCGCGCACCCCGTTGACGGCACCGTCGTCGTCCCGGCGTCCAAGTCGTTGACCAACAGGTACTTGCTGCTCGCTGCCCTGGCCGACGGGCCCTCGCGCATTTCCAACGCGCTGGCTTCCCGGGACTCGGACCTGATGATCGGAGCCCTGCGTGCCCTGGGCACCGGCATCGAAACCATCGACGCCCCCGACGGCACCCTAGAGCTTCGCATCACCCCGATGGATCTCGGGGCCGAGATGGGCCAGGTGGACATCGACTGCGGCCTGGCCGGGACCGTCATGCGCTTCGTCCCCCCGTTGGCGGCTCTGGCCCGCGGCTCCTTCACCTTCGACGGCGACCCGCATGCGCGCCTGCGCCCCATGGCCCCGGTGCTCACCGCGCTTTCCGACCTCGGGGTCCCGGTCACCGAGCACGGGGCGCCGGGACTGCTGCCGGCAACCGTGAACGGCACCGGAACCCTGCCCGGCGGGCGCATCGTGCTCGACGCCTCGGGCTCCTCCCAGTTCATCAGCGCCCTGATGCTCGTCGCCGCGCGAACCGTGCACGGCATGGAGATCGTCGCGGCCCCCGGCCGCATCGCCAGCCCGGACCACATCGAGATGACGGTGCAGACCCTGCGCGAGCTCGGCGTCGTCATCACCCGCCCCGACGAGCGCAGCTGGAAGGTCGAACCCGGGAAGATCAGCGCCTTCGAGCGCACCATGGAACCTGACCTGTCCAACGCCGGTCCGTTCCTCGGCGCCGCCATGGTCACCGGCGGCACCGTGCGGATCCCGCATTGGCCCGGCGCGACAACCCAGGTCGGCGACCAGTGGCGCAGCATCCTCAGCCGCATGGGGGCGCGCGTCGAACACCTGGACGACGGCACCCTGCAGCTGACCGGACCGCAGGAGATCACCGGCATCGACTACGCCGATGCCTCCGAACTGGCCCCGACGCTGGCGGCCATCTGCGCGCTGGCGACCGGCCCATCCCGGCTGACCGGCATCGCGCACCTGCGCGGCCACGAGACCGACAGGCTCGCGGCGCTCGTGACCGAACTCAACAACCTCGGCGGCAGGGTCACCGAGCTGGAGGACGGGCTGTTGATCGAACCGGCCCCGCTGCACGGCGGAAGCTTCGAAACCTATGCCGACCACCGCATGGCCACCGCCGGGGCCATCATCGGCCTGGCGGTGCCCGGGGTGAAGGTCGTCGACATCGCCACCACGGCAAAGACCATGCCGGATTTCCCCACACTTTGGACCACGCTGGCCGCCAGCGGGAAGGCCACGCGCTAAGCACATGACACGCAACACACGGGATTGGGACGAATCGGATGTCCGCATCCGGCCCAACAAAAAAGGATCACGCCCCCGCACCAAGGACCGCCCGGCCTACGAGGACGCGCTCATCGGACGGATCATCACGGTGGACCGCGGCCGCTACCGGGCCATCCTTGACGAGGACACCCCCGAGGAGCGGATCGTGATTGCCGCCCGCGCCCGCGAGCTGCGCCGCAATCCGGTGGTGCCCGGCGACTTTGTGGCCCTGGTGGGCGATACCTCCGGGGAGCCCGACACGCTGGCGCGGCTGGTGCGCATCGAAGACCGCAGCACCCTGCTGCGCCGCAGCGCCGACGACACCGACCCGGTGGAGCGCGTGGTCGTGGCGAACGTCGACCAGCTGGTCATCGTGGTGGCCGCCGCCAACCCGGAGCCGCGCACCGGGTTCATCGACAGGGCCATCGTCGCCGCCTTCGACGCGGGGATCCACCCGCTGCTGTGCATCACCAAGGCCGATGTGCGGGACCCGGAGCCGTTCCTGGAGAACTACCGGCACCTGGACATCGACATCGTGGTCTCGCGCACCACCGACGAGTCCGCGACCGGCATCGACGCCCGAAGCGCCGACGGGCTTTCGGCCCGGCTGGCCGGCACCCCGGTGGAGGAATTGCGCGAGCACCTCGCCTCCAAGGTCTCGGTCGTCATCGGGCACTCGGGCGTGGGCAAGTCCACGCTGGTCAACGCCCTCACCGGCGCGCAGCGGGCCACCGGCAACGTCAACGCCGTCACCGGCCGCGGCCGGCACACCTCCTCCTCCGCTCTGGCGTTGCGCATCGACGACGCGCCCGCCGGCAGCTGGATCATCGACACCCCCGGCATCCGCTCCTTCGGCCTGGCCCTGGTCGACCCGGAAAACATCCTCAACGCCTTCGACGACCTGGTCCCGATCGCCAACAAGTGCGCCCGCGGCTGCACCCACAAGGCCACCGAACCCCAGTGCGCTCTCGATGCCTGGGTCGCCTCCGGGGAGGCGGGCCCGGTGGGCATCGCCCGGCTCGATTCCTTCCGCCGGTTGCTGGGACAGGACGAAACCGCCGAGGCCAAGGAGCTGGGTACCGCCTAGCCCGGTGCCCGGGTGTGCGCAAGCGTACACCCGGGCGCTGTCCGGCACGCTCCGGCGCCGCCGTCCCGACATCTTGCAGGGCTGCCGCCGCCTTGTGGGATAGGTTTAAGGTTATGAAAACCGATGTCATGACCTACAACGATGACCTGCGCCTGGCCCACGTCATTGCCGACTCGGTCGACGCCCTGACCCTCTCGCGCTTCAACGCCGTGGACCTGGTGGTGGAGACCAAGCCGGATTTGACCCCGGTCTCGGATGCAGACAAGGCGGCGGAGGAAGCCATCCGGTCGCACATCTCCCGGGCCCGTCCGCGCGACGCCATCACCGGCGAGGAATTCGGCACCACCGGCAAGTCCAACCGGCACTGGGTCATCGACCCGATCGACGGGACCAAGAACTTCATTCGCGGCGTCCCGGTGTGGGCCACGCTGATCGCGCTGATCGACGACGGGGAGCCCGTCGTCGGGCTGGTCTCAGCCCCTGCGCTGAACCGCCGCTGGTGGGCCGCCAAGGACATGGGCGCCTACACCGGACGGTCGATGGCCAGCGCCCACAGGCTGCAGGTCTCCTCCGTGGCCAAGCTGGAGGATGCCTCGCTGTCGTACTCCTCGCTCTCGGGCTGGAAGGAACGCGACCAGCTGGGGAACATGCTCAACCTCACCGACGCCATGTGGCGCACCCGCGCCTACGGGGACTTCTGGTCCTACTGCATGGTGGCCGAGGGCGCCGTCGACCTGGCGGCCGAACCGGAACTGAACCTCTATGACATGGCTGCCCTGGTGCCCATCGTGCGCGAGGCCGGCGGGCGTTTCACTTCCGTTGAGGGAGTCGAGGGCTGCAACGGCGGAAACGCCGTTGCCAGCAACGGCCTGGTCCACGACGCGGCACTGGAAATCCTTAACCTGGGCCGCTGATGGCCCGCGCAGCGTTGACCCCCAGCGAGGAAAACTACCTCAAGGCGCTCTACGCGCTGACCGAGTGGGAAGACGACCCTGTCACCACCGGCAACATCGCCGCACAGCTGGGCGTTGCCCCGGCCTCGGCCACCGCCATGGTGTCCAAGCTGGCCGGCAAGGACCTGCTGGTCCACCCGCGCTACGGGGCCATCACCTTCACCCCGGCCGGGCGGCTGGCGGCGCTGAACGTGGTGCGCCGCCACCGCCTGATCGAAACGTTCCTGCTCAAAGAGCTCGGCTACGGCTGGGACGAGGTGCACGAGGAGGCAGAACTCCTGGAGCACACCGTCTCGGCCCGCTTCATCGAGGCCCTGGCCGCGCGCTTGGGGCACCCCGCCACGGATCCGCACGGCGACCCGATCCCGGGCCCGGACGGCACACTGGCCATGCCCCCGGCGATCCGCCTCGACCGCTTCATGGCAGCAGGCTCCCCCAACCGGGCAATCGTGTCCCGGATCAGCGACGAAGACCCGGCACTGCTTCGCCGGTGCACGGACCTGGGCATCTCCCCCGGCAGCACCATCCCCCTGCCCCATCCGGAGTTGGGCATCATCGACGCCACGATGCTCTGGGTGCTTCCCGCGCCCCGGGTCGCATAGCCCCGAAAACGGCAAGCTGACTTGGGCGCACCCAACGGGCCACCTGGAATGGGCAACACCGCATCCCGCGGCGCGCCGCCGCGTGTCACCGGCCGAAACCTGGCGGCCGTGGCTGCGGGCGGTTTCTGCGGCGCCGCGCTGCGCGTGGGACTCGGTCTCTGGTTCCCCGACGCCCCGGGGTTCCCCGCCACTACCTTGGCCATCAACGTCACCGGCACTGCAGCCTTGGCGGCCTTGACCAGCTACTGGCAGATCACCCACCGCGGCCCAAGCTGGCTGCGCGCGGGAATCGGCACCGGGTTCCTCGGTGCCTTCACCACCTTTTCGGCGCTGATCCTCTTTGCACTGGGTACGACCCCGGCCGAGGCCCTGTTGAATCTGCTGCTTTCGCTACTGATTTGCGCGGTGGCCGCCTGGGCTTCGATGTCTTGGGTGGAGCGTGCCCTGGCCGGCAGCAAGGATCCGAAATCCTCCGGCCAGGACCTTCCCCGCGGCGGGGATCCTGACGCAGGAGAGACCTCATGAGCCAGCTGGGGCTCGGCGGGTTCATGGTCATTGCGCTGGCAGGGTCCCTGGGCGCCCTGGGACGCTATCTGCTAGACATCCGCATCTCCGCGGGGCAACATCGTCGTGCGCAATCGGGCGCCCGGGTCTTCCCGTTGGGCATCCTGGCCGCGAACACCGCGGCGTGTTTCCTGGTTGGCGCCGCGGCGGCCTGGGCCGGGGGCCACGGAATCGGCTGGGCAGCCGATTCCCTCGCCGGGATCCCGGGCCTGCTGGTGATCGCCTTGATTTTGGGCATCGGCGGCGGACTGAGCACGATGAGCACCTTCGTGGTGGCTGTGGTGTCGTTGTGGCGCTCGGGAGCCCGTGCCATGGCCGGCAACTACCTCGCCGTGACGCTCGGCGCAGGGCTGGCCGCAGGCTTCCTCGGTGGACTCGTGGCTGTGCTGCTGCCCTGAGCACCCGGGGAGAGATCCCGGGCGTTCCTGTCCGGGAAGCCTCCTATCAGCGGGCTGAGCGACGTCCGGTGGCCTTCTTGCGGCTTTCCACGTTCTGGCCCCGGACCGCGACGGTCAGCGCCAGGCTGATTGCCGTCAAAACTCCCATGCACACTGCCAGCACCGGTTGCCCCGCGATGGCGAGCAGACCGGAACCGGCGGCAAATAGCAGGTGGGCCACGACCGCATGATACGGCTGGGACAAGCGCAGGTTTGCCTTTGGCGACATGAACAGTGCCCAGAAGATGAATACGGGCAGCACGGCGATGATGACTGACACGACGGGGCTGAAGGGCAGCATTGTCATGGCCCAAATACCCAGCGCGCCCAACAGCGCAACTTCCAGGACGAACGAAACGATCGTCAACGCCACGAAGATGCCACCTGTTGCTCCGGCATTTTTCTGGGCGGAAAGGGAATGCGGGTCCCCAGACGCTTCGACGGGTACGGTCGACGCGGCAGGTTCCACCGGGGCCTTGAACTCGGCCTCCGATTTCGGGCGATCACCGTTGGAGGCCGGCTCGGCGTTGACCCGTCCCCCGGTGCCCGCAGCTGGATTCACCGCGGGATCCCCGGCATTTGGCTCGTTCGCCTTGGGTTCGCCCGGTGCGGCGGGTTCCTTGGATTCCTGCGTCACAGCCGCTGTTTCAGGTTTCCTGACGTCGGCAGGCGATTCAGTGAGGGGAACGGCTTCGGGTTTTTCGGGCGTCGAGGAAGTGCCAGCTGCATGGGCAGGCGATGTTTCCTCGGCCGCTTGCTTCGCCGTGTCGCTGTTCACTTCGCGGATCGATGCTTCTGGCTTGGCTATCGGTTCGTCAACCGCCTTCGCCGGAGCACCTGCCGTCTTCCGACTTGTGGCAGTGATTGCGGGCGCCTGGCCATTCGCAGGAGCGCCGACCTCTGTCTTTCCATCGTCCTGCAAGCCCCGTGCGGGCCCGGCAACCGGAATTGCACCGGAGGCCGCGGCAGGGCCGGTCCCGGTGTTGACGGACGCATCAGCCTTATCGGACTTGTGTGGGGTGGAAGCGGTGGATTGCTGGACGGCTGCCGGAGTCTTGCCGGTGACGTTCTTCCCAGCGCTTGTGGCGGCATCTGGTTTTTTCGCTGTCTCGGGCTTTGTCGATGCCGGTCGGCCGTCGGGTTTCTGCGTGGAGGCACCCGAGCGATTTGTCGCTGTGGGAATCGGTTGCCGGACGGTCGGGGTATCGGGCTTGGCGCCTGGCGCCGCATTGGTCGGGGAACTGGTCTTAGCCTGGCCCGGAGCGGGCGCAGGAACCACCGGCTTGGCAGGAGAACCCGTCTTGACCACGCCCGGAGCGGGCGCAGGAACCACCGGCTTGGCGGGGGGACTGGCCTTGGCAGGACCAGGAGTGGGCGCAATAGCGACCGGCTGGCCAGGTGAATTCGTCTTGACTGGACCCGGCACCGGCGCAGAAACCACCGGCTTGGCAGGCGAACCCGCCTTGGCGGAACCCGGAATAGGTCCAGCAGCGGCCGGCTTAGCAGGCAAACCCGTCTTGACCACGCCCGGAGCGGGCGCAGGAACCAGCGGCTTGGCGGAAGAACCGGCCTTGACGGGACCCGGAGTGGGCGCAGTAGCGACCGGCTGGGCAGGCGAATTCGCCTTGCCTGGGCCCGGCACCGGCGCAGAAACCACGGGCTTGGCGGGCGAACTCGCCTTGACCACGCCCGGGACTGGCGCAGGAACCACCGGCTCGGCAGGCGAACCCGCCTTGGCGGACGCACCAGCTGTGGGCTTGGTTTTGTTGGAGGTGAGGACAGTGGGCTTCGGCGGGATTGCCACGTCTGGTTCGGCCGTACCAGCTACTCCGGGTGCCTGCGTGGAACCCTTGTTGCCTGAGGGCTTTCCAATCGACTCTTCTTGCGTGCCCGCCGGAGTGACTTGGTTTGTTCTGGGAGGACCGGGCTTAGCGGAAGCGTTCGGAGGTGTTCCAGGGGTCTTGGCAGTCGCATCACCGGTGACGTCGGCTGGGACGGTGTTCTTCGCTGGCACACCGTTTTTCGACGTTGGCTGCTCCGGCATGTTGGCCTTACCTCACATGAACTCGACAAAGCTCGACTTACGGCGAGCTGACCACTTACCAAGCAAGTCTATGACCTCAGCCCTACGAGAAGGTAAAACCTTACGTCATCCGGCATTTCTCGGATTTTGGCGCTCTCACACGAGGTGGTCCCGGGGCCTTTGGGGAAGCCTCTGGAAGCCTGGTACGGGCGCCGACCTTAAACAAATGTTCCGTGGTCCTGAATCAGGACCACGGAACATTTCTTTGTGGCGGGGACAGGATTTGAACCTGTGACCTCCGGGTTATGAGCCCGGCGAGCTACCGAACTGCTCCACCCCGCGTCGGTAGATACAACAGTACCAGCGTGTTCCCGTCGTGCCTAATCGGGCATCGTTTTCGTCGATGGTTCGCTTTCCGGGCAGTGCGTTCGACCCGTCTCCAGCGACACTTTGATCGTTTTCTGCATGGCCTGACGGTTTCGGTGAAATTACCTGCCGCCGGCGATGCCGACCGGGCAAAAGGGAAGGACCCCGACCTGGTTTCCCTGGTCGGGGTCCTTCATTCGTGGCGGGGACAGGATTTGAACCTGTGACCTCCGGGTTATGAGCCCGGCGAGCTACCGAACTGCTCCACCCCGCGGCGATATAACAATCATCGCCGATTGGGTGAACAGTTAGCAAATCCTGGTGGTGTCGCCCTGCTCACATGCGTGGCAGGGCGACACCGGGTTGATCCCCCTGGGAACTCCCTTTGCCTTACGGCGCTGGGGTCTCCGTGGCCGGGGCCTCGGAGGCGGGCGCCGATGGAGCTGGCGCATCGGTGGGTGCAGCGGCACCCGTCAGTGCATCCTGGGCCTCGGTTGCGCGCTCAAGCGCATCCTGCAGCTTGGCCTGCTCCTCGCCGTACTTGGCGAAGTCGCCCTCGGCCAGTGCTGCCTGGCCGGCGGTGATGGCCGCATTGGCGTCACTGAGGGCGGCGCTGAGCTGCTGCTCGGCCGTCTGGGTCGCAGGCGGGGTTCCTGGCTCCTCGGCTTCGCCCCCTTCGCCGTTCTCGCTGGTGACTGCACCCGAGGTTCCCTGGAACACCTGGTCCAGCGCTTCGGCCAACGTGTCGGCGAAGCCGACCCTGTCGCCAAAGGCAACCAGCACCTTGCGCAGGGTCGGGTAGGACGTCTGGCCCGAGGACTGCACATAGACCGGCTGGACGTAGAGGATGCCGCCGCCAACCGGCAGCGAGAGCAGGTTGCCGTTCTTGACCTCCGAGGCACCCTGGCGCAGCAGGTTCAGCGCCTGCGACACGGTCGCGTTGGAGTCGAAGTTCTGCTGTGCCTGGCCGGGCCCGGGCACGGAGAGCTCGCGCGGGATGGCAAGCAGGCGCAGCTTGCCGTAGCCCTCGGCCTTGACGCCGGCCTCGGTGCCGGCATCGGCCTCCGCTGCCAGGAAGCCGAAGAGCACGTTGCGCTGCTGGCCGCCGGCGGCGGTCTGCGGGATGAATGTCGAGGTCAGCGAGAAGGCCTCCTTCTCCTGCTTCGGCATCTTCAGCGACAGGTAGTACGGGGGCTGCTTGATGCTCGCGTTGGACTGCGTCGGGTCGGAGGGAACCGACCACGCATCGTTGGCGTCGTAGTATCCGCCGGGATCGGTCACGTGGTACGTGGAAAGCAGCTCGCGCTGCACCTTGAACAGGTCCTCCGGGTAGCGCACGTGGCTCATCAGCTCCGCGGACATGTCCTTGTAGGACTTGATGTTCGTCGGGAACACCTTCTGCCAGGCCTGCAGCAGCGGCTCTTCCGGCTCCCATGCGTAGAGCGTGACGGAACCGTCGTAGGCGTCAACCGTCGCCTTGACCGAGTTGCGGATGTAGTTGATCTGCCCGGTCTGCGTGACGGCGCGGGTGCCGCCGGTCAGCGAGTCGGTGACCGCGGAGGCCAGCGCCTGCTGCTTGGAGTACGGGTAGTTGTTCGAGGTGGTGTAGGCATCGACGATCCACTGCACGCGCCCGTCAACGATCGCCGGGTAGGCGTTCGAGTCCACCGTCAGGTACGGGGCAACCTTCTCCACGCGCTGTTTCGGGTTGCGGTCGTAGAGGATCTGCGACTCGGAGTTGATTGCGTCGGAGAGCAGGAGGTCCGTCGAGGCGAACTTCAGCGAGTACACCAGGCGGTTGAAGAAGTTGCCGACGGAGGGTCCGCCGTCGCCGTCGAAGGTGTTGCGGGTGTCCTGGCTGCCCGAGCCGGAGGCCGGGCGGTCAAGCTCGCGCGGCTCCCAGCCCTCGGGCCCGCCGACGATGGAGTAGTCCGGGGACATTTCGCCGAAGTAGATGCGCGGCTGGTAGGTCTCGTCGCTGGCCAGCACGCCCTGGGTCGGGATGCCGCTGAGCATGAAGTCGGGGCGCCCGCCGGCCGCCACGCGGTTGCCGAAGGCGGCGACCAGGCCGTAGCCGTGGGTGTAGGTGATGTGCTGGTTGACCCAGGAATCGGTGGTGTCCACGTTCACCTCGCGCACGCCGATGACGGTGTCCTCGGTGACGCCGTCGATCTCGTACCTGTCCACGTTCAGCGTCGGGGTGAACTTGTAATAGGTGCGGAACTGCTGCAGCTGGTCGAACGCGGCCGAGACCAGGTTCGGGTCAAGCAGGCGGATGTTCGTGGTGGTGGCACTGTCCTTGGCCAACGCGTTCTTCTGCGGGTTCAGCTGGACGTCATACGCCGTCTCCTCGACCGAGTCCAGGCCGTAGGCCTTGCGCGTCATGTCGATGTTCTTCTGGATGAACTCGCGTTCCAGCGTCTTTTCCGACGGGATGACCTGGTACTGCTGCACGATGAACGGGTAGATGCCCCCGGCGACGATGACCGTCACCAGCAGCATCGCGGTGCCGATGATCGGCAGGCGCCAGCGGCCCATGATGGCTGCGACGATGAAGGTCACCGCGACCAGCACCGCGGCGATGGCCAGGATGGTCTTGGTCGGGATCACCGCGTGCACGTCGGTGTACAGGGCGCCGGCCACGCGGCCGTTTTGCGAGAGCAGCGTGGAGTAGCGGTCAACCCAGAAGTTCACTGCCTGCAGCAGCAGGAAGCCGACCGCGAAGACGGCAATGTGGATGCGGGCCGGCTTGCCGATGACAACGCCGCCGCGTTCCTCGACGCGGATTCCGCCATAGAGGTAGTGGGTGAGCAGGCCGGCGATCCCGGCAATGAGCACGACCGAGATCAGGTACCCGGTGAGCAGGCCGATGAACGGCAGCGAGAACATGTAGAAGGACAGGTCCAGGCCGAACTGCGGGTCGGTCTCATTGAAATTGACCTGGTTGAAGAACAGCAGCACCTCTTTCCACTGCGAGGTCACGGCGGTGGCCGCGAAGACGCCGATGACGACCGGGATCCCGATCATCAGCAGGCGGCGCATGGGCTCAAGCTGCGACTGGTACTTGGACATCGCATCCTGGCGCTGTCCGTCCGGGGCGTAGACCGGACGCGAGCGGTACGCCAGGCGCAGCGAGATCCAGGTCGCGAAGGCCATGAGCAGGAATGCCACCACGAAGATCGCAGCCTTGGACAGGTACTCGGTCCAGAACACGCGCTCGAAGCCGAGCTGGTTGTACCAGAGCACGTCGGCGTAGACGCTGGAGACGAACACGAAAGCGGCAACGAGGATGCCGATCACGATGATCGTGGGCATCAGCGGGGACGGACGTCGCTGGGGCCGCTGCGGGTCGGGACGGCCTTCGGGGCCCCGCGGGGGGCCTTCAAAGGGGCTGCCTGTGCCAAAACTCAATTTTTACCTCACAGTTGGAACGTTCGACGCGCGGGAAACGCGCCTGGATTGTGTCTTTGTTCCCTATTCTGCCTTGCCGCGGCGCCCGGGGAAGCACCCCAAAGGATGATGTCGCGGAAATGTGAGGCGATTGTGACCCGTGCCGGAGGGTGCCGGGCCCGCGGCCCCGAACCGGCACCCGTTCAGCGTGCGGTCAGGCTAGCCGCAGGCC
This sequence comes from Paeniglutamicibacter sp. GQ140, assembly GCF_059759235.1. NCBI lineage: Bacteria > Bacillati > Actinomycetota > Actinomycetes > Micrococcales > Micrococcaceae > Paeniglutamicibacter > Paeniglutamicibacter sp. GQ140. The sequence goes on from NZ_JCAXDW010000002.1 coordinate 209,979, forward strand.
GGGAAGGCGGCGGGGTCCTGGCCCGCGCCGATCCCCTCGACCGCGGCCCGGGCCTCGGAAAGCGTGGCCACCTTGATGACATCGAGCCCGTCGGGGATCCGGCCCGCGATGTCGTCGCAGTTCCCGGCCGGGGCCAGGAAGTACTTGGCCCCATGGTCCTTGGCGCCGACGAGTTTCTGGGCGATGCCGCCGATGGGTTCGACTTTTCCCTCGGCGGTGATGGCTCCGGTTCCGGCGAAGTGCCTGCCGCCGGTCATTTCCCCCTCGGTGAGCTGGTCGACGATCGCCAGGGCGAACATCATCCCGGCGCTGGGGCCCCCGACGTTTTCCAGCCCGAACTTCGCCTCGATGGGGAAGTCGAAGCTGCCCGAGAGCAGGATCCCCAGCTGGCGCTGCCCCTGGGGTCCCGCCTCGGTGCTCACGGTGACGGTCTGCGACTTCCCGCCGCGGGTGATCCCGAGCTTGCTGGGCGCCTCCCCCGCCTCATCGAGCTGCTTCTTCAGCGATTCAAGGTCGGTGATCTTGCGCCCGTTGATCGTCTCGAGCCGGTCGGAGATCTTCAGCACGCCGGAATTCCGTTCGGTGGCGAACCCGACCACGCCCAAGTGGCTGGTGAAGGGAATGTCCAGCTCGTGCAGCGCCGCGGCGGTGGAGAGTTGCTGGGAGTCATCCATCATCAGGGTGTTTTGTTCGCTTTGTTCCGTCGTGGTGGTGCCGCGCGGCAGCACCATCTCCTCGGGGACCACGTCCTCGTCGGGGTTGATCCAGCCCCAGAGCACACTGAAGAAGGGCAGCCGTTGCTGGCCGCCGCCCTGGACGTAGACCGTGGTCATGTCGAGTTCCCCGGAGGTGGGGTAGGTCTTGGCCCCGCTGATTTCCAGCAGCCGGGTGCCCTCGACGCTGCCAATGGTGTTCAGGGTCGGGCCCGCGGACTCGACCACGAAGTGGGTGGGCAAAAGGGTGGAAACCGCGATGAGCCCCATGGCGATCCAGCCTGCCCACGCGCGCTTGCCGCGCAGCCCGGCACCGTGCGGATCGCCCTCCGGCCAGCGGTGCGTCAGCGGCCGGTGGTCGGCGCCGTCCGTCCCCGGGCGCGTTCCCCGGTCCACGTCGGTGTGCCGGCCGTGCCCCGGCCCTGCTCCTTCATGCGCTGCTGGCACGAGTTCCTCTTTCCTTGCCGTTGTTCTGGCTCGGGGCGCAGGCAATTGCCGTGCGCCGCGGCAACCTCCAGCCTACAAGCCCGCACCGGCACCGGCGTCGGCGGCATGCTGCCCGCCCGCCGTCCTCACAGTGTTTTCCGATGTGCCCACAGCGAACTGTAACTTCAGATCATGGGCCGATCCCGCGACCCGGGGGTACCGTTGAACCATGGCTGAAAATCCCCCATCTAACCGACCCGACGACTCCGACAACGACGACGAGAACGCGAAGGACCCGTTCTCCGAGATGTTCGGCTCACTCTTTGGCGGCGCCGGCGGATTCGACCCCAAGAACCTGCCCGAGGGCCTGGGCGAGGCCATGGGCCTGTCCAACAACCCCGAGGCCATGGCGCAGATGATGCAGCAGGCCCAGGCCATGATGGCGGCGATGTCCAAGGGCGATGGCGGCCCGGTGAACTGGAAGATGGCCACCGATGCGGCCCGCCAGGCCATTGCCGGGGACGACCCCTCGCTGTCCGCGAACCGGGCCTCGGCCGTGGCCAACGCTGCCCGGCTGGCCGAGATGTGGCTCGATGCCGCCACCGTGTTCGAGGCCGACGGCAGCGAATGCCGCGCCTTCTCCCGCGCCGAGTGGGTCGAAAAGACCATGCCGGTGTGGAAGTCGCTGACCACGCCCGTCGCCCTGAGCGTGGGCAAGGCGATCACCAGCGCTTTGAGCGAGCAGATCCCCGAGCAGATGCGACCCATGATGGGCGGGGCCCAGGGCATGCTCCAGTCCCTGGGCGGAACCATGTTCGGCATGCAGCTGGGCACCGCCGTGGGCGGGCTGGCCAAGGACGTGCTGGGCGCCACCGACATCGGGCTGCCGCTGGCCGGCTCCGCCCCGGCACTGGTGCCCACGAACATCGCCGCCTTCGGCGAGGGCCTGGAGGTCCCGGAACAGGAGATCCTGCTCTTCGCCGCGCTGCGCGAATGCGCCCATGTCCGGCTCTTCAACCGGGTTCCGTGGCTGCGCTCCTCGGTGATTTCCGCTGTCGAGGCCTATGCCCGCGGCATCCACATCGACATGTCGCGCATCGAGGAAGCCGTGCGCGACATCGACCCGATGAACCCCGAGTCCTTCCAGTCGCTGATGGGCGAAGGTCTGTTCATGCCCAAGCGCACCGCGGCCCAGGAGTCGGCGCTGTCCAAGCTGGAACTGGTGCTGGCCCTCATCGAGGGATGGGTCGACGAGGTCGTGGCCGCTGCCGCGGTGAACCTGCCCAGCGCCTCCGGGCTGCGCGAGACCATCCGCCGGCGCCGGGCCGCCGGCGGGCCGGCCGAGAACGCCTTTGCCTCGCTGGTGGGACTGGAGCTGCGTCCGCGGCGCCTGCGCGAGGCCGCCGCCCTCTGGGCGCACCTGCTGGAGGAACGCGGCATGGAGGGGCGCGACGCCATCTGGGCGCACCCCGACCTGCTGCCCACCGACGAGGACCTCCAGGACCCGCAGGGCTTCACCCCGCGCCGCCAGCTGGCCGAGGCCAGCATGGACGACATCGATGCGGCGCTGAGCAAGTTGCTGGACGGCGGCTTCGACGAGCCCGCGACCGGCAGTGGCGACGATGCCGGGACCGGGGAGGACTCCGGGAAGCCGGAGAACCCCACCGACGGCGGCAAGGGCACCGAGCCGCAGGGCCCGACGGACAAGTAGGCACCGTCTGCCGCAAGGCGGGTCCCGCGCAAATATGCGCGGGACCCGCCTTTTCCTTTGCCGACTGCCCTTGCCTGGGTGCCCTGCGTCGGACCCCGCGGGTGACGGCGGGGCCGGGGTACGGCAGCGGAAGCACTATCCGGCGGCTTGGCCCAGCTCCCCCGGGTCCCCCGCGTCGAAGTCATCTACATCATCGAAGTCGTCGTCCCCGCCCAACGGCAGGTCCCCTGGCAGTGGATGCGTCCCCGGCTTGGCCGCGGCGTGGTAGCCGTGGCTGACCCCGGAGAGGAAGATGTTGGCATCGTGCACCCGCGGGTAGCGGGACAGCGCCGCCTTGAACCGCGGGCCGTGGCCGTCGCGCGGCTCCACCAGGTGGGCCAGTTCATGGGCCAGCACGTAGTCCTGCACCCACTGCGGCATCGCCCGCAGCCTGTCCGAAAGCCGAATCCGGCGGCTGTGCAGGCTGGCCGAACCCCAACGCCGGTTTTGGTTGGACACCCAGCTCACCGAGGCCGGATCGGCGCGCCCGCCAAAGAGCTCCGCGTCCATGGCCCGTGCCCTGGCCGCCAGGCTCGCATCGGGATCGGAGGCGGTGCCGCGGGCGACCTTGCGCATGACCTTCTTGACCATGTCGGCCACCAGCATGCGCTCGGCGTGCTCGGTCAGGCCGGCGGGGACGGAAACCACCATGGTGTCCTGCCGCCAGGCCCCGGAGATCGTCTTCTTGCGCTTGGCCGAGCGCACCACGCGGATGCGGGTGCCTTCGTCGTCCACGTATTCGATGGTGGATGGTTGGGTGCGCATGTTCGTGTCCTTTCCGCCCCTGCCCCGTGCCTGGTTCCCCGGTGCCGGCGCACTTTCCCGCTCCGGGGTGTGGATAGCCGGCGCGGCCCGCGCGGCCGGTGCCACGATGGGTTCATGCAGGGCGCCGGCGATGGGAAATCGCACCGGTGCCGCCGTTCCCCCAAAGGAGCAACATCATGAGGATCAACCCGGGCTTGCAGGTACTTAGCCTAGTGGAGGGCGCCATCCAGATTGGAACCGGGCAGCGCGCGCGGTGGATAACCGGGCTCACCGCGGCCGAAAAGCGCTTCGTGCTCTCCCTGTGCGAGCGTGGCCCGCGCCCTGTCGGCCCCGCCCCGGAGCCTCCCGCCGAGCCGCGGCGCGGGGAGATCCTGCAGATGCTGGGCCCGGTGCTGCTCGAGTCCCCCGCGCAGCCGCCTCCCCCGCGGGCCTCGGCCCCGGGGAACTGGCCGGGCGCCGTCAACGGGTTGGGCGCGCGATTGGTGCCCGATGCCCTGCAGTGGGGTGCCGCCTACCAGATGGACGCGGTGCCGGTGCTGCAGCGCCGTGCCGAGGCCAAGGTGGCACTCTACGGCTGCGGGCGAATGGGCCAGTTGCTGGCCCACGTCCTGGCCGGCGCGGGGGTGGGGTCGCTGATGCTCTGCGACGGCGCCCCGATGGATGCCGGGGACCTCGGTGCCGGGACCACCGGAATCACCGGGGTGGGTGCCCCGCGTGCCCGCGTCACCGCCCGGGCGCTGCAATCGATCCACCCACACCTCGTGGTGGCCGATGCCGCCGGGCGCAGCCCCGAGGCCCCGGCACTGGACATGGCGGTGGTGATCGCCGGCGGCATGCTGCCGCCGCTGGATTCCCTGTCCGCCGATGCGGCGATGCTTCCGGTTTTGTTCACCGATTCGGGGATGCACCTGGGCCCGATGGTCATCGACGGGCTCACCATGTGTGCCCCATGCGCCTGGGAACAGTGCGACCCGACGCTGCGGATGCTCGCCGCCAACGAGACCTCCGGGCAGGCCCCGGCGCTGCGCCCGGAGGCCTCGCTGGCGGCAGTCGCGGCGGGCCTGGCCGCGATGGCGGTGCTGATGGCCCTTGACCGCATCAATGTCCCGGCCGCGGCCGAATCCATGGTCGTGTGCGACCTGCCCACCGGGTCGGTCACCTCGGTGCCCGCCCGGCCCAGGGCGCGCTGCGGCTGCCTGGACCCGCTGGCAGCCTGAGGTGCCGGGCCGGCTAGCCGTCCCGGCCGGCCAGGACCGCCAACACGGCCTCGCCGTAGCGCTCGAGCTTGCCCTTGCCCACCCCGGAGACCTGCCCCAGCGCGGCGAGCCCGTCGGGATTGGTCTCGGCGATGGCCATCAGCGTGGCGTCGGTGAAGATCACGAAGGCAGGCAGCGAGTTGGCCTGGGCCACCTGCAGGCGCCATGCGCGCAGGGACTCGAACACCGCCTCGTCGTAGCCCGCCGGGCAATTGCCGCAGCGGCCCAGCTTGCGTTCGGTGGCGCTGGTCAGCAGCGTGCCGCAGACCCGGCACATCGGCGGGCCCGCGGGGGTCCGGCGCCGGGCCGCCTTGGGCGCGGAGGCCACGCGGGAGGTGCCCGCGGGACGCAGCCCGTCCAGGAAGCGCGAGGGCCGCCGGTTGGCGCGTCCCCCGGGGGTGCGCGCCAGCGACCAGGACAGGCCCAGGTGCATGCGGGCGCGGGTGATTCCCACGTACAGCAGCCGGCGTTCCTCGTCGTACCCGGCCTGGTCGTCGGCGAAGGAGATCGGCATCAGCCCCTCGGAGAGGCCGACCAGGAACACCGCGTCCCATTCCAGGCCCTTGGCCGCGTGCAGCGAGGCCAGCGTGACCCCCTGCAGGGTGGGCGCGTGCTGGCTGGCGGCGCGTTCCTCCAGTTCCGCCACGAAGGTGTGCAGCGTGAACGGGGTCTCGGCCCCCGTGCGGGAAGCGGCCATCTCGTCGGCGAGCGCGACCAGCGCGGAGAGCGACTCCCACTTTTCGCGTACCGCCCCGGAGGCCGCCGGTGCGGTGGCGCTGTAGCCCAGCGACACCAGGATGTCGCGGGTCAGCTGCGGGACGGTTTCCCCGTCGGCCTCGGTGGTGGTGTGCCGGGCGGCGGAGCGCAATTGCAGCATCGCGTCGCGCACCTCGCGCCGGGCGAAGAAGCGTTCCCCGCCGCGCAGCAGGTAGCCGATCCCCGCGGCGGCCAGCGCCTGCTCGTAGGCGGCGGACTGTCCGTTGGTGCGGAACAGGATCGCGATCTCCGCGGCCGGGGTGCCGGCGGCCAGGAGCTTCTTGATCCGCTGGGCGATCTCCGCGGCCTCGGCCTCGTCGTCCTTGGCCTCGAAGAAGGTCGGCTCGGGCCCGTTCTCGCGCTGGGCGATGAGCTCCAACGGGGTGGGCCAGTTGATGTCGCGGTCAGGGACCCCGGCCTCGGGGCGGCGGGCGGCAAGCACCCGGTTGGCCAGGTGCACCACCTGCGGGGTGGAGCGGTAGTCGCGCACCAGCTTCACCACCGGGGCGTGCTCGTAGGTGGCGGTGAAGTCCAAAAGGTGGCGCGGGGTGGCGCCGGTGAAGGAGTAGATGGTCTGCGACGCGTCGCCCACCACGCACAGCTCGTCGCGCCCGCCAAGCCACAGGTCCAGCAGGCGCTGCTGCAGCGGGGAAACGTCCTGGTACTCGTCGACCACGAAGTGCCGGTACTGCCCGCGCACCGAGGCGGCGACCCGTTCGTCGTCCTCCAGGATCGCGACGGTGAGCAGCAGCACGTCCTCGAAGTCGATGAGCTGCCGGTCGGTCTTCACGTCCTCGTAGGACTGGAAGATCCGCGAGACGGTGATGGGGTCAAGCCCGCCGGGCTGCCCGCGGTCCGCGGCGGCCGCCACGTAGGACTCGGGTGTGAGCATCGAGACCTTGGCCCATTCGATCTCACTGGCCAGGTCGCGCACCGTGGCGCGGTCGGCGGTGGTGCGCAGCCGGCGCGCGGCCTCGGTGATCAGCGGCGCCTTGTAGTCGACGATGGACGGCAGCTGCCCGCCGATGGCCTGCGGCCAGAAGTACTGCAGCTGGCGCAGCGCCGCGGCGTGGAAGGTGCGCGTCTGCACGGCCCCGGCGCCCAGCTCGCGCAGCCGCGAGCGCATCTCGGCCGCCGCGCGGGCGGTGAACGTCACCGCCAGCAGCGAGCTGGGCTTGTACACCCCGGTGTGGACGCCGTAGGCGATGCGGTGCGTGATGGCGCGGGTCTTGCCGGTGCCGGCGCCGGCCAGCACGCACAGCGGGCCGCGCAGCGTGGTGGCTACCTGGCGCTGTTCCTCGTCCAGCCCGCCGAGGATGCGTTCCTCCAGGGCTCCCAGGTCGGTGGTTTCGCTCATGGGCTAGTTTTCCAGTCGTTCGGGTTCGGGCAGCACGCCGCCGAACCAGTGCTCGATCAGCGCACTGGCGATCGAGGTCCCGGTGGGCACGCCGATGGATCCGGAGCGGACGGCCTCGGCCAGCTCGTCGCGGGTAAACCAGCGCAGGTCGATGATCTCCTCCCCGTCGGGCAGCAATTCGGTGCCCACGGCCGTGGCGGTAAAGCCAAGCATCAGCGAGCGCGGGAACGGCCAGGGCTGGGAGCCCATGTAGCGCGGGTCCCTGACGACGACCCCCGATTCCTCGGCAACCTCGCGGATGACGGCGGACTCCAGGGATTCGCCCGGCTCGACGAAGCCTGCAAGGGTCGAGAAGCGCGTGCCGCCCCAGGCCTTGTTGGCGCCCAGCAGCAGGCGGTCGTCCTCGTCGGTGATGGCGACGATGACCGCGGGGTCGGTGCGCGGGAAGTGTTCCAGGTCCTCCGCGGCGCAGTGCTTGACCCAGCCCGAGGCGCGCAGGGTCAGCTCCCCTCCACAGCGCGGGCAGAAGTTCACGGCGTGGTTCCAGTTGGCGATAGCGACGGCCTCGACGAAGAGTCCGGCGTCGCGGGCGCCAAGCCCGGCGGCGACATCGCGCAGTCCCAGCCATTGCTCGGGATCCGTGGAGCCGGGAACCTCCTGGCCGTCCGCCGCGGGCGGGGCCTCGTGGAAGGAATGCAGCACGATCTCGGAGGTGCCGTCAAAACCCAGGTAGATCTCCGTGCCGCCGGCCGGAACCAGCTCCTGCTCGATGAGCACCAATTCGCCGTCAAGCACCCGGGCACGCCCGCCCACCAGCACCAGGTGGCGCGTCGCCGGATCCGCACGCAGTGCTTCGAGCCAGCCGTCGTCGGTGCGCCGTTCGCAGCCGCGATCGGTGGTGGCGCGGGCCAGGGGCAGGGCTCCTAGCGCCGGGAAGCTGGTCACTGGGTTCTGCACGGTATCGCTCATAGCATCAACCGTACTGACCGTTGCGGCCCAACGCCTACTTCAGGACCCCGGTTGTGGCCATCGGCGCACCGGAGTGTGCCGCGCCGCATCGTCGCCTGACTCCCCCGGGAGGCGGAAGCGGGCCGTGATTGGTCGCAAATCATGCGACTCGCCGCCGCACGGCAGGACTCGGGCACGGCATGCGGTCTACGGTGGAGGATGTGAAACGCTCTCCCATGGAACTCGCTGCCATCGCCACCGCTGCGGTCCCCGGCTTGGCGCCCACGGGCGTGGCCTCGTTGCCGGACGACGGCAATGATTTCGACTCGGTGCTCATTGTCGACGCCGCCAAGAACCGTTGGCGCGTGCGCTCCCCGCGCCATGAGGAAGCCAGTGTGCGCCTCGAAACGGAGCTTGCCGCCCTGCGCGCCTTCTCCGCCGGCATCCGCGCCTCGCTGCCCTTCCAGCTGCCTTCCGTCGCCGGAACGGTGCGGCAAGGTCCGCTGCGGACCTTCGTCTACAACCACGTCCCCGGCAAGCAGTACTCGCTGGAGGACCTGGTGGCGCAGGGCTCGCGCTGCGCCCGCGACCTGGGTTCCGTCATGGCCGCGATCCACTCAATGCCCTCCTCCGCGATCGACCGTGCGGACCTGCCCTCTTACTCCGCCGAGCAGGTGCGCCAGCGCCGGTTGAACGAGTTGGACGCCGCGGCGACCACCGGAATGATTCCCTCGCGGCTGCTGCGCCGGTGGGAACACGCGCTTGAGGACGTTGCGCTCTGGCGCTTCAACGCCACCGTCATCCACGGGGACCTGCACGAGGACCAGCTTTTGGTCCAGGATGCCAAGGTCGTCGCCGTCACCGGATGGACCGACCTGCAGGTCGGGGACCCTGCCGATGACTTTGCCTGGCTCGCGGCCGTCCATGAGCAGTCCTTCGCCGAGGCCGCCTTCGAAAGCTACGTTGCCGTGCGCGGCGACCGCGCCGATCCGCACATCATGCGCCGTGCCGCGCTGGCCGCCGAGTTCGCCCTGGCCCAGTGGCTGGTGAAGGCCATCGCCGGCGGCGATGCCGAACGCATTGCCGAGGCCAAGGTGATGCTCGAGGAACTTGACTCGGACATTGCCGAGTACGGCGGACAGCCGATTTCCGTCGTCGAGCCCCCGCGTGCGGCACGCCCCGAGGACGCCGGCAAACAGCCGGTTCCGGTGCCGGCCGCCGAACGCGTCACCGTTTCGGGCATTTCCCCCGATGAAAACGATGAGACCGAGGCGCGGGATGCTTCGGGACCGGCCGAACCTGAAACCTCGGCACTCAAGATCGTGCCCTCCCCCGTCAGCGTTGCGCCGATCCCTCCCGCGGCCCCACCCGTTCCCGCGTCCTCCCCGGCGAAACCCGTCGATGCACCCATGGCCACCGCACCATCGGCAACCGGCACCACGCCGGTGTCGACGGACCGGCAGGCCACGCCCGTCGCCTCGCCGGCCGAGGCGGTTGCCGAGGTCGGCAAGGCCGAGGCCGCCGAAAAGGAACCTCAGGCCGAGAACGATTCGAGGGCGGGGAAGGACTCCGACGCCCCGGAGGAAACCCCGGCCCCTTCGGTGTCCGATGCGGACAAGAAGGACACCGCCACGACCGGTGGGAAGAGTCCCGAGACGCCCGCCAAGGACGCCGCCGGAACAGACACCACCGCGATCCCCATCCAGTCTGCCGACACCAAGTAGCATGCCGGAGCTCGTTTTGGCGAACTCCTGCGACACGGATCGGCTTCCGCTTCACATTAAATCCATTTGGTAGAGTGTGGACTGCGCTTCAACGTTCCTTGACGTCGACGAGCGATTTCCACATTCCAATGCAAAGCGGGGACAACCTGATGAAAACTTTTAAGAACGGCGCCATGCTGCTGTCGGCGACGGCCGGGGTCCTGCTCGCCCTGACCGGATGTTCGGCCGCCGCGGAACAGCCTTCCGGTGCGTCGTCTGCCGGAGCCGAAGCCGCCCCGGTGCAGGCGGAAATCGTGGTGCCGGAGGCCAAGGAGATCTTCCCCAAGACTTCCGCTGCTATTGAGAAGGCCACCTCTGCAACGATCGTCGGTGACCTCACCGTTGATTCTCAAAAAGGCAAATTCGAGCTTTCAGGCACCGTCGACGGCACCAATTCCAAGTCAATGATGAGCCGGGGCGACTCCACCATTGAAATGCTGACAGTCGACAATGTCGCGTACATGAAGCCCAACAAGGAATTCTTGACCGAACAGGCAGGGGCCGAGGCCGCGAAGATGCTCGACTCAGTCGCACCGGGCAAGTGGATTTCCACGAAGAACGCCAGCCTGTTCGGCAATTTAAAGATCGGTTCCCTGCTTGAATCGATGGGCACTGGAGAACTCGGAACGAAGGAAGCCGCGAAGATCACCAAGAAGGACCTCGCCGACCTCAACGGCACCAAGGCCTTCAAGTACACCGGTGGCGAGGAAGTTTTTTGGATTGCCGCCGAGGGCGAACCCCACCTGTTGAAGATTGAATCAACCGGAACCGGAACCATGACCTTCACTGAATGGAACGCCGTCAAGCCGTACGAGGCTCCGGCCAAGTCCGACGTGGTCAGCGTTCCGGGTCTCTAGACCGGCACGCCAATGGGCGGGGACGATCGGAAATTCTCCGCTCGTCCCCGCCCATTGCGTGTCCGGCTCCGGGCCGGAACTCAGCCGTTCAGGGCACCCATCGAATTGCCGATGAGGCCTTCGAGCTCCGCCTCGTCGGCCAGGTCGTGCGGCCGGATGGTGGTGCCGGACCCGACGTAGTAGAACGCCGCACGCACCTCGGATACGTCGATGCCGCGCAGACGTGCCCAGCCCAGCCGGTACACGGCCAGCTGCAGGGCCTTGATGCGCAATTCCTCCCCGCGCGGCACTCTCCCGGTCTTCCAGTCCACCAGCAGCCAGGCCCCGTCGGGTTCCCGGAAGATGGCATCGATGCGGCCGCGGACAGAGACCGGGCCGATGCGGGTCTCGATCGCCGCCTCCACGAATGCCGGCTGGCGGTTGGCCCATTCGGAATCCAGGAACGCGTTCTTCATGTCCTCCAGGTCAAGAGCGTCGTCGATGTAGGCATCGGCGGCCTCCATATAGTCCCCCAGCTCCAGCATTCCGGTGGAGTCGAAGTATTCCTCCAGCCAGGCATGGAACGCCGTTCCGCGGCGGGCGGCGGTCCCCGGGCGCCGCGGGACCGGGCGCCGCAGCTCGGCCATCACGGCCGCGGCGTCGGTGGCCAGGTCCACGAACACCGAGGCGCGCACATGCTTCGGGATCGCAGTGGTCCGTTCCTCGGCGGCCTCCTGCGCCTTGCGGGCCAGCAGAAGTTCCGCCTCCTTGAACCAGCCCCTGCCCGTCGGGGTGTGCCACGGGCCCTCGTCCTCGCGCAGCAGGTCCCCGCCGGCGGTTCCGTCCAACGGCCCGGCAGGTGGCGCGGAGCCCTCCGCCGCGTGCCCGGCGGCGCGGAGCACGGCGGCCGCGGAGGCTTCCAGCTTGGCGCGGCGGCCCGGCGGCCGGGGGCGTTGCACCCCGCCGCCGGTGACGACGGGCCCCTCCAGCGGGTCGTAGGGCCAGCGGGCCTCCAGCGGCGCCTCGCGGAACGGATTGGCCTCCGGCGCGTCCTCGTCCTCGACCCACGTCGTGGTGGTTGCCGAGGGGTTAGGCTCCCCGGCCAGCGGCAGCATGTCCAGCAGGAAGCTGGAGGGTTCGGTGAGCTTGGTGCGCGTGCCGGTCCAGGCGGTGGCCGAACAGATCAGCAGCGACTTGGCGCGGGTCAGCGCGACATAGGCCAGGCGCCGCTCCTCGAGTTCGGCATGCGCCAGCACCTCGGACTTGAACATCCCCTCGGACTTGACCACGTCGAAGAGGCATTCCTGCTCGGTGTCCCACTGCGGCAGATCGTGCCTGTCCCCGCGCAGCGGCCACGGCAGGGCCGCATCCCCGCTGGTCCAGCGCGAATCGCTGGCGCTGGGGAAGATCCCCTCGTTCATCCCGGTCACCGCCACCACGTCCCATTCCAGGCCCTTGGAGGCATGGATGGTCAGCAACTGCACCGCGTCCGGGTTCGATTCACCGGGCACGATCGCCAGCCCGCCCTCCTTTTCGGCGGCGGCCTCCAACCAGGTCAGGAAGCCAGCCAGGTCCACGCGGGCCGAGGCGCTGGCATAGTCCTGGGCGATGTCGGCAAAGGCGTCCAGGTGGCGCCGGGCCTCGTGGATGCCGACGCCGGGCTTCGCCGCCACCTCGATGTCCAGGCCCATGGCGCGCTCGGTCTCGCGCAGCAGGGCCTCGAGGTCATCGTCGATGAAGCCACGCAGGTAGCGCAGCTCGTCGCGCAGCTTCCGCAGCCGGGCCAGCGCCTCCGGACTCAGGGCGCGTCCGTCCCCGGAGACCCAGTCGGGGTGCGGCAGGTGGTCAAGGGCCTCGATCAGGCTGGCGGCGTCGTTCAGTTCCGCCCGGGCCTCCCCGCGGGTGACTTCCTCGGCGCTCTCGGGCGCGTCGAGGTTCTCCGACCCGCCGTCCTTGAGCGCGAATTCGCGGCGGCGGGCCAGGAAGCGCGACCAGTCGGCGAAGGCCATCAGGTCCGCCGGCCCGATGCGCCAGCGCGCGCCGGCGAGCAACCGCACCAGGTGGTCGGAGCGGTTGGGATCCACCAGCACGTTCAGTGTCGCGACGATGTCCGTGACCTCGGGCATGCTCAGCAGTCCGCCGAGGCCCAGGATCTCGTACGGGATGCCGGCGTCCTCCAGCCCGCGGGAAATGGGGGTCAGCTGGGAACGGGTGCGGCAGAGCACCGCCATGGACGGGTTGCGCCCGTGCTCGGCGGCGAAGGAACTGCGTTCGGCGATGAAGCGCCGGGCCAGTGCCGCCGCTTCCTGGGACCCGGTGGCGTAGCGGGCCAGCTCCACCGTTCCGGTTCCGGCGAAGGCGCTGGGCTTGAGCGACGGCACCGAAATGCCCGCCGGGGCGACCGAGTTCAGCTTCGCGGAGACGGCATTGGCAGCGGCCAGCACGTTGACCGAGTTGCGCCACGCGGTGCTCAGGTACGCCACCGAGGCCGGGCGCAGTCCTCCGCCCCCGGCTTGGCCGTCCCCGTCCGCCTCGGCACCGTGCGTGCGGGCGGGAAACTCGACGGGGAAGCGGAAGAGCTGACCTGCCGACGCCCCGCGGAACCCGTAGATGGACTGGTTGGGGTCCCCCACCGCGGTCAGCGCGTGCCCGTCGCCGAAGATGCAGGAGAAGAGCACCATCTGCGCGTGCGAGGTGTCCTGGAACTCGTCGAGCAACACCACCTTGAAACGCGCGCGTTCGGAATGCGCGGCCTCCGGGATTTCCCGGGCGATGCGCGCGGCAAGCGCCACCAGGTCCCCGTAGTCGAGGGCGCCGCGGGCGGCCTTGGCCCGCGCGTACCCCACGGCCAGTTCGGCGATGGTGGAGCGGGTGCGCAGCTTGTCCAGCAGCTTGCGGGCATCCAGCGAGGGTGCCGCGGGCTTGTCGATCCGGTATGGCAGCGCCTCGAGCCGGCCCACCAGCCCGTCGATCCATTCCTTGGCGTCCACCGGGTCGACCAGGTGCTCGGCGCACTCCCCCGCGAAGGTCACCACGGCGTCGATCAGCGTGTTCTTGGAGGAGGCCAGGTGCTCGTAGTCCCCGCCGTAGCCCTCGACCACTGCCGCTGCGACCTGCCAGGCCTGGGCGGTGCCCAGCAGCGCGGTGTCCGGCTCGACCCCGATGCGCAGCCCGTGTTCCTTCACCAGCGTGTTCGCGTACGAGTGGTAGGTGGACACCGAGGGATCCAGCAGGCCCTCGTCCTCGAGCTCCAGCAACCCGGACCGCGCCAGCTTTTCCAGCTGCCCGCGGATGCGCTGGGCCAGCTCGCCGGCGGCCTTGCGCGTGAACGTCACGCCCAGGATCTCCTCGGGGCGGACCTTCCCGTTGGCGACCAGCCAGATGACCCGGTCGGCCATGGTGGCGGTCTTGCCCGACCCGGCCCCGGCAATCACCAGCAGCGGCTCCAGCGGGGAGGAGATGATGGCCGACTGTTCGGGCGTGGGCTGGTGCTGGCCCAGGATCTCCGCGAGCTCCTCGGGCGAATAGACCCGCCCGGCTGCGGCGGGCGAGTCGGTGCCGGACGGCGGTGCGGCCGGCGGGATTGCTGTTTCGGTGCGGCTCACGGCTCGGTGACCTGCCTTCCTTCGGAACACAATGGACAGATGCCCGGCAGCCTGCAGTTGCTGCCGCTGCGCCCCCCGCGGGCCGGGTCGTGGCGGGAGAGGAAGTCCGCATCGCCCATCAATTGCGCTGCGGCCAGCACCATGGGGGTGGCCCAGTCCTCCTCGGTGATGGCGGGCTGTGCCTGTTCGCGCGGGGACTTGGTGCTCGTGCCCAGCTGCACCAGGGACGCCCCGGCGGGCACGCGGGTGAGCTCCTCGGCGGTCTTTCCGGCCAGCGCGCCGTTGATCACGGCGGCCTGGTAGGCGCCGAGCTGCGGGTGCCTTTCCACGTCCTTGCCGCTGGGCTGGGACTTTCCGGTCTTCAGGTCGACGACCCACGGGTTGCCGGCCGCATCGGCCTCCACGCGGTCAACGACCCCGCGCAGCAAGGCGGCGCGCGGGGCCTGCGGGTCGGGCAGCGCCGCGGGGTCGGGCGCCGGATCGCCGGCGGTGGACGGCGCGGGAATCGTGACCTCGAACGGGATCTCCCGGCCGATGAGGCGCCGGTTTTCGGTGCGCATCATGACGTTGTACTGGGCGAGCTTCTTGAGCATCGACTCGGCCCGTTCCCGGTCCCGGGCGCCTTCCCAGTTCTCCGGCATCTCCAGCTCGCCCCAGCGCCCCTCGAGCACCTGCAGGTATTCGCCGCCGCTGGCCTCGGGGTGTTCCTCGGCGATGGAGTGCACCAGGGTGCCAAGCGAGCGGGCGAAGTCGGTCGCCGCCTCGCCCCCGGCGGCCTGGACGAACCAGTTCAGCGGGGAGTTCATCACTGCCTCGACCTTGGAGGGGGAAACCTTCACCGGGTCCCCCGGCGGGACCACGGGCCCGCTGGAGGTCGATTCGGCCAGTCCCCACCAGCTTGCCGGATGCGCCCCGCGGACCGGGTGCGGGGAAGCGACCAGGGCGCCGAGCACCGAGGTCGCGTCGTGGTGAAGCTGCCCGCGGTCCTCGTCCAGTGCGGTGGCCTCGGCGGCCTGGCGCAGCTCGGCCACCAGGGCACCCAGGGTCCGGGGCCGCGGGACAAAGACCGCCCGGCGGCCCTGGATTGCCCCGTCGGGGTCCACGACGTCCAGGAACGACGAGGGCGCGGTGTCCTCGGAGGCCACGGCGATGGCGACGACCTTGGACCTGGCGCGCGAGATCGCGTTGGCGAAGGTGCGCAGCTCGTCGGCCCGGGTCTCGCGGATGAGCGAGGCGATGTTGCGCACGGGGAGGATCTGCGGGCCGTGTTCGATCACGTCGCTCAGCGCCCCGCCGCCCAGCAGCTCGCCACGCAGCTTGGTGTTGGGCCAGATGCCTTCCTGCATCCCGGGCACCAGCACCAGGTCCCATTCGCGCCCGGCGGCCGCCGCGGTGGTGAGCACCTGGACGGAGGCGGCGGACCCGCCGCGGCTGGCAAGGGTGTCCATGGGCAGTTCCTGGCCCAGCACGTGCTCCACGAACTGGGCCACGGAGGAACCCGGCAGCTGGTCGACAAAGCGTTCGGCGGACTGGAAAATGGCCAGCATCGCGTCGAGGTCGTGGTCGGCGCGGGCACCCAGGATGCCCCCGGCCAGCGCGGCCTCGGTCCACTTTTGGGCCATGCCGCTGGCCGCCCACAGGGCCCAGAGCGCGGTTTCGGCGTTGACGTTGCTGCCCGCAAGCTCGGTGCGCAGCGCCTGGTACATCCGGGCCAGGCGCCGGGCGCCGGCGGCCTCGCGGCCCATGGACTCGAGCAGTTCCAGCTCATCCAACATCCCGGTGAGCAGTTCGGCACTCGAGCGGTTGCCGCCCCGTGCGACCTCGTGGCGGCGCAGTCCCTGGCGCAGCCGGCGCACGTCCAGCGCGGAGGCGTTGGCGTAGCGGGACATCAGCAGTTCCTGCAGCAGCAGCGGATCCTGCGGCGCCTCGGGCGCCAGGGCCAGCCCCATGAGATCCAGCAGCGGACGCACCGCGGGTTCCTCGCGCAGGGGGGTCTCCGCCGGCGGGGTGTTCACCGCGATGCCCGACCCGGCCAGGTACTTGGCCATGGAGCGGACCTGGGATCCGTTGCGCAGGATGACGGCCATGGAATCCAGCGGCCGGTGGTGGATCAGGTGTTCCTCCAGCAGGCGCTGGGCGACGAGGCGCTGTTCGTGGATGGGCGAGTCGACCAGCAGCACCTCGAGGCTGCCGGGGGCGGGAACGTCCGGGTCATCGGCTTCGCCGGCTTCGGCAGCGGCCGGGTGTGTCTCGGCCGCCTCGGTCGCAGCGAAGTCCAGGATCCTGCCGGCGCCGCCGGCTGCCACGGGAATGCGCCTGGCGACCCTGCCCCAGGCCGTCGCAAGCTCCTCGTTCAGGCGGTAGGAAGTCTTCAGTTCCAGGATGCGTGAGGGGTTTCGCTCGGTTCCCAGGCGTGCGTCGAATTCGCCCAGCATGTCCGGGCGTGCGCCGCGGAATCCCTGCACCACGTTGTCGGGCACGGCGAATGCCACCAGGTCGCGTCCGCGGGCCAGCAGCGAGAGCAGGCGATGCTGTGCCGGGTTGGCTTCCTGCAGGTCATCGACCATCACAAGGTGCAGGCGCTCGTGCTCGGCGGCCAGGAACCCGGGGTTGTGTTCCAGGATGCCGGCGGCGGCGGCCAGCAGGCCGGCGGGGTCGAAGGCCTCGGCGCTGCCCAGGTCCAGGAGGTCGCGGTACTCCTGGTAGAACTGCGCGGCGGCAACCCATTCGGGTCGGCCCAGCGACTCGCCGAGGTCCTGCAGGGCACCGGCCTCCAGCCCGTGCTCGGAAATCCTGTCGAAGAGTTCGCGCAGTTCCTTGCGAAATCCCCGGGTGCCGATGGCCTCGCCGAGGGACTCGGGCCATTCCGGGGCGGGCGTGATGCCCAGGGCATGGCCCTCGAGCAGGTGCCCGATCAACGTGTCCTGTTCGGGCCCCGACAGTAGCCGGGGAGGCCGCTGCAAGGCCGGCAGCAGCCCGTCAAGCCGTGCCCGGCGGATCAGGTCGAAGGCATAGGCCGACCAGGTGCGCACGGCCGGCTCGGAGAACGTCTTCTCGGTGCCCGCCGACAGGTCGTCGCGCAGCGTGGCCGCGGCTGAGCGCGTGGGCGAAAGCACCAGCACGTGCTGCGGATCCAGCCCGGTGTCCAGGCGAGAGGTGAGCACGCGCAGCAGCGTCGTGGTTTTCCCGGTTCCCGGCCCGCCCAGCACCAGCACCGGACCATGGCCGGGCCCCAGCTGCAGCAATTCCTGCTGGGCGGCATCTGCGACCAATCCGTGGTCCGCGGCGGCCGCGGGGACCATGGTCGATGCAAGGGTGTCCATGTACTCCATCAGATCATTCGCGGGTGACGTTTTGGAATCGGCAGCAGTTCTGCCACGCGGTCGATGCGCGCGTGGTCCTCCTCGGAGGGTTGCCAGCGGGCCTGCCTCATTCGGACCCCAGACGCGGTATGGGGCGTGGATTCGCGTTCCCAATGCCCCGCGGCGACAGGCCGGAGTGCCTCCGGAAGGGTCCCGTTGGAGCGGATGACCCGCCACCAGGTGACATCGGCACCTCCGCGGCCCATGGCCTTGCCGACCTGGCGCGGGCCGCCGGAACCCAGCAGCTCGGCAATGTCGCCGTAGGCCAGGACCTTTCCGGCGGGAATCATCGCGACCACTGCAAAGACGGCTTCGTCGTAGTCCAGTCCGGCGCCGGCCGGTCCACCGTCGCCGGGGCCCAAGGAACCCGGCTGCGGTTCCTGGCTTGGTTGCATCAACGGTTCCTCCTCTAGTTCTCCCGCAGGTCTCCACCCATTATCGGGTCTCGGGCACGGTGTTCATCCACAAGCGCGCTGCGGTGGGCCAAAGTGTCTGCGATTCCCGGTAGCGTTGGTGACATGAATTCTTGGCACAATCTCCCCCGCGCCGCATTCGACCTGGAAACCACTGGTCGTGATCCGCTCGATGCCCGCATCGTCACCGCTTCCGTCGTCGTGGTCAACGGTCGCTCGGAAATCCTGCAGACCCGGGAATGGCTGGTGAATCCCGGAGTGGCGATTCCCGAGGAGGCCGCGGAAATCCACGGCGTCACCACTGCGAAGGCACAGGCCGAGGGCATGGATGCGGCAACCGCGGTCGCCGAAATCTCGGCGTTTCTAGCCGACCTCTTCCAGACAATGCCGGTCATGGCCTTCAACGCCGCCTACGACTTCACGGTGCTGGATCGCGAGGCCAGGCGCCACCTGCTGGACCCGATCGTTGCGTCCCCTGTCATCGACCCGTACGTCCTTGACAAGCAGGTCGACAAGTACCGCCGCGGCAAGCGCAACCTGTCGGTGATGAGTGAGTTCTATGGCGTTCAACTGGTGAATGCCCACACCTCGGCGGCCGATGCCGCCGCGACCATTGGGATTGCCGACGCGCAGGCGGCCAAGTACCCCATCCTGCAGGTTGATGCCGCGAATCTTCATGATTCGCAGGTCAAGTGGGCCGCCGAGCAGGCCGCCAGCCTGCAGGAATTCTTCCGCCGCAAGGACCCCGCGGCCGTCGTCGACGGCCAGTGGCCGGTCAAGTCCTAGCCAATCGCAGGATGCTTCATCCCGGAGGGGATCCCGTATCGGGGTCCCCTCCGGCTTTTGGATCTCGGCCGGAATCGGCTCCGTGGACCCCACCATCGGCGCAACATGGGGCAATATTTGGCACCGGGTGGCGCAAGGTGACGCGGCTCACCTTACGGGCGGGTAACCCGACTGCCGATTTCAGCGAGGGGAAATCGGCCAATTCTTCGAGAAAGCCCATAATTACTTGTGGATCCAACAGGCAATCCCGCCGCGGTGGACATCGGTTGCAAAAAATGGCAGGGTATGGCCACGATTGCGCTGCATTCATTCGATAGTGATTGAATGTCCAGTACCCCTTTTCCTTTTTGATTGCTAAGGACACCCCTTTTGATCACAGTCACCGACCTGCGCAAGGTCTACCAGCAGGGCGACCGCACAGTCGTCGCCCTGGATGGCGTTTCCTTGCACGTCGACGCCGGCCAAATCCACGGCATCATCGGCCATTCCGGAGCCGGGAAGTCAACGCTCGTTCGTTGCCTGACCTTGCTGGACAGGCCCACCTCCGGATCAGTTGCAGTGAACAACAAGGAACTGGCGAACGTGTCGGATGCCGATTTGCGCACGGCGCGACGTCGCATCGGCATGGTCTTCCAGCACGCCAACCTCATGGATTCGCGCACCACCGCGCAGAACGTGGCGTTCCCGCTGGAATTGATCGGCACACCCAAGGCCAAGGTCGCCGAAAAAGTCTCCGCCTTGCTTGAGCTCGTCGGCCTGACCCCCTTCGCCGATGCGTACCCCTCCCAGCTCTCCGGCGGCCAGCGCCAGCGCGTGGGCATCGCCCGCGCCCTGAGCTCGGATCCCGATGTGCTGCTTTGCGACGAGCCGACCAGCGCCCTGGATCCCAAGACCACCGACGAGATCCTTGAACTCATCAAGTCTGTGCGCGACCGCCTGAATCTCACGGTGCTGATCATCACGCACGAAATGAACGTCGTAAAACAGGCCTGCGACTCGGTCTCCCTTCTGGAAGCCGGGCGCATCGTCGAGCACGGGGATATCGCCAAGGTCGTTGCCGACCCGGCGGGCCGCCTTTCCCAGGCATTGCTCCCGATGCCCGGCGAATTGCCCGACGATCTTCCGGCCGGGACCGTTCTGGACCTGCTCTACTCGGGCACCCAGGCCACCGAGCCGGTGATCTCCTCGATTGCCCGCACGTTCAACACCGACGTCAACGTGTTGGCGGGCTCCGTGGAGCACCTCGGCGAACACCAGTTCGCGCACATCCGCATCCAGCTTCCCGAGGGAGCCGACATCGATGCCATCACCAAACACCTGCTCGGCAACGGCGTCGCAGTGACCGTCAAGGAGACCAAGTAAGCCATGGACTTCTTCAATGACCTGATGACCAATCCCGGCATCACCAAGGCCATGTGGCCCGCGTTCCTCGAGACCATGCAGATGACCGGCATCTCGGCGCTATTCACCGTGGTGGTCGGCCTGCCGCTCGGCATTCTGCTGCTGAACACCGCCCGCGGCGGCCTGACGCCGAACCGCGGACTGAATGTCCTGCTCTCGGGCATCATCGTGAACATCACCCGATCAATTCCCTTCGCGATCCTCATGGTGTCCCTGATTCCGCTCGCGACACTGCTGGTGGGCACCTCGCTGGGACCCATCGCCGCATCCGTTTCGCTGACCATCGGCACCATTCCCTTTTTCGCCCGCCTGGTGGAAACCGCCCTGCGCGACGTTTCGGCCGGCAAGATCGACGCGGCGCTGGTTATGGGCTCAACCCGGATGCAGGTGGTCCGCAAGGTGCTGGTCCCCGAGGCCCTCCCGGGCATCATCGCCGCCATGACCACCACCATCGTTACCCTCATCGGGTACTCGGCCATGGCCGGCCTGGTTGGCGGCGGCGGTCTGGGGCGCCTTGCCTACAACTACGGTTTCCAGCGTTACGAACCGGCCATCATGGTGGTCACCATCGTCATCATGGTGCTGCTGGTGCAGCTCGTGCAGATCATCGGCGACTGGATCGCACGTTTGGTCGACCACCGCTAAGCCCCGTGGAGGGCCGATGGCCCTCCGCCAGACAAGTTTTCGGCGGTTTGCCCGCCGGCGCGCAGCCAGTAGCCGCTAGCTGCGTTGGCCACCCGGTGTCACGCACACGGGTACTTCATGAAAAGGAAACGCATCCAATGCGTAAGAAAATCGCTCTCGCCCTCACCGGCGCGGCAACCCTGTTCGCCCTGACGGCCTGCGGCGGCGGCACCGCCACCGACCCCAGCGCGGATGTTTCCGCCACGCTGGATCCGGCCAACCCGACCGTCGTCAAGGTCGGCGCCAGCCCGGTTCCACACTCGCAGATCCTCGAGTACATCGACGAGAACCTGGCCGCGAAGGCAGGCATCGACCTGGATGTCACCGAAATCGACGACTACCAGACCCCGAACCTCGCGCTGAGCGACGGGTCGATCGACGCCAACTTCTTCCAGCACGTTCCGTTCTTCGACGAGCAGGTCGCCTCGAAGGGCTACAAGCTGGAGCACGGCACCGGCATCCTGCTCGAACCGCTGACCGCGTTTTCCAAGAAGTACGATGACGCCGCCTCCGTCGAGGACGGTGCGGTCGTGGTGCTGATGAACGACCCCTCCAACCAGGTCCGCGGCCTGCGCGTGCTTGAGGGGGCCGGCCTGCTCAGCGGCATCGTCGACGGCGATTCGGCACTGACCGTGGAGTCCGACGAGGCCAAGAACCCGAAGCACCTGAAGTTCCAGGAAGTCAACGCCGAGCAGGTTCCGAAGTTCTACCAGGAGGATCCCTCCGTGGGCCTGGCCGTGGTCAACGGCAACTTCATCGTCCAGGCGAAGCTCAACAAGGACGAGGTCCTCGCCGTGGAGCCGACGGAAAACAACCCGAACGCCAACATCCTGGCCTGGCGTGAAAGCGAAAAGACCGCCGCGGTGGCCAAGCTCGACGAGCTGCTGCACTCGGATGAGGTCAGCTCCTTCATCAAGACCACCTGGCCCGAAGGCGATGTCATTCCTGCCTTCTAGGCAGCCGACGCGTCACCTCCCCGTGTAGCACGACCGCCGGTGTGGCGGGCACCGGCCCGCCACACCACCCACCCCGCGGGGCCCACATCGCCCGCGGAACGTTTCACCCAGGCTTTTCCATCGCAGTATCCCCTCGAAACACCCCGGTGTTTCTTCGTGATTTTCCGGCGGTTCACCCTCCGCCGGCGCGCAGCCAGTAGCCGCTAGCTGCGACAGCCACCCGATGCCAACCGCAATCGGGTCCAGATGAAAAGGAAACGCAGCCCATGCGTAAGAAGCTCGCACTTGCCCTCACCGGCGCCGCAACCCTGTTCGCACTGACTGCTTGCGGTGGCGGTACTGCCGTCGCCCCCAGCGCGACGGCAACCCTCGACCCGGCCGCCCCGACGGTCGTCAAGGTCGGCGCCAGCCCGATCCCGCACGCCCAGATCCTCGAGTACATCGACGAGAACCTGGCCGCGAAGAACGGCATCGACCTGGACATCACCGAAATCGATGACTACCAGACGCCGAACATCGCCCTGGCCGACGGCACGCTGGACGCCAACTTCTTCCAGACCGAGGCCTACCTGGCGGACCAGATGGCCACCAAGGGCTACAAGTTCGAGCACGGCCCCGGCGTGCACATCGAGCCGCTGACCGCGTTCTCCACGAAGTTCAAGGAAGTCGCCGACGTCACCGAGGGCAGCCTCGTGGTGCTGAACAACGACCCGGTCAACCAGCTGCGCGGCCTGCGCGTGCTGGAGTCCGCCGGCCTGCTCAGCGGGCTCGTCGACGGCGATTCGGCACTCTCCGTGCAGGACGACGCCGCCAAGAACCCGAAGAAGCTGAAGTTCCAGGAAGTCAACTCGGAGCAGGTTCCGAAGTTCTACCAGGAAGACCCGACCGTGGGCATCGCCGTGGTGAACGGCAACTACATCGTGCAGGCCAAGCTGGACCCGAAGGAGATCCTCTTCCAGGAAGAGGCCGAGAACAACCCGAACGCCAACTTCCTGACCTGGCGTGCCGGCGAGCAGACCGCCGCCATCGCGAAGCTCGACGAGCTGCTGCGTTCGGACGAGGTCCGCGAATACGTCAAGACCACGTGGAAGGACGGCAGCGTTCTTCCTGCCTTCTAGGACACAACCGGTTCCCGCACGCGGCAACCGTCAAAAGGCGTCGTTCCACTCCCCGTAAGGGGAAGGGAACGGCGCCTTTTTGCACGCCGGGGCCCTCCCCCGCGGGCGGGATTTGCACGCCACCGGCACCATGTAATTGACTGTGGGCGTGCTGACGCCATTTACCCTCCGGGCCGCCACGGCATCCGACGCCCCGTGGATTGCCGAGCTGCGGGCCACCGTGCTGCGCGAAGACCTCGAGCGCCTCGGCCGCTTCGACCCCTTGCGCGTGCGCCGGAGATTCCTTGACGGCTTCGCTCCGGAACACACCTGGGTCATCCTGGCCGACGGCATCGAGGCGGGCAGCATCGCGCTTCGCCCGGGCCCCGGGAGCCAATGGATCGAGCACTTCTACATTGACCCGTCCCGGCAGGGCCGGGGTCTGGGCGGAGCGGTCCTGGGGCACGTCATGGGCCGGCAGGCGGATTCACGGGCCTTTCGCCTGAACGTGCTCGCCGGCAGCCCGGCGCAGCGGCTCTACCTGCGCCACGGCTTCACCGTCGAATCCGCGGACCCGGTGGACGTGTACATGGTGGCGCCGGGGCGCGGCGCCTGAGGATCCGGGCCGCCGGCACCTGCCCTGCCCACAAGAAAACCCACCGCCCTTTCCCCGTAGACAGGGGATGGGCGGTGGGTCACCTCGGCTGCTCCCTGCGGGAAGCCGGCCCGTGGACTACTTGCTGTCGACCAATTCGTTCCCGGTGCCGTCGATGATGGCGACCTGGGCGGCGAACTTCTCGTTGAGGCGCGAGTGCATGCGGCCGTAGGCGAAGTAGATGACGACGCCGACGATCAGCCACAGCACGAAGTAGATCCAGGTTTCCACGGCGAGGTTCAGCATCAGGTATGTGCACAGCAGGGCGGAAACGACCGGGATGACCGGGCCGAAGGGAACCCGGAAGGCGGGCTTCAGGTCCGGGCGCTTGCGGCGCAGCACGATGATGCCCAGGCTCACCATGACGAACGCGGAGAGCGTGCCGATGTTGATCATTTCCTCGAGCACGTCCACGCGGGTGAATCCGGCGGCCAGCGCCACCAGCGTGCCGCAGATGACCTGGATGCGCACCGGGGTGGAGCGCTTGGCGCTGGTCTTGGACAGCCCGTGCGGCAGCAGCCCGTCGCGGCTCATGGCCAGGACCACGCGCGAGAGGCCCATGAGCAGCACCATGACCACGGTGGTCAGGCCGATGAGCGAGCCCACGGCGATGACCGAGGCGGCGCCCTCGTTGCCCACCAGCGAGAACGCCGTGGCAAGGTTCGGGGTGTCGACGGTCGCCAGGTCCTTGTAGGACACCATGCCGGTCAGCGCCAGGGAGACGCCGATGTACAGCAGCGTGGTCAGCGCCAGTCCCGCGAAGATCCCGCGCGGCAGGGTCTTGCTGGGGTCCTTGACCTCCTCGGCGCTGGTGGCGACCACGTCGAACCCGACGAAGGCGAAGAAGACGAGCGCGGCGCCGGCGAAGACGCCCATCAGGCCATATTGCGCCGGAGCAGCCCCCGTGGCGAAGGCAAAGAGCGACTGCTTGAGCACCTCGGTGGTGCCGTTCCCGGTGGCGGGCACGGCCTCGGGGATGAACGGCGCGTAGTTCTCGGCCTTCACGTAGAAGAAGCCAACCACAATCACGAAGAGCACGACGGCGATCTTGATGACGGTGAAGACATTCGAGACGGTGGCCGAGAGCTTGGTGCCCAGGACCAGGAGGATCGTGAACAAGGCCACGATCAAGAAGGGCCCCCAGCTCATGGTGACGATGCCTAGTTCAATGGTGGGTGAGAGGTGTACTCCCACAAGCTGGAAGACTTCGGTGAGGTAGATTCCCCAGTATTTGGCGATCACTGCCGCAGCCGTGAACAACTCGAGGATCAGGTTCCAGCCGATGACCCAGGCCACGAATTCACCCATGGTGGCATAGCTGAACACGTAGGCCGACCCCGCGACGGGGATGGCCGTGGCGAACTCGGCGTAGCACATGATCGCCATGGCACAGGTCAGTGCGGCGATCACGAAGGAGAGGGTGACTGCGGGCCCGGAGAAGTCGGCGGCCGCGCGGGCGCCGACGGAGAAGATCCCCGCGCCGACGGCCACTGCCACGCCCATGATCATCAGGTCCCAGGTGTTCAGGGACCGCTTGAGCTGCCGACCAGGTTCCGCGGCATCGGCCAGGAAACTTTCCACGGGTTTGGTACGAAAAAGACTCACGGTTTTCCTCGGTGGCAATGAAACACGAAAACTAACCGGACAAGCCTAGCCGCGTTGACTAGGAGCCGCTGGGATTCGATCGCTCCGCGGCGCTCCCCCGGAGGCATGGATACGCGGTTACGAACGCCTCGGCACAGCCCGGAAACGCGCTCCTAAAAACGGCTTTGACGTGGCTGTTTCATTTCCCTGCCAGTTTCCCGCCATGTCCGGGGCACTGCCCGTCGGCGGCTCGGGGGCACGGGATGGCCAAGGCGGCGAAAGTGGCCTAGACCTCACCGATTTCCGCCTCCGGGAAGGATTTGGGCACCCAAAAACGTGAAAAACCCCCGATTATTGAAACGTCAAGCGATTGACGTGTCGATAATCGGGGGCATTCACCGTGCCCGGGTCACTCAGGCGGTGGGCACCGCCGAGGCTGCCGCGCGGGCGGCGGCCGGAAGTGCCGCGAAGATCTTCTCCATGGCCTCGTCGTCGTGGGCCGAGGAGAGGAACCAGGCCTCGAAGACGCTCGGCGGCAGGTAGATTCCCGACTCCAGCATCGAGTGGAAGAACGGCGCGTAGCGGTAGGCTTCCTGGGCCTGGGCCTGCGCGTAGTTGTGCACCCCGTGCTCCGAGGTCCCGAAGGCGACGGAGAACAGGTTGCCGGCGCGCTGGATCGAGTGGTCGACACCCGCCTCGTTCAGCGCGGAGGCCAGGGCGGCCTGCAGCTGCAGCGACTTCCCGTCGATGTGCGCGTAGACCTCGGCGGTGGCGTTGGTCAGCTGGGCGATGCCGGCGGCCATGGCCACCGGGTTGCCCGAGAGCGTGCCTGCCTGGTAGACCGGGCCCAGCGGGGCCAGGTAGTCCATGACCTCGGCGCGGCCGCCCAGCGCGGCGGTGGGCAGCCCGCCGCCGATGACCTTGCCGAAGGTGTAGAGGTCGGGGGTCCAGCCCTCGGTGCGGCCGGTGAGTCCCCAGTAGCCCGCATCCGAGGCGCGGAACCCGGTGAGCACCTCGTCGAGGATCAGCAGTGCGCCGTTGGCGGTGGTGGTCTCGGCCAGGAACTTGTTGAAGCCCTCTTCCGGGGTCACGACGCCCATGTTGCACGGGGCGGATTCGGTGATGACGGCGGCGATGTTCGCACCGTGTTCGGCGAACGCGGCGGTGACGGCCTCGCGGTCGTTGTAGGGCAGCACCAGGGTCTCGGCGGCGGTGGCGGCGGTGACGCCGGCGGATCCGGGCAGCGCCAGGGTGGCCAGGCCGGAGCCGGCTGCGGCCAGCAGGCCGTCGAGGTGGCCGTGGTAGCAGCCGGCGAACTTCACGATCAGGTCGCGGCCGGTGTAGCCGCGGGCCAGGCGCACCGCGGTCATGGTGGCCTCGGTCCCGGTGGAGACCATGCGCATGCGCTCGACCCCGCCGAAGCGGTCCATGACCAGGGCGGCGAGCTTGCCCTCATCCGGTGTCGAGGCGCCGAAGGACAGCCCGCGGTCCACGGCCGCGTGGACCGCGTCCTGGATGGCAGGGTGCGCGTGGCCCAGCAGCGCCGGGCCCCAGGAGCAGACCAGGTCGACGTAGGAGTTGCCGTCGGCGTCGTGCAGGTAGGCTCCCTTGGCGCCGACCATGAACGGGGGCACCCCGCCGACCGAGCCGAAGGCGCGGACCGGGGAATTCACCCCGCCGGGCATGAGCTTTTGGGCGGTGGCAAAGAGTTCGGCGGAGCTGGTCATTACTTTCCTTCTTTCAGCCACTGGGCGAGCTCGCTGGCCCAGTAGGTCAACACGGTGTCGGCTCCGGCGCGGCGGATGCCCAGCACGGATTCCTCGATGGCGGCGCGGCGGTCGATCCAGCCGTTGGCGGCGGCGGCCTCGATCATCGCGTACTCGCCACTGATCTGGTAGGCGGAGACAGGGACCGGGGACATCGCCGCGACGTCTGCAAGCACGTCCAGGTAGCTCATGGCCGGCTTGACCATGACCATGTCGGCGCCCTCGGCCAGGTCCAGCTCGACCTCGATCATCGCCTCGCGGCGGTTGGCGGCGTCCATCTGGTAGGTGCGGCGGTCCCCGGTGAGCTGGGAGTCCACGGCCTCGCGGAACGGGCCATAGAACGCACTGGCGTACTTGGCCGCGTAGGCAATGATGGACACGTCCCGGTGCCCGGCGGCGTCCAGGGCCTGGCGGATCACGGCGACCTGGCCGTCCATCATGCCGGAGGGGCCGAGCATGTGCGCTCCGGCCTCGGCCTGGGCGACCGCCATGCGTCCGTAGATCTCCAGCGTGGCGTCGTTGTCCACGTTGCCCTTCGCGTCGAGCACGCCGCAGTGGCCGTGGTCGGTGAACTCGTCCAGGCAGACATCGGACATGATGACCAGTTCGTCGCCGACCTCGGCGCGCACCGCCTCGATGCCGCGGTTCAGGATGCCGTGGGGGTCCGTCCCGGCGCTGCCGGTGGCGTCGCGGGTCTCCGGGATGCCGAAGAGCATGATGCCGCCCAGGCCCAGCTCGACGGCCTCGGAGGCCGCGGCCTTGAGCGTGTCCAGGGTGTGCTGCACGACCCCGGGCATCGAGGTGATTGGGTTGGGTTCAGTGAGTCCCTCGCGCACGAACGCGGGCAGGATCAGCTGCTGCGGGGCCAGCACGAGCTCTGCGGCAAGCCGGCGCATCGCGGGGGTGGTGCGCAGGCGGCGGGGCCTGCGGGCGGGGAATGACATTCTGGCTCCTTGTGAAGCTCGTGGCGGGGTGGTTCGAAGCGGGGAGATTGGGTGCGGCCGGGATGTCCGGCCGACACCCGGGGATCAGGTCGGCGGGCGGGGCGCGGCGCGCCGGGACTGCTCCCAGGCGTCGATGAGGCCCTCGGGGGTCGGGAAGGCGGCGGTGGCGGTGGGCTCGATGCCGCGGGCGCGCAGGCGGGCGGCGGTGCTGTCGCCGATTGCCACCAGCGCGAGGTGCGCGGCAGGTGCCGGGACCAGGTTTAGGAATTGGTCGACGGTGCTCGGGGACGGGAAGAAGACCGCATCCAGCCGACCGATGGCCCCGGGCAGCTGCTCCCGATCCAGCAGGTAGCTTCCCTCCGGCAGCCAGGGGTCCGGCGCCGCGGGGTGCAGGGCCCGGCCCGGATCGGCCGGGGCGGGCACGGTGCGGTAGGCGGTCACGACCTGTGCGGCCCAGCCGCGGGCGGCCAGCCCGTCGCGCAGGGTGGAGGAGGCGATGTCGGCCTGCGGCATGAACGCGCGCGCCGGCTTCCCGCTGCGCAGCCGTTCCCACTCGGCGAGCATGCCGCGGGCCGAGTGGTCGTGCGCCGGCATGAAGTCGACGGCGGCGCCCAGGCCCTGCACGGCGCGTGCGGTTGCCTCGCCGACCACCGCCACGAGCGTGGAGGCAGGGATGCGCAGCTCCACGCCCAGGGCGCGGGCGCGAAGCCCCAGCGCGGCCACGGTGTTCACCGAGGTGAGCACCAGCCAGTCGAACTCCCCGGCCAGCAGCCGCCGCAGGCCCCCGTCCAGCTCGGCGGTGTCGGCGGGCAGCTCGAAGTCGATGAGCCGGCACACGGCCGCGGACGCGCCGCGCCCGGCCAGCCGCGCCACCGTGTCCGCCGCCCGCGCGGGGTCGCGCAGCAGCAGGGCGGTGCGGCCGGCGAGCACTGAATCAGCTGACATCTTGCCCCTAGAGTCCCGCCAGGTCGGCCGCGCCCTCGCGCAGCAATTGCTCGGCCAGCGCCACGCCCAGGGCGCGGGCGCCGTCAAGGGTGAGCACCTGCGTGGTGGCCGAACGGCGCATGGTGTCCGATCCGTCGGGACTGCAGGCCACCGAGTCGAGCACCAGGGAGTCCTCGCGCACCGTGGCCAGCGCGCCGATGGGCGCCGCGCAGCCGGCCTCGAGGCGGGCCAGCAGCGCGCGCTCGGCGGTGACCGCCAGGCGCGTGTCCGAATCGTCCATGGTTTCCAGCGCCGCGTCCACCGACGGGTGCCCGGTGCCGCCCTCGCGGACCTCCACGGCCAGGGAACCCTGGCCGGGGGCCGGGAGCATGATCTCCGGGTCCAGGTATTCGGTGATGTGCGATTCCAGGCCCAGCCGCTCCAGGCCGGCGGCGGCCAGGATCACCGCGTCCAGGTCGCCCTGGGCGGTGCGCCCCACTCCCCCGTCGTCCTTCTGCGCCGGCGAGCCCTTGACCCGGCCCAGCCGGGTGCCGACGTTGCCGCGGATGTCCACGATCCGAAGGTCAGGGCGGAAGGCCAGCAGCTGCGCGGCGCGGCGCGGGGACCCGGTGCCCACGGTGGCGCCCTCGGGCAGTTCGGCCAGGAAGAGCCCGTCGCGGGCGCACAGCGCATCGCGCACGTCCGCGCGCAACGGGGTGGCGGCGATGACCAGGCCGTCGGGCTGCGTGGTCGGCAGGTCCTTGAGCGAGTGCACCGCCATGTCGCAGGTGCCCTCGTACAGCGCCTGGCGCAGGGCAGCGGCGAACACTCCGGTGCCGCCGAGCTGGGACAGCGGACCGGTGGTCACGTCGCCCTCGGTCTTCACCAGCACGGTGTCGAAGGGGACCTGGGCGATCTCGTGCAGCTGCGCCGCGACATGCCCGGTCTGCGTGGTGGCCAGCGCGGAGCCGCGGGTGCCGATGGTGAAGCGTTCCTTGCTCATGGTGCAGGCACCCCGACCTCGGAGTCGACGGCCGCGATGGTGGGCTTGGTGGTCCCGTCGCGCATCACCTTCACACAGCAGTTCGGGCGGCACACGTCGTACCAGGGGCCGAGCTCGGCCACCGAGGCGCGGCCCGGCTTCAGCGCGTTTCCATCACTGCCGGTCAGGCGCTCGGCCACCAGGTCGACCATGCCGGAGACGAAGTCGGCGTGGGTCCCGGGGGTCGGGGCGCGGTGGAAGGCAAGGCCGAGTTCCGCGCAGGTTTCCTTCGCCTCGGTGTCCAGGTCCCAGAGGACCTCCATGTGGTCCGAGACGAAGCCTATCGGCATCACCACGACCCCGGCGACGCCGGCGGCCTGGTAGTCGGTGAGCGCGTCGTTGATGTCCGGTTCCAGCCACGGCACGTGCGGGGCGCCGGAGCGCGACTGGAAGACCAGGGAGTGGGACAGGCCGGCGGCCTCGGGCACCCCGGCCAGGATCGCGTCGGCGACCGCCAGGTGCTGGGCCGAGTACAGGTCGGTGTCCAGCGTCGCGACCAGGTCGCGCGGGCCGGCGGCCTGCGCGTCGGAGGTGGGGATGGAGTGGGTGACGAAGACGATCTTGATCTCGCCCTCCGGCTTCCCGGCCGCGGCCAGCTGGGCCCGGACGTTGGCCAGCGAGCCGGCCAGGCCCTCCATGAACGGGTTCACGAACGCGGGGGTGTCGAAGTACTGGCGCACCTTGTCGACCTCCAGCTTGCCCTCCAGGCCGGTCTCGCGCAGCGCGACGCCCAGGTCCTCGCGGTACTGGCGGCAGGAGGAGTAGCCGGAGTACGCGCTGGTGGAGAGCATCAGCACCCTGCGGTGCCCCTCGGCATGGATCTGGGTGATCGTTTCCGCGATGTAAGGCGCCCAGTTGCGGTTGCCCCAGTAGACCGGCACGGCGATGCCGCGGGCGGCAAGCTCGGCCTCGAGGGCCGCCTTCAGCGCGCGGTTCTGCGCGTTGATCGGGGAAATGCCGCCGTTGGCCCGGTAGTGGGTGGCGACCTCCTCGAGGCGCTCGTCGGGGATGCCGCGGCCGGCAGTGACGTTGCGCAGGAACGGGATCACGTCGTCCTGGCCCTCGGGGCCGCCGAAGGAGGCCAGCAGGATCGCGTCGTAGGCCTTGGGCTCCATCACGCCGCTCTCGTCGTAGCCGGCGCGCGGATCAAAATCCTGGCTCATCGCAGGACCTCGGCGACCTCGGCGGTGGAGATGCGGCGGCCGGTGTAGAACGGGATTTCCTCGCGCACGTGGTTGCGTGCCTCGGTGTAGCGCAGGTGGCGCATCATGTCGACGAGGTCGATCATGTCCGGGGCCTCGAGGCAGATCTGCCATTCGTAGTCGCCGAAGGCGAAGGCGGCCACGGTGTTGGCCAGCACGCTCGGGAAGTCGCGGCCCAGGATGCCGTGGTCGCGCAGCATCTTGCCGCGTTCCGCCGGGTCCAGCAGGTACCAGTCGGTGGAGCGCACGAACGGGTAGACGGTCATCCAGGCCTCGGGGGCCACGCCGCGGGCGAAGGCCGGCGAGTGGTCCTTGGAGAACTCGGCCTCGCGGTGCACGGCCATGGTCGAGTACACGATGGAGGTCTCTGCGAAGAGGTAGGAGCGGCGGATCTTGCGCACCGCGGCCTGCAGGGACTCGGGCGTCGGGCCGTGGACCCAGGTCATCACGTCGGCGTCCTCGCGCATCGCGGAGACGTCGTAGGTGCCGCGCAGGGTCACGCCCTCGGCGGCGAGCTCGGAGATGAGTGCGTCAAACGCCTCGACGCCCTCGGTGCGGTCCAGGTCCGAGTCGCGCTTGAAGACGGTCCACAGGGTGTAGTACATGGTGGCGTCGGCACCCGCTGCTTCGCGGTCGCGGATGACGGGTGAGTTGGATTCCACTGCACTCATGGTTGGTTCTCCTGCTTTCTTTGCGGTACTTCGCGTGTGTGGGCGAAGCGGTTCTCGTATGTGAAACGAAAGTCTGTTGCGTGCCCGGGGCATCCGCGCTGGCGGGCCCCGGGGCGGGAATTCTCAGCTGGCGGTGATGCGCAGCCGTTTGCGGGTGTCCGCGACGACGGAGGCCAGTCCGGTGCCGGCCAGCCAGGCCCCGACCACGTCGAGGCCCGGGTGCGCGGAGGCGAGCTCGCGGATGGCCGCCACGCGCCGGGCATGGCCGGTGGTGGCGAAGGGCAGCGCGCCCGAATAGCGCACCACGTCGAAGCCCAGGATGTCCCCGGCGGTGACCTCGATTCCCAGCAGCACCGAGGCGTCCTTCAGTGCCGCGTTGCGCAGCGAGGCGTCGTCGGCGTTGACCAGGGCCGAGGCCACGTCGTTGAGCCGTCCGTAGGAGAGCCGCAGCACGTGGGACCCGGGGCCCGATTCGTCCCCCAGCCAGTGCCACTTGGCGGTCGCGTGGGTCAGCGCCTTGGCCCCGACGTCATCGACGGTGGGGGCGACCAGCAGGCCGGTGCCGCGCGGGGCGTCGTCGAGCTCGGGCTTGTCGATCACCAGGGTGACCAGGGAAATCCCGGCTCCCGGCGCCGGGCGGTGGGAGGCGAATGCCGCGTCGATCCCGCACAGCAGGTCAACGGCCGTTTCGCCGCCGGTGGCAACCACCAGGCGGTCGGCAACCAGCTCGCGCGGCTGTCCCGCCTCGGCGGCTGCCTCCTTGGCCAGCCGGCCATGGCGCTCGTGCCGCGATTCCTTCTCGTGCCTGGCTTCCTTCGAAACATCGGCTGCGGCCTGCGGGGCCAGTTCGATGCGGAAGCCGGTCCCGGCGGCGGGCGGCGCGATTCCCGCCACCTGGCTGTTGGCGTGCAGCTGCACGCCGGCGGCCTTGAGGTCCGCGACCAGGGCGGAGGTCAGGCGGTTCATGCCGCCGGAGAGCGAGGCGACGGCGGAGCCCGCCGGGGCCGCTGCGCGCATCGCGGCGACGGCGCGGGCCAGCGAGCCGTGCTTGAGCACCGAGGCGCGCAGCCCCGGGGCGATCGCGTCGACGTCGAGGGTGTCGGGGTCGGCCGAGTGCACCCCGGAGACCACCGGGGTGACCAGGTTCTCCAGCACCGCGGATCCCATGCGGGAACGAACCAGCGCGCCGAGGGACATTTCCCCCTCGAGGATCTTCTTGGAGACCGGGGTGATCAGGTCCGCTGCGGCACGCAGGGCGCCGGTACGCCCCACGGCGCGGCGCACCTCATCGGCCCACGGGTCCCCGGGGATGCCCAGGATGCCGGTGGCAGGAAGCGGCTGGGCGACGTTCTCGCCGCCGCGCCGCAGGTACAGCCAGGCGCCGCCGGGTTCGGGGGTGACGATGTCATCGCCCAGGCCCAGTTCGCGCAAAAGGTCCGCGACGGCGGTGGAACGGGTGGCGAAGGACTCCGCACCCGCATCCAGCACCAGCCCGGCGACCTCGTGGGCGCCTACGCAGCCGCCGAACACCGGCCCGGCCTCGTGCAGCTGGACGCGGTGGCCGCTGGCTGCCAGTTCGCGGGCAGCCACCAGCCCGGAAATCCCGCCGCCGATGACCAGCGCCAACGGGGCATCGGGAGCGGTGGCGGAGGGCTGCGGCGCCTCGGTGCCGCGGGCCCGGTGTAGCAGGCGCAGGGCGTGGGCGGCGGCATTCGAGGCGACCGGGGCGCGCTTGGCCTTGGCCGGCTCGGTGGCCGCCGCCTGGGTGGTGTCAGGTGCATGGTCCGTGGTCGGCGGCGTGGCGGCGGGAGACCCGTCGCCGGAGCCGTCCTGGCCACCCGAAATGGGCTGGGCAGGGGCTGCCTCGTTGGCCGAGCCGCGGCGTGGCTGCTCTTCGACGTGTGGCACCATCAACTCTTTTCCGGGAAAACGAAGGTGTTACTGGTGGGTCCGGGGTGCGCTGCGCGCACCGCACCCCGGCGGTACTGCTGGTGGTTCTAGCTTAACGCCCTGCCACGGGGATCGAGTGAATGAGCTCGACCACGCGGGTCAGGGTTTCCGGGTTGGTTTCCGGCGGCACGCCGTGGCCCAGGTTCGCCACGTGCGCCGGCGCGGTGTCACCGGCGGCGAGCACCTCGCGCACGTGGGCCTCGAGGACCTCCCAGGGTGCGGTCAGCAGGGCCGGGTCGATGTTGCCCTGCAGCGGGATGTCCCCGCCCAGGCGGCGGTTGGCCTCGTCCAGCGGCAGGCGGTAGTCAACGCCCATGACGTCGACGCCCACGTTGCGCATGGCCCCGAGCAGCTCGGAGGTGCCGGTGCCGAAGTGCACCAGCGGGACGCCGGTGTCGCGCACGAGGTCCAGGGCGCGGGCCGAGGCCGGTGCCACGAAGTTGGTGTAGTCGGCCAGCGAGAGCGAACCGGCCCAGGAGTCGAAGAGCTGGCCGGCGGAGGCGCCTGCCTCGATCTGGGCGCGCAGGAAGGCGCCCGAGGCGTCGGCGGCCCAGTTGGCCAGTTCCTCCCAGACGCCGGGCTCCGCGTGCATCATGGTGCGCGGGCCCATGTGGTCGCGGGACGGGCGCCCCTCGACCATGTAGGCGGCGACGGTGAACGGGGCGCCGGCGAAGCCGATCAGCGGGGTGTTGCCCAGCTGCTCCACGGTCATCGAGACGGCCTCGCGGATCGGGTCCAGGGCCGCGTCGTCCATCTTGGGCAGCGCGCGCACATCGGCGGCGGTGCGCACCGGGGTGCCCAGCACCGGGCCGACGCCCGGGACGATGTCCACGTCGATGCCCGCGAGCTTCAGCGGGATGACGATGTCGGAGAAGAAGATCCCGGCATCCACGTCGTGCCGGCGCACCGGCTGCAGGGTGATTTCCGAGGCCATCTCCGGGCGCAGGCAGGATTCGAGCATTTCGGTGCCCTCGCGCAGCTTGCGGTACTCGGGCAGCGAACGGCCGGCCTGGCGCATGAACCACACGGGTCTGCGGCTGGGCTTCTGGCCGCGGTAGGCGGAAATCAACGGGGAATTGGCGGTACGACCGTCCATCAGCGGGTGGTTCTGGCTCAACGTCATGGAATTGATTCTGCCAACATGTTGCGCCGAATCGTAATCCGCACGCCCCCAGCGAACACGCGGCATGCATTGGGACAGACGAACTGGTCACAACTGATGCTCTACGGCACGTAGAAGGGCTATCATGGGAGGCACTGTGGTTTTACTATCTCTCGTTGCCTCCCATTCAGACATCGACCTCGAGACCGTGGCAAAGATCAGTGCCGACGCCTCCCAGGTCGCTTCCGTCGTGCTCGCTTCGGCCAGCCCGGTCGCCGGCGCCATCACCCTGGCCACCTGCAACCGCTACGAAATCTATTGCGAAGTCCCGCAATCCGAGGACGTCGTTGCCGCCCGGTCGGAGGTGATCGCCCAGATCGCCGCCAGCACCGGACTGAGCCAGGACACCATCTCCACCGCGCTGGTTTCCAAGACCGAGACCGAGGTCATCGAGCACCTCTTCTCCGTCGGCGCCGGGCTCGACTCGGCCGTCATCGGGGAACGCGAGATCGCCGGCCAGGTCCGCCGCGCACTGAACGACGCACAGGCCGCGGGAACCGCCACCGGCTCGCTGGTCCGCCTCTTCCAGGCCGCCTCGCGCACCGCCAAGGACGTCGGCTCGCGCACCTCGCTGGGATCGCGCGGCCTTTCCGTCGTGTCCGTTGCCCTGGAGCTGGCCACCGACCTGAGCCGCGACCCGGACTGGGCCACCAAGAACATCGTCATCTTCGGCACCGGCGCCTACGCCGGGGCCACCATGTCGCTGCTGCGCGAACGCGCGGCCCACAACGTCTCGGTCTTCTCCGCTTCCGGACGCGCCGAGGCCTTCGTCGCCACCCGCGGAGGGACTGCCCTCGACGAGTCCACCCTTGAGGCGGCGCTCGAGCAGGCAGATGTCATCATCGGCTGTTCCGGCTCGGACCACCGGCTGATGGCCGCGGACATCGCGGCCCTGGACCGCGCCTCCCGCCCGCTGGTGGCCATCGACCTGGCGCTGACCCACGACTTCGACCCAGAGCTCGGTGCCGTGGACGGCGTGGAATTGATCAACCTGGAATCGGTGCGCATGGCCGCGCCCGAGGAGCAGGCGCAGTCGCTGCGCCAGGCCCGGAGCATCGTGCTCGATGCCGCCGAGGCCTTCGCCGCCGAACAGCGCGAGCGCGCCGCCGATGCCGCCATCGTGGCCCTGCGCAAGCACACCCAGCGGGTGCTGGAGACCGAGGTGGAGAAGGTCCGCGCCCAGCACGGCTGCACCGCCGCGGCCGAGGAAGTCGAATTCGCCATGCGCCGGATGATGCGCCAGCTGCTGCACGTGCCCACGGTCCGCGCCCGCGAGCTTGCCGCCGCCGGCCGCGCCGGGGAATACATCGACGCGCTGGAGACCCTCTACGGGCTCGAGGTCGAGGTGCCGAGCGCCCCGTCCGTGAAGAACGCCTCCCGCTGCCCCGTCACCGGGACTGCGTCGGGCGACCCGGCACCCGAGGCCGGGACCCCGTCCCCGTCGGCCGACCTGCAGCGCCTGGTCGGCTAGGCACAGGGAAATCGCGCGAAGGCGCCGCGGGCAGGCAGCAGGCCTGCCCGCGGCGCCTTTTTCGTGCCACCGCAGCCCCGGACCGCGGCCTCCCGCGGCGCCCAGGCAATCCGCACCCTTCGCTGCCCTGCGCGGCGGTTGACCTCAGTAGGCCGGAAGTGTCGGGTCCACGTCGCTGATCCAGTCCAGGATGCCGCCGGCCACGTGGCGCACCCGGGTGTAGTCGTGCCGCAGCAGGTGGCGCATCACCTCCGAGGAGCGTCCACCGGACTTGCAGTGCAGGATCAGCTCGCGGTCCCGCGGCAGCTCGATCTCGCCGGAGAGGATCGCCCCGCGCGGCGCCAAGATGGCCCCGGGGATCGAGACGATCTCCGCCTCCCCGCGTTCCCGCACGTCGATCAGCAGGAAGTCTTCCTCTCCCCGGGCCCGCGCCTCGAGCAGCTCGGCCAGCCGCGACGCCGGGATGCTGTGCCCGGCCGTGAGCCGCAGCCCGTCAGCGTCCAGTTGCGGCACCGCGCAGAAGTCGTCGTAGCTGGGCAGCAGCGCGGTGATCGGCTCCACCTCGGGGTCGGGGCGCAGCGAGACCTCGCGCCAGGTCATGTCCAGCGAATCCAGGATCAGCAGGCGGCCCAGCAGCGTGCGCCCCACCCCGGTGATCAGCTTGATCGCCTCGGCCACCATGACGGAACCGACCTGGGCGCAGAGCACCCCGAAGACCCCTCCCTCGGAGCAGGAGGGAACGGTGCCCGGAGGCGGCGGGGTCGGGTACAGGTCGCGGTAGTTCGGGCCGTAGGCGTCCCAAAAAACGCTGACCTGCCCGTCGAAGCGCAGGATCGATCCCCAGACATAGGGGATTCCGGCGAGCGCCGCGGCGTCGTTGACCAGGTAGCGGGTGGCGAAGTTGTCGGTGCCGTCCAGGACCACGTCGTACTCCCCGAAGAGCGCCACGGCGTTCTCGACGTCCAGCCGTTCGTTGTGCAGCCGCACGGTGACCAGCGGGTTCAGCTCGCGGACTCGCCGGGCCGCCGATTCGGTCTTCAGCTCCCCCACGGTGGCGGTGGAGTGGATGACCTGGCGCTGCAGGTTGCTCAGGTCCACCACGTCGTCGTCGATGATGCCCAGGGTCCCCACCCCGGCCGCGGCCAGGTAGAGCAGGGCCGGGGAGCCCAGTCCCCCCGCCCCGATGACCAGCACGCGGGCGTTCTTGAGCCGGCGCTGCCCGGCCATCCCGATCTCCGGGATGATGATTTGGCGCGAATAGCGCATCAATTCCTCGGGCAGCAGTTCGTCCCCCGGCGGCACGAGGGCCGGTGGCCGGCCCGGGGCGTCGTTCCGGTTCTGCGTCATGGGCTCGGTGCTGTGATCCATGTATTCACCATAGTGCTTGGGCGGCACGATGCGTCAGGTCCGGCATCCGTCGTTACCCAAGAGTAGACTTGTGCGAAATGTCGCCCGCTTTCGCCGGGCGGCCTGCTTTCGCGAAAGGGCCGACGTGACCATACCCCCAAGCCTCGGCGGCCGGCCCCAAAGGACGGCCCGGATGCCGCGCGCGGCCCGCCGTCGCCAGCTGCTCCAGGCGGCGCACCAGGTCTTTGTCGCCCACGGCTTCCACGGGGCCTCGATGGACGAGATCGCCGAGGTCGCCGAGGTGTCCAAGCCGGTGCTCTACCAGCACTTCCCGGGCAAGCGGGAGCTCTACGTCGCGTTGCTCGATACGCACATGGACGAGTTCAGCGAGCTGTTGAAGCAGGCGATCAACTCCACCGCCGACAACAAGCTGCGCGTGACTGCCACGATTCGCGCCTACTACGAGTACATCGCCAGGGATTCCCAGGGGTTCAGGCTGATCTTCGAGTCGGACCTGCTCAACGACGAGCAGATCGGCGGGCGCATCGAGGCGTTCAACGCGAACTTTGCCCGGCGCATTGCCGACGTCATCGCCGAGGACACCAAGCTTCCCCCGGCACAGGCCCTGCTCATGGGCCGCGCCATGGCCGGGATGGCCCAGGTCTCGGCCCGCTACTGGGTGGATATGGCCGACGAGGTGTCCATGGAAGAGGCCAGTGACTTGGTGTCGCGTTTAGCTTGGCGCGGAATCGGTCGATTCCCCAAGGAATCCTGACGTAAATTCGACAGTAGATGTAGGTCGGCGCCACCGGGCCCCGGCACATGCACCAAACCAGGAAGGCCGACATGGACGTTCGCATTGGAATTCAGAATGTTGCCCGCGAGATCGTAATCGAATCCGCAGAGAACGCGGAGGAGTTGGCCAAGCGCGTCTCCGACGCCTTGGCCGCCGGTGGGGAACTGCGCCTCACCGACACCAAGGGCCGCCTCATGCTCGTGCCTGTTTCGGGCATCGCGTATGTCGAGATCGGTGCCGAGGAAGCGCGCCGGGTGGGCTTCGCCCAGTAGGCGTATTTCGAGCGGTGGCCGAAGGGGGGACGGGAAACCGTCCCCCCTTCGGGCGCTTAAGACCCCCGGTCCGCCGCCGCGCAGCGGCCGGGGCCTAGTCGAGGGCGGGCGGATCCTGCCGTTGCTCGGTGCACAGGCAAACCCGGTTGCCGTCGGCGTCCGAGTAAATGGTCCAGCTCGGCTCGTGGGTCCTGTCCCCCATGCCGGCGCGCGGCTCCAGGGCGGCCCGGGCATGTTCCAGCCCGGAATGGGAAATGTGCTTGTCGAGGTGGATCCGGTTGGGGTTCGGCGTTGCCGTCTCCTGGAACCAGATCCGCGGGTTGCGCCCGTGCGGGTCGACAAGGTCCCCGTCGCGGCCCTTGCGGTATCCCATGACCTCGATCCAGAAGTCCTCCAGCCGCTCGGGGTCTTCCGTGTCGATGCCCAGGGACACGTCCTGGTGGCGCTCGGGCACGGCAACGGCCGGCGAGTCGGATGCCGCAAATTCCAGCAGCGTGGCCAGGGCGACGTCGCGCAGCGTGATTTCCCCGCCCACGTCGTGGGAGGTGGTGCTCAGGAAGATG
The DNA here is from genome assembly GCF_059759235.1 of Paeniglutamicibacter sp. GQ140. NCBI lineage: Bacteria > Bacillati > Actinomycetota > Actinomycetes > Micrococcales > Micrococcaceae > Paeniglutamicibacter > Paeniglutamicibacter sp. GQ140. Next base: position 249,202 of record NZ_JCAXDW010000002.1, read on the forward strand.
GTGTTCCAGCGCCAGTCGACGTCCGGGTGGTGTCCCTGGCGCTCGGCGGCCTCGGCCACGATGGCCAGGAAGTCGATGGCCTCCCGCGAGTCCGGGAACTTCCAGGCGCACACCAGCGCGCCCTGGCGCTCGCGCCATGACGGCAGCTCCTTCAACGCCCTGGCGACCTCGTACGCGGTCAGGACACGGAGGGGTGAATCCTTCTCAAGGCCCATGGTTCTTCTCGTTTCTGTTCGTTCGGGGACAGCCGTCCCCGGTCACTTCTCAGGCGGTCATGCCCAGTTGGCGCATGCGCCGCGAGTGGTTTTCCACCAGCCGGGCAAAGAGCGCCGTCATTTCCTGTCCGCGGTCGTTGCGGCCCTCTGCCTGCAACGCACCCCAGAAGTCATAGGTCTCCCCGATCTCCCGCGCCTGGGTCAGCGCCTCCCCTAGCAATCGGCGGCCCCACAGGGCCAGGCGCGAGGCGCGCTCGGGATGGTCGGAAATCGCCAGCTGCAGCCGCTCGCGCAGCCACTCGGTGTTCGTTTGCGACGTCTTGACCTCCTCCACCAGCGTGCGCGCCTCCGGCTCCAGGCCGGAGGCGATCAGCGCGTAGAAGTCGGCGGCGACCCCGTCGATCACGTACGCCTTGGTCAGCGACTCGTACCAGTCCCCCGGCTTGGTCCGCCGGTGCATCTCGTCCAGCGACGCCATGAACGGCTCGATGACCTCCTGCGGGTCCAGCCCGCGCGCGGCAATCAATTCGCGCACCATTTCGAAGTGCCCGAACTCGGTCACGGCGAACCTGCCCAGGGTTTCGCGGTCGACCAGCGTCGGGGACAGGCGCGCGTCGGAGGACAGGTGTTCGAAGGCGGTGAGCTCCTGGTAGGCGATAAGCCCCAGCAGGGCCAGTTCCGCGTCCTGCGCGGCGGCCGCCGAACCAAAGGTCAAGGGTGATTTGGTCATGGCTTCAGCGTACTCGGGCACAACACACGCGGCACAACATCGTCCCGGCCCGCGCGTGGTGGTTATGCTGGCGATGTGATCCACCAAAATATCGCCCTCACACCCGAGGCCCGCAGCACCGCACTGGCCCAGGCCCTCGAGGCCCTGGAAACGGAGTTCGCCCTGCGCAGCGAATTCCCGCCCGAGGTGCTCGCCGAGGCCCGGCGCGCCATTGCCGACTTCGAGCGCCCCGCCATCGACCGGCGCGAGATCGAGCTTGTCACCATCGACCCGGCAACGTCCACCGACCTGGACCAGGCGGTGCACCTGGCCCGCAGCGGCGAGGGCTATGTTGTCCACTATGCGATCGCCGACGTGCCGGGCTTCGTCGCCCTGGGCGGCAGCCTCGATGCCGAGACCAGGCTGCGCGGCCAAACGGTCTACCTGCCGCACCGGCGGATCGCACTGCATCCCGAAGCCATCAGCGAGGACGCCGGTTCCCTGCTGCCGAACCAGGACCGCAGCGCCTACCTCTGGGCCTTCACCCTCGATGGCTCCGGGGCCGTCACCCACACCGCACTGGAACGGGCCATCGTCCGCAGCAGGGAAAAGCTCAACTACGTCGATGTCCAGGCTTCCCTCGACGCCGGCACCGCCAGCCCGATGCTGCAGCTGCTGCGCGAGGTCGGGCTCAAGCGCATCGAACTGGAGCGGGCCCGCGGCGGCGCGTCCCTGCGCATCCCCTCCCAGGAAGTCGAGTGCGTCGACGGCACCTACACGATCGTGAACGACGCCCCGCTGCCGGTGGAGGACTGGAACGCCCAGATCTCCCTGATGACCGGGATGGAGGCCGCCCGCATCATGCTTGAGGCGAAGGTGGGTCTGCTGCGCACCATGCCGGCACCGGCCGAAAAGGACATCCGGATCTTCCGCCTCCAGGCCAAGGCACTGGGGACCATCTGGGAGCCGGAGCAGCCCTACGGCGAGTTCCTGCGTTCCCTGGACCTGTCCGACACCCGCCAGCTGGCCCTGATGCACCAGGCCACGAGCCTGTTCCGCGGCGCCACCTACACCGCGCTAGACGGCGAGGTGCCCGAGGATACCGTCCAGGCCGCCATTGCCGCACCCTATGCCCACACCACTGCCCCGCTGCGCCGCCTCGTGGACCGCTTCGCGCTGCTGGTCTGCTCCTACGCCGTCCACGGACAGAAGGTCCCGGCGGGCGTGCGCGAGGTGCTGCCCCAGCTGCCGGAGTTGATGAACGACTCGAACCGCATCGTGAACAAGGTCGAGCGTGCCGCCATCGACACCGTGGAGGCCGCCTCGCTGGCCCACCGCGTGGGCGAGCGCTTCTCCGCGGTGACGCTCACCGGCTCCGGGGATTCGGGCAACGGCAACCACCGCAACGGGGGCACCCTGCAGGTGAAGGACCCGGCCGTGATGGCACCCTTCGAAGGCACCGCGCAGGCGGGCATGCAGGTGGAGGTCGAACTCGTCCACGCGGACATGGCCAGCCGCAAGGTGCTCTTCCGGATCCTGGGGCCCTGACCACACGCGCCGGGACCCGGGCGCTGCGCCGGGCCCCGGCGGGCGGGCAATACCCGAAATTGCCCGGTCGCACGATATGCTTGAGGGGTATACAAGGATGCCCGGTCGCGTACCTTGAAAAGAATTCATGCGGGATTACCCAGCGACTTCCGCGCCCCACGTGGTCAGATCCACTTGACCGCTAGCTAAGCCTGCGATCGGCTCCGCTGGAAGCACCTCGATTGTGGTGGACCTCCGACCCCATTTCCCCGGCCCTGCCGGGAACGGTCGTCGAGCACCGCACTCCGCAAGTGCCTAAACGAATGAGACCCCCCGTGTCGAATACAGAACACCTGCTCACCGCCGATTCGGCGTCCGAGGCAGTGGACATCGAAGAATCCCTGTCCACCAATGAAACCCCGCACGAAATCCCGCAGCTGACCTTCGCCGACTTCGGCGTGCGCGCCGACATTGTCGAGTCCCTCACGGACGCCGGGATCCTGCACCCCTTCCCCATCCAGTCGATGACCCTCCCGGTCGCACTGGGCGGGCACGACATCATCGGCCAGGCCAAGACCGGCACCGGCAAGACCTTCGGCTTCGGCATCCCCGCGCTGCAGCGCGTGGTCGGCCCGGACGACGAGGGCTACGACAAGCTCCCGGCCCCCGGCGCCCCGCAGGCACTGATCGTCGCCCCGACCCGCGAGCTTGCCGTGCAGGTCGCCGCCGACATCGAGAAGGCCTCGACCAAGCGCAACGCCCGCATCGCCACGATCTACGGCGGACGCGCCTACGAGCCGCAGATCGAGCAGCTGAACAACGGCGTCGAGATCGTGGTCGGCACCCCCGGCCGCCTGATCGACCTGCACCGCCAGCGCCACCTGAACCTGAAGAACGTGCGCATCGTGATCCTCGACGAGGCCGACGAGATGCTTGACCTGGGCTTCCTCCCGGACGTCGAGACGCTGCTGGCCGCGACCCCCGCGATCCGCCAGACCATGCTCTTCTCGGCCACCATGCCCGGCCCGGTCATCGCCATGGCCCGCCGCTACATGACCAAGCCGACGCACATCCGCGCCGCCGACCCGGACGACGACTCGATCACCAAGAAGGACATCCGCCAGGTCGTCTACCGCGCCCACCAGCTGGACAAGGACGAGGTCGTCGCCCGCATCCTGCAGTCCGAGGGCCGCGGCCGGACCATCATCTTCACCAAGACCAAGCGCTCGGCGGCCAAGCTGACCGACGAGCTGATCGATCGCGGTTTCGCCGCCGGCGCCATGCACGGCGACCTGGGCCAGGGTGCCCGCGAGCAGGCGCTGCGCGCCTTCCGCAACAACAAGGTCGACGTGCTGGTCGCCACCGACGTCGCGGCCCGCGGCATCGACGTGGACGACGTCACCCACGTGATCAACCTGCAGTGCCCGGAGGACGAGAAGACCTACCTTCACCGCGTGGGCCGCACCGGCCGCGCCGGCAACAAGGGCACCGCGGTGACCTTCGTGGACTGGGAAGACGTTCCGCGCTGGGGATTGATCAACAAGGCCCTGGGCCTGAACGTCACCGAGCCGGTGGAAACCTATTCCTCCTCGCCGCACCTCTACGCCGACCTGAACATCCCCGCGGGGACCAAGGGCCGGTTGCCGCGCCACGCGCGCAAGCTCGAGGGCCTGGCCGGCGAAAAGCTCGAGGACCTGGGCGAGACGGGCAAGAAGCACGCTTCGCGTTCCTCCGAAGGCGGGCGTCGCGGAGAACGCGGCGGCGAGCGCGGCGGCAACAGCGGTGAGCGCGGCGGCAACAGCGGTGAGCGCGGCGGACGCCACGGCCATTCCCGCGGCCGCTCCGACCGTCCGGCCCGCGAGGGCGAGCGCCACCGCGAATCCGCCCCTGCCTCCGAGCACGCCACCGGTTCCGAGTCCGCGGACCAGGGCGCCCCGAAGGCCGAGCGCCCGGCACGCACCCGCCCCAATCGCAGCCGCACCCGCCGCCGCGACGGCGAAGTCGTGAACCGCACCGACGCCGAGTAGATTGACGCCAAGCAACTAGATGACGTTGACCAGCATTCCCGACGGGCCCATCGCCGATCCCTCACCGGACGCCGATGGGCCCGCCGCTGCATCCCCAGCCACCGCCTGGGATCCGGCAGGACCCAACCTGATCGTCCATGCCGAAAACGCGACGTTCCTGCCTACCCTGCCCGATGAATCCTTCACCCTGATCTACGTCGATCCGCCGTTCAACACCGGCCGAACGCAAAAGCGCCAGGTCATGACGTCTGTCCGCACGGCCGCCGGCGAGGGCGACCGGGTCGGTTTCCAGGGCCGGAGCTACTCCACCCTGCGCGGGGACCTGCACAGCTACGACGACGCGTTCGACGACTACTGGTCCTTCCTGGAGCCGCGCCTGCGCGAGGCCTGGCGGCTGCTGGCCGACGACGGGACGCTGTATGTGCACCTTGACTACCGCGAGGTGCACTACGCCAAGGTCATGCTCGATTCGATCTTCGGCCGCGAGTCCTTCCTGAACGAGATCATCTGGGCCTACGACTACGGCGCACGGGCCAAGTCCCGCTGGCCGGCCAAGCACGACAACATCCTGGTGTACGTCAAGAACCCCAAGACCTACCACTTCGACAACGCCGAGGTCGACCGCGAGCCCTACATGGCCCCCGGTTTGGTCACCGCCGAGAAGCGCGAACGCGGCAAGCTGCCCACCGACGTCTGGTGGCACACCATCGTCTCGCCCACCGGCAAGGAAAAAACCGGATACCCGACGCAGAAGCCCGAGGGCATCCTGCGCCGGATCATCAACGCGAGCTCGCGAGAGGGCGACTGGGTCCTGGACTTCTTCGCCGGCTCCGGGACCACCGGTTCCGTTGCCCAGGCCTTGGGCCGACGATTTGTCTGCGTGGACGAAAACCCGCAGTCCATTGCCGTGATGACCAAGCGCATCCCGAAGGCAACGCTGCTTCAGGCCCTGGAAGACTGACCCTTCCTCGGGGTGTTGTTTCCACGTTCGCGGTGGCGCCCCTTGGCCCTTTCCACGAGCCAAGACCTTTGACGCGCTGAGCCCCGTGTTGCCTCGATATCCCAAGGCAACACGGGGCTTCCTGCTATCTGGCGGGATCACGCTGCCACGGCCGGAATAAGTTCCCCACCGGAATCGATAATTGCCGCATCGGCAACCCTCTTGGCGTCGAGCCCCAGATCCAGGCCATCGTCGATGCATAGGTCACCCGATCTTTTCCTCGCCCAATGGCGGTCCAGAGTGTCTCAACGGCAACACGAACGATGCTGCCGCTAGCAATGCCCTGTGGAAAACGCTCCCGAAGTCTTGGGAACGGGGCTAGGATGTCAGCTAATTGACTCCGACCGAATCGTAGGCCTCTGGCATGTTTACGAAAATCAAGAAAGTCATTGTCGTTTGCTGCTCGGGTGCCCTACTGCTCGCGGCGACCGGATGCACCGGGGATGCGACTCCTGCCGAGCCCACCGGTTCGACTTCGGCTTCAACCCCTGCGGCTTCCAGCTCCGCTCCTGCACCGTCACCGAGTCCAACTGCGAAGCCAACGCCCACACCAGTACCAGCGAGCTCAAAGGGCCCCGCGAAGAACTGGCCGGTGCCAAAGATGCCCGAGGCTGCAAAAGAAAAGTCCGATGTAGGAATCGCGGCATTTACAATGCACTGGTTTGACCTTCTCGAATACATGTACGTCACCAACGACACCCGCCCCATAAAAGCAGTCACGCGGCCGCAATGTGAAATTTGTGTTCGAAGTTTCATTGACCCAGCCGACGGACTGGCTAAAAATGGCGCGTGGTCGGTGGGTGGACAACTCGATGCAGCAGTTACCCTTGCCATTGCAGAAGGGCACTCTGGTGTTGCCAATTTTCGATTGGAGCGAGAAGAGCTGTTGGTCTACGACAAAAAAGCCGAATACTACGGAAAGCTGCCGGGAACAGAGAAGCCTGATATTGGAGCCCTTGGAATGGAATACGACAAGGGCTGGCAAGTCATCGATCTTCAGTGGCTTGACTCGGAATGATCGGATATGAAAGCCCAGAAATTTGCAATATTGAGCGCGTTGGCCCTCCTGCTGGCCTCATTCAACGTAGTTATATCTGCAAATATTGCCTATGCCTGTCACGAGGCCGGATATTCAGCAAACGGGAGTGAATTTATTGCCAAGAATCCCGGCTGTAGTTTCAGCAACGGCGGCCGTACCTATGGGGACAAAAAGACTGGACGCACGCGGACCATTAGCAACGGACCAAAAATTCGTTACGAAGTTACTTACTATCAGGAATGCAGTCCGGCGATGACGCTGATTAGAGTTTGTGTGGCCAACACGGACCCTTCATGCCCGGACGGCAGTTACACCTTGACTAGATTAATCAAGGCGCTCAATGGGCCCCGCGTTGGAAGGGTCCTTTCTATGCGGCAATATTGCACCGTTGAGCCAACGATCGAAGTCCCCGGTGCTGAAGAAGACATTGCCAGAGTCACGCCGGAACAGTTTCGACGGATGCCGATCAGCGCATCCACAATCTTCAGCCAGCCGGAGAGCTTTTCGCTGCGCAATGGACACGCCCACATGTATGCGGAGTCCAAAACCCAGAACTTCAACATCGAGCTCTTCGACCAAGCCGTCCGCGTCCGGGCGATACCGGTGACCTATGTGTGGTCATACGGGGACGGGACAACACGGAGCCTGAACTTTCCCGGTGCGCCCATGGCCCAGCGCGGCTTTGACGAGCCGACCAGCACCAGCCACGTCTACAAGGACACCGGCGACTTCGGGGTCGGGCTGACCACCCGGTTCCGCGGGGAGTACTCGACGGAGGGCGGCCCGTGGACACCGATCCCCGGTGTTGCCAATGTCCCGAGCCAGCCCATCACGATGAGCGTGTGGCGGACCAAGAAGATCCTCGTGGCGGATAACTGCAACCAGGGAACCAGCGCCCCTGGCTGCGATTCCCTCTTCGAGGACTAGAACTGCCGAACCAGCCGCCGAATCCCTTTGCAGGTACGGGCGAGTAATGAATTCGATGTAGTGGTCCGCTCGACCCCGCGTTCCTGTATCAGCGCGTTGGTTCGGTCGAATTGTTCGTCATCGATCAGGAACGCGTGGTGCTGCGGGGGAAATTCGATAGGCGGTTCGGCCAATTGCAGCATGACACCGACGTCCGACTGGACGTTGGCGAACGGCCCCTGGCGCTCGAAGCGGCTGACTGGGCCACAATGCCGGCGTGGCTCAAAAAGAGCATGGAGTCTGCCTGTGTGACAGGCAGACTCCATGCTCTTGCAGCAATCGGGACGACGGTTGGCCTTTGGCCTGCTTGCCGCCCCTCTGCGGCCTAGACCATGCCCCGGCCCTCGGCACGTGCCTGGCGCCATTCACGATAGAACGCGCGCACAATCACGAAAAGCGTACCGCCAACAACGACGGGCCAGATCAAGACGTATACGGTCAACCAAAAAATATCCATGACAGCCTCCTGTTTCTTTGTCTCTACTTGCTGGTGACCACGGGGTCGACGTCGCTCGTGACCGTCTCGACGGGGTCGAAGTCACCGACACGGTCCTTGATGGTGCTGAAATCGAAGTCCTGCTTCGAACGCACGGACATGAGGTAGCAAACGACGGTCGATACCGAATAAGCGACCAGTGAACCGCTAAGCACTGCGTATTCGTGAAGGGTGCCGAATGCGAACGGCGCCACGATTACGACGGCCGCAATTCCAATGATCCGGGCAATCTTGAGCCCGAAGAATCCAAAGCTCATGAGGCCAAGGACCACACCGACGCCGACGATGGAAATGATGTCAACGATGTAGCCGGTCGCGCCGGACATGGAAATCCATTCGAAGCGCACGGGCAGGAACAAGGCCAGCGCGGCAAGCGTCGAAACGGTGAAGGCCATGTTGGTGACCTTCTTCCAATAGAAGCTCGCAATGACCGGGAACACCAGCGCACCCCAAAGCGCGCCGACGAAGACCAACAAGTCAAGGATGTTCATCTGCCCGGTGGCAAAGAACAGTCCCGCGGCGGTGGCGAGAATCATGGTGATGCGGCCGACCAGGAGCATCGTCTTTGGATTGGCGTTCTTCTTGCCCACCGACTGGCCGTAAATGTCGGCCATGGCGATCGAGGAAAGCGCCGCCAGATCCGAATCGGCCGTGGAGGAAAGTGAACCCAGGATCATGATGAAGAAGACGCACAACAGGACCGGTCCAAGGTAAGTGACGGCCATCTGCGGAATCAGGTTGTTGGTGTCACCGTCAATCGGGGTTATCCCCGCGTACAGTGCTATGACGCCAAGCATGCCAAATCCGATGATCGTGGCGCCATAGCCTATTGTCGCGGTGATGAAGGTCGGCTTGATGAGGTCCTCACGCACCGCGAAGAGGCGCTGGGCGATCGTCTGGTTTCCGATGGCGTACGCAAGAACGGCCGCGATGTACGGGGCACCCTGGTTCATGAACGCGTCGGAGGAGAAGAAATTGCTCTGCTGTGCCGAAAGGTTTGAGGCTCCGGTTTCAAAGAGCCCCGGACCACCGGCGGCAAAGAAGACCACCGGAATGATGATCACCACCGCGCCAAGCATCGCTACTACCTGGGCGAAGTCGGTAAGCACCGATGCGCGGAACCCTGACCAGAGCGTGTAGAGCAGGATGCCTGCGGCCACGGCGATGATGCCTTGCCGGAAGCTGAATGGCGAGAGCAATGCGATAAGCGCGCCACCGGCAATGAAGTTTGAGGTCAGGGAGATAACGCTGCCAAGGATATTGGATCCTGCCAGCATGAGCTGGCTGGAACGACCATGGCGGGCGTACATGACCTCCGCGAGGGTGTGTGCCTTTGGCGCTACCGCACGGATCCTCCGGCCGAAGGGGTAGATGAATAGAATCATCAACGCACCCCAAAGACCGTAGTGAATCGGCCCGGAAATGCCATAGGTATAGCCCGAAGTCGCCGAGGCGTACATCGAGGATGCCCAAATCCAAGTTGCCGTCATGCTGGCCGCAGAGACGCCGAAACCAATTTTGTTTCCGGCTGTCATATAACCGTCGGCATTTTCCTTCTTTTTTCCAATAAAAAGGGACATAACAAATGTCCCCCCGTAAAACAGCACCAACAATCCCAGGACAACCGATCCTGCGAGAAGTTGATAGTCCCCGGTTTCGAGATCCATATCCATCCTCTCTACGTAGGAATGCCGCCGGCAACAATTCCTATAGTTGCGCGCTGGCCGACTAGGGCACAATTAATCGACTTCGCATACACGAATCGAGCAGGCATCCGGCGTGGACGCATTCTGAGCGCGCATAACCACCCGGGCTTCATGCCGGACACTTGGACATCGGACTTAGGTCGCAGGGAGGTTTTCCTCACCCGTGCGCGACACCGATATACATCCAAATTGACGGTGAAATTCCTACCGCCGTGGCTGCGAGTTGCTTCGTGAAACGCTGGAACTAAGCTCAACAAAAACATTTCAAACAGCGAAGCAACTAGAACGATAGTAGCAGGTGTCCGGCGTCCACTCCCCCAGCAGCGAATCTGATCCGGTGCAGACGTCAGGAAAGACGCACCCGAAAACGGGGCAAATTGCCCGCCCATATGACGTCAATTAGAAGTCTCAAATAACAGTTCACAACTTAATTGTCGTTAAGAGAGAAATAGTTTTGCGCCGCCTGCGAATGCTTCGACCACCGAACGCACGAGTGGAAACAATAGGTACCTGACCACGGCATTAGCGACTTTGTCGACCACTGTCAGGGCATCAAAAAAGCGCACCGCCAGCACCCCGGTCGGGACGGTGGCGGTGCGCTCCAGCCGGTCGGCTAGAACAGGTCAGGCATTCCCACCGGAGCGCTTCCGGTCCCGGCGTCCAGGATCCGCTGCAGCATTTCCGTGCTGGTGGTGTTCTCTCCCAGACGGTTCGGCTTGCCGGCACCGTGGTAGTCCGAGGATCCTGTGACGATCAAGTCATGTTTTCGCGCTAGCGCACGGAGGAATTTGCGCCCTTCCTCGGGGTTGTCCCTGTGATCGATTTCCAGTCCAAGCAATCCGGCGTCGATCATCTGCTCGAATGTCTCTTCCCCCACAACCCGGCCTCGGGCAGAAGCCACGGGGTGCGCAAAGACAGGGACCCCGCCGGCATCGCGTACCAGCTTGACCGCGGTCACCGGATCCATGGCGTAGTGCCCGACGTAGTATCGCGAACGGGCGGTCAACACCTCCGCGAACGCCTCGGTGCGGGTGCGAACCACGCCGGCGGTAACCAGGGCGTCGGCAATGTGGGGACGGCCGATCGTCCCGCCGGGGATCGAATGGCGGGCGATCATGTCCCAATCCACCGGATAGTCCTCTGCGAGCAACTCGACCATGCGCCGGGCCCGGGTAATGCGCGCATCCCGGGCCTTTCCGATTTCCTCGATCAGGCCGGCATGTGCGGGGTCATGAAGATAGCAAAGCAGGTGGACGCTGACCCCGGACTTGGTCTTGCAAGAGATTTCCATGCCCGGGACCAGCCCAACTCCGACTTCAAGTGCCGCCTGTCCGGCCGCTTCCCAGCCTGCAGTCTGGTCGTGGTCGGTCAACGCCAGAACGTCCAGGCCTGCGGCCTTGGCCGCCGCAACCAATTCGGCGGGGTGCTCCGTCCCGTCGGAGACATGTGAGTGGGTATGAAGGTCGATCCGCATAGCTCTCAGGGTAGTCCCTCGGCGCGGTGCCGTCGGCAGCGCCCCGCGGGGTTCTTCCCCCGACGAACACGACAGTCCGATGGGCAGCCCGATGATCAGGGGACGTCGCCCCCGAAGCCTTGCGGTTGGCGCGCACAACCATGCCATGGACGGTGCGGGAACCGCTTCGCTTGGAGGGCGCCTTGGCGTATACGCTCGGGCTTTGAGACGATTGGTCGATGAGCACTGATGCAACCACCACCACCGGCAGCGACCAGCCCCTTGAAGAGCGCGTGAACAACCGTTCCCAGCGCCCCAACTCCGAGGCATTCAAGAAGTTCATGGCCTCGTCATGGGCGCCCGACACCTCCACGCTTCCGGGCGCGGACGAGGTCGCGCCGTACGCGGCCGCCCGCCGCGCGGCCATCTCGGCCAGGTTCCCCGGCGAACGCCTGGTCGTTCCCGCCGGACCACACAAGGTCAGGTCAAACGACACCGACTACCGCTTCCGGCCCCATTCCGGCTTCGCGCACCTGACCGGGCTGGGACTTGACCACGAACCGGAAGCCGTCCTGGTGCTGGAGCCCACCGAGGCGGGCGCCGGCGACAACGGGTCGAACCACGTTTCCACCCTGTACTTCTCGCCCATGGCGGGCCGCGACTCCGAGGAGTTCTACTCCAGCGCCCGCACCGGCGAATTCTGGATCGGCCCGCGCCCGACCCTGCCGCTGCTGCAGGCGCGCCTGGGACTGCCCACCGCCGATCTGTCCGGGCTCGAGGTCGCCATCACCAAGGACGCCGGCGTGGTGGAACTTGGAGGCATGCGCATCCGCCTGCTGCGCGACGTCGACATGAACTGCGACGCCCTGGTCGACACCTCCCGCATCAACACCGGGGTGGACCTTGAGGTTTCCGACTCGCTGGACGGGGAACTCTCCGAGGCACTGAGCGAGATCCGCCTGGTCAAGGACCAGTGGGAGATCGCGGAGATGAAGAAGTCCGTGGCCGCGACGGTCAACGGGTTCCACGACGTGGTCAGGTCGCTGGACCGGGCGGTCGCGCACGAGCGCGGCGAGCGCGTTGTCGAGGGCGCCTTCTTCGCCCGGGCCCGCGAGGACGGCAACGACCTGGGATACGACACCATCGCCGCCTCGGGCAACAACGCGACGGTGCTGCACTGGATCAACAACAACGGCACCGTCAACGACGGCGACCTGCTGCTGCTCGATGCCGGCGTCGAGGCCGAGTCCCTGTACACCGCCGACGTGACCCGCACCCTGCCGGTCAACGGCAGCTACTCCGAGGTTCAGCGCAAGATCTACCAGGCGGTGCTCGATGCCGCCGACGCAGCGTTCGCCGTGGCTAAGCCCGGCACCAGGTTCCGCGACCTGCACACCGCCGCGGTGACCGTGCTGGCGCAGAACCTCGACGCCTGGGGCCTGCTTCCGGTGCCGCTCGAGGAGGCACTCTCCCCCGAGGGCCAGCAGCACCGCCGCTGGATGCCGCACGGCACCAGCCACCACCTGGGCCTGGACGTGCACGACTGCGCGCAGGCCAAGGCCGAGCTGTACCTGGACGGCATCCTTGAGGAGGGCATGGTCTTCACCATCGAGCCGGGCCTGTACTTCAAGAACGAGGACCTGGCCGTGCCCGAGGAATACCGTGGCATCGGCGTGCGCATCGAGGACGACGTGCTCATCACCGCGGACGGTTGCGTGAACCTCTCCGCCGCGCTGCCGCGCACCCCGGCCGAGGTCGAGGAATGGATGGCGCAGGTTCGCAAGGGCTAATCGCGCCCGCCGGCCATAACGCGAAGGCGGCCTTCATCCTCACGGATGAAGGCCGCCTTCGCGTTTCATGACTTCTCGGCGTGGCCCACGGGATCCCTCCCGCCGGTGCCGGGCCGGTGGCTAACGGTGCTTGCCGTGTTCCTGGTGGTTTGCATCCTCCGGCGTGGCTTCCCCTGCCCCGGCCGAGACGCCGGGTTCGGTATCGGCTGCCTCCTCGGGCGTGCTGGCCGCTTCCGAGGCCGGTGCTGCCGCTGGCGCCTGCGGCGCGGGGGTTGCGGCCGGCGGCTGGTTGTCCTGGATCCGGATGCCGAACTGCGGGCGTCCATCGGGCAGGTCCGAATAGCTGCCCGAAGTCGGGGCGCCCGGTTCGGTTGGCGTGGCGGGGGCCGACTGGCCGGCGGCCTGGACCGGGGCAGGGGGCTGCACCGGCTGTCCGTGCGCACCGACCCCGTTGTCGGCGGCCGTGCGGCTCATGGGCAGCTTGGCCGCCAGGGCGCGGGCCGCATGCGCGTGGGAAAACGCGACCACCACGTCGTAGCTGGTGGCCAGGACCTGGGACTGCGAGGCGAAGTCGCGCTTGCCGCGCCGGAAGGAATAGCTCACCACGCCCACCACCATCCAGATGGCCATGCCGATGCCCACCGAGGACAGGATCTGCGCCAGCGCATTGGAGCCGGGGCTGAAGATGGTCAGGACCAGGCCCACGAAGACGCCGAACATGGCGCCCTGGGCGGCGCCGGCTGCGGCCACCTTCGGGTAGCTGAGCTTGGCGGTGACCCGCTCCACCGACTTGAGGTCGTTGCCCACGATGGTGAGGTTGGCGACGGGGAAGTCGTTGTCCGCCAGGTAGTCCACCACTTTCTGGGCATCCAGGTAGGTGCTGTAGCGCCCCAAAAGCTCGCCGCGCGGCAAGCCGGGCAAATTCGGGTTGGACGGGGATGCACCAAGTGGGGATGACATATATCCATTGTGCACGCTGCCGGGCCCGAAGACCTGACTTGATCGCTGAAGGTGAAAGCCACCGGCCCGAAGACCGGCGTTTGGCACCGTCGCGTTCAACACATTGCCCAAACCGGCGCCCGGTGCACCGCAGGCAGTAGCCTAGAGAGCGTGAGCAGCAATTCTACGAAGGTCTTCATCGCACGACTGCTGGGCCTTGACGTCTTTGACCCCCTCGGCGACCGCCTCGGGCGGTTGCGCGACGTCGTGGTCATTTCCCGCCTGGCCACCAAGCCCGCCCAGTGCGTCGGCGTGGTCGTCGAGGTGCCCGGCAAGCGGCGCGTCTTCGTGCCCATGACGCGCATCCAGGCCATGGAGTCGGGGCAGATCATTTGTACCGGACTGGTCAACATGCGCCGCTTCCAGCAGCGCGGCGCGGAGATCATGGTGGCGGCCGAGCTCTTCGACCGGCGCGTGGTGTTCGGGGACGGCAGCGGCAACGCGGTGGTCGAGGACATCGGGCTGGCCCGCGAACGCAACGGGGACTGGATCATCTCCGACTACTACGTCAGGCGCGGCGAGCCGGCCTCCGGGCTGCTGGGGCTGCGCCGTGCCCGCGGGGAACGCCTGCTGGTGCCCTGGGACGCGATCGTGCACACCGCGCTGCACGAGCCGCAGGCCGCCAGCACCTTCGTCGCCGCCCACGACGAGATGAAGCCCGCCGACTTCGCCGACGCGCTGCACGAGATGAACGACAAGCGCCGCGTCGAGGTAGCCTCCGAACTGCAGGACGAACGCCTGGCCCATGTGCTCCAGGAAATGCCCGACGACGAGCAGGTGCAGATCATCTCCGCCCTGGACATGGAGCGCGCCGCGGACGTGCTGGAGGAAATGGACCCCGACGACGCCGCCGACCTTCTGGGCGAGCTCTCCGAGGACACCAAGCACGCGCTGCTGGAATTGATGGAACCCGAGGAGGCGCGCGACGTGCGCCGCCTGCTCGAATACGCCGAGGGCACCGCCGGGTCGATGATGACCCCGGTCCCGGTGATCCTCTCCCCCGAGGCCACCGTCGCCGAGGCCCTGGCCGCGGTGCGCCGCGAGGAACTGAGCCCCGCGCTGGCCTCCACGGTCTTCGTCACCCGGCCCCCGCTGGAGACCCCCACGGGCCGCTACCTGGGAGCCGTGCACATCCAGGCACTGCTGCGCACCCCGCCGCCGGAGTCGCTGGGCAACATCCTTGACTCCGACGTCGAGCCCATCGACGACCTGGCGGAGGTCGCCGAGGTCGCGCGCACCCTGGCCAGCTACAACCTGACCTCGCTGGCCGTGGTCAACGACGACGGGCGCCTGGTCGGTGCGGTGACCGTCGACGACGTGCTCGACCACCTGCTGCCCGACGACTGGCGCACCCACGACGACCATCCCGACGACGCCGCCGGCAACGAGGCCGCATCCGACGGCACCGCACCACCACCCCTGAACGGAGGTTCCCATGGCTGAGAAGCGCCAGGTCTCGACAGGCCTCGACACCCCCATGTCCGCCCGCAACCGCTTCTTCCCGCGCTTTTCCCCCAACCCGGACAGGTTCGGCTCCAGCACCGAGAAGTTCGCGCGTTTCATGGGCACCCCGCAGTTCCTGTTCTACATGACGATCTTCTGCGTGTTCTGGCTGATCTGGAACACGCTGGCGCCCGAGGGCTGGCGCTTCGACTCCGCGGCCCTGGGCTTCACGGCGCTGACGCTGATGCTCTCGCTGCAGGCCTCCTACGCCGCCCCGCTGCTGCTGCTGGCGCAGAACCGGCAGGACGACCGCGACAGGGTCTCGCTGACCGAGGACCGCGGGCGCGCCGAGCGCAACCTCTCGGACACCGAGTACCTCACCCGCGAACTCGCCGCCCTGCGCATCGCCCTGCGCGACGTGGCGACCCGCGACTACGTGCGCTCCGAATTGCGCTCGGCACTCGAGGACCTGCTGGAAACCGCCGACGGCGAGGAACTGAAGTTGCGCGCCAAGCCGGCCAAGCCCTCCAAGCGCAAGGACCGCACCTCGACCAACACCGGACTCATCCCGCAGGTGCCCCCGAAGGCGCCGGGCCGCGGGCAGCGTCCCCGGAGGACTGACACGCCATGACCCTCGAGCCTCGGCTCCTTGAAGCACTCTCCGCCGTCCAGGACCCGGAACTGCGCCGGCCCATCACCGAACTTGGCATGGTCGAATCCGCCGAGCTCGACGACGGGACAGCACGCGTCACGGTGCTGCTGACCATCGCCGGCTGCCCGATGCGCTCCACCATCGAAGCCGACGTCGCCGCCGCCCTGGCCGCGGTGCCCGGGGTCGCCCGCGTCGAGGTCGCCCTCGGGGTCATGAGCCCCGAGCAGCGCGCGGCCCTGCGCGAATCGCTGAAGGGCCGCTCCATCCCTTTTTCCGACCCGGCCTCGCTGACCCGGGTCATCGCCATCGCCAGCGGCAAGGGCGGGGTCGGCAAGTCCTCGCTGACCGCCAACCTGGCCTGCGCGATGGCCGCGGACGGGCTGCGCGTGGGGCTCATCGACGCCGACGTCCACGGCTTCTCCATCCCCGGCCTGCTGGGCATTGCCGGGGCCACCCCGACCCGGGTCGATGAGATGATCCTGCCGCCGGTGGCGCACGGGGTGAAGGTCATTTCCATCGGCATGTTCGTCCCCGACAACAAGCCGGTGATCTGGCGCGGCCCGATGCTGCACCGGGCACTGGAGCAATTCCTCACCGACGTGCACTTCGGGGACCTGGACGTGCTGCTGCTGGACCTGCCCCCGGGCACCGGGGACATCGCCATCTCCGTCTCCCAGCTTTTGCCCGGCTCCGAGCTCGTGGTCGTGACCACCCCGCAGGCGGCGGCCGCACAGGTCGCCGAGCGCGCCGGGTCGATCGCCGTGCAGACCGGCCAGAAGGTCGTCGGGGTCATCGAGAACATGAGCTGGCTGGTGCTGCCCGACGGGTCCACCATGGAGGTCTTCGGATCCGGCGGCGGCGCCGAGCTGGCGCAACGCCTGTCGCTGGTCCTCGGCACCGAGGTCCCGCTGCTGGGGCAGGTCGCGCTGGATCCGTTGCTGCGGGCCGGGGGCGACGCCGGCATGCCGCTGGTGCTCTCCCACCCGGACTCCCCTGCCGCCGCGCAGGTCATCGACATGGCCCGCGGCCTCACGCGCCGCCCACGAGGCCTGGCCGGCCTGAAACTGGGCGTCACCCCGCGCTAGCTGCCCCGGGCCGCGTGGCGGTTCGCCGGGGGCCGCAGCGGGCACCTCTGCGCACCGGCACGTCGCCGCGGCCACTTCGCCGGCAACGTCCGGGACATGGCAAAGGCGGCATCCCCAAGGGGATGCCGCCTGCTGAACCCGTCGGTGGGGTGTGGTCCCCGCGGTGGCTAGGTCGCCTCGTTGTCATATGGTGCCGGCTCGTGCGGGGCCAACGGGGCGATCTTGGCGATCGCCACCGGACGCTGCTGGACGGCAGGTGCCTCCTTGGCGGCCACCACGGCGTCCTCGAAGTCCTCGAGCAGCGCGTCCTTGATGATCCGGCGCGGGTCGTACTGGCGCGGGTCAAGCTTCCGCCAGTCCATGTCGGCGATGTCGTCGCCGACTTCCTCACGCAGCTGCTCCTTGGCACCGGTGGCCATGCGGCGCAGCTCCTTGACCAGGCGCGCCAACTGCGCGGCGTACTCCGGAAGTTTCTCGGGGCCCAGGATAACCACCGCGAGTACCGCAAGCACCAGCAGTTCACTGCCATTGATTCCCAAAAACACCTTTGTAGACTACCTGCTTTCGAGCTGCGATGAGGCCATCGCCTATTTGAAGTCCAACACCATGAGGCGGGAAAAGCCTCGCAGCAGGCGTTGCGAGAATTTCTCGGTCGAGGGATCCAGCGACACAATGCGCGTGTGTTCGCCCACCACCAGCCGCTGCAGGACCCGTTCCACGTCCGCCTTGGAAAGGTCCGAGGAGACCTCGTAGCGCACGCCCTCCATGTTCAACGTGGCGGTCCCCTCAGCATACGTGACGGCGGCAGCGGCCTTGGCACCCAAACGGTGTCCCAGCTCGGTCAGCATGCCGGAGGTCGGATCGGTGCTCGCCGAGGCGGCCATGGACTTCTGCAGGGGGGCGCCTTGGCTCCCGCCCAGCGCGCGTGTCTCGGCCAGCTCCACGGTGTGCACTTCGTCGCTGAGCACCAGCCTGACCGTCGACTCGCCCTTGTCCGTAACCCCAGTGGCCGAGGTAAGGCTGAACCCCGCCGCCTCGATGACCGGGCATGTCCAGCCGGCCTGGCGCAATTGGTTCAGGGCCTCCGCATCCAGGCTGCGGGCCGAGGCATTCCAGGATTCGGCCGGGTCTCGCTCCGGGGCGCCGAGCGCGGCCGGCGCACCGAGGAACCAGGACATCGCCGCGATCGAGCCCACCAGGGCGAAGAGCAGCAGCAACACGGCCATCGGCACGAATCCGTTCGTCCGGGATCGTCCGGCACCGTGCTCACGCGGCAGCGAGTAGTTGGCACCGAGCAGGGTCTGCGCATTTAGCGGAACCGGGGGGCGGTCCGGGGGCGTGGCCAAGGTCCCGTGGCCGCGCTGCGTCGATTCAAGAGCCGCCGTACACGCGGCGCAGTTCCGCACGTGCCTTTCCAGGGCGTCGGCACGGCGAGGGTCCAGCCGGCCGTCCGCGTATTGGCCCATCCAACGTTCAAAACGATGCATGCCCTAGCGCACTCCCGGGATCGTCCGCCGGATCTTGGGCAACGCCATGGTTGCCGCGGGCCTGACGGCCGGGTTGCGGTGGGCCAGCTTTTCGCGCAGCATTCCCCGGCCACGATGGATGCGCGACCGAACCGTGCCGAGCTTGACGTTCAGCGCCTCCGAGACCTCCTCGTAGGAGAGGCCCTCGAGGTCGCACAAGACCACCGCCGCCCGGAATTCGGGGCTCAACGCGTCCAGTGCCGCCTGGACATCGACGTCCAGGTTGTTGTATTCGAAGCTTCGTTCCGGGCCCGGCGAGGTCCCGGGGATCTTCGCCTCGGCATCCTCGGCAAGGCCGTCAAAGCGGATCCGGGACTTGCGCCGCGCCTGGTCAAGGAACAAGTTGGTCGTGATCCGGTGCAGCCAGCCGCCGATCGTGCCGGGTGTGAAGGTGTGAAGCGAACGGAAGACCCGCACGAACGTCTCCTGGGCCAGGTCCTCGGCGTCCTGCCGGTTGCCGGTCAAGCGATAGGCCAGCCGGTAGACCCGCGGCGAATGGTCCCTGACGATCTCGTCCCAACTCGGAACTTCGAACTCCGCAGGCTCGTCAAGGGAGCGTACGTCGCTGGTCAAGGACAGATTCATTGCGTTCACGTCAACAAGTCTGACTCAGGCTCCTGAGCACAAGCTGAAAGCAAGCTGTGTCGCTTCATTGTTTTGCTTTCTCCCCTGACTGCGCCCGGGACAAGGATAGGATGGGCCTGGCGGCATCATCAGGGAAGCCGCCACCTGCCCCTGCCGCCTTCACCGGGCTGGCCATGGCACCAACCCGCAACGCACCGCACCTCAAAGGATTTGCCGCACACCCATGAACCTGGACATCTTTAGCAGCTGGACATACGCACAGGCCCAGGCCCAGGAGGATGCGGTGCTTGAGCGCGCCCGCGAACGCGGACGCGAACTTGGCGTGGAATCCGTGGGAGCGGCCACTGCCAATTTCCTTGCGGTCCTCGCCGCGATCTCCGGGGCCAGGAACATGGTCGAAATCGGCACCGGCGTCGGGGTCTCGGGTACCAGCCTGTTGCGTGGGGCGGGCAAGCACTCCGCGCTGACGACCATTGATATCGATGTCGACCACCTTGCCGCGGCCCGGACGGCCTTCCACGACGCCGGGGTCGATGGCTCCCGCACCCGCGCCATTTCCGGCCGCGCCCAGGCGGTGCTGCCCCGTCTCACCGACGGCGCCTACGACCTGGTGTTCATCGATGCGGACAAGACGCACCTTCTGGAGTACGTCACCCAGGGGATCCGCCTGGTCAAGGTCGGCGGCCTGGTCATCGTGCACGACGCCTTCGACCAGCACCGCGTCCCCAAGCCGGCCGTGCGCCAGCCCAGCACCGTGGCCACGCGCAATGCAACCCGGTTGCTGCGCGAGGACGAACGCTTTGTCAGCTCTTTGGTCCCGACAGGGCTTGGCCTGCAGCTCGCCGCCCGGATCGGCTAGCTCACTCCCCCGGAATCGCCCGGATTCCAGGAAGATTGAAACTGCGCAACACCGTGACCTGGTTACGCGCCGCAGCGTAACAAACAACGGGGCGGGCACCCGGCCATACCGGCCAAGTCCCCGCCCCGCGGCGTTCCGCCACCGAGTCTTACTCGGTGGCGCCTACCAAGCAATCGCGCAACTCGGCGGCTTCAGCGGCATTAAGTTCAACAACCAGACGCCCGCCACCGTCAATCGGTACACGCATGATCAGGCTACGGCCTTCCTTGGTGACTTCCATCGGACCATCCCCGGTACGTGGTTTCATCGCAGCCATTAGCGCTGTTCCCTTTCATTTGAGGTAAAGGCCTTTTGGGCCCCACCCGGTGGTGAGTTAATCGGCGAACCTGGATAATCGTGATCCGCTTTCAACTTGCTACGTCCTATTATTCCGAAGAATGGCTCGTGTTGCTAATCACAGGCTCTTTTCCGTGTGCCGCGATGACCTCATGCAACCGACTTAACTCGGCGGAAAGGGAATCCAGGACCTCGTCAACCTGATCACAGCGATATCCACGCAGCGCCAGTGAAAAGCCCACCTTCTCCACATCCTCGGCCTTCGGCTGCTCGGGAAGGAGCACCGGAGGAAGGGTGGCCACAGGTTCGACCAGCCCCTGCACGGGACCACGGATCGGCTCAAAGCGCCGCCCGTCCCGACCAGTCCGGCTCCGCCTGGTGCCGATGCCCAAGCACACTGCTGTGCCAAGGATTACGATGGCGACCACCAGCAACATGTAGACCAACGCGTGCTCCCCTGCTGTTTTCGATCCGTATCGGGAATTTATTCAGCCACGACAAAGCCATTGGGCCTGGCTGAATTGACGACAATATCCACGGCTTCTTCGATATCGTCCGTCACGTGAATCAAGTCGAGATCCGAAACGGAAATTGCACCGTCCACGGCAACGGTGTTTCGAAGCCATTCTAGAAGCGGGCTCCAATACGCGATGCCGACCAAAACAATGGGGAATCCTGTGACCTTTTCCGTTTGCACGAGGGTCAGCGCCTCAAAGAGTTCATCCAAGGTTCCGTATCCACCGGGCAAAACAATAAAGCCCTGGGAGTACTTGACGAACATTGTTTTTCTGGCGAAGAAGTAGCGGAAATTGATCCCCAGGTCCACCCACTCGTTGAGTCCGGTTTCGAATGGGAGCTCGATGCCCAATCCGACCGAGATGCCCCCGGCAGCCACAGCCCCCTTGTTCGCGGCCTCCATGGCCCCGGGACCACCACCGGTGATCACGGCCACCCCTGCGGCGGCAATCAGCTCGCCGATCTTCTCGGCCTGTATATAACGTTCGGATCCGCGCGGGGTACGAGCCGAACCGAACACACTGATGGCCGGACCCAGACCGGCAAGGGCACCAAATCCTTCAACGAATTCGCTCTGGATGCGCAGGACGCGCCACGGATCCGAATGGGTGAAATCCTCGTCCTCGCGCGTATCGAGCAGATAGGCGTCGGACTGCTCGGTCTTGGCCTGCGAGCGGCGCAACACCACCGAGCCTTTTCGGCGCGCCGGGTCGGGCAGTGAATCAAAGTTCTTGGAGTGCGAATTCTGGCGATGCATGCCCTCCACTGTAACGGCAATACCGCGTCCGACTGGCCGCGTCGTGGCGCAATTAGGCAAAGATTTGGCATCGGCTGTTCAAATTATGGTCGTGAAGCGCGTCACTTCGGATAGGGTTCTTGTCATGAGCACTGATTCCCACTCGAATAGCGCTAAGTCGGACCTGACTCCCATCGTCAGGCTCTCCGCGGTGAACAAGCACTATGGCCAACTCCATGTTCTACAGAACATCAACCTTGAAGTCAGCAAGGGTGAGGTCGTCGTCGTTCTGGGCCCATCCGGCTCGGGCAAATCGACCCTATGCCGCACCATCAACCGCCTCGAAACCATCGACACCGGAACCATCGAAATCGATGGGAAGGTGTTGCCCGAGGAAGGCAAAATGCTGGCCAAACTCCGTGCCGATGTCGGCATGGTTTTCCAGTCATTTAATCTCTTCGCGCACAAATCCATTCTGGAGAACGTCACCCTTGGCCCGATCAAGGCCAAGGGCATGAAGAAGGCCGAGGCCGACAAGCTCGCCATGTCCCTGCTGGAACGTGTTGGCGTTGCCAACCAGAAGGACAAGCTACCGGCACAGCTCTCCGGCGGGCAGCAGCAGCGCGTGGCCATCGCCCGTGCCCTGGCCATGCGTCCGAAGGTCATGCTCTTTGACGAGCCGACCTCCGCACTGGACCCCGAAATGATCAACGAGGTCCTCGACACCATGATCGGCCTGGCCAAGGAGGGCATGACCATGATCGTGGTGACACACGAAATGGGCTTCGCCCGCAAGGCCGCCGACCGCGTGATTTTCATGGACGGCGGCCAGATCGTCGAGGAATCCACGCCCGAGCAGTTCTTCACCAACCCCCAGAGCGCGCGGGCCAAGGATTTCCTCGGCAAGCTCATCACCCACTAAAGCCATTTCACGACGTTCTTAGTTCGATGGATGAGAAACTCGCTCTCATCCTTGATCACAACAAGGAGAAACGATGCGTAAGTCTCGCATTTCAGCAGTAGCAGCCATGGCAGCAGCCGCGGCCCTGGCCCTGACCGGCTGCGGCGGGTCCGGAGGCGATGCCGGTGACGGCGACACGGTCAAGATCGGCATCAAGTTCGACCAGCCAGGACTCGGGTTCAAGGACGGCGAAGCGTACAAGGGCTTCGACGTCGATGTTGCCAAGTACGTGGCGAAGGAACTCGGCTTCGCCGAGGACAAGATCGAATGGGTCTCGGCACCGTCGGCCAACCGCGAAACCCTGCTCGAGACAAAGCAGGTCGACATGATCTTCGCGACCTACTCGATCACCGACACCCGCAAGGAGCGCGTCGCCTTCGCCGGACCGTACTTCGTTGCCGGCCAGGACCTGTTGGTCCGCCAGGACGACACCTCCATCACCGGCCCGGAAACCCTGACCGGCAAGAAGCTTTGCTCCGTGACAGGATCGACGTCGGCCAAGAAGGTTTCCGATTCCTACCCCGGCGTGAGCCTGGTTGAGCAGGGCGGCTACGCCGACTGCCTGGGTCTGCTGGAAACCGGCGGCATCGACGCGGTCACCACCGATGACATCATCCTGGCCGGCCTGGCTGCAACCGAGGCCAACAAGGGCAAGTTCAAGGTCGTGGGCAACACGTTCTCCGAGGAGAAGTACGGGGTTGGCCTGAGCAAGGACGCCACCACCTGCGCCGACATCAACACGGCTATCACGAAGATGATCGACTCCGGCGAATGGGAGAAGGCGCTCCAGGCAAACACCGAGGGCACCGGTTACTCGCCCAATGCGAAGCTGAACCCCCCGAAGCCCGAGGCCTGCGCCTAGCCGCTGACCGTTTCTCCATGGGACCCATCCGGCGCGCGATCCGCGCTGGGTGGGTCCCGAACCAATCGCACCCTAAAGGAGTAAGCCATGCAAGGCTACCTTTCCCTGTGGGATGAATACGGCGGACAAATGGTGTCCGCCTTCTGGGGCAACCTGCAGCTGACCTTTTGGGCAGCCATCGGGTCGTTGGTCCTGGGCACGATCCTGGCTCTGATGCGAATTTCGCCGGTGCCCAGCTTCCGTGCCTTCGGCACCTCGTACGTGAACATTTTCCGAAACACCCCGCTGACCATCATCATGGCCTTTGGCGTGCTGGTGTTGTTCGGCGTGTTCCAGGTTCAGTTCAGCTCGGATTTCAATCTCAACTTCTTCCAGATCGCGATCCTCGGATTGACGATCTACCATTCCGCATTCGTGTGCGAGGCCATCCGTTCGGGCGTCAACACCGTCCCCCTGGGACAGGCCGAGGCGGCCCGCGCCATCGGGTTGAGCTTCATGCCCGCCGCCCGACTGGTCATCCTGCCGCAGGCCTTCCGCGGAGCCATTGCCCCGCTGGGCAACGTCCTGATCGCGCTGATCAAGAACACCACCGTCGCCGTGGCCGGTTCGGTGGCCGAGATCTCGGGCCTCATGAAGACCATGCTTGAGTTCCGCGCCGATGTGGGAATCCTGATCTTCCTCACCATCGCCGTGTTCTTCGTGATCGTCGTGATCCCCGTCGGCCTGCTCACCACGTACCTATCCAAGAAGTTGGCGGTGGCACGATGAAAGTCTCCGAGTCCGTACTCTTTGACGCCCCCGGGCCCAAGGCGCGGCGCCGCGTCGTCGTCATCAACGTCATCGGCGTGCTGCTGGCCCTTGCCCTGGTCTACTACCTCTACAAGGTCCTGAACGATGCCGGACAGCTGACCGCAGAGAAGTGGTCGGTCTTCGGCAAGGGCTCCATTTGGGAGAACTACCTGCTCCCGGGCCTGTTGAACACGCTGCGGGCGGCTGCCGTCGCGATCGTCACCTCGATGCTCTTCGGCTTCATCTTCGGCATCGGACGGCTGTCCACCAACAAGGTGGTCAACTGGATCAGCTCGATCGTCGTGGAGTTCTTCCGCGCGGTGCCGGTGCTGCTGATGATGATCTTCCTCTGGATCATCCTGGCGCGCTCCGGGATGGTGGCCCCCAGCGATTCGCCGTTCGTCGCGGTCGTCGTGGGCCTGACCCTCTACAACGGCTCGATCGTCGCGGAACTCATCCGCTCAGGCGTCTTCGGCCTGCCCAAGGGCCAGCGCGAGGCGGGCATTGCCATCGGCCTGACGCGGGGGCAGTCGCTGCGCAACGTCGAGATCCCGCAGGCACTGATTGCCATGCTGCCGGCACTGATCGGCCAGTTCGTGGTCATCTTGAAGGACTCCGCGCTGGGGTACATCATCAACTTCAACGAGCTGCTCTTCAACGCCAAGCTCATCGGCACCGGCAACGCGAATGTGCTGCAGGGACTCGTTGTCGCCGCAGCCATCTTCATCCTGATCAACTTCGCGCTCTCGAAGCTGGCCTCCGTTGTCGCCCGTCGCCTGAGCAGCCGCGGCATCAGCGCGGGCAAGCCCCAGGACCCGGCGGTGCCCGTCGTGGTCGCGGACCTCAACACCAAGCTGCCCGGAGGATCCGCCACCTGATCCGCTGCGGGTGCCTCGGCCCCGCGCACGGCACGTTTAGGGGCCGGGCCGCAGTCGCTCTCGTTTTCCACGAGAACCGACCGCGGCCCGGCCCTTGCGCGTTGGCGGCACGGCCCGAAGGCCCCGCGGCTAGGCTCCGCCGCCGGGGAGGGCGGAGGGTTCCCCGCCCAGCCAGCGGCGCAGGGCGCCCAGGCAGTCGTGGATGGCGGTGCGGGTGACATGTTCGTCGTCCGAATGGGCCAGCAGCGCATCGCCCGGCCCGAAGTTCACCGCCGGGATGCCCAGCTCGGAGAACCGCGCCACATCGGTCCAGCCGAACTTCGGCTTCGGCGTCTGTCCCACCGCCGCGACGAAGGAGGCCGCCGCCGGATGGCGCAGCCCGGGCCTGGCACCCGGGGCGCCGTCGGTGCGAACGATCTCGAAGCCCTTGAAGAGCTCGAAGACGTGGGCCTCGGCGGCCGCCACGTCCTTGTCCGGCGCGAAGCGGTAGTTGACCTCGACCTCGCAGTAGTCCGGGATCACGTTCCCGGCAATGCCACCGTTGATCCGCACGGCGTTGAGCGACTCGCGGTATTCCAGTCCGTCAACGTCCACGGTCCGCGGTTCGTAGTCGGCCAGGATCGCCAGGATCGGCGCGGCGGCGTGGATGGCGTTTTCGCCCATCCAGGCGCGGGCCGAGTGGGCTGCGACGCCGCGGGTGCGCACCTTGTAGCGGCTGGTGCCGTTGCACCCACCCTCCACCGTGCCGTTGGTGGGTTCGAGCAGGATAGCAAAGTCGCCGCCAAGCAATTCCGGGCTGTTGCGGAAGAGCCGGCCGAGGCCCGACTTCGAGCCCTCGACTTCCTCGTGGTCGTAGAAGATGTAGGTGACGTCGCGGTTCGGGTCCGCCAGCGTCGCGGCCAGGGCAAGCTGGACCGCCACCCCGCCCTTCATGTCGGTCGCCCCGCGGCCGTAAAGCGTCTCCCCGTCCCAGCTCACCGGCACGGTTCCCCGGGCACCGGGGGTCGTGGGCAGCGGCACGGTGTCCAGGTGCCCGGCCAGGATCACCCGTTCGGCGCGGCCCAGCATCGTGCGGGCCACGATCGCGTCCCCGTCACGGTGCAGCGACAGGCCCGGAACCCTGCGCAGCGCGGCTTCGACGGCATCGGCCAGTGCGGTTTCGTTGCCGGAAACGGACTCGATGTCCATCAGGCGGGCGGTCAGGTCGGCAACGTCCCCATGCAGGTCCAGGTCGATGGGCGTGGCGGGGACGGCGGGGTACTCGGGGCTGGGTTTGCTGTGCACATTCCAAGGTTAGTACGGTGCCCGCGCTAGGATTGATTCATGACTTCGGTAGACACCAACGCAACGCCCGCTTCCGCGCAAGACCTCAGGATCG
The DNA here is from genome assembly GCF_059759235.1 of Paeniglutamicibacter sp. GQ140. Lineage (NCBI taxonomy): Bacteria > Bacillati > Actinomycetota > Actinomycetes > Micrococcales > Micrococcaceae > Paeniglutamicibacter > Paeniglutamicibacter sp. GQ140. The sequence goes on from NZ_JCAXDW010000002.1 coordinate 275,735, forward strand.
CCTCGGCCCACGGCCTGGCCACCTATGCCGCCGACGGCGCGGTTCTGGACGCCTGGTTCCCCGCGCCCGTCATGGGCGAGCTGGACGACGCGGCACAGATCTCCGGCGACCTGGCCGCCGCCGCCCGCGACGACGCCGAGCGCGGCACGACCCAGGCGGTCATCGCCCTGGAGATCAACCTCGACGTCGCCCCCGCCGACACCGCGGACGTCTGGCTGCGCCTGCACCTGCTCTCCCACCGCCTGGTGACCCCGAACAACGTCAACCTCGAGGGGGCCTTTGGCCTGCTACAGAACGTGGTGTGGACGAACTTCGGGCCCTGCGCCGTGGCCGACTTCGAGCGCACCCGCCTGCGCTTGCGCTCCCGCGGGGCGCTGACCGTGTACGGGGTCGACAAGTTCCCGCGCATGCTCGACTACGTCGTTCCCGCCGGCGTGCGCGTTGCCGACGGCGGCCGCGTCCGCCTCGGTGCCCACCTGGCCCCCGGCACCACCGTCATGCACGAGGGCTTCGTGAACTTCAACGCCGGCACCCTGGGCGCCTCCATGGTCGAGGGCCGGATCTCCGCCTCGGTCGTGGTGGGCAACGGCTCGGACGTGGGCGGCGGCGCCTCCATCATGGGCACCCTCTCCGGCGGCGGCAAGGAAAAGATCGTCATCGGCGAACGCGTGCTGCTGGGCGCCAACTCCGGCGTGGGCATTTCCATCGGGGACGACTCGGTCGTCGAGGCCGGGCTGTACGTCACCGCCGGGACCCGCGTCCAGCTCGGGGACGCGGTGGTCAAGGCCTCGGAACTCTCCGGCGTCTCCAACCTGCTCTTCCGCCGCAACTCCCTTACCGGCGCCGTGGAGGCACTGCCGCGCGCCGGCCAACACGTCGAATTGAACAGCGTCCTGCATGCCAACTAACGCACACCAACGCGTTCTCGCGTTGGACTCGCGGGGCGCCGAGCAGCACCACGGCCGGCACCGCGGGCCCCGACGCTGGGGCCGCACCCTGCTGGCCCTGGTGCTTGCCTTGGGGCTCATCGCGGGTGGGCTCTACGCAGCGGTGAACTTCATCGGGATCGATGCCACGGTGGTGCGCCAGAAATGCACCGCCCTGGTGGGTTCCACGCTGCACACCCTGACCCCCGACCAGGCGTCGAATGCCGCGGTGATTGCCGGGGTCGCCGGCAAGCGCGGCATGCCCACGCGGGCCGCCACCATCGGGATCGCCACCGCCATCCAGGAATCCAAGCTCACCAACATCGACTACGGCGACAACGCCGGCCCCGACTCCAAGGGCCTGTTCCAGCAGCGTCCGTCCATGGGCTGGGGCACCGAGGCGCAGGTCCAGGATCCGGTCTATGCGGCGAACCGCTTTTTCCAGGAGCTGGAGACCTTCGACTACCAGTCCATGGCACTGACCGATGCGGCGCAAAAGGTGCAGCGCTCGGCCTACCCCGGGGCCTACGCCCAGCACGAGGAGAAGGCCAGTGCCTTTGCTTCGGCACTGACAGGGGCCTCCCCCTCGACGCTCAATTGCACGCTGCGCCCGGCGGAGGCCGCCGGCTCGGCGAAGTCGGTGGCGGCCGACCTGTTGGCGGCCACCGGCAAGGATGCCGACGAGCCGTCCGGAAACAACGTGCGGATTCCGGTGCGCGGGCAACAGGGCTGGGCCACCGCCCAGTGGGCAGTGGCCAACGCGCAGAAGCACAACATCGAGTCGGTCTCCTACGCCGGGCTCGTGTGGAACCGCGCCGAGGGCCGCTGGGTGCCGGCGGCAACCACCGACGGGTACGTCATCATCTCCCTGGCCGGTTCCCCGAAATGACGCCCAGCCTGCGCGCCTAGGTCATCAGTTCGATGATGGGCTGCAGGTAGCTGCGGAAAAGCGTCGCGTCCCGCATCAGTTCCTGGCTCAGGATCACCGTGTTCGGTTCCACGAACCAGGCACGGCGTTCGGACAGCGGAAGCTCGACCAGCTTCAGGTGCAGGTCATCGACGTTCCTGCCCTCCAGCTCGCGTTCGGCAAAGAGATGGGCCAGCAGCGCCAGCCGCTCCTTTGTATTGTCCTGGCAGTATTCCCGGTACTCCCCCAGCCGGTTCTGCGTCCAGGTGTAGGCATTGCCGTAGTGGGCCCGCAGAAGGTGCTGCAGGCTCGGCGAATCGGAGAAGCCCGCAAAATCCGGTTCCGCGTCGATGTCGATGGTCGGATGGTCATCGGCAAGGATCCTCTCCCACCAGCTCTGCCATTCCTGGCGCAGCTCGCCGGCGGCAATCACCGCTCCCTCGCGTGCGGCGGCCGGCTTGACCCGGGGAGTCAGCGGCGCGAGGAACATGGCATCCACGGGCTCGATGGCCGCCAGATCCCGGAAATACAGCGCCAGCAACATCTCCTTGTCGATATCCGCCGAAACCTTCCAACCCGAACCAGACTCCAGCACCATGTGTGCACACCCGTTTCCTTGAAATCGCTCGCCTATCTCTAGGATAAGCCCGGAATCGCAGGTTTGCCCCGAAATTCAGGAGACCTGATGCAGCCGGCCGCGCATGCAAAAGGGGTCGGTGCCGTCGAAGGAGATTTACTCCTGCGACGGCACCGACCCCCGGGGATGCAATGCTGCCGGCCGAGGGCCGCGGGAATGACTCCCTGCGACGCCTGCCGGACGTCCCTAGTTGTTCGGGTAGCTGCGCTCGGACTCGCCGATGTAGAGCTGGCGCGGACGCCCGATCTTCATTTCCGGGTCCTGGATCATTTCGCGCCACTGGGCAATCCAGCCCGGCAGGCGGCCGATGGCGAAGAGCACGGTGAACATCTTCTCCGGGAAGCCCATGGCCTTGTAGATCAGGCCGGTGTAGAAGTCGACGTTCGGGTAGAGCTTGCGCGAGATGAAGTAGTCATCGTTCAGTGCGCGCTCTTCGAGGGACATCGCGATGTCCAGCAGCTCGTCGTTGCCGCCGAGCTTGCCCAGGATCTCGTGGGCCGTGTTCTTGATGATCTTGGCGCGCGGATCGTAGTTCTTGTAGACACGGTGCCCGAATCCCATGAGGCGGACGCCGTCTTCCTTGTTCTTGACCTTCTCCATGAAGTCCGCGGGCTTCAGTCCGTCGGACTGGATCTGGCGCAGCATCTTCAGCACCGCCTCGTTGGCGCCGCCGTGGGCGGGGCCGAAGAGGGCGTTGATGCCGGCGGAGACCGAGGCGAACATGTTCGCGTTGGAGGAACCGACCAGGCGCACCGTGGAGGTGGAACAGTTCTGCTCGTGGTCCGCGTGCAGGATCAGCAGCTGGTCAAGGGCCTTGACCATGACCGGGTCCATGTCATACGGTTCGGCGGCCAGGCCGAAGCTCAGGCGCATGAAGTTCTCGACCAGGTTCATCGAGTTGTCCGGGTACAGCAGTGCCTGGCCGATGGACTTCTTGTGCGCGTAGGCTGCAAGCACCGGCATCTTGGCCAACAGGCGGATGGTCGAGAGCTCGACCTGCTCCTCGTTGAACGGGTCCAGCGAATCCTGGTACCAGGTGGACAGCGCTGACACGGCCGAGGACAGCACCGGCATCGGGTGCGCGTCGCGCGGGAAGCCGCCGAAGAAGCCCTTGAGCTCCTCGTGCAGCAGGGTGTGCCGGCGAATCTTCTGGTCAAAGTTTTCCAACTCGGTGGCCGAGGGCAGGTTGCCGTAGATCAGCAGGTAGCTGGTCTCCAGGAAGCTGGACTTCTCGGCGAGCTGCTCGATCGGGTAGCCGCGGTAGCGCAGGATGCCCGCGTCGCCGTCGATAAAGGTGATTGCGGACTTGGTTGCCGCAGTGTTCATGAAGCCGGGGTCGTATGTCACGCCACCTGTCGCCTTCAACAGGGGTGCGATGTTAAAGCCATTGTTGCCTTCTACCGCGGGCACAACAGGGAGTTCGATGTTGTTGCCGCCGAAGCTGAGCTGAGCAGAATTGTTATCCGTCATTGTCTCTCCTAACCGGAATGCAGATGAATCCGATGGTCAGTAATCACTGTCACGCTACCTTTTAGTAGGCGATTGGCACCAATTGGTTGGTCACGCTTGTCTTTCAGGCTGCCGCATTCAACCGCTCGACGGCGCTTGCAATGCGCTCGTCGCTGGCGGTCAGCGCGATCCTCACGAAGTTCTCCCCGGCGGTCCCGTAGAACGCGCCGGGACCGGCCACGATGCCCAGCTCGGCAAGCCGACCGAGGGTGGTCCAGCAGTCCTCGTCCGCGGTGCACCACAGGTACAGCCCGCCGACCGAGTCAACGATGCGCAAACCGAATGCCCCGAGTGCCGGGACGAGCGCCTCGCGGCGTGCCCGGTAAAGATCTTTTTGTGTCCTGACATGGTCGTCGTCGTTCAGTGCCGCAATCATGGCGGACTGCACCGGAGCCGGCACGATCATTCCCGCGTGCTTGCGGTTGTTGACCAGCGCGGGCATCAGGTTCGGGGCCCCGGCCACGAAGGCGGCCCGGTAGCCGGCGATGTTCGACTGCTTGGACAACGAGTACACACTCAGCAGGTCGGTGAAGTCCCCGCCGCAGACGGATTCGTGAAGGACGCTCAGAACGCCCGACTCGTGTTCGCCCCAGCCGAGTTCGGCGTAACATTCATCCGAGGCCACCACCGCGCCCAGCGAGCGAGCGTCATCGACGAGCGCCTTCAGTTCCGCAACACCGCGGACGATGCCCGTGGGGTTGCCCGGCGAGTTGACCCACACCAGTTTCACGCGCGCGCGGTCGGCCTCGGAGAGGTCCTCCAGCGAATCCGCGGCGATCGAGTCGGCCCCTGCGAGCTGCGCGCCGATGTCGTAGGTGGGGTAGGCGACGAGCGGGCGGACCACCAGGTCGCCGGCACCCAGGCCCAGCAGCAGCGGCAGCCAGGCCACCAGCTCCTTGGAGCCGACGGTCGGCATGACGTCGTCGGCGGCCAGGCCACGCACGTCGCGCCGGCGGGCAAACCAATGCACGATGGCCTCGCGCAGCTGAACCGTGCCATGGGTGGTCGGGTAGCCCGGGGCATTTGCGCCCTCGCGCAAGGCCTGGGTGATCACCTCGGGGGTCGGATCAACGGGGGTGCCGATGGAGAGGTTCACGGCCCCGCCCTCGTGCTCGGCGGCGCGGGCCGCGTACGGGGCAAGGGCATTCCAGGGGTAGTCAGGAAGCGTCAGCATGGTGGCGGCGGTCAGTCCTGGATTTGGGGCGGGAGGGCGGAGATGATCGGGTGGTCAATGCCCATGTTGCCGAGCTTGGCCGCGCCGCCGGGGGAACCGACCTCGTCGAAGAACTCCACATTGGCCTTGTAGTAGTCGGCCCACTGGTCCGGGACGTCGTCCTCGTAGTAAATGGCCTCCACCGGGCACACCGGTTCGCAGGCGCCGCAGTCAACGCATTCGTCGGGGTGGATGTACAGCGAGCGTTCGCCCTCGTAGATGCAATCCACGGGGCATTCCTCGATGCACGCCTTGTCTTTGACGTCGACGCACGGCTGGGCGATGATGTAGGTCACGGTACCCGGGGCCTTCCTTTACAACGAATCATGAACTGTTTGGTCATGCGGCACGCGGCTATGCATGCTCTCCAATAGCTTAGTACCGTTGGGGCCGCTTTGCCCCGTCGAACAGCGCCCGGGGACCCGAATGTGGCCTCGGACACATCAAGGCCGGAGGGGCCGTCCCGGGGTGCATCCCGGCCTAGACTCGAGACATGAGTCCGGATTTCCTTTCCACGATCCAGGTCGGCGCCCGCGTGGTCATTCGCTATCGCCTGGCACCCGACGAGCGGGGAAACGCCGGAGAGCAATTCACCGACGCGCTGGGCCACGTGCGCTCGGTGACCGAGACCCAGGTGCTCATCGAGACCCGCGGCGGACTGGTGCACATCGACCGCGCCGGAATCACCCACGCCAAGGCCGTCCCTCCCCCGCCGCCCCGGCGGCAGCGCGGCTGACGCGCACGGCCGCCAGCCACACGCCGACCGATTTGAAAGTTTCAATCAGTGGCGTGATTTCCCGTATGCTAAAAACATGGCCACTGATGAAGAGGTACAGGCCCGTGCCAGGGCGTTGAGCTCCCCGCTCCGCCTTCGCATCCTGCGACTTTGCTTGCACGAATCGCGTACCAACAAGGAAATAGCGGACATGCTGGACATCAATCCGGCGACCTCGCTCCACCATGTGCGAACCCTGCTCTCCAACGGGTTCCTCGCAGCCGAAGAGACGCGCCGGGGCAACCGAGGGGCCAAGGAAGTGCCCTACCGCAGCACGAAACTCTCGTGGGGCACCAAGCTGCCGGACGCCGCACCCCTGCTCGTCGACACGTTCCTGCAGGAAATCGACGGCCTGGCTCCGCAGGAAATCCAGGTCATGCGCGTGGGCCTGAAGCTCAGCGAGGCCACGCAGAAGGAGATGATGTCGCGCATCCACGCCGTCATCGAGGACTACGCCATGCGCGATGCCGAGTTCGACGGGGTGGCCACCTCCCTCTTCCTGGCACATCACCTGGATATGAAGTCAACCAAGTCCGAGCCCCGCACCGCATAGGTCCCGGAGATCAGGCAAGGCCCCCGCAGAACTGCGGGGGCCTTGCCTGATGTAATCCGTTATTGCGTTTTATTGCGCTGCGGACAGTCCCAATCCGGGCCTCAGCCGCGCGACCGGGCAGCGTTGCGCAAATGCCGGGAAGCCAACAGGATCGCAACGATGACAGGCACGATGATGCCGTACACCCAAATGCCGCCGGCCAGTGCCGGGCCCGGCAGCATCTCGAAGTACTGGGTCGAGACGATCATCTGGTTGTTCGAGTCGGTCGCGATCAATGCCACGAACACGTACGTCGCCAAGCCGGCGAGGGCGCTGACCCACAGCTTGCCGCGCAGCAGCCCCACCCAGTAGGTCAGGGCCCCGGTCAGCAGCAGAGCCAGGGAGGCGCCCCAGGGAATCGGGACGTCCCCGGCGTAGCTAATCGACGCGTGAAGGATAGTACCCACCACCGCGGCCAGCGCCCCGGCCGCAAATGCGGCCAAGACGCTGTACACGGTGGTGGCTACGGAGCCTGGTGCCTGATTAGTTCTTGGCCCGGGCACGGTTGGACTTGGCGCGGTCGCCGGCGTTCAGGATGAGCTTACGGATACGGATTGCCTCCGGGGTAACCTCAACGCACTCGTCCTCACGGGCGAATTCGAGGGACTCCTCGAGAGTCAGGTTGCGCGGCGGGGTCATGTTCTCGAAGGTGTCCGAGGAAGCTGCACGCATGTTGGTGAGCTGCTTTTCCCTCGTGATGTTCACGTCCATGTCGTCTGCGCGAGAGTTCTCGCCGACGATCATGCCCTCGTAGACCTCGGAGGTCGGTGCCACGAAGAAGGACATGCGCTCCTGGAGCTTGATCATCGCGAACGGGGTGACGACGCCGGAGCGGTCAGCCACGATCGAACCGTTGGTGCGATATTCGATCGGACCGGCCCATGGCTCGTAGCCCTCGGCCAACGAAGCGGCAATGCCTGCACCGCGGGTGTCGGTGAGGAAACGGGTACGGAAGCCGATCAGGCCACGTGCCGGAACCATGAACTCCATGCGGCACCAGCCGGTGCCGTGGTTGGCCATGTTGGTCATGCGGCCCTTGCGGGCAGCCATCAGCTGGGTCACGGCGCCAAGGAATTCCTCGGGCACGTCGATGGTCATGTGCTCCATCGGCTCGTGCAGCTTGCCGTCGATCATCTTGGTGACAACCTGCGGCTTGCCGACGGTCAGCTCGAAGCCTTCGCGACGCATCTGCTCCACGAGGATGGCCAGTGCCAATTCGCCACGGCCCTGGACTTCCCAGGCATCCGGACGTTCGGTCGGAAGGATGTTCAGCGAAACGTTGCCGATCAGTTCCTTGTCAAGACGGTCCTTGACCTGGCGGGCGGTGACCTTGGCACCCTTGACCTTGCCGGCCAGCGGCGAGGTGTTGATACCGATGGTCATCGAGATGGCCGGCGGGTCGACGGTGATCAGCGGCAGCGGCTTCGGGTTCTCGATGTCGGTGAGGGTCTCGCCGATCATGATGTCTTCGATGCCTGCAACTGCGACGATCTCGCCCGGTCCAGCGGACTCGGCCGGAACACGGGTCAGGCCCTTGGTGGCCAGCAGTTCGGTGATCTTTACGGTCTTGAGCTCGCCGTCCTGGCGGGCCCATGCAACCTGCTGGCCCTTGCGCAAGGTGCCGTTGAAGATGCGCATCAGCGCCAGGCGACCCAGGAACGGGGAAGCGTCAAGGTTGGTGACGTGTGCCTGAAGAACTTCGCCCTCGGTGTAGGTCGGGGCGGGGACGTGCTTGATGATGGTCTCGAACAGCGGCTCGAGGTCCTCGTTGTCCGGCATGGTGCCGTCGGCGGGCTGGTTCACCGAGGCGAAGCCGGCCTTGCCCGAGGCGAAGACGACCGGGACGTTCAGGATCTTGTCCAGGTCCAGGTCCGGGGCTTCGTCGGCCAGGTCGGAGGCCAGGCCGAGGAGCAGGTCCATGGAATCGGAGACGACGCCGTCGATGCGGGCATCGGGACGGTCGGTCTTGTTCACCACGATGATGACCGGCAGGTTGGCAACGAGTGCCTTGCGCAGCACGAAGCGGGTCTGCGGCAGCGGGCCCTCGGAGGCATCCACGAGCAGCACAACGCCGTCGACCATGGACAGGCCGCGCTCGACCTCACCGCCGAAGTCGGCGTGGCCGGGGGTGTCGATGATGTTCATGGTCATCTTGTGGCCGTTGGCTGCCGGCCCCTCGTAGAACACGGTGGTGTTCTTGGCCAGGATGGTGATGCCCTTTTCGCGTTCCAGCTCGCCAGAGTCCATCACGCGGTCTTCGGTTTCACCGTGGCTGTCGAACGCACCGGTCTGCTGGAGCATTGCGTTGACCAGGGTGGTCTTGCCGTGGTCAACGTGCGCAACGATGGCTACGTTGCGCAGGTCTTCACGAGCGATGATGGTGGTATCTGACATGCGAAAAGGCTCACTTCTTCTAGAGAATTTGGGTCTCGGGGGTCGGGGCCACGACTGACCCAATTAACCATTCTAGTCCTATTGGGAAATCTGGTGTTAAACGTGCCTTATCTCACGCATGAACACTTGGTCGAGCCAGACCGGGCGGGTCTAGGCTGCGGCACTTGCGGTGGGCCCGAGCGGCCCCGTTTTGGTCGGCGCGGCACAATGGGCAGGCACGCGCTGTGCGTCTCTCCCGCGGCATAAAGCAGGGCGGCTTCGGAAGTAATTCCCGAAACCGCCCTGCCGGTGCCGTACGGCGAACCTGCGCCGCCGTCACCTGTTGTCGATGCCTAGCCCATCGGGTTGACCGGTCCGGCGTGGGCCGGAGGAACCGGCGGCGGCTGCTTATTTTCCAGCTTCTGCAGCGACCGGGCGGCAGCTTCGCGTCCACCCAGGCCGTAGGCCAGTGCCGCGGCCAACGCTCCGCCGATGACCACCGCGCCAAAGGCCATGTTGATGATGGAATCGGCTATGCCCATGTACTTCAGGCCCATCGCGATGAACAGTGCGATGGTGGCCCAACGGATCACCGTGGCGGCCGTTCCCGGTCCGACGATCTTGACCACGATGTTGGCGATCAGGAATCCCGCCGCGATGATCAACCCGCCGAACAGCACGCTGCCGCCAAGGGCCAGGATCTGGTTGAGGATATTGGTGACTTCAGGGAAGTTCAGCTGCCGTGCCGCCATGATGCCGAAGAACAACATGATGGCGATCTTCACCAGCAGCGCGATGATGCCCGAGGCACTCCGGTCGGCGGGGACAATTCCCCACCTGTGCACCACCGAGTCGGTTCCGATTCCCTGAAGTGTGCTTTCCAGGATCGTTCCGACAAATTTGGCGATGATATAACCAATGGCCAGCAAGATCAGCGCGGCGATGATTTGCGGGATCGCGTTCATGATCATCGTCAGCATCTGCTGGGCCGGATCCGAAATGGCAGCGATTCCCAAAACCTGGAGGGCACTAATGCCCACCACGATGATGATGATGGCAAAGAGCAGGTTTCCAATGACCGAGATGATCTTGGCGTTCTGTTCACGTGTCGCGACGGGGTCGACTTCTTCCGTCCCGCGCCGGAACCTGGCAGTGATTCTGCTGAAATCGATGGTACCCAATGCCGTGGTCACCAGTTGCCGCACGATCTTGGCGATCATGTACCCGATGAAGAAGATGATTCCCGCACCAATGAGGTTCGGGATGAAGGCCATGACCTTGCCGAGCAGATCCTGCACCGGGGTCAAGACCTCGGAGAGTGCAAAGACTTGCAGGATGGCAACGAGCCCAAAGAGCCAGATGATCAGTGCCGCAATTTTGCCGAGTGATTCCCCCAGTTGTTGTCCGTCGTTGCCTTGACGCTGCAACCCTTTAACCCGCCCCACGAGTTTTCCAATGGCCCACTTGACCAACTTGGCCAACAGCCAAGTCACCAGCAGGATTATTACGGCGATGGCAACTTTTTGTGCCATGCCCGTCCAATCGAAACTTTCCATGTTCATGAGAAATCCTTCACTTGGAGAAAACGTGCCTGCGAACTGCTGTCCTTTCCGAATAGAGTGCTGACTATAGGAAACATGCTTCGGGACACTAAAACAACCAATGGTTGCGATGGACATCCTGCGGTTTCAGCGGACAATGAAGCCCAATGCAGCGAAATCACCGGAATCATGGGTGGCTAATGGCACAGATACTCCGTTTGGTTGGATCTGCGCCACGAATCAAGTGTTTCCGGATCGGGTACTTGTCCTCCGGAGTATGGCATGATGGCCAGCCGATGCTGTCCCTGCCGCAGGTCGCTTCGCGGGATAGCCGCCTGAACGCAGAAATGGCGCAACTCTCTCGAGTTGCGCCATTTCTCCATGCCGGGAACTAGACGTTGAAGCGGAACTCCACCACGTCGCCGTCCTTCATGATGTATTCCTTGCCTTCGATGCGCGCCTTGCCGGCGGACTTGGCCGCGGCGACGGATCCGGCCTCGACCAATTCCTCGAAGCCGAAGACCTCGGCCTTGATGAAGCCGCGCTGGAAGTCGGTGTGGATGACGCCAGCGGCCTGCGGGGCGGTGGCGCCCTTGGGGATGGTCCAGGCGCGGGTTTCCTTCGGTCCTGCGGTCAGGTAGGTCTGCAGCCCCAGGGTGTCGAAGCCCACGCGTGCCAGCTTGTCGAGGCCGGACTCGGTGTAGCCGGCGTCCTCCAGCATTTCCTCGGCTTCTTCCTCGGTCAGCTCGGCCAGCTCGGATTCGAACTGCGCATCAAGGAAGATGGCCTCGGCCGGTGCGACCAGTGCGGAAAGCTCGGCCTGCATCTCGGTGTTGGCCAGGCCTTCCTCGTCGGTGTTGAAGACGTAGATGAAGGGCTTGGTGGTCATCAGCTGCAGCGGGGCCAGCTCTTCGATGTCGATGCCTGCCGCCTTGCCGGCGGAGTAGAGGGTCTTGCCCTCCTCGAGGACCTTCTGCGCGGCCTTGACCACGTCGATGAAGGAAGCCTCGATCTTCTTGGCGCGCAGCTCCTTCTCGAGGCGCGGCAGCTGGTTCTCGATGGTCTGCATGTCGGCGAGGATCAGCTCGGTGGCGATCGTCTCGATATCCGAGGCCGGGTCGACCTTGCCGTCGACGTGGATCACGTCGGGGTCCGAGAAGACGCGCGTCACCTGGCAGATCGCCTCGGCCTCGCGGATGTTGGCCAGGAACTTGTTGCCCAGGCCCTCACCTTCCGAGGCACCCTTGACGATGCCGGCGATGTCCACGAAGGACACGGTTGCCGGCAGGATGCGCTCGGAGCCGAAAATCGACGCGAGCACCTTCAGCCGGGCATCGGGCAACGGCACGACACCCACGTTGGGTTCGATGGTCGCGAAAGGGTAGTTGGCCGCGAGGACCTGCGCGCGGGTAAGAGCATTGAACATTGTTGACTTGCCGACATTGGGCAGTCCGACGATTCCGATTGTAAGAGCCACGGAAGTAGAGTCTACCGTCCAATAAGTGTCGGTGCTTGCTGGCGCCGTTTTGCGATGGACGCGAGGGTCCCGGCGGCGCCCGCGCGTGGCCGGGCGGCAGTGGCGTGGCGCCCGCCTATTGCGAGGGCGCCACGCCACTGTTCACAGGTGCGGTCCCCGGTGGGGGTGCCGCTCCGGGGAGGCTAGCTGCTGATGTCCGACTTGGTGATGCGCCCGCCCGGGCCGCGGGAGTCGTCCCCGGCTTCCTTGAGCTTGGCGCGGATCTCCTTGGGCAGCGAGAAGAGGATGTCTTCCTGCGCCGTGGTGACTTCCTCGACGCTGCCGTAACCGTACTCGGCGAGCAGTGCCAGCACGTCGCGGACCAGGACCTCGGGAACCGAGGCGCCGGAGGTCACCCCGACGGTTGCCACGCCCTCGAACCAGGACTCGTCGACCTCCGAGGCATAGTCCACGCGGTGGGCGGCCTTCGCCCCGTATTCAAGGGCAACCTCCACCAGGCGCACCGAGTTCGAGGAGTTCGAGGAGCCGACGACGATGACCAGGTCGCTCTTCGGGGCGATGGCCTTGATCGCGTCCTGGCGGTTGGTCGTGGCATAGCAGATGTCGTCGCTGGGCGGATCCTGCAGCTTCGGGAAGCGGGCGCGCAGGCGGCGCACCGTCTCCATGGTCTCGTCGACGCTGAGCGTGGTCTGCGAGAGCCAGATGAGCTTGTCGGGGTTCGTGACCTCGATGGTGTCGGCCTCGTCTGGATTGTTCACGATCTGCGTGTGCTCCGGGGCCTCGCCGTAGGTGCCCTCGACCTCTTCGTGGCCCTCGTGCCCGATCAGCAGGATCTCGTAGTCGTCCTTGGCGAAGCGCACCGCTTCCTTGTGCACCTTGGTGACCAGCGGGCAGGTCGCGTCGATGGTGCGCAGGCCGCGGTCCGCGGCCGACTGCACCACGGCCGGGGACACGCCGTGGGCGGAGAAGACAACCAGCGCGCCCTCGGGCACTTCCTCGTTTTCCTCCACGAAGATGGCGCCGCGGGCCTCGAGCGTGGAAACGACGTGCAGGTTGTGGACGATCTGCTTGCGGACGTAGACCGGGGCGCCGTAGTGCTCCAGCGCCTTTTCCACCGCAATGACCGCGCGGTCGACGCCGGCGCAGTAGCCGCGCGGGGCGGCCAGCAGGACGTTGCGCTCGCCCTGGATCGGCGCCGCGGCGGCGATTTCCGCCGGGCTGCGACGGGTGCGCGGGATCTTGGGCATCGGAAGGGAGACCTGAACGGTGGAACTGGTAGCCATGGGTCCAAGTCTACTGGGGCGGGCAAAATCGGCGGTGTGGATTCCGCCACCGGCCTAGCCGCGTCTCGGGGTCCGCTCCCCGCGGGCGGCCCAGATGGCCCACCCGATCCCCGCGATCACCAGCACGATGCCGCCGCCGCCCAGGATCGTGGCGAGTGTGCCCACTTCTTCCCCCAGTGCGGCAAGCACCCGGCCGGTGACCAAGCTCTCCAGGCCGGAGGCCTGTGCGGTGGCATTCCCCGTCCCGAGGTTGCCGAACCACAGCCGCGCGGCGCCGCCCAATGCCAGTGCCGTGGACCCGCCGGCGAGCACCGCCCATGGCCGCCCGCCCCGGGTGGCCAGCAGCAGTCCGGCCGCGGCGGCCACCACGGCCCCGGCGAGCATCCAGCCCCAGGCCCGCGCCACCTCCAGCCAGGCGTTCAGGGTTTCGGCCCGGAGCTGCTGCGCATCGGGCCAGCCGGTGTCGAGCACGGTGGGCGGCATCGAGAGGGTCGCGGGCAACAGGGCGCCCAGGGCGGAGCCGTCGAGGGACGCATGCAGGGTGCCGTATCCGCTGCCCAGCAGCGGGGCCAGGTCAAGGCGCAGCGTGACCTGTTCGCCCTGTGCCGGCTCCGCCAGCCGGGAGGTGAAGTCGGCGCGGGCGGACTCAATCGTCGTGCCCCAGGCCTCGGGGAAACCGGGGTCGTCCAGCAGTGCCCCGCCGGCGGTGGCGATGGCATTTTGCAGCGGGCCGGCCAGTTGCGGCGGCACCGCGGTGTCCCGGATGATGCGGTCCCCCAGCGCGGCGCCGAGTTCCGCGGGCAGCACCCGGCGCAGCTCGGGGTCGGTGGCCAGCGGGCCCAGGATGCGCCCCAGCGGCCCGGGGGTGTCGGCCAGGGTGGTGGCGGAGGACCCCAGCAGCGACCCGGTGCCCAGCAGCACGGCGAGCATCAGCAGGGCGCTGGCGGCGATGTTGCGCGAAGGTGTTGATATTCTCACGTTGCTCCTGCATGTTGGTGCCCGTGCGGCGGGGCGTGCGTGCCCGGCGTCAGCGTTTTGTCCCACGTTACTGGTATCAATGGTGTTGGTGTAGTTTCGAATTTCAGCACCAAGGAAGGCGCGCACCCACGTGGAGCAAGCACAAGAAGCACAAGGGTCGCTGCCGCGCACCGCCGCGGCGACTACCCCGCAGAACCCCTGGCCGCTGCGGGTCCTGAGCGAAAAACTGAAACAGCACATCGAGAACTCCCCCGAATCCTGGGTGGAGGGCCAGCTGCTGGAGGCCAACGTCCGCAACGGCCACGCGTACCTGACGCTGCGCGACGTGGACGTCGACTACTCGTTTTCGGTGACCGTCTGGGCCTCGGTGATGCGTTCGCTGGACACGCCGCCCGAGGTCGGTTCCCGGGTGGTGGCGCGGGTTAAGCCCAGCTTCTACGCCAAGACCGGCCGGCTGTCGCTGAACGCCTCGGACCTGCGGCCCGTGGGGCTCGGCGACCTGCTGGCCCGCCTGGAGCGCCTGCGCCGATCGCTCTTTGACGAGGGGCTCTTCGACCAGGCGCGCAAGCGCGCCCTGCCGCTGCTGCCGGGCCGCATCGGGCTGATCACGGGCCGGGACTCCGACGCGGAGAAGGACGTGGTGCGCAACGCCACGCTGCGCTGGCCGGCGGTCGCCTTCGACATCCGCAACACCGCGGTGCAGGGCGTCAACGCCGTCGGGGAGGTCATCGCCGCGCTGCGCGCGCTGGACGCCAACGAGGACGTCGAGGTGATCATCATCGCCCGCGGCGGCGGGGCCCTGGAGGACCTGCTGCCGTTCAGCTCCGAGGAACTGGTGCGCGCCGTCGCGGCCTGCACCACCCCGGTCATCTCGGCCATCGGGCACGAGGCCGACCGGCCGATTCTTGACGACGTGGCCGATGTGCGTGCCTCGACCCCCACCGACGCGGCCAAGCGGGTGGTGCCGGACCTCGCCGAGGAGCTGGCCAACCTGGCCCAGGCCCGGAACCGGCTGGACCGGGCGGTGCGGGCCAACGTGGACCGCGAGACCCAGCGCATCTCCGCGCTGCGGGCCCGCCCCGTGCTGGCCAACCCGGAGACCATGGTGCAGGGCCGCCGCGAGGACGTCGTCCGGCTGGCCAGGCGCAGCACGCTGGCCATGCGCACCTCGCTGGCCCGCGGCCACGACTCCATCGCCCACCTGCGCGCCCAGGTCCGCGCGCTGTCCCCGCAGCAGACCCTGGACCGCGGCTACGCGGTGGTGCAGCTGGATTCCGGGGACATCGTCCGCTCGGCCGCCGACGCCCCGGAAGGCAGCGGCATCCAGGTCCGCCTGGCCCGCGGCCAGCTCTCCGCAACTGTCACCCACAGCCACACCCCGGAAGAAGGAAACACCCCATGAACCCCGAAGCAGCAAACCACGACATCGCCGCGCTGAGCTACGAGCAGGCACGCGAGGAGCTGGTGGCCGTCGTCGCGCAGCTCGAGGCCGGCGCCGCCACGCTGGAGCAGTCCCTGGCCCTGTGGGAGCGCGGCGAGGCGCTGGCTGCACGCTGCGAGGCCTGGCTGCAGGGCGCCACCGCCCGCCTGGATGCGGCCCGCGGGCCCGCGTCCGAGTAGTCTCCCCGCCCGGGTGCCGGGAAGCCGCCGAGGCCGGGAAGCGGCCCGGGGACGGATAGTCGCCCGGAACTAGGAAGCGGCCAGGCGGCGCTTTTCTTCCTCCACGTTAAAGTCGGCGGCCGGCCACTGCGGATCGATGCCCTTCAGCGCCTGGGCGAGCAGCGTCGCCACCGCCAGCCGGGCGTACCACTTGCGGTCGGCGGGCACCACGAACCACGGCGCATCCTGCGTGTGGGTGCGCCGGATCGCGGTCTGGTAGGCCTCCATGTACTCGTCCCACACCTCTCGCTCGTCGATGTCGGCGGGATTGAACTTCCAGTGCTTGTCCGCCCGCTCCAGGCGCTCGGCCAGGCGCGCACGCTGCTCGTCCTTGGAGATGTGCAGCATGACCTTGACGACGGTGGTGTCCTTGTCCGCCAGGCCGGCCTCGAACTCCCTGATGGCACCGTAGCGGCGCTCGATCTCCTCGGCCGGCGACAGTCCCCTGACCTTGTGGATCAGCACGTCCTCGTAGTGCGAGCGGTCGAACACGCCGATGAAGCCGGCCTTGGGCAGCGCCCTGTTGATGCGCCAGAGGAAGTCGCGCTTGGCCTCCGCGGCCGTCGGCGCCTTGAAGGCGCTCAGCTGCACGCCCTGCGGGTCGACGGCGCCGATGACGTGGCGCACGATGCCGCCCTTGCCCGCGGTGTCCATCGCCTGGAGGACCAGCAGGACCTTGGCCGGGGCCCCGGCGCGAGAGGCGGCATAGAAGCGCTCCTGCAGCTCGCCGAGTTCGCGTCCCACCACGGCCAGGTCGCGGGCGCCGCCGGCCTTGTCCCCGGTGTAGCCCGGGGTCGAGGACGGGTCGACGCCCGCCAGCTCGAAGTCCGCGGAGGCCGCCAGCGCGGGGCCCACGGCATCGGCAAAGGGAACGGGGCGTGACTTGGACTTCTGCTTCTTGCTCATGGCTGCAACCTTCATCCTCGGGACTTGTGGAGATTAGCGTACGGCATGGGCCTTAACAATCGGCGCAGGCGGACGGGCGCCGCGTGCCCGGACCCGGCCCGCGGGCCGGGGCACGCAAGGGGCGCGTTCCCTGCCCCGCCGGTGGCAGGGAAGGGAACGCGCCCCGGGGCGGCCGTGCGGCGTCGCTAGACGGAGACCTTGCCCTCGCGCAGGTCCTCGAGGAACTCGCCGATGCGCCCGATCGCGTCCTTCAGGTCGCGCACCGACGGGAGGGTGACCAGGCGGAAGTGGTCGGGGGCGACCCAGTTGAACGCGGTGCCGTGGGACACCAGCAGCTTCTGTTGCTTGAGCAGCTCCAGGGCGAAGGCCTCGTCGTTGTGGATCGGGTAGATCTCCCGGTCCAGCTTCGGGAAGAGGTACAGCGCGCCCTTGGCCTGCTGCACGGAAACCCCGGGCAGCGCGTTGAGCATCTCGAACGCGGTGTCGCGCTGTTCCTTCAGCCGCCCGCCGGGCAGGATCAGGTCGTTGATCGACTGGTAGCCGCCCAGCGCCGTCTGGATGGCGTGCTGGCCCGGCACGTTGGCGCACAGGCGCATGTTGGTCAGCAGGTTGATGCCCTCGATGTAGTCCGATGCCAGGTGCTTGGGCCCGGAAATGGCCATCCAGCCGGAGCGGAAACCGCAGACCCGGTAGGCCTTGGAGAGCCCGGAAAAGGTCAGGACCAGCACGTCGTCGGCCAGCGCGGCGGTGTTGATGTGCACCGCGTCGTCGTAGAGGATCTTCTCGTAGATCTCATCGGAGAACACCACCAGGTTGTGCTTGCGCGCCAGCTCCAGGATCCCCTCGAGGGTCTCTTTCGGGTACACCGCGCCGGTGGGGTTGTTCGGGTTGATGATCACCACGCCCTTGGTGCGCGGGGTGATCTTCGCTTCCATGTCCTCGAGGTCCGGCAGCCAGCCCTCTTCCTCCACGTTGAGGTAGTGCACCGGGGTGCCCCCGGCCAGCGACACCGAGGCGGTCCACAGCGGGTAGTCCGGGGCCGGGATCAGCACCTCGTCGCCGTTGTTCAGCAGCGCGTTCAGGGACAGCGTGATCAGCTCGGAGACGCCGTTGCCCAGGTAGATGTCATCGACGCTGATCGACTGGATGCCCCGGGTCTGGTAGTACTGCGAGACCGCGGTGCGCGCCGAGAAGATGCCGCGGGAGTCCGAGTAGCCCTGCGCCTGCGGCAGGTTGCGCATCATGTCCACGAGAATCGCATCCGGCGCCTCGAAGCCAAAGGGCGCGGGGTTGCCGATGTTCAGCTTCAGGATCCGGTGGCCCTCGGCCTCCATCCGCTGGGCGTGTTCCAGCAGCGGCCCGCGAATGTCGTACAGGACGTTGTGGAGTTTCGTGGACTGCTTGAATTCTGGCATGCTCTTACTTTCTCATTTGGGGCCGGGGGCGGGCGCGCACTGTGAGCAAGGCAACTCGGTCGGTGCGCCGAGTGTGAAGCCCGCGCGTCATCATGGGGCGCTGACCAGCGATTTGTCGGCCAGCCAGTCCGCGGCGGCCTTGTGGGCCTCCAGCGCGTCGCGGCCGGAGACCATGCGGTTCAGCTCCAGCAGGTCCTCCTGCTTCAGCGCGGCGCTGAGCTTGTTGATGGCCTTGATCGCGTCCTGCCCCACCCCGTCGGTGGTGATCAGCGGGGTCACCGCTTGCGGGGCGAAGAGCGTTCCGGCCCTTTGCAGCACCACCAGGGCGTTGTCGGGGATCCCGGCGTTCTCCAGGGTGGTCGCCTGCACCTGGACCGCGTCGCTGATCACCGGCATGACGCCGCGTGCCTGCTCGTCGGTGAGCTCGGCGACGGACTTGGGGGTGCAGGAGGCCTTGGTTGCCAGCGCCGGCACCAGCGAGGCCCTGGCCGCGCGGGAGATGCCGAATTCCAGCCGCGGGCACAGCGCGCCGAGCTGGTCGATGTCCAGCAGTTTTTCCCGGGCGCTGGTGGCCGCGGTGACAACCAGGGTCCCGGTGCGCTCCGCCTCGGCGGTGTCCAGCACCGCGAAGCCCGCGGGTTTCAGCGCGTGCAATTGCTTGGTGACGGTGGCGGCGTCTAGGTCCCCGGGGCCGTCCGCGGCGTCCGATGGCCCCGCCGCGCCCCCGCCCTCGGCCGGGGTGCTTGCCGATCCGTCCGCCGCGCCCTGCGCGCCGGGCAGCTTGCCCAGGGCGGCGAGCAGGTCGCTGGACCCGGCCACCGCCAGATCCGCCCGGCCCGCCAGGACCTCCGCGACCGGATCGGCGGCCGGCGGGGCCAGGCGCGCGCTGACGCCCGCATCGGCCAGGATGTCCTTGTAGGCGTGGCCCAGGGCCTGGGAGGTGGCGTCGGGCCGTTGCACGAGCAGCAATTCGCGTTCCGTCTGCGCCTGGGAGGTTGGCACCTCGGTGCCCGAAGTGCACCCCGCCAGGGCCAGCAACAGGGCGCCGAGCCCCAGGACGCGCAGTCCTCCGGCGCGCCGGGGCCGGAAGTTCTCCATCATCGGGCGCTTTCCTTGTCAAGGTTTTCCCGGTAGAGCGCGATGGCGGCGTCCACCCGCTCGACGCGGTTCAGCGCGGCGACCTCCTCCAGCGGGAACCACGCGGCCTGGCTGGTGGTGCCCTCGGCCTCGTGCCGCAGCTCCCCGCCGGTCACGCTGGCCGCATAGAGGACCGCGACGGTCTGCATGGGGTATTCGGTGCCGCTGTAGCGCTGGTGCGCCGGGATCAGGCCGGAGTCCACGGAGAGCAGCGCGTCGATCCGCACCCGGTACCCGGTTTCCTCCTCGACCTCGCGCACCGCGCCGGCATCGATCGCCTCGCCGAGCTCCACGCCGCCGCCGGGCAGCGTCCAGCGCGGCACGAATCCGGCGTCGCGCCCGCGCATGTCCCACAGCGCCAGCAGGATCTCGCCGTCGCGGATCACCACGCAATAGGCGGCCAGCCGGGTGTCGAAGCCGCGGTGGGCCTGGGGTTCGGGGGTAGTCATGAGTCCATTTTAGGGTGTGCCCGGCCTTTCCCCGGGGTCCAAATCTCCCGGTGCGCCCACAACTGTGATGGAATATCAGCATGGCACCTTCAACTTTTCCGCAACAACCGGTTGAACTTGACGCCGTTGACCGTCGGATTATTCAGGAATTGGTCAATGACGCGCGCATAAGCAACGCGTTGCTGGCGCAGCGCACCGGCATCGCCCCGTCCACGGCGCTGCTGCGTACCCGCGCGCTGGTGGAGCGCGGGGTGCTCACCGGCTACCACGCGGAGGTCAGCCTGCCGGCGGTCGGACGCAGCGTCCAGGCGCTGATCTCGGTGCGGCTACGGGTGCACGACCGCGTGCAGATCGACAAGTTCACGCAGAAGATGCCGCAGCTGCCGGAGGTGCTCTCGATGTTCCACACCTCCGGGGTCACCGACTACCTGCTGCACATCGCCGTGAGCTCCACCGAGGCGCTGCGCGACTGGGTGCTGGACTACCTGGCCACCGACGAGTCCGTGGGACACACCGAGACCACCCTGGTCTTCGGCCACCACAAGGGCCTGGGCGGGCCGATCCCCGAGAACCTGCCGAACTAGGCGCACCGGTCCGGGACAGCGTTCCGGGGGCGGCGTTCCGGATTCGCGGACCGGCCGGGTGGGGCTGCGGGGCGGACCGGATCAGGCGAACGCGTCGGCGCGTCGCACCAGCTCGTGCACGGCGCGCAGCCGGGCCTCGGCCACCTGCTCCCACCGGTCACTGCCGAGGCCGCGGGACCCGGCGATCAGGGTCAGCGCGACAGCGGCCGACCGCGCCCACAGCGCGCGCGGATCGACATGCCGTTCAAAGACACGGGCGAAATGCCCGAGCGCCTCGGCGGCACCCCGGTTCTTCTCGCCCAGCGACGGCAGGATCGCCAGGTGCCCCAGCAGGCACGCCAGGTCATCGACCCGGTATCCGGGCCCCAGCGAGTCAAGATCGAGCAGGGCGCTGATCCGTCCGCCTCTCAGCAGGATGTTCGCGTCGTAGAAGTCCCCGTGCGCGGGCACCGGCTCCCCGCGCTCGGAGGCCGACAGGTGGGCCTCGATCCCGGCCGCCAATTCCTCCAGCTCGCCGGCCCGCTGCGGCAGGGCCAGCGTGGCGGCCTGCAGGTAGCGTCGGATCGAATCGCTCCAGGCACCCCTGGCCTGCAGCTGCATCACGCCCGCGGGCAGCGCATCGAGCAGGGCGATGAAGTCCTCCGGGGCCAGGTCGGCTCCAGCGTGCGGGCGGATGGCAGAGGCCAGCGATTCGCCGCTGCCCGCCTCCAGCGCCAGCACCCCGGGGGCCGCGGGTCCCAGCACGGCCGGGACGGGGATCCCGGTCCCGGCCAGCAGCCCGTGGCGCAGGCGCAGGCCGGCGATGGCGTCGGGGCGTCCCACCTTCAGGAAGATCGTCCGTTGGATGTGCAGCGGACCGCGCGTGGTGAACGTGGCCCGGAGCACCGCGCGGCGCAGCGGCCGGTAGGCGATGGTCTTCAGCCCGGTCAGCCGGTCGCCCTCGCCCCAGGTCTGCCGCACCAGCGCCCGGTTCACGGCCAGCTCCAGGTCGGGCAGCAGCGGGTCGTGGGGGTGGATCCATCCGCTGACGGTGATTCCGGGCGCCTCTGCGCCCGCGCCGATCGCGGTGGCGGCGACGCCGGGGACGGTGATCTTCTCGGTGGTGGCGCCCAGCTCGTTGAATCCGGTGCCCGCGGGCATGCGGTACATGGCGCTGATCCCGGCACCGGGCCGATGCTGGATGCCCACCCGATTCGCCTCGTAGTCCCAGGTCCCCCGGGGCACGCTGCCACCGAGTTGGCGCACCAGGTCCGGGATCGCGGCCGCCAGCGCGGCGAGCTGCGCCGCATCGGCGGGACCCGGTGCGCCGGCGCTCATCGAAACGGGAGGCTCTGGCCGGTTAGGCGCGGCGGCGCTGCATGACATCGTCGAGATTGATGCGGTCCCCGGCGGCTCCGGTGCGTGCCGCGCGGGCTGCGTTTGCCTCCGCGGCGGCGGGCTTCGCCACGTGGTCGTCCGTGCCGGCGACGGGAGCCGGGGGGGCGGAGGCTGCGTGGGCGACGGGGACGACTGGGGCTACGGGGGCCTCGGGGACTGCCGGGAGGGTGGCAACCTCCTGCGCGGCGGTGCCGACGGACTCGGCAAGGCGGGCGGCGGCTTCCTGCGAACGCAGGGTCGCGTTGGTCGAAGCCTTCAGCTCGGCACTTGCCGGAAGCGGGGCGGGGGCCGGACGCTGTGCGGCGTTGGCCACGACGTACTGCGGCAGCGGGATCTGCTTGGGTTCCCAGCCCTCGGGGCGCTGGACGGCTGCTCCCTTGTGGGCGATGCGCAGCGCCTCGGCGCGCAATTCCTGGACGGTCAGGCGCGGGGCGCGCTTGTTGGAGTCCGGCTGGGCGTCAAAGACCGCCGCGGACTTCTTCACCGGTTCCGGGTGCGGGGCGCGGCCGGTTTCCATGGCACGGGTCCGCGTGGTTTCCAGCCGGGCGAGCAGCTTGCCGCGCCGGTCCCGCACGGCCAGGCCGCGCAGGGTGGAAAAGCTTGCGATGGCCAGGGCCAGGGCCACCAGCGGCACCCAGCCGGAGAACACGCCCGCGAGGGCAAGCACCCCGCCGATGGGCAAGGTCAGCACGGCGAGGCTTCCGACCAGGGCAACGGCCAGGCGGTCGTAAAAGATGCGCAAGGGCGGCTGCTCCGTCGAGTTGGACGCGACTGAAGCGTTGGATGCTACCGGTGCCATGTTGCTCCTCCGTCGGCTGGCGACTGATTTCTGCTGCGGATCCGCCCGGCCTTGCTCGGAAAAGGCCGATTTACCCCGTCGTGGTGATTCCATTGCCGTGCAACCTTGCCGGCGGACGGGTCCGCCGCCGAAAATTGTTGTCAATGTGAAACGTCCACGTCAACCACATTAAGCATGCTTGTGCACACGATGCCGTATTCAACCCGGTGTGTCCGGCAATACTCTGGACAAATTTGGGATATTGCCGCTTTTCGCCCCGGTGTCCGACCCTATGGCGTCCTGGCCAGCCAGCGGTTGAGCATCCCCTCGGGGACCTCCTCGGCTGTCAGCGCAAAGCTGCGGTGGTCGGCCCACGCCCCGTTGATGTGCAGGAAGTCCTTTCGCACACCCTCGTCGCGGAAGCCAAGCTTTTCGACCACGCGGAGGCTGGCGCCGTTTTCCGGGCGGATGTTGATCTCGATGCGGTGCAGCCCCAGGGCCTTGAAGCAGTGGTCAGCAGCCATCGCGACGGCTTCCGGCGCGATGCCGGTCCCGGCGTGTCCGGCGTCTACCCAGTAGCCGATGGAGCCGCTGCGGGCCGCTCCCCACACGATCGAGGAGACCGTCAGCTGCCCCACGATCGGGGCATGCCTCGCATGCAGGGCCGGCAGGGTGATGGCCCAGGGCAGGCACTGCCCCAGGCGTGCCGCGCGGTTTTGCGTCGAGACCATCTGCCCGAAGTCCGCCGGGTACCCCGCGCCCTCGGGCAGCGTCGCATCCCAGGGAGCCAGCCACTGGTCGTTGGTGCGGCGCAGGTGCATCCATTCGGCCTTGTCACGGCGGCGCAGGGGGCGCAGCACCAGCCGCGGTCCCTGCACGCTGACAGGCCATTGGCGATCAAATTCGGACATGTCACCAATCCTAGCGATTCCGCCGGGGCCCGACGGCCGCGCCCTGCCGCTGTGGCGCCCGCCGGGCCCCGCACCGGCCGCGGCGCCGCGGGTCTCCCCCCTGCCCCTTCGCCCCAGGGTGTCTAGACTGTTGGACGTGAGCGAGATGAACCCCAAGGACGAGGCCCGGAACGAGCTGCGCGCCCTGCGCCGGGAGATGGGGCCCGCCCGGCGCGAGTCGGAGATGGCGAGGCTCGCCGGGCACCTGTTGCCGTGGCTGGGTCAAAACGCGCCGCGGCGGACGCTGACCTTCTTCCTGTCCTACGGCACCGAGCCGCCCACCACCGCCCTGCTGGTCGGGCTGCATGCCGCCGGCTACACGATCTACGTGCCGATCTGCGAGCCTTTGCGGCGACTGTCCTGGGCTCGCTGGTTCCCCGGGGTGGAAATGGCCCGCAGCGCCGTCGGGCCCATCGACGAACCGGTCGGTGAGCGCTTCGGCCCCGAACTGATGAAGGACGTCGACGTCATCCTGGTGCCGGCACAGGCGGTCGATGAAAACGGGGACCGGCTGGGGCAGGGCGGCGGCTACTACGACCGCTTCATCGAGTCCCTGGCCGGCCGGGGACCGCGTCCGAAGCTGCTGAGCATCGTCTTCGAGCACGAGTTCGTGGCCGCCGGGCGTTTCCCCGTCGAACCCTTCGACCAGCGGGTCGATGCCGTGGCGCTTCCCTCCGGGGTGCGCAATCTCACCGGGTAGCGGCGGGAGCGTACGTTAGAATTGGTGCAGGCGGTCGCTTCGGCGCCCGCACCCACCACTTCTCCGACAGTCGCTTGCCCGGGTGACCGGCCGCGCCGCGTGGCGCTTCCTCCCCGTGGCCAGGCACGCAACGCCCGTGCGAAAGGATCAATATGCCTACCTATGTTTATGCCTGCAAGGACTGTGGCCATGCCCTGGAGGTGGTCCAGTCCTTCAGCGACGAGGCCCTGACCGTCTGCCCCGAGTGCCAGGGTGCCCTGCGCAAGAAGTTCAACAGCGTCGGCGTGGTGTTCAAGGGCTCCGGGTTCTACCGCAACGACTCGCGTTCGACCACGAGCTCCAGCACCCCGGCCGCGTCAAGCAGCAAGGTTTCCGCCCCGGCGTCGACCTCCGCCTAGGACTTGCCCGCGGGCGGTTCGCGCGTCGATCGGCGATTGCCGGCCGACGGCCGACCGGTCCCGGCGGGGGCCTGCGGCCGCGGAGGATCCGGGGCGGCGCGCCTCCCCGCACAGTCTGCGCCCGGGCCTTGGGCATGACCGTCCCGTCATGGGCTCCACCCTTTTGGGTGGGGCCCATGAGTTGCTTAAGCCATGTCCAAAATTCGTCGTACCGATCTTCCGCGCCAGGCCTTCTCCGCGCGGGCTCCCCGCCGTTCGGGCAGGGAGCTGTTTGCCAAGTACCGCAGGCACCTGGCCGCGGCGCTCGCCATGCTCTCGCTGGCACTGTCCCTGGCGTTCCTCGCCCCCGCAACCGAGGAACGCGTCGAGGTGCTGGTGGCCGGCCGGGATCTGCCCGTCGGCTCCCTGCTGCGGCCCGAGGACCTGCGCAGCCAGGCGGTTCCCCGCTCCCTGGCGCCCGAGGGAACCTACGGGAACCGGCCGCCGGCCGCCGGCTCGCGGCTGGCAATTCCCGTACTGGCCGGGACCCCGGTGTTTCCCACGATGGTCATCGGCCCCGGGCTGCTGGCGGGCCTGGAGCCCGGGTCCGTGGCCGTGCCGCTGCGCCTGGACGACGAGCAGACCGCGTCGTTGGTGCGCGCCGGGCAGCGCGTCGATGTGGTGCTCACCGAGGGCAACGGGTTTGAGACCAAGCTGGCGTCACGGGTGCTGGCGCGGGCGGTGCCGATTCTGTGGACCGGGGCGCAGGACCAGCCCGACGGGCAGGGCCCGTGGAGTGTTTCCACCGGGTCCGGGCCCGGCGGCCTGATCGTGGTGGGGGCCGGGGCTGGCAGTGCCGAGCAGCTCTCGACCGCATCGCAGCGGGGCAAGGTGTCGGTGGTGCTCGTCAACCCCTAGGCACGCGCAGCGCCGCCGTGCGGGTGCGGGCGAACCTGCGTCCGGGACCCGGCGGCCGCGACCCGGCGGGCGGCTCAGTCCCAGTGCGGCGGGCGCTGGGATTTCAGCCAGTCGCCCAGGTCGTCGTCCACATCGCCCCAGCGGCGCGGGTCGTCCTCCGCGGCCTGCTGGTCAAGGACCGGCTTCGGCTTCCCGGTCCTGGGCGCCCGGGGCTCCTGGGGCTCCTGGGCCGCGTCGTCCCCCGCGGCGCGGGAACCGGCGTCGGACTCCCCCGGCGCCGCGGCGGTCCCCGGTGCCGCATCGGCGTCCGTGGAGGGGCCGGGCGCGGGCCGGCCGGCGCCGTGGGGCAGCTCAAAGACGCCGACCAGCGTCGAGTCGCTGACCTGTTGCGGCGGCGCGGTGAAGCGCCGCGGCTTCCTGGGCCGCGGGGCTCCCGGTTCAGCTGCCATGGCTATGCATCGGCCAGGTCGGACTCCCGGCGCGCGGCCTGTGGCGAACCGGTTGCCGACGGGCCGGGTCCCGTGGAAGCGCCGCGGGCAGTGTCGTCGCCGGCCGCGTCGAGCCCCAGGAAGCCGGCCAACTCGTTGGCGACCTTGTCCGGGTCGGAGAACACGTCGATGGTCCACAGTGGCACGTAGCGCCAGCCCAGGGCCTCGAAGAGCTGCGGGCGCAGGCGGCTGCGCTCGCGCACAGACAGCTCGCGGTAGCCCTGCGTGCCGTCGTACACCACTGCCAGCGGTGCGGCGGTGCCGGAGCCGGTGACATCCAGCGCGTGCGCGGCAATGTCCAGCACCCCGCGGTAGTGCTGGGTCACGATGGCCCCGCGCTCGGCCAGGCGGGCCATCAGGTCGGTGACCAGCGGGTCCTGCAGCGGCGTGGCGGTCGCCGACATGCCCGAGTCCCCGCCAAGCACCCGGCCGAAGAGCTCCAGGAAGCGGTAGGCGCCAAAGCGCATGCGCGCCAGGTCCATGTCCTGCGGGCGCAGCGCGGAGACCAGCACCATCGACTCCCGGGCGCGGGTCACCGCATTGACGAACAGCTCGTCGCCGCCGGGCTGCGACAGGGCGCCGAAGTCGTGCACGGTCTTGCCGTGGGTGGTGCGGCCGTAGCCCAGCGAGAGGATGATGGCATCGCGCTGCAGCCCGGCCAGGCGGTCCACGCTGGTGACCAGGAAGCGTTCCTCCGCGGTGCGGAAGTACTTGGTCGCCCAGGGGTGGTTGGGCAGCTGCACGCGGATGCCCTCGGCGATCGCGGCGGCGTGCCGGCGGCTGCCGGCGATGACGGCCAGGGTCTTCTCGCCGCGGCGCGAAAGGTGCGTGAAGACCAGGTCCACGACGCGCTGCACCTCGGCCACGGTGGTCTCGACGGATTCGCCGTCGGAGCCCAGGGACCCGGTCCCGTCCATCACGTACTCGGCCTTCAGCGCCGGGGTGCCTGCGCCCAGCGAGCGGGCGGCCGGCAGCCGGGAAAGCGAATCGGCGTAGAAGTCGTGCGAAAGGGACTCGGTGAGCCCCTCGTCGATGCCCCGGTAGGCGGTGGACAGCCGGATCAGCGGCAGCACCTCCTGGAGCGTTTCCATCGCCGAGATCGGCGCCGACTCGATGCGCGTGTGCGCCGTGGGATCCACGGAGACCTCGAACGGGTTCGGGGCGCCCATCATGGTGTCGCCGAACGCGATCACCTGCGTCGAGCGGGAGATGGAGCCGAGCACCGAGCGCAGCGAGAGCGAGTCGGCATCCAGCAGGATGACGGCGTCGAACTTCATCCCGGCGGGCACGGTGGCGGGGACCAGCAGCGGGGACCCGACCCAGACGGGGCACAGCGAGTTCAGCAGCGAGTCGCCCAGGGCGGCGAGGTCCGCGACCGACGGTTCCCCGTCCTTGAGCATGGCCCGCAGTTCGCGCGATGCCGCCCGGTGGTCCGCCAGCGCCGCCTTCCACGCCTTGGCCAGGGCCCAGCGCAGGCGCGCGGCGCCGGAGGAGACGTGCGCGGAATCGGCCAGCCGGTAGTCGGCCTCCAGGCGGCGCAGCTTTTCCCCGTCGCTCATCGCCAGGAAGTCGTCGCCGGAGATCATGGCCTCCAGCGCCGACTGCCACCAGGCCAGGTCGAGTTCGGCGGCGACGGCCTCGGGGGCGACGTTGCGCGCCCGGAAGTCGTCCATCAGCTCGCCCAGCCCGTGCTCGGCGAGCTGCTCGGTGAGCAGCGTGCGTTCGGGCAGCTGTTCCAGCTCGCCCTGGTGCGCCAGCAGCTCGTCCATGCGGCCCTGCAGCGTGGCGACGGGTTCGTCGCGCAGCGAGCTGCCCACGGATTCGGGCAGCAGCGTGGCCAGCTTGTCGATGCGCGATCCGGCATCCTGGTAGCCGGCGTTGACGTCCAGCAGCCCGGCGGGCACCATCGGGTGGCGCTGGGAGGTGGCATGGTGGTGCCAGGCGAGGTGCTGTTCCTGGACGGCCTCGAGCGCCGCCTGCAGGTCCGAGACGTGCACGCCGGGGCGCACGTAGTCCTTGGCGACCTTGCGCAGCCGCGAGCGGGTCATCGAGCTCATCTCGATGCCGCGTTCCCGGCGCCAGGAAGAGGAGGCGGTGGCGGAGATGAGGTCCTCGACCGACTTGTCGAAGATGTCGGACTCGAACTTGTCCAGCGAGCCGCGCACCGCGACCAGCAGGTCCAGCTGCTCGCCCCACTTGTTGTAGGAGTCGGCGAGCCGGATCTCGGAGTGGGCGGCGACCTTGAGCATGTGCTCGCGCAGGATCGGCAGGTCGCGCTGCAGGCCGGTGACCAGGTCCAGGGCGGTGTCGGTGTCGCGCTTGTTGCGCAGCCGTGCGCCGTACCAGGGACTGGAGGCCGAGGCCCGCACGAACGCGCCGAGCTCGGCGGCGCGCTTGAGCTGTTCGGCGGTGGAGGTGCGGCTGGTGATCGAGTCAAGCACCGAGCGCTTCAGCCGCACCGTGGTGGCCGGGGCCGGGGACAGTGCGGAGAGCCGGGCGAGTTCCTGCATCGCCCGGTAGGGCGAGCAGCCCCAGCGGGCGCGGGTCGAATGCAGCGAGCGGACGTGGTCAAGCAGCGCGTGGCGGTATTCGCGCAGCGAGGCGTGCAGCTTGCCCAGCTGCGGCTCGGTGGCGCGCTCGTTGCGCAGGATCGCCCGGGTCAGCAGCTCGCGCAGCGCGTCGGGGTCGTCCTCCGGGGAAAGCAGCAGCGCGGTCCCGGCCAGGTCAAGCCCGGCGAAGCGCGTGACGAATTCCTCGGCGCTGGAGCGCCGTTCGGCCACCACCAGCACGCGCTTGCCCGCGGAGGCGAGCACGCCCGCGGCGTTCAGCGCCGTCTGGGTCTGTCCGCTGCCGGCCGGGGCGCTGACGGCCACCGACTCCCCCGCCTCGACGAGGTCCAGCACGGCCTGCTGGGATTCGTCGGCATCCAGCAGCAGCAGCTCCTCGGCCGGGTTGCGTTCGTCGCTGCTGCGGGCGGGGCGGGTCTGGCCGGGGCGCGCGGCGGCGCCCGATCCGCGCTCGCCGCGGTTCAGCTCGGCCTCGAAGAGCTTCTCCAGCACAGGGTGCTGCATGTCGATGCTGCCCGGGTCGGCAGGGTCGGCGAGGTCGGCAAAGGTGGAGATCAGCAGGCGGTGGGCGATGACCATGCCGGAGACGTCGGCGACCTGGGTGCGCAGCGCGTCCATCGCACGGGTCGGGTCGAAGCGGGCGATGGAGTAGGCGGCGGAATTGATGGCCGTCACGTCGATGTCCAGGTGGTGCTGGCGCCTGAGATAGCGCAGCAGCGCGGGCGAGAACTCGGCCCTGCCCATGAGCTGGATCTCGAAGTCGTCCTGGTCCTCGCGCACGGAGAGCACGATGCGTCCAAGCATGATGGGCGCGTTGAACTGCTCGCTGCGGCCCTCGTGCACGGCGCGCCAGTTGGCCTGGCCCGCGGAGAGGTAGCCGACGTCGATGCCGCGCTCGTCCCAGAGCTCGCGGATCTTCCCGCGCAGCGCGTCGGCGGTGCGGCGGGCCGAATCGTACTGGTCCGAGTCCCGCAGCAGCGTGGAGAGGCGGGTGCGCCGCCCGGCCAGGAACTGGGCCAGTCCCGAGGGGTGGGCATGGGTGATGTCGATGCTGTTGGACACCGAGGGGGCGAACCGCAGCAACGTGTCGGTCCCCACCCCTGGGCCCAGGGAGTCAACCCACGTGGAGACCAATTCATCTGCGTGCTGCTGGTGCTCTGTCACCATACCGTCCCTTCACCTCTTGCCTGAATGCTGCCGCACCCGCGTGACGCCTTGCCGCGTGGATACATTCAGCCCTTACCAACCTAGTCCAAAACGGGCCCGCGATGCCGAACCAAAACACGTTGGGCACCGGCCTCTTGCGCATCCGGGCGCCTGCCGCCGGCCCGCGGGGCCAGGTCGCGCCCGCCCGGGCCACGTCGGGGCCGCTTTCGGGTGAACCATGGGTGTCCGACGGGTGAACGCTGCGCGCCCGATCCATCATGGCGGCGCCGCTTTGCCCCGGGGAACCCGCGGCCCGGGGCGGGGCTTGCCCCCGGAAAACAGTTCAGGGGGAAGCCCGCGTAGGCTTCCCCCTGAACTTTGCCGCCGGCGCGTCTACGCCGTCGGGCTTACTCCCATTCGATGGTTCCCGGCGGCTTGGACGTCACGTCCAGCACCACGCGGTTGACCCCGTCGACCTCGTTGGTGATCCGGTTGGAAATCCGGGCCAGCAGGTCGTAGGGCAGGCGCGACCAGTCCGCGGTCATGGCGTCCTCGGAGGACACCGGACGCAGCACGATCGGGTGGCCGTAGGTGCGGCCGTCGCCCTGCACGCCCACGGAGCGCACGTCGGCCAGCAGGACGACCGGCATCTGCCAGACTTCCTCGTCCAGCCCGGCGGCGGTGAGCTCGGCGCGCGCAATGGCGTCGGCCTTGCGCAGCAGTTCCAGGCGCTCCTCGTTGACCGCACCGATGATGCGGATGCCGAGGCCCGGGCCGGGGAACGGCTGGCGCATGACGATCTCGGCCGGGAGGCCAAGCTGCTTGCCCACGGCGCGGACCTCGTCCTTGAAGAGCGCGCGCAGCGGCTCCACCAGCTCGAAGTCCAGGTCCTCGGGAAGTCCGCCGACGTTGTGGTGGCTCTTGATGTTGCTGGCGCCCTCGCCGCCGCCGGATTCGACGACGTCCGGGTACAGGGTGCCCTGGACCAGGAACTTCACCGGCTGGCCGGAGTCGGCCGCCTCGGCAAGGATCGCGGTTTCCGCGGCCTCGAACGCGCGAATGAATTCGCGGCCGATGATCTTGCGCTTGGTCTCCGGGTCGGTGACGCCGTCCAGCGCGGTCAGGAAGCGCTCGCGCTCGTCGGCGATGTAGAGCTTCGCGCCGGTGGCGGCGACGAAGTCCATCTCGACCTGTTCGGCTTCGCCCTCGCGCAGCAGTCCGTGGTTCACGAACACGCAGGTGAGCTGGTCGCCGATGGCGCGCTGCACCAGTGCGGCGGCCACGGCGGAGTCAACTCCGCCGGACAGGCCACAGATGGCCCGGCCGTCGCCGACCTGGGCGCGGATCTTCTCGACCTGCTCGTCCAGGATGTTGGCGGCGGTCCACGAGCCGCTCAGGCCCGCGCCTTTGTACAGGAAGTTCTCCAGCACCTGCTGGCCGTGGGCCGAGTGCTTGACCTCCGGGTGCCACTGCACGCCGTAGAGGCGCTTGGCCTCGTTGGCGAAGGCCGCAACGGGTGCGCCTGCGGTGGTGGCCAGGACCTCGAAGCCCTCGGGCGCGACCGAGACGGAGTCGCCGTGGCTCATCCAGACGTTCTGGCTCTCCGGAATGCCGGCCAGGATGGAGCGTGCGGTTCCGGAGGAGGTTGCGTCGGTTGCGCCGTATTCGCGCAACCCGGTTTCGGCGACGACGCCGCCGAGGGCGTTGGCCATGGCCTGGAAGCCATAGCAGATGCCCAGGACCGGCACACCTGCCTCAAACAGGTCGGCACCGACGCTCGGGGCACCGTCGGCGTAAACGCTCGAGGGGCCTCCTGAGAGGATGATTGCCGCCGGGTTCTTGGCGAGAATCTGTTCGGTGGTGAAGGTATGCGGGACGATCTCCGAATACACGTTGGCTTCGCGTACACGCCGAGCAATCAGCTGTGCGTACTGGGCCCCGTAATCGACGACCAGAACCGGCTGGTGCTCTGGGGTGCTGGGAGTGTTGGTCACGCGCCTAAGCTTAGCCGCCCGGAGAGCCCGCTTGCATCTTCAACGGGCCGAGGGTGACGCAAACTACTTTGGCCGTGGCCCGGGCCGCGTCATGTTGGCCGGTGAGGCGGTATCCGCGGATGCCATCCACCGGTTGACCGCGCGCAATGCGGCAGGCCGATCGACTGCTGGAACGGCGGATGGAACGGTGGGTGGAACAGCAGTCGACCCCCGGCCGCTCAATCGGCGAAGAGCGGAGGGGCGTATCCGGCGGTGCGCAGCTCGGGGTGCCAATACAGGTTTCGTTCCGGGTCCCCGCGGGGCTGGCCGGCCCGGGCGATGACGTAGGGAATCCCGTTGATCATCTTCAGGGTGATCAGTCCGGCATGCACCATGAGGTGGTGGTGCTGGCAGAGGCAGGCGCCGTTGTCGACACTGGTCGGACCGCCCTCCGTCCATGGCTTCACATGGTGGGCCTCGGAGGTGGAAGCCGGACGGTGGCAGCCGGGGATGACGCAGCCGCGGTCGCGCAGGGCGATGGCCTTGCGCTGGGCGGGTGTGAAACTGCGCACCTCGCGTCCCAGGTCCAGGATCTCCCCCTCGGAGCCGAGCAGCGCGGGCAGAATGCCGCCGATGCAGGCCAGGCGGCGGATGTTCGCCGCGGAGATCGGGCGCCCATGGGCGGTGATCCCGGCGTCCTCGCACTGGCCCTGCAGGGCGCGGTAGCCGATCAGTACCCCGATCTTCACCGGCATCCCGCCGCTTTGCAGCGGCGAGGAGCCCGTCAGGGCCCCGGTGAGTGCGGCAAGGACGGCGTCGAGCAGCAGCTGCGGCGAGGTCCGCGGGTCCCGGTTCCGCAGCATGTCCCCCGGGGTGCCCGGAGCGCCGGGTGTACCGGCGGGGACGCCGCAGTCCAGTTCGCTGACGGGTGCCAGCGCCGGGTCGGCGCCCGGGTCCAGGGCCCAGTCCGGGGCGGGAACGCCCGTGGTCGCGGGGGCCGCGGGGGCCGCGGGGGCGGGGGACGTCGAGGAGGAGGCAGGCGGGAGCCTGTCGGAGCGCGGGTTGGTCCAGGCCTCGCCGAAGGCGAGGATCGTTTCGGAGTCGATCGGGTCGCAGCGCAGCAGGAACTCGTCGCATCCCTCGCGGAATCCGCGGTAGACCATGCCGCGCTTGGCGCGGATCTCCTCGTCGGTGATCGGAGCGCCGTTCTCGGTCAGGAAGGCGCCCCAGTCGGCCAGGGCCTTGTGGCTGTGCCGGGGTGCGGCGGTGCGGGCCTCATGGGCCAGGGATTCCTCAATGGCGAAGTTCAGCTTGGCGGCGTCGGGCCGGGCGGCAATGCGCGGCTGCATCGACTCCAGGCGACCGGCGAGCTGTGCCAGGGTTCCCACGTCCGCGCTGCCGTCGGCCGCGGCGCCGGCCAGCACCGGGAAACTGGGCGCCCGGGCCGCGGTGACCGGATCGGCGGCTTCGCCGGCGGGGTTCGGGGCCGGCGGGGCCGGGGCGATGAGCAGCCGGGCGCCGGTGAGCCGGCGGCGGGCCTCGGTCGCGGAGATGTGCAGGTGCGCCTGCAGGTACTCGGAGGTGTTGCGGTGCACGGCCATGCCGGGGACGAAACGCTCCGGCGGGACGGTGGCGCTGCACTCGGCCAGGGGCCGGGGATCCGCGGCGAGGGCGTCGATGGTGCTCGCGGTGTCCGGGTCAAGCCGGTGGATGTCGGCGGCGTCGGCCTGGAAGGTCGCCTGCAGCTGGGCGTAGCCGATGGTGCGCTGTCCGTGCTCGAGCAGGCCCAGGACCAGGGCGCCGGAGGCGGCGTCGAGGTCGAGGCAGCCGGCCCTGCGTGCGGCGGCGCGCAGCCCCAGCACCGCGGCGGCCAGGTCGCTGACCGCGGTGTTGGTGATCTCCTGCCCCCTCGGGGTGCCGGCTGCCGGTGTGCTCATGCCATCGAGTCTGCGCCACCCGGTCCCCTGCGGCGAGCCGGGGCCCGGGCATCTGGGGACGGCCCCGCATCGGGATAGGCACGGTGCGGGGAAGTGCGGATGGGCGGGGACCGGAGCCAGCGGCGGGGCCAAAAGCCAGGGGGCAACGGCGGAGCCAAAACCGGGACCAAATGCGAAGGGGCGGCCCGGAGGCGCGCCGTGGCACGTCCCGGGCCGCCCCCTGGCGGCGTACTGGGTCTCAGTACCGCTTGGCTGCCTGCGGGTGGGAGGCAAGCTCGGCGTCGACCTCGCCGTGGACCTTCTTCTCCATGAAGAAGGAGAGCAGCGGCACGACGCCGCCCAGGGCGATGGTGATGAAGCGGCTGAAGGGCCAGCGCATCAGCGACCACAGGCGGAAGTCCGCCAGCAGGTAGACGACGTACATCCAGCCGTGGATGATCAGGATGGCCAGCGATACGTTGACGCCGCCGGCGATGTCGGCGCGGTTGACCAGGCCCACGGCGTTGGAGCCGCCGTCAAGCAGGGTGCCGCCGATGAACAGCTCCAGGTGCCAGAAGTACTTCACGATCATTTCGGCGCAGAGCAGCAGCAGCATCACGCCGGTGGCGTAGGCAAGCACCTTGTAGAAGGTGGAGGCGCTGCGGATCTGGGCGGGGGTGCCGGCAAAGCGGCGCACCTTGGGGGCGGGGTTGACGTCTGTCACGGCTGGTCCTTGGGTCGGGATGCGGGGTTCGGGGTCTCGGTGCTCGGGTTCTCGTGGTGCAGCTGGCGCCGGTAGACGTCCACCGGGTCCAGGCCCGCGGCCAGCGCGGCGGCATCGGCGATGTCCTCCTGCTTGCGGCGGAAGTCGTCCGCCACCAGCCGATACCAGAGGAAGACCGCGAAGCCGGCGAAGACCACCCACTCGATGCCGTAGAAGATGTTCAGCCAGTTGAGCTGGCGTTCCTGGGGCTGCGGGCCGACGTGGACCGGGACGAGCCCGGTGGCGGCGGCCGAGCGGTCGGCGCCGTCTGCGCCGGTCACCGCGGTGGCGGCGATGAAGCCGCTGTAGGAGGGCACGTCCCACACGTTGATCAGCTCGGCCACCGAGAGGGAGTCGTAGGCCACCTGGCCGGCGTCGCGGGAGATGGGGGCCTCGGTGGGCAGCAGGCGGCCGGTGATTTCCAGGGCGCCGTCCGGGGCGGGGGCCGGGGCCGCGTCCTCGGCCTGCCAGCCGCGCACCACCGGGATGGTGTTTCCGGCCGGGGCGCCGTCGACCTTGAAGGCGGCGACGACCCAGTAGCCCTTCTTGCCGTCCTGCAGGCGGTTGCCCACCAGGACCTGCTTGCCGGGCAGGAAGCTGCCGGCGGCCGAGACCATCTGGTCGGCGTCGCGGGCCATCAGGTCGGTGGCGGGCTTCAGGTGGCCGGTGAGCGGCACGACGCGCTCGGTGGTGGTGACCGGGGGCGGCGCCTCGGTCTGCGAGCGGTTGAACTGCCATTGGCTCAGCAGGACGAAGCCGGTGGCAACAACGAGGGCGCCAACCAAGGCCAGGATCCAACGGGGTTTGAGGGCAGTTTTCAGCACACTACAACCGTACTTCGATTCGACATGGAAGAGCCAATGGAACCAAACCGGGCCGCCGGCCGTTCGCGCCGGCGCCCGCCGCCGTGGGCGGCTAGCCCGGCGGCGCTTTTCCGGCCCGGCCCGGGGGTGCGGGCACTCCGGACGGAGGCCCGACCGGGGGCCGGCACAGGACACCGACATGTCGGGGATCACACCCGCGGCGGGCGGCGGGGCGGCGGGGCGCCGGGGCGCCGGCGGGTCAGACGGTGGAGAAGTCGACGGTGGAGTTGATCAGCTCGGCGATGACCCCGGCGTCGTTGGCGCGGCGCAGGGACTCGCGGAAGGACTGCTTGGCCAGCGAGCGGGCCAGCGCGGCGAGCATCATCAGGTGCCCGGAGTAGCTCGTTGCGGGAGTGGCGAGCAACAGCACCACGTGCGCGGGGCCGTCCTTGGCGCCGAAGTCCAGGCCCTGGCCGTAGGCCATCACGCCCACGGCGATGCTGGGAGCCTGGACAAACGAGCTGCGGGCATGGGCCAGGCCGATGCCGCCGGGAAGGCCGGTGGCCAGCTGGTGTTCGTGGCGGTGGACCTCGGAGAGGAATCCGGGCACCTCGGCGATCCTGCCGGCGGCCAGCAGCCGCTCGGCCAGGGCGGCAACCGCCTCCTCGCGGGTGGGTGCCCCGAGCTCAAGGAGCACCATGGCCGGGGTGGTCAGCTCCGGCGTGGAATCGCCGGCGGGCATCGGCTGGGTGGAAGTCATGGCATCGATTCGCGGTGGGGGGGGAACTGTCGGGAAGGGCGGCGCGGGGGCCGCTGCCTTGTAGCGTACACGGGGCCGGCCGGCCCGGGCGCCTGGGCGGGGATGCACAACGGCCGGGCGCGTTCCGCCGCTTCCGGGGAAGCGGGGCGGATCGTTCCCGGCCGTCGTCGTGGCGGAACTTCGGTGCTAGTCGGCCTCGTAGGGGGAAACCACGACGTCGACGCGCTGGAATTCCTTCAGGTCCGAATACCCGGTGGTGGCCATCGAGCGGCGCAGCGCGCCGACGATGTTGGAGGTGCCGTTGGTGTGGTGCGAGGGGCCGAAGAGCAGCTGCTCGAGCGGCGCGACGGTGCCGACCCTGACCCGGTCCCCGCGCGGGTTGTTCTCGTGCGTGGCCTCCATGCCCCAGTGCCAGCCGGCTCCCGGGGCCTCCTCGGCGCGGGCCAGGGCGGTGCCGAGCATCACGGCGTCGGCGCCCATGGCGATGGCCTTGACGATGTCGCCGCTGGTGCCCAGGCCGCCGTCGGCAATCACGTGCACGTAGCGTCCGCCGGACTCGTCCAGGTAGTCGCGGCGGGCCGCGGCGACGTTGGAGATGGCGGTGGCCATCGGCGCGTGGATGCCCAGTGCGCGGCGGGTGGTGCCCGAGGCGCCTCCCCCGAATCCGACCAGCACGCCGGCGGCGCCGGTGCGCATCAGGTGCAGCGCCGGGGTGTAGCCGGCGGCCCCGCCGACGATGACCGGGACGTCGAGTTCGTAGATGAACTGCTTGAGGTTCAGCGGCTCCTGGGTCTTGGAGACGTGCTCGGCCGAGACCGTGGTGCCGCGGATGACGAAGATGTCGACGCCGGCGGCAACGACGGTCTTGTAGTGTTCCTGGGTGCGCTGCGGGGTCAGCGAGCCGGCAACGGTGACGCCGGCGTCGCGGATCTCGGCCAGCCGCTTGGTGATCAGCTCGGGCTGGATCGGCGCGGCGTAGAGCTCCTGCAGGCGCGCGGTGATGGCCGGGTCGAAGTGCCCGCCGTTGGCCGACTGAAGGGCGGCGATCTCCTCGAGCACCTTGGCCGGGTCCTCGTAGCGGGTCCACAGCCCCTCGAGGTTCAGCACGCCCAGGCCGCCGAGCTTGCCCAGCGCGATGGCAGTGGCCGGGCTCATCACCGAGTCCATGGGTGCGCCCAGGATCGGGGTCTCGAATTTGTAGGCGTCGATCTGCCAGGCCACCGAGACGTCCTGCGGATCGCGGGTGCGCCGGTTGGGGACAACCGCCACGTCGTCGAGGGAGTACGCCTGGGCTGCGCGCTTGGAGCGCCCGATTTCAATCTCGTAAGTCACCGCACCACCCTATCAGCCCGGTGACGGGGGCGGGTTCCCGGAAGAACCCGTCCCCCTCCTGCGTGACGTGCCGCGTTGGCGCGCGCGGCCCCGGCGGGGCGGGACTTCAGTCCCCGAGGGTGCCCAGCGTGGCGGCCAGGGCGGTGGCCGCGCGTTCCTCGGCCGCGGCAATGACCTCGAGCTGGTCGGCCAGCTCGGCGAAGTGCGCGGAGCGCGCCGCCGGATCGATGGCCGGGTCGACCAGGTCGGTGAACACGATCCAGTCCTGGGCCAGGTGCGCGTAGTCCCCCGCGTGGGCGGCCAGCGGCGCGAGCCCGGGCAGCGTGGCGGCCTCGGTGAGGAAATCGGCGTACTGCCCGCGCAGCGCACCCAGCCCGCCGAAGCGGGTGTCGGTGAGGAAGCCGAGGACCTGGCCCAGGCCCGACTCCAGGCGGGCCGGATCCTCGAAGATCCGCGTCCAGCCCTTGGCCGTGGTGGTGTCGCGCAGCTTCTCGGCCCAGTTGTTCATGCCGGCCACGCCGAAGTTCTTGGCGAAGTGCGCCGGGATGCCCTCCAGCTCGCTGGTGCCCAGCAGGCGCCCGGTCGTCTGGGCGACGGCGGCGCGCACATTGGCCGCGAGCGTGGCGGCGTCGGGGCCGGTGCGCTCGGGGACCCAGGCCTGCCAGTGCTTGTCCTTCTTGCGCCGGGAGCGGGCGAAGGCCAGGTCCTCGGGCGAAATCGGGGTCAGCGAGCCGGAGCCGTCGTCGATCAGCAGGTCATCGCCGTGTTCGCCGACGACCACCAGGTCGATGGAGTCCGAGTCCTCCACCGCGTCGGCGTCGATCCAGGGCAGGGCGGCAACGGAGGCGCGCACCACCACGGCGCGCCCGGCATCCAGCCCGGCATCCAGGTACTCGGCGGCCAGGCGCGCGCTGCCGGTGGTGCGCTCGCTGAGCGTGGCCCCGCAGCGGGCCAAAAGGTTCGCGGTGTACGGCTCCGGGTGCGCCCGGGTGACCACGGTGGCGGTGGTGACTTCCTCGTAGACGAAGGTGAAGGCCATGAAGCCGATGCCGCCCGCAAGCCCGGCCAGCAGCGTCTCGCTCATCGGCTTGCCGCTCAGCGGGTGGGTCACCCCGGCCTGGGTGAGCACGCGGTGCCAGAGCCCGGCGTCGTACTGCAGGACGTTCTCCGGGGCCGGGTACTCGGGCAGTTCCGCCTCCTCGGCTGCCGCGGCCGCAGCGGCGGCGTCCTCCGCGCTGGCCGGGCGGTGGGGCTTCGCCGAGAGGATTGCCTTGCGGGCGGTGGTGTAGCTTTCCCCGGTGCGATCCATGCGGGTGCGGACGAGCTTCTTCAGGTTCTTCGGTTGGGCCACGGTGTGCTCCTTATGTGTTGCGTGTGCGCGCAGGCGCGGGTTTTTCCCGCACGCCGGGGAGGCAGCGCCAGTGACACATTCTACGTGGGGACGGCGCACCTGCCGACACCGCGCCCGCGCGTGCGCATCGGCGCCCCGCAAAGGGGAACCGGGGCTAGACCGGTCGCACCGCGATGAGCAGCCGGGGCGCCAGCACGCCGGATTTCACCGCCGCCACCGCGTGCCCCATCCGGTCCCGGGCGTCCTTCCCGAGCAGGACCGCGGTGGCCAGCGGCCCCGCGGACGCGAGTTGGGCGGCAGCCGCCGCCTCGAGCACCGCGGCGCTGCGGTCGGTGTTCTGGGTGACGATGAACCCCGCGGCGCGCAGGTGGTTGGCGTAGGCCTCGTCCGGCTCCACATAGGATGCCGCGGCCGCATCGGCCCACGGCACCGGGTATTGCAGCTCGTTGGTGCCCATCAGGTCATAGACCCCGAACACTCCCCCGGGGCGCAGCAGCCGGTGCACCTCGGCGAACACCGCCTGCTTGTCGGCCAGGTTCATGCCCACATGCAGCATGGTTGCCGCGTCGAAGGAGCCGGTCGGCAGCGCGGTGTCCTGCGCCGGGGCCAGCACCATGGTGATCGACCCGGCCATGGCGCAGGCGAGGTTCAGCTCCCGGGCCAGGTCAACGAATTCCTGCGTCACGTCCACCCCGGTGACCACCGCGCCCAGCTGCGCGAAGTACCGGGCCGGGCCGCCGATGCCGCTGCCCACGTCCAGCACCCGGGTTCCCAGCCCGATGCCCACCGCCCGCGCCACCTCCCGGGTGGCAGCCCTGCCGCCGGTGTGGAACTGGTCGGCCTCCTCCAGGTCCCCGGGCCGGAGCACCTCGGGCTCAAGCCCCGCGTCCCGCAACGCCGCATGCAGCCGCCCGCGCAGGTCCCCGGTGGTGTACCGGCTGATGGATTGGTCGATGTCGCTCATCACGGTCTCCTCGCGGCGGCTGGGCGCACCCTCCGCTTCCCGCGGCGTCGCGCATCCATGGCTTGTCCCCATGATAGGCCCGGGACCACCCGGAGTCACCGGTGCCCGGCACACCGTTCCGCCCGCCCCGCACCGGGGCCGAGCACCAGGGCCGAGAGCGCGGCCTGGTCAACCACGTGCGGTTCCCCGGCGGCCAGCCAGTCCCCCACCTCGCGCAGGGCCATCTGCCCGGTGGCCAGCCGCGGCTGCCCCGGCGCGCCCCGGGTGCCGGCCGGGATGTCGGCCCCGTCGCCGGGGTGCAGCACCGTCCAGCCGCGCACCTGGAGCCCGGGGAACCGGCGGCGGTACTCGGCCACGGCCCATGCCAGGCGCTCCGGGGCCCGCTCCGGGACGCGGCCGGAAGCCGTCCCTGGCGGAATGTCCTCGGGCCGGGAACCCCGGCGGGCGGGGCCGCGGACGGATTCGAGCAGGGCCAGGCGGTCGCCGCACAGCACCGCGTGCCCCACCCGCGGGAGGCCGTCGCGGGAGGAGCCCGCCGGGTGGATCGTGCGGCTGCCGGGCAGGTGGTCAAGTCGCGCCAGCAGCTGCCCGGTCAGCGCTTCGGCGATCCACCGGCCGCCGTCGTTGTCCCCGGCTTCGGGCACCGGACGCGCCGCAGGTCCCGGGCCCGGTTCCCAGAGCGTGCGCTCCCGGATCTCCCGCGGGTCAAGCAGGGCCCGGGCGGCCGGGCGGCGGCCCCGGCGCGCGGTCGCCCGGAAGGTCTCGATCACCAGCAGGTAGCCGCCCAGCCACGCCAGCGGGACGGGGTTCGCCGCGGGCCCGCCGGCGAGCGCCGGGACCAGCAGGCCGCCGGCATAGGAGAGGAACAGGACCAGGGGAAGTGCCGGCCAGGTGCCCGGTGCGCCGCGGGCCCGTGCCCAGCCGCCGAAAAGCGCCGGCAGGGGAACCAGGAACAGCAGCAACAGCGCGGTTGCCACCGGTGCCCGTCCGCCCCTCGCGGCAAGGACGGCCGGCACGCAGGCCAGCGCGGCCAGCAGACCCAGCGCCAGCCAGGCGAATATCCGGGGTGCCGGTCCGCGGCGGGGCGGGGCCGGGCGCAGGCGCAACGGCGGGTATTCGCGCTGGTGCCAGCGCATGGACGATACGTCGATGTCGCTGCGGGCAAAGACGTCGAGGCCGGCCGGGCGCGCGGGCTCCCGCCGGGCGGACCACCTGGCGCTGGCCCGGGCGGCGGCTTCCCGGCGCGCCTTGGCAGCGTCGCGTTCGCGCTCCCGGGCGATCGCCTCGGATGCAGCGGCACGTTCACGGTCCCGCACCCGGGCCGACCGCTCCCGGACTTCGGCCTCGGCCGACGAGGCGCCCCGGGTACCGTCCGCGGCGGCGGCGCTCGCTCGGGCGGGCTCGGCGTGGTTCCCCGGCGCCGCGGCGATCCCCAGGCCGAGGCTCGCGTCGTAGGCTGCGCGCAGCTTCCCGTCCTGCAGGACCCGCAGCGCCTCGTTCAGGGCTTGGGCCATCGCCTCGCTGCCGGTGGGCGCATCGGGATGGTGTTCGCGCATTTGGGCGCGGTGGGCGGCCTTGATCACCGACAGCGGGGCCGTGACAGCGACCCCGAGCACCGCGTAGTGGTTGGTCCCGTTCATGGTCCGGCTCCGCCCGTCCCAACGCGTCCACCGTGGACCATGACGTCCCCATTCCCCCGTGCGCGGTCCCCAAGACCGATGCGCTGCATCCGTGATGTTCACCCGAACATACCAACATGCGGCCCGTTTGGGCAGGGTTCGGGCACACCGGCAACCGACCGGCCCCGCCGGGACGGGGAACGGCGCCGGCACCGGCGTTGACCCGGGGCCCGGCGGGGCGCATACTGGCGCCGTGGCCACCCGAATCTCACACCTGTTGAACCAGTCATTGTCCGCCCTGAGGTACGAGCCGACCGGCAAACGGGTCCGCGCGGGCCTCGGCGGACAACCGGTCCTGGACACCACGCACGCGCTGCTGCTCTGGGAGCCGAGGCGCATCGTGCCGATCTACGCCGTTCCGGAAAACGACGTGCTGGCGGAGCTCACCGCGTCCCGGGCGGAGGTGTCCAGGGTTCCGGACGCGGCCGGGGTGCTGACACCCGACGACGCCTTTGCCCTGCACACCGCCGAGGGAACCGCCCTGGACGTCCAGGTCCCCGGGCATGCGGCGCAGGCCGCGGCCTTCCGCCTGGCGGATCCGGACCTGGGTGGTGCCGTGCTCTTTGATTTTTGGGCCTTTGACTGGATGGAGGAAGAGCAGCCCATCCATGCGCACCCGCGCGACCCGTTCAGCCGGGTCGACATCATCCCCTCGGGCAGGCACGTCCGGGTGGAGCTTGAGGGCATGGTGCTGGCGGATTCCCGGCACCCGCTCATGCTCTTTGAGACGCGTATTCCGCCGCGCTACTATCTTCCGCCGGCGGATGTGAGGTGGGATGCGCTGGTGGCCACGGAAACCAGCAGCATGTGCCCCTACAAGGGCACCGCCAACTACTGGGCGCCCGCCAGCGGGGGCAGGAACGTGGCCTGGAGCTATGCCCGGCCGCTGCCGGAGTCCGCGGCCCTGGCCGGGCTGGTCGCCTTCTACAACGAGCGCACCGATTTTCTCATCGACGGGCAGCGCCAGTCCCGCCCGCACACACCTGTTGGCTAGCTGCCGACGGCCACGGGGCGCCTGGGCGAGGTCGATGGCGTAGCGGTCTTCGAGCGGCGGCGGGGTGAAGCATGCATCCTCCTTGGTGTCCCCGGTGTCGAACCAGCCATGTCGGAGGTAGAGGTCGATGGCCTGCCGGTTCCCGTGGGCCACCCAGAGATAGGCCTGGGTGTAGCCCTGTCCGGCCAACGCCGCCGTGGCCTCGCGCAGCAACAGGCCTCCCAGGCCGCGGCCCCAGCAGGCGGGCAGCAGGTTCAGTGCATAGAGTTCCCCGCTTCCGGCGTCGGCCGCATCGCCCAGGACGCCGAAGTGGCAGAAGCCCACCACCTCCCCGCCGGCCGTTGCCACGAGGGGCCGCGCCGCGGTTTTCCCGGCAAGGGTCAGCGCCCAACGCCCGGCGATGGGCCCGGCGTCCATCGCCTCCAGGAATCGGGCGTCGATGATGCCGACGTAGGCGGCGCGCCACGCCTCCACCAGGGCCCGGGCGATGGCCGCGGCGTCATCCACCGCGGCTTCCCGCACACTGCCGTTGCGCGGGAGCGGGCGGGGTTCGGGCAGCATGGGCCCCATCCTAGCCCGGACCCCGGGTCTTGGAAGCCCGAGTATCCGACGTAGGCTGGATGCGGCGGTGCGGACCCGGCGTTCCCCGCCGCACCCGCACCTTCGAACCCGACCGGGGACCCGTGAACATACCGCACCTCCGCTTCGCCGCAGTCCTGGCCGCGGCATATCTGGTGGCACTCGCGGTGATTGCCTTCTGGCCCACCCCCGTGGACCGGTCGATCGCCCCCGGGCTCGCCGGCGCCCTAAGGTGGCTCCACGCCCACGGCCTGCCGGCGTCCGTGGGCTACAACCAGGTCGAGTTCGGCGCGAACATCGCGCTGTTCTTCCCGTTGGGCTACATTTCCGGGGCGCTCGCGCGCAGGGCGTGGTGGCATCCCCTGGTGGCAGGTTTCGCCGCATCATGCCTGATCGAGGTGGGCCAGGGGCTGCTGCTTCCCGACAGGTTCCCCTCGCTGCAGGACATCGTCGCCAACACGCTGGGCACGGGGTTCGGGGCCGCGGTCTTTGCACTGCTGCACACCTTGCACCTTCGCCGGGAATGCCGCATGGACGCGGCGGCCGGCAACCCTGCCCCCGCGGAGCCGCTGCAGGTCCGGGGAGCCACAGCGTCGGGCGGCCGGGCCCAGTCCTGACAGGTCACCGCCGCCGTGCGTGGCCCACGCCGGCGAAAAGCCGGATGTGTCGCATCGACGAAATGTGCCATGAACCCTCCGCGGCTAAACGGACGCGTCCGGATTGATACTGCGTGTTTCGGATCTGCGGCCGCGG
Source organism: Paeniglutamicibacter sp. GQ140 (assembly GCF_059759235.1). NCBI lineage: Bacteria > Bacillati > Actinomycetota > Actinomycetes > Micrococcales > Micrococcaceae > Paeniglutamicibacter > Paeniglutamicibacter sp. GQ140. Next base: position 319,264 of record NZ_JCAXDW010000002.1, read on the forward strand.
CGCCGCATCCAGTCGGAGAGATAGACCTTGGGGAAGATCTTGGCCACGGCTAGGCAGACGTAGATCAACGTGTTGATGGCAACGAACATCATCAGGATGGCAAACAAGTCAGTCTGCATCACCGATTCGGGCAGCAGGATCCCGGTGGGCGGGCGAAGCCCCGTCGCGATTGCGGACATTTAGGACACCATCAATTCTTCGCGGGTTCGGTTGTGGTCCAGGTGTTTCCAGTCCGCCTGGCGTCCCCGGGCAATGTCCACGACTCCCTTGACGTAGACCAGGTTGAGGTAGGAGTCGAAGAGCAATTCGGGAAACAGGGTCATGGCCAACAGCCGCGCGCGCCAGCCACCCTTCCAGACCGTCACGACTCGTTCAATGGTGAAGATCAGTCCCAGGCCCAGCCAGAACGGGAACCAGATCCAGTTGTCCATGGAGAGCAGCGTGATCGCGATCAGCACCAGATAGGCGCCCAGGGCGATCACTCCGTAGCCGATGCCCAGTTGCTGGATCCAGTAGCGCGCCGTCTGCGGGGTCACCCCGTAGGCACCGATGTTTTCCAGGGCGCCGCGCTGCCAGCGCAGCCGCTGCGCCCACAGCGTCCCCCAGGTGGGCATCAATTCGGTCACGACGGTGCATTCAGCCGGGGAGATCATCAGGCCACCCAGCGATTTCAGGGCGATGGTGAGTTCGTTGTCCTCGGTGAGCGCCGCGGTGTCATAGACATCGCCCCGGGTCCCGGGCAAGACCTTGCCGCGGCTTGCCGCCACGGTGCGCAGGGCGCGGGGCCGGAAGATCGAAGCCGTTCCGGTCAGGACGAAGACGCGCCCCCGCCGTCGCCGCATCTCGCGTGCATAGCGGATGTATTCGTTTCGCTGGAACTGGCCAAGCAACCCGTGGCCCTCTTCACCGTAGAAGAGGCCACCAATGGCCATCAGCGCCCTGTCGTCCTCTAAACGCCGGCGGGCGGTTTCCAGGAACTTGTTGTCCAGGATGGTGTCGGCGTCCATGACCATGACGACATCGTTGTCGCCAAGATCCGGAAGCAGCACCTTGAGCACCTGGTTGAGGGCCCCGGCCTTCTTCTGGGTGTTGTCCACGGATTCGAAAACCTCGACACCCGCGTGCCGGGCCACCTCGATGGTGGAGTCGGTGCAATTGTCGGCCACCACGAGAACCCGCTCGGGCGGATGGGACTGGGCCATCAGCGACCGGAGCGTCGCCGGAAGCGACACTTCCTCGTTGTGCGCGGGTATCAGGACCGTGACGGTGAGCGGCCCCGCGTACACGCCGCGGGTCTCGGCCATCACGATTTTCGGTGCCAACGGTGCACGCAACTCATTCGAGGAGCGACGCGCCCTGGTGGCAATGCGCCAGTCCGCGAGGCCGATGCCTACCAGCATCAGCGTCGCCAGGGCGATGCTCCCCACGAGCAAGGCCAGACCAGGCGCCTCGCCGTTGTAAAAGATACTCCAAATGCCTACGGTCATGCGGTGGATGGGGTTTGGGTGTCCGGACGGCACGGCCCCGGCCCCTATGGCCCAAACGATTGCCGCGGCCCCCAGAACGCAGGCGGCAATAACGAGACCGACAGAGCGTCGGAGCTTTCCTGAATGCATGAACATGGAGCCTACCATTCACCTTACGGTTTTCGACGGCTCATGATTCGTGCCGTCATCGTCGGCAAACCTGGTCGGGATACTAGGACGCGACAACGCCAGACCGCAGACCCACGGCGGAATCCAGTGTTGGACTGACTCCGTGGACCTGCGGCCCGGATCGGGGCGTGGGGAGCCGGGCGTTCGGAGATTTCCCGGCGGCGGTGTTGACCCGGATTCTCCGGGAGTACGCGCGCGGGTAGTCCGGCTCGGATGAACCGTCGGGCCCGGCCGGGGCCGCGGAATCATCCGATTGCCTGACGGGGGCCGCCAATCCCCTGGGGCGAGCCGCTCAACTCCGATGCAGCACAGTCACCCCGACCACTGCTGCTGGTCTTAGAGCGGCCAGTTGTTGTTGCCCGAGGTCTTGCTGATGCCAAAGCTCTGGGCAGCATCATCGGTGTGGCTCGGCTGGGCATCCGAAGCCGCTCCGGCGAACAGGGCTCCGGCCAGGAACATGCCCGCGAGCAGCGATCCGACTATTTTCTTCATGGTGACTCCGTCTCGATTGTTTTGGTTTCCGTCGATTGGGCGGCGTCGAGCCCATGCTTGCCTACGGTCAACATTGGACCGGGCACCCCCCAAGGACTGATTGTAGCCCTCACCACCAACGATCGGGCCCCGTGATCAGATGATCTTTTGCGGTCCCCGGGCCGCGCGCTAGATCTTCCTGCGGCCGAGGGGAAAATTCGGTGGAGATCGAGTCCGCATGGCCCATAATTGAGGAATGCCCCTGCCCTCCCCCGAATCTGAAGCCGCCCGCGTGGAGGCACTGTACCGCGAGGCCAAGAGCTCGGGTGACCAGCAGCAGTTGACTCAGGCAGCCGAGGAATGTGCCCGCGCGTACGGCGCCTTGGGCGAGGCCGCGAAAGAACGCGAATACTTGCACCTCCTCGGCAAGCACCAGATCCTCGCCGGCAGCTATAGTGCCTGCCTGCAGACCGTGGAGCGAATGTTCAATTCCCCCGGCATTCATGGTGAACCCGCGGCCCAGGCCAGGGCCTTGATCTTGCGAGCCGCCGCGCTGCGCAACCAGGACCATCACGCTCCGGCCATCGAGAACGCCCGGTTGGCACTGACGACTCTTCAGGGCATCGGCGGAAGCCATCGCATCCGGGCAGAGGCCTGCCAGGCGCTGATTGCCAGCCTGGTTGAGGCTGGATCGATCGACGAGGCCTGGGACCTGCGAAACCAGCTGTCCGATTCCCTGGCGGAAATTACAGACAGCCGCTTGTCGGGGCAGGGCTATTGGACGCTGGGAAACCTCGCCTTCGCCCATGGGCAACTGGACGAGGGCTCGAATTACCACGCCAAGGCCGCCGGATTCCTGCGGCACTCAACCGACGTTCGGATTTGGGCCCGATTCAACAAGGCCAGTGCGGACGTGCGATTGCAGGCCGGCGTGGCAGATGAGCAGACCCGAGAATGCATCGCGCGAGCCAAGCTGGCCTACGAAATCATCGGCGGATCACCAGCCGAACTCACCGATCTCGCGGTGACCCGGGCCAAGTGGAACCTTTCCACGGGCAAACTGGTGGAGGCATCGGCCATCATGGGGACTGCGCTTGGAGTCACAGGAACATCCTCGACCCTCGAAAGCGCAGCGGCTCATATGCTGTGGGCAGAGATCCTGGACGACCTCGGCAGCCCCGGTGAAGCAGAGGACCAACGTCGCAGGGCGAAGACCATCCGGGACAACGTGGACGACATCGGGTAACCCCACGAGCGATCGCTCCCGGTCCCCCTTAGGTATGGCACTCCCAAGGGGCCCCACCGTGGTGCGTTCCGAAGCCCGCGCGGTGCGCAGTCACGAGCGGCCCGTCCTGCAGCGGCGGTTCCGGCATCAGAGCACACGTAACGTCTGACGGACCGAACTGGATGCGGGCGGCACGGAACATTTCGTCGTTGGATCCCGCCGGATCAGACCATGACTACGCGGCGAATCGTCGAAAATCCGCCTACCGTCCAGCCGTGGTGGAATGCGCCCCGGGGACGACCCGTCGCAGGTGAACAATAGGCTATGCTCTAGGAAACATGCGGTACGGCCATCCGTTCGACCACCACCGACACTAATTTTGCTTGGGGGCAAATAGTTTTGACGACGCTAGGTATATCTTCTTCCCACCCACGTGCCTTTCCCGCTGGGGCGTTCGGAAGCGCTCGCCACCGTGATGACCGGGTGAACTAGGCGATGGATGTACTGACAGGCTCCGTGGACGATCTGGAGCCGTCGACGCACCCGAAAGAAGAGCTCCACGGGACAGGGAAGTTATTGTGGACCAGTGCGTTGCCGAATGTCCACCTAAGCTATTTCGACAACGGTCTGCTGGAAATGGGCTTCCCGCCCGACACGGTCCTGACGTCGAGCATGGTCCAAGACATTCTGGCGTTGTTGTCGTCCCGGTTGGAATCCGATCCCCGTCACATGTTGGCCAACATCTCCGGACTGAACAACGTGGATGGCGATGCGACCCGTGTCTTTAGCAAGGTGTCGACCATGATGCGCATTGCGCTGCTCGGTACGGGGCCGGCGGACCGCGTTCTGGCCCGGTTCTTCATGCGCGGGCTGCCGGAGGACCTGACATGCCATTACACGCAGGATCGGGCCGAGGCCATGTCGTTCCTTTTTACCACATGACCGAAACGTGGCAGACGCCCGACGGCGAACCGCGAATCACCGACATCGTCGATGCCATCCTCAGGATTGCGGACATGGATTTCGACACCATGCTCCAACCGAGCCATGCGCGCGACGAGATCGACGCCATTATCGTGGGCATCAATGCCATGGCCACCGAATTACAGAGTACCTACGCGACGCTCGACCGGAGGGTATCCGAGCGAACCCAAATGCTCGAAATCGCCCACGACCAAATGGCAATGCTTGCCTATACCGACCCCCTGACGCGGGTGTCGAACCGCGCCGCACTGATCCGGGAACTCGAAGCGGCAATCGACAATGCGGAAGCCGTCGGACCGGTACCGATTCTCATGCTGTTGGACCTCGATGCATTCAAGAGCGTCAATGACACCCATGGCCACGACACGGGAGACAAGATGCTGCGCATGATCGCAGAACGTCTCACCGAATCGGTCAGGTCCCTCGATGTGGTGGCCCGGTTGGGCGGGGACGAATTCGCCGTCTTGATTACCGTTCCCGGTCAATCAGCGCTGGACGTGGGACGGCGGATCGTTGCGGCAATGAATGACACCATGGTGATCAACGGGGTGGAGCTCTCGCCCCGCGCAAGCCTGGGACTGGCCCTCGTCACGTCCGGCGGCGACGCCACCCAACTGCTGCTCGAAGCCGACACCGCCATGTACGTGGCCAAGCGCTCGGGCACGGAAAAGGTCGTCGCGTTCGAACCATATATGCTCCATGAGCGCCGGCAGCGCGCCGAGATGATCACCGACCTCCAATCGGCGCTGGGCAATGACGAATTCATCCCGGTGTACCAGGGACTGATTGCACTCGACGACGAATCGATCGTTGGCGCCGAAGCCCTGGTGCGGTGGCAGCGCAAAGGGCATGGGCTGCTGAGCCCGGGTGACTTCCTGCAGGTGGCCGAGGAGTCGGGCATGGTCGGAAAGCTGACGGAGTACCTGCTTCACCGCGTCCTCGAGGACTTGGCCGGCTGGCGCGCCGAGGGCCTGGTCTCAGAGGAATTCCAGGTCCACCTCAATGTCACCTCACGCGAGTTGCACCACCTCGGGTTCCCCGACCTAGTGCGTTCTGCCCTGCGAAGACACGATCTCCCGCCAACTGTCCTGGCGCTCGAAATCACCGAAGATCGGTTGATGACTGGTGACAGCCTTCATCAGTACACGCTTTTGGCGCTGCGCGGCATGGGCGTGGAAGTGTTCATTGACGACTTCGGCACCGGCTATTCGTCCATCAGCTACCTCAGGCAGCTCCCCGTGGCGGGTGCGAAGATCGACAGGTCCCTGGTGCAGGACATCGAACAAGACGTTCGGCAACAACGTTTCCTGAGGGCGATTTTCGACTTGATCAACGCCTGCGATCTCCAGTGCGTTGTCGAGGGCGTCGAAACCGCGGGACAGTCAAACCAGCTCAAGGCCATGGGTTTTGCCACCGTCCAGGGCTTCCTCTACGGTCGCCCCGTGGAGGCCAGGGACTTCGCGGCCACTCTGCTCTCGGGCCACCGGGCACCGGCCTGACACGGGGACATCCGAAAGCTCCGACATGTCGCCTCCCGGCGCCGCAACGTCGGCAAGGACACGCGGTCGGCGATCATCACGCGATCCGCTCATCGTCCCGGTGCAGGAAGAACCATGCTTCGCCCCGCGAGGTTCCATGGAACATTGCCGTGGACCAGTCGCCGGAGTCTGCGGCGACATGAAGCTGAAAAGGGAACGGGCAGGATTTGGTGGCTTGCCGACCAAATCCTGCCCGGAGAGCACGCAGCTTGGGGTCTGCGGCATATCTCCATTGGAAGAAACTGGTACTTGGGGGTTGCCAGGTTCCTCCGAACTTGGTTCCGCGCTGGGGGATGGCAGAACCAAGAAAATAATTCTAACCTACCAAACGTCAACTTGAGCAAAGTCTCAGGTCACTCGCGGAATCCAGGGCCGCTTGCCGCCAGGGCGGCATCGAGTGGCCGTAAGGGACGCCATCCGGGCCCGCATGGCAAAGGCCCCCGCGGTTTCCGCACCGTCAAGGTGGGAACCGCGGGGGCCTTCGAACAGACGGCGTCCTAGCGCGAACGGTAGTTCGGGGCCTCGACGGTCATCATGATGTCGTGCGGGTGCGATTCCTTCAGCCCGGCCGCGGTGATGCGGACGAACTTGCCGCGGTTCTTCAGCTCGGGGATGGTGCGTCCGCCGACGTAGAACATGGTCTGGCGCAGGCCGCCGACCAGCTGGTGTGCCACGGCCGAGAGCGGGCCGCGGTACGGGACCTGGCCCTCGATGCCCTCGGGGATCAGCTTCTCGTTGGAGGGCACGTCCGACTGGAAGTAGCGGTCCTTGGAGTAGGAGGTGTTCTTGCCGCGGGTTTCCATGGCGCCGATCGAGCCCATGCCGCGGTAGGCCTTGAACTGCTTGCCGTTCATGAAGACCAGGTCGCCCGGGGACTCGGCGGTGCCGGCCAGCAGGGAGCCGAGCATGACCGAGTCGGCGCCGGCAACCAGGGCCTTGCCGATGTCGCCGGAGTGCTGCAGGCCGCCGTCGGCGATGACCGGCACGCCGGCCGGGATGGCAGCCTTGGCTGCCTCGTAGATGGCGGTGACCTGCGGGACGCCGACGCCGGCGACGATGCGGGTGGTGCAGATGGAGCCCGGGCCCACGCCGACCTTGATGGCGTCGGCGCCTGCGTCGATCAGTGCCTGGGCGCCCTCGCGGGTCGCGGCCTGGCCGCCGATGACGTCCACGTGCGCGGCCGCCGGGTCCTTCTTCAGGCGGGCGATCATGTCCAGCACGCCCTGGGAGTGGCCGTTGGCGGTGTCGACGACCAACACGTCGACGCCGGCCTCGATCAGCTTCATGGCGCGGTCATAGCCCTCGCCGAAGAAGCCCACGGCCGCGCCGACGCGCAGGCGTCCCTCGTCGTCCTTGGTGGCCAGCGGGTACTGCTCTGCCTTGTCGAAGTCCTTGACGGTGATCAAGCCCTGCAGCAGGCCGTCGTTGTCGACCAGCGGCAGCTTCTCGATGCGGTGCTTGCCCAGCAGGTTGATGACCTCTTCGCGGGACACCCCGACCTTGGCGGTGATCAGCGGCATGGCCGTCATGGCCTCGTAGACCTTGGTGGTCATGTAGTTTTCGCGCGGCACGAAGCGGGTGTCGCGGTTGGTGATGATGCCCAGCAGCTTGCGGTTCTCGTCCACGACCGGCAGGCCCGAGACGCGGTAGTGCGCGCACAGGTCGTCCCACTCGGCCAGCGTGGCCCCCGGGTTGACCGTCACCGGGTTGGTGATCATGCCCGACTCGCTGCGCTTGACCTGGTCCACCTGGTTGGACTGGTCCTCGATCGACAGGTTGCGGTGGATGATGCCGATGCCGCCCTGGCGGGCCAGGGCGATGGCCATCGGGGCCTCGGTGACGGTGTCCATGGCAGCGGACAACAGCGGGATGTTGATGCTGATCCGCTTGGTCAGGCGCGTGGTCGTGTCGGCTTCCGAGGGGATCACATCCGTCGGGCCGGGAAGCAGCAAAACGTCATCGTAGGTGAGGCCTTCAAAGGCAAATGGATTGAACTCAGTCACGGGGGACCTTTCACGCCGGTGCGGGGATTGATTACATCCTAGAACGCTTCACCGCCAAGGGACATTCCCGCATGGTTGGTGTGGCGAACGCAACGTCGCAAAGCGGGCCCCCGCGGGCTTGCGGCTACCCGGCGAGCGCCCGGCGGCGGGCCCCGGTCCCCTGTCTGGGACGGTGTCCTTGCAGGGCGTCGTGGGCGAACAGCACGTACCCGGCGAGCATGATCAGCGCGAAGGCGATCAGCGGCATCGCGGTGTTCAGCATCACCACGATGCCCAGGTGCAGTCCGGCACCGACCAGGAATGCGAACGGCCGCAGCGCGGGGATCCACAGGGCCACCGAGAGGAACAGTTCCGCCGCCACGCTGCCGGCCGCCAGGAGGGGAAGCAGCTGCTGCGAGACCGGGACCCAGTCGCGCAGGTGGTGACCGATGACCTCCCCCGAGAGGTACTGCTCGTTGACCTTCGAGATGGCAGTCCAGGCATAGACGGTGGTGATCTGGAGCTTCACCAGGAACGCCGGCCAGTACGGCACCTGCACTTTTCGGTTCCACGCCCCGGGCTTCAGGGTCAGGCCCGCCCCGCTGCAGGAGAGGTAGAGCGCGAGCAGGGCCAGCAGCACCAGGTGGTTGCTGAACGCCTGCTCGTCCGCGGCAAGTGCCGCCACCGAGGTGGCGCAGACCAGGATCATCGGCAGCCGACCGGCAATGCCCAGGAGCGCCCCGAGGCCTGCCACCATGGCCACGGCGAACATCCCCAGCACCGCCGAGGGGCCGAGGTCCGGCAGCGCGTCGAAGTAGGGCAGTTGCAATCGGGTGCCGGTGGAAACCCGGCCGAGCGTCTCGAACCATTCGGTGGCCACGATCAGCGAGGCGAGGCCCAGCAGGATCCTGCCGGCGGCCAGGGGCCGGGCGTCGATGGTGCGACTCAGAAGCCGGAGCATGCGAAGACCTCCTCGCGCGCCGGGGTTTCGTTCCACACGCGCACGCTCAGGACGTCCTCACGGGTGCGGCAGAGAAATTCGGCCGAAGGGGCGAAATAGTCGATCTCGATCCGCAGCCCGGAAACCAGATCCCGCAGGGAAACCTGTTCCTTCTCCCCGTCGACGGTGGTCACCTCGGCCTCGGGCAGGGACACATACCGGGCGTACATGTTCCAGCCAAAGCGCTGCGGCCCCTCGCCGCCGGCGGCCAGCAGCGGTCCGAGCAGCATCGCCCCCGCGGCGAGCGACACGGCGATCCCGCGCAGCGCCAGCCGCGATCGCGTGGGCGGCGAGGCGCCCGTGCCGGCCATGTCAGTGCCGGCGGCAACGCTCGCCGCAGTGACCCGTGCAAATTCCCCAACATCCCCCAATGCCATGATCGGATTCTAGACCCCGGAGGTGGTGTTCGTCACGCCCTGATGTAGATCGCGGTGGCACGCGAGGAGTCCACCCCGGTCTGGCTGATCGACTGGATCATGTACCAGTAGGAGTGCCCGAGCACCACGCCGGTGTCCAGCCAGGACTGGGCCGAGGTGGTGCGCCGGCGCACGGCGCGCAGGTAGGTGGCGGTCGACTGGATGTACGGGACGACCGAGCCGGTGGATTCCCAGCGCCAGATCGCGATGAGCTTGATCGGCTCGCCGCTGGAGCTGGAGGTCCAGCTCAGCCGCACCCCGGTGCCCTCGCGCACGGCCCGGGTGATGGTCGGGGTGTAGGGACGCGTGGCGAAAAGCTCCGGGTAGGGCACCGGGAGGCCCGGCCGCGCGTAGTGGCGGGCCTTGAGGATCCCGATGGCGTTGAGCTTGTTCGCCCGGAAGGCGGTGGTGTTGTAGTACGCCTGGCCGCGCACCGCGGGCACCGAACGGCACTTGGTCACGTGGTCGCGCAGCTCGTTGGGATCCTGCCAGGCGGCGGTGTTCGGGTCCCCCACCTTGTAGGCGGCCTCCCCGGTGTACAGCTTCACGCCGGTCCCGGCGACCTGCTTGGCCCACCAGTCGACCAGCACGTTGTAGTTGGCCACGGAGTACCCCTGGTACCAGTAGAGCTGCGGGGCGATGTAGTCGACCCAGCCGTCCTTGACCCAGCGCCGGGTGTCGGCGTAGAGGGCATAGAAGCTTTCCAGCCCGCTGGTGGCCGAGCCCAGGGTGCTCGAGGTCCTGTTGGCCCAGATGCCGAAGGGGCTGATGCCGAACACGACCCGCGGCTTGGCCGCCCGGATGGCGTTGTGGGTGTCGCGGACGAACACGTTGATGTTGTTGCGCCGCCAGGAAGAGATCGAGGTGAAGGAGCCCTTGTAGGTGTTGTAGGTCGAGGAGTCCGGAATCGACTGGCCGGACACCGGGTAGGGGTAGAAGTAGTCGTCGAAGTGGACCCCGTCCACGTCGTAGCGCTTGACCAGGTCGATGACCACGTTGCGGATGTAGGTGCGCACCGCCGGGATCCCCGGGTTGTAGTAGCGCCGTGGACCGTAGGCGAAGGACCAGGAAGGGTTCAGCCGCGCGGGATGGTTGGACACCAGCGAGGTGAGGGAGGTATCCATCGAGACGCGGAACGGGTTGATCCAGGCGTGCAGCGCGATGCCGCGCTTGTGCGCCTCGGAGATCGCGTAGGCCAGCGGGTCGTAGCCCGGGTCCCTGCCCTGGGTGCCGGTGAGGTACTTTGACCAGGGCTCCCCGAGGGTCGACTTCCACATGCGGTCAGCGGCCGGGCGCACCTGGAGGATCACCGCGTTCAGGTTCCGTGACACGGCCAGGTCCAGGATGGAGCGCAATTCCGCCTGCTGGGCGGCGATGGACAGCCCGGTTTTCGAGGGCCAGTCGATGTTCACCACGCTGGCTGTCCACAGCGCACGGAATTCGGTGCGCGGGTAGGTGGCGGACGTGAAGGTGTTTCGCGAGGAGACGGTGTAGACGTGGTTGCGGATGACGGCCGCGGCGGCCGGGGCCGCCATGAGCCCGGGACCCAGGGCTGCGCCGGCAAGTGTTGCCACCGCCGCCGAAAGCACCGCCCGCCGGCTCACGGGATTGGCAAGCGACGGGGACGATGAGGCCAATTCCGTTTTCATGGCGGTGACTCCGATGGTGCGCGAGTTGTCACGGCCGCGCTGGATCGTTCGGCCGCTCGGAGGCAACATTACGCCGCGCCGGCTGCCCCGGAAAGTACCGAAATATCACGCTTGCGCGGCACTTTGGTTACGCCAAGATCCACCGCCGGGGCGGGCCACCGGACCGCCACCCGGCAGGGGGGAAATCAGCGTGGACCGGCGAGGGCGGCGAGGAAGCGCTTCTCGAATTCCGCCGCAGTGGTCCGGGCGAAGGTGCTGGTCAAGTGCGACTCGTCGAGGTAAACCAACACGTTCCCGATGACCGGCCGGCAGATTCCGTCCGGGCAGAGCTGGTCGGTCATGTCCATGGTGGAGAACCCCTTGCCCAGCGTGCCGCCGGCCGCCAGTGCCTCCAGCGGCGAGGTTTCGGCCATGAGCTCGGACACCGGGGCGCTGCATTGCTCCGCCTCGGCGCCGAAGCGGTCCACGCACTCCGGGGCGGCGGTGGGGAAGCGCGGGGTGTCGCGCAGGGCCACCACGGGGATGTCCGCCTCCAGCAGCGGACGGATCCCGGCCTCGTAGTCGGGCACCACCCGCTCCTGCTCCCCCGCCGTGCGCCCGTGCCGGTCCGGCCCCAGCGCGGTGAAGCTCCCGAGGGTGATGACCGCGTCGGGGCCGTGCCCAAGCACATACTCGCCGGCGGCGGCGTTGAATGCCCCGCACTCCTGGCCGCGGGTATCGGAGGGCCCGCCGAAGCGGCACGACGGCTTGGTCAGCAGGATCCAGCGCCACCCGTGCTTTTGCGCCATGGCGTCAACCGCGCCGCTCCAGTGCTGGGCGTGGGAATCCCCCAGCAGCACGATGGTCTTCTCCGCCTGCGGGTTCCCGCCCTGCTGGCAGTACTCGATGGCCGGCGACTCCGGTGCCCACTGCCCGGTGCACTCGGCACCGAAGTTCGACCATTCCTCGTCGAGCTTCGTGGTCAGCGGGACCATCACGGCGGCGGAACTTGGTTCGTGCCCGAAACCGGGATCCAGGATCGCCGCGCCGGGGTTGTCGACCTGGGCCTGGGACGCCGCGCGCGTCTCCTCGGCGACGACCCGGTGCTCCCACCCTCCCAGCGGCACCAGCACCAGCGAGAGCAGCACCGCAATGCTCAGCCCCGCGCGCCGGCGCTTGGCCGAGAGCCAGTGCCAGGATCGCATGGGCGATTCGACGATGCGCGTCGTGGCCCAGGCCAGCAGCAACGACACCACCATGATGCCCAGCCCGGCGCCGAGGGAGATGCGCTCGCTTCCGGATTCGACGAGGAAGAAGACCATGACCGGCCAGTGCCAGAGGTACAGCGCGTAGGAGAGGTTCCCGAGCCAGCCGAGGGGCGGCACCGACAGGACCCGCTGCACGCCAAGCCGGTGGCTTGGTGCGATGATGACGAATGCCGCGGCGAGCGTGGGCCACAGCGCCAGGTAGCCGGGGAACTCGTGGTCAACCTGCAGCAGCACGCCGCAGGACAGGATCGCCCCCAGGCCAAGCCAACCCGCCGGCACGGTCAGTGCCGCGGGAAGCCTTTGCAGCAGCGGCAGGAAGATGGCGACGAGCGACCCCAGCGCAAATTCCCAGAGCCGGGCACCGGTGTCGAAGTAGGCCCACTCCTGTGCAGTGGCGGTGGCGTGGATCGAGTAGGCCAGGGAGAGCGCGAACACGACGCCGAAGAGCGCGCCCAGGGTCATCCGGTAGCTCAGCGCGGGGATCCTGGCGCCCAGCGCCCGCCACAGCAGCATGCCCGCTGCCAGCAAGAGCGGCCAGAGGATGAAGACCTGTCCCTGGATGGACAGCGACCAGAAATGCTGCAGCGGGCTGGCCGTGGCGTGCTCGGCCGCGTAGTAGTCGACCGATTCGCGGGCCAGCTGCCAGTTCTGCACATAGAAGAGGCTGGCGGTGATCTGCTCCATGATGGAGTTCCAGCGCGCCTTGGGCAGCAGCGCGACGCTCGCCGCAATGGTGGCCAGCAGCACCAGGACCGCCGCGGGCAACAGCCTGCGGAAGACGTTGAGCCAGTAGGTCAGCAGGCCCACCGGCCGCCCGCCCTCGACCTTGCGGATGAAGGCGCCGGTGAGGAAGAACGCGGAGAGCAGCAGGAACACGTCCACGCCGCCGGAGACCCGGCCAAGCCAGACGTGGTAGACCATGACCAACACGACGGCCAGGGCGCGCAGGCCCTGGAGTTCGGGCCTGAAAGTGGATGTGGGTTTCGGGTCGGCTACTGGACTCCGCCCTGCCGCGCCGGGCGCAGGAAAGGAAATCGACATCGGTACATCCTGAGGAATTGACAGCGTCCCACACCCGGAACGTTGGGCATGGGCATCCAACGTTACCAAAGGCCGTTACCTTTTCGTTACAGCGGGTTCCCAGCGTCGGCGGGTCAAACGCCAAGCGCCGCCGGCCTCCCGGCCTCGATCCCCTGGGGGCTGAAGCCTGGCTGCCGGCGGCGCTTGGTGCACTGCCACGGATGGTGCGTGTTAGTGCTTGTGTCCTGCGTGCGAATCCGGATCCTCGGCCGGCTTTTCGGCGACGAGGGTTTCGGTGGTCAGCACCAGGGCCGCGATCGAGGCAGCGTTGCGCAGCGCCGAGCGGGTGACCTTGACCGGGTCGATGACACCGGCGTCGATCAGGTTCTCGTAAACACCGGTCAGGGCGTTGAAGCCCTCGTTGGCCGGGGATTCGGTGACCTTGGCGGTGACGACGTAGCCGTCGAAGCCGGCGTTCTGCGCGATCCAGCGCAGCGGCTGGACCAGTGCGCGGCGGGCAATGCCCACGCCCGCAACGGCGTCGCCGGTCAGGGCGAGCACGTTCGGATCGGTGTCAAGCACGGCCAGGGCGTCAACCAAGGCGGTGCCGCCGCCTGCAACGATTCCCTCTTCGAGGGCCGCGCGGGTGGAGGAGACAGCATCTTCGATGCGTGCCTTGCGTTCCTTCAGCTCGACCTCGGTGGCTGCGCCGACCTTGATCACGCCGATGCCGCCCGAGAGCTTGGCGAGGCGCTCGTTGAGCTTCTCGCGGTCCCACTCGGAATCGGTGCGGGTCAGTTCGGCCTTCAGCTGCGAGACGCGGTCCGCAACGTCCTCGGCGGTGCCTGCACCGTCGACGATGGTGGTCGAATCCTTGGTGATGGTGATGCGGCGAGCCGTACCCAGCACCTCGAGGCCAACCTGGTCCAGCTGCAGCCCCAGGTCCGGGGAGACAACCTGGGCGCCGGTGAGGATCGCAATGTCCTGCAGCATCGCCTTGCGGCGGTCGCCGAAGCCCGGGGCCTTGACGGCCACGGCGTTCAGGGTGCCGCGGATCTTGTTCACCACGAGGGTGGAGAGGGCTTCGCCCTCGATGTCCTCGGCGATGATGAACAGCGGCTTGCCGGCGGCCAGCACCTTTTCCAGCAGCGGCAGGAACTCTGCAACGGTGGAGATCTTGCCGGAGTTGACCAGGATCAGCGCGTCCTCCAGGACGGCCTCCTGGCGCTCGGCGTCGGTGACGAACTGCGGGGACAGGTAGCCCTTGTCGAACTGCATGCCCTCGGTGACAACCAGCTCGGTGGCGGTCGTGGAGGATTCCTCGATGGTGATGACGCCGTCGGTGCCCACGGTTTCGAAGGCCTTGGCCAACAGCTCGCCGATTTCCTCGCTCTGTGCGGAGATGGCTGCCACGTTGGCGACCTGCTTGCCCTCGACCGGAACGGAGTTCTCGGCCAGGCGCGCTGCGACTGCCTCGACGGCAACTTCGATGCCGCGCTTGATCTCGCCCGGTGCGGCGCCCGCGGCAACGTTGCGCAGGCCCTCCTTGACGAATGCCTGTGCGAGCACGGTGGCGGTGGTGGTGCCGTCGCCGGCGACGTCGTTGGTCTTGGTGGCGACTTCCTTGGCCAGCTGCGCGCCAAGGTTCTCGTAGGCGTCTTCGAGCTCGATCTCGCGGGCGATGGTCACGCCATCGTTGGTGATCGTCGGTGCGCCCCAGGCCTTGGCCAGCACCACGTTGCGGCCGCGCGGGCCGAGGGTCACCTTGACGGTGTTTGCGAGCTTATCAATGCCCGCTTCGAGGGCGCGTCGCGCCTCTTCGTTAAAAGCTAGCTGCTTTGCCATGTCTTGCTCCTTATAAGCTACATAAAGCCCCGGCCAGTGGCCGGGGCTTTATGAGGAAAACTACTTTACGACGATGGCCAGGACGTCGCGTGCCGAGAGCACCAGGTACTCTGCACCGCCGACCTTGACTTCGGTTCCGCCGTACTTGGAGTAGATCACGACGTCGCCTTCGGCTACGTCCACGGGGACGCGGTTGCCGTTGTCATCGACGCGGCCCGGTCCAACTGCTACGACCTTGCCTTCCTGCGGCTTTTCCTTGGCGGAATCAGGGATGACCAGACCGGAAGCAGTGGTGGTTTCTGCTTCGAGCGGCTGGACGACAATGCGGTCCTCGAGAGGCTTAATGGAGACGGACATCGTCTCTCCTTTGCGTGAGTTACCAATGGTTTACGGGCCGTTCGGGTGGTACCAACCGTCGTCGCGGTGCCAGCTGGTGAATTACCTCAGGCTTTCAACGCTTGTCGGATTCAACAAGCGCCATGAATGACTCTAGGCAACCATTAGCACTCGGTCAAGGCGAGTGCTAATTGCGTCGCTGTTTACGCCGTCGGCGCATCGGGCGCGCCGGTCTTGGGCACGGCCGGGAAGAGGGCCTTTAGGCGGGCCTCGGCGTCCTCGGTGGCGGCCGCTGCCGCCTGCTGGTTGGCCTCGGTCACGGCGGCGACCATCTCGGCCCGTTGGATCTTGATGCCGCGGGGCGCGTCGAAGCCGATCTTGATCGAATCGCCCTTGACATCAAGGACGGTCACCACGATCTCCTCGCCAATGAGGACCTGTTCTCCGACCTTCCGCGTAAGTACCAGCACCGCACCATCATAACCGGCACCCGGCGCGGGCCTCGACCTGGAAGATGGCCCGCGGCGCCGATTCTTGCGGCACGACATCGGCGAAACGTTGGCGTCCCGGATTCCCGGCGGCCCCGGCAGATCCCGACCATCCGGAGGAGGGCGAGCCCGGCGACCAGCCGGGAACCGGGCTCCGATCCACCGGATAGGCAGGCAAGGCACCGGTCATTCCTGTGCAAAGGCTGCCAGTATCCCCGGAGGACGACATTGGTTTTGCCCCGGGAACCCCATGCATCTACAATTTCGGCAATAAAGAGATCAATCGGGAGGAACCACCATGGCCCAGGATTACGACGAAGCCCGCCCCGACGTGGCCGAAGCTTCCGAAAGCACCTTGAAGGCCGTCCGCCAAATGGATGCGCCCAACGCGAAAAGCGTCCACGCCGACTTGGAGGAAACGGACCTTTCCGAGGGCACCGAGCTTCCGGGCGCGATCGTGCTCGACGAGTTGGTTGTGGAGGTCGTACCGCAGGCGGCGGACGAGTTCATCTGCGGGGAATGCTTCGCCGTGAGGCACCGCAGCCAGGCCGCCAAGGAATTGGATGGGGTCAAGATCTGCCGCGACTGCGCGGAGCTCTAGATCCCGCGGCTCCCATTTGGGTGAACGCCGCCGGGCGGGGCTTCCACCCCGCCCGCCGTTGGCCCCCTGCCGCCAGGCAGGGGGCCAACGGCGTCTTCAGCGGTGTGCGGTGGGGCCGCTGCCCTAGGCACGCCCGGGAAGCGGTCCTAGACTGGCCGCAGGACGTCGGTGGGCGGGCGTACCCTCTCGTCCGGCCCGGCGCCCCGAACCGCAGGAGCAACGGATGACAAACGTGAACCCCGAGAACCCCGAGAACCCCGCGGACCAGACGCCCGGCCTCGATGACGTGATCTTGCCGGAGGGTTCCGGCTTGCCGCATTCCTCCGGGCGCGGGCACGCCAAGCTACCCCAGGGGCCGGACGACGAGGACCTCGCGGCGGCCGAATACCAAGAGCGCGTGGCGGCCGGGCTGGAGGACTACGGCCCCGACCAGGTGCCGGACGCCGCGGACCCACTCCCTGCGGGGGCCTCAGAGGAGGCGGAACGCGCGCGGCGCGGACTGGTCGACCCCAACGACGCGGACGAGGACGAGTATCCACGTGGCTGAGCGCGGAAGCGACAGGCACGGCCGGAGCCTGGCCAGCAGATCAAACACGGGGCCGGCTCAGGGGTGAAGGGCGCCAATCCCGCCCACCGGGACGCCACCATGCGCAAGTCCCGGGCGTCCGGCAAACCCCGGTCGCACGGCGGGCACCCGCCGACGGCGACTGCCCGCGGGCGGGGCGGGCCGGCCTAGTTGCCCGGCCCCCGGGCCTCAAGCACCGGGAACCCCAGCTCCGAGACCGTCTCCGGGCTCATTGTCTCCTCGGCATGCAGCGAGACCACCGCATAGATCCCGCAGGCGCGCGCCACGGCCCCGACCCAGGCGGCCGTGTCCTCCGCCTTGCGCCCTGCGTCCACGGCGACCCAGAGCTGGTCGGGGGCCAGCAGGTCCAACAGCTCCAGTTGCCCGGGCAGGGGCAGCAGGGGGTTCAGCGCCGCAGCCAGGAGCAGCGGGACTCCCTCAGCCACGGCGGTGGCCCGCGCCCGCAGGATGCCGCGCCGGTCCAGGATGGGCCGGCGGGCCAGTGACTGCGTATCGAATTTCTGGGCCAGCTCCCCCGCATTGCGCCGCAGCGCCGTGCCGTCGTCCAGCTCCGCCGCTGCCATGCCAGCATCTCCCCACAGCCCGATGACCACGACCAGGTCCCCGGGTCCGGCCAGCGGCGAGGGGACGATGTCGCGGTGCTGCTCCCTGCTTTGCCTGGCCCGGCCACCCGTGGCCCCTGCCCCGGCCTGCCCTGCCCCCTTCAAGGGTGCGCCGGCAACGCGGGAGCCGGTGGCGGGTTCCAGGGCGAAGGCCTGGCTGTCCAGCAGGCGCGCGAAGTCCGGCCGTCCGGGCAGCGGTGGCAGCGCGTCGCCCGCCGCGGGCCCGGGAACCTGCGGGGCGAAGTGCAGCTCGGCGGCGTCCGCCCGCGCCAGCAGTCCATCGATGCCGCCCGGGGCGCCCGGGGCATCCGGTTCCGGCGCGTTTGGCGCGTTGGTGTTGGCTGCCGGGACCGTTGGCTGCTGCTCCGAACCCGTGGATCCGGCGGGTTGCGGGGCGGGTTCCAGGGCACGCGGCATCGCGGGGCCGGCCCCCGGCTCCAGCACGTGGCCGGCGGGCGCGTGCTCGTCGGGCACCTCGATGATTGCCTCCAGGTGCGTCTTGGCCAGGAACCCGCCGAGCCCGCCGACAGTGACCTTCTCGGCCGAGACGATGCGGACGTGCCGCCCGAACTCTGCAATGGCCTGCTCGTGGATTTCCACGAGGTTCGCGCCCTCAAGCCGAAATCGCATCGGCACCGCGTACCACCCCCACGGTCTCGATCTCGGCGCCGCCGGCGGTGGCCTCCTGGTAGGAGAGCACCGGGATGGCCCCGGGCGCGGAGCCCAGCAGCCGGCGCACCGCCGGGCGCAGCGCCGGGGCGCAGACCAGCACCGCGGAAAGGCCACGGGTCTCCAGCTCGCCGGCGATCCGCTTGACCGAGGCAAGCACCGCCTCGAGCCGCTGCGCATCGAGCATGATCTGGCTTCCGGCCTCCGAGGGGCGCAGCCCCTCGAGCATTCCCTGTTCCAGCACCGGGTCGATCATCACCACGCGCAGCGTCTTGCCCTCCAGGTATCCGGCGGCGATAGCCGGGCCCAGCGCGGTGCGCGCGGCCTCGACGAGCCCCTCGGGGTCAGTGCTGGCCTTGGCGCGCAGGGCCAGTGCCTCGTAGATGCGCCCCAGGTCGTTGATCGGCACGCCCTCGGCGAGCAGGCCCTGCAGCACCCGCTGCACCTCGGCCAGCGAGAGCGGGGAGGGCACCAGTTCCTCCACGGCCGAGGGGTTGGTTTCGCGCACCGCGTCGGTGAGCACCCGCACGTCCTCGCGGGTGAGCAGCCGCGCGGCCTGCGCCTGGACGATCGAGGACAGGTGGGTGACGATCACCGAGACCCTGTCGATGGTGGTTGCCCCGGCCATCTCCGCGTTGTGCCGCAGCTCCGCCGGCACCCACTTGCCCGCCAGCCCGAAGACCGGCTCCACGACGCCCACCCCGGGCAGCGAGTCAAGGTGGTCTCCGAGGGCGAGGATCTTCCCGCGCGGGGCGGTGCCGCGCCCGGCCTCCACCCCGGCGATCCGGATGGCGTAGGTGGCCGGGGGCAGGTCCACCGAGTCCCGGGTGCGCACCGGCGGCAGCACGATGCCCATCTCCATGGCCGTGCGGCGGCGCAGCGCGCGCACCCGGGCCAGCAGGTCGTCCCCTCCCCCGTTGACCACGTCCACCAGGTCGGGGGCCAGCTGGATCTCCAGGGCGTGGACCCGCATCTTCTCGATGAGGTCCTCGGTGGTCTCCGCTGGCACCACCGCCGCCTCGTTCTGCCGCGCCACCTCCGCGAGGGACTCGGCCTTGGCCTCGTTGGACTTGATGCGCTGGGCGGTGAGGATGAGCAGGGCGCCGATGAGCATGAAGGGCAGCTTCGGCATCCCGGGCACCAGTGCCAGGGCGATGGCGGAGGCCCCGGAGATCAGCAGCGCGGTGCGCGACTGCGCCAGCTGCTTCGAGGCGGTGGAGCCCATGTCGGCCGACGCGTTGGAGCGGGTGACGATCATGCCGGTGGACACGGCCATGAGCAGCGCGGGGATCTGCGTGGCCAGGCCGTCGCCGATGGTCAGCAGCGCGTAGGTGTTCAGCGCCTCGGAAATGCCCATGCCGCGGGAGACCATGCCGATGGCGATGCCGCCGACGAGGTTAATGATGATGATGATCAGCCCGGCGATCGCGTCGCCCTTGACGAACTTGGAGGCGCCGTCCATGGCGCCGTAGAAGTCTGCCTCCGCGGCGACCTCGGCGCGCCGCTCGCGCGCCTGGGTGTCGGTGATCAGCCCGGCGTTCAAATCCGCGTCGATGGCCATCTGCTTTCCCGGCATGGCGTCAAGGGTGAAGCGCGCCCCGACCTCGGCGACGCGTTCGGCGCCCTTGGTGACCACGACGAACTGGATGACGACAAGGATCAGGAAGATCACGCAGCCGATGATCAGCGAGCCGCCCACCGCGATGGAGCCGAACGCGGCAATGACCTCCCCTGCATACCCGTTGCCCAGCACCAGCCGGGTGGAGGCGACGTTCAACCCCAGGCGCAGCAGCGTGGCGACCAGCAGCAGCGAGGGGAAGACCGAGAAGTCAAGGGGCCGCTTGACGAACATGGTGGTCAGCAGGATCACCAGGGCCAGGAGGATGGACACGGCGATCAGCACGTCCAGCAGTCCGGCGGGCACCGGGACGACCAGCAGCATGATGATGCCCACCACGCCCAGCGGCACGGCGATCTTGGAGAGGGAGGCGAATTTCATTCGGTCGTGCTCCTTGTGGCCCGGCGGTCGGCCGGCGGTTGGGTCCCGGGCCGGCGAGGCGGCCCGGGTTGGGGCGGTGAAGGAAGGTGCGTGCGGGGACATCGGGGCGCCGGGCTCATGTCGGGCCCGCCCGTCTTCCCGGGCCGGGTGCGGTGCCCGGTGCGTCGGGAACCGTGTGGACGCCGTTTGCGTTGCCGCGGGCCTTGAGTGTCATCACGAAGGCCAGGACCCGCGCGACGTCGTTGTAGCGCTCGGCGGGGATCTCGTCCCCGATGCCGCAGACCTCGTGCAGGTTCCGGGCCAGCGGGACGTCGCGGATCATGGGCACGCGCTTCTCGGCGGCTTCCTCGCGGATGCGCGCGGCGATGTTCCCGGCTCCCTTGGCCACCAGCCGGGGCGCTGACTTGCCCGGCTCGTAGCGCAGCGCCACCGCCACGTGGGTGGGGTTCACGATCACCACGTCCGCGTCGGCGATGGCCGCGATCATGCGGTTGCGGCTCATCGCCATCTGCCGTGCCCGGCGCTGGGACTTGATCAGCGGGTCCCCATCGGTGCGCTTGTTCTCGTCGGTGACTTCCTTGCGCGTCATCCGGGTGTGCTTGCGGTTCCGCCGCATGACCACCAGCACGTCGGCGGCGGCCAGCACCAGCCCGGCAACGACCGAGGCGCGGATCAGGGAGGCAGCACCGCCCGACCCCGCGGCCAGCAGCGAGGCCAGCGGCAGGGAGCCGGATTGCAGCAGCAGCGGCATGAGCGAGGAGACGACGAACCAGAGCACCAGGGCGATGACCGCCACCTTCAGCAGGGCCTTGAGCCCCTGCCAGAGCGCCTGGAGCCCGAAGACCCGCTGCATGCCGGTGACGAGGTTCAGGCTTGCCGGATCCAGCCGGAACTTCCTGAAGTTGATTCCGCCCTGCAGCGCGGCGGTGGCCACCACGACCACCAGCACCACGACGAAGAGCGGCAGCAGGGATCCGGGCAGCGAATCCAGTCCGGTGCCCAGCGCGGCGAGCGCCGCCTCGGGGTCGGGGGCGGCGATGATGCGGCGCACCGCCTCCAGCTGTGCCCGGCCCGCCGTCTCGGCGGAGCTAAGCACCCCGGGCAGCATCAGGGCCGCGGCCCCGATGCCCAGCCAGGCGGCAAGGTCCTGCGAGCGGGTCGTCTTGCCCTTCTCGCGGACCTCCTTCATGCGCTGGGCGGTGGCCTTTTCGCTGCGCTCCCCCGAATCCTGGCTCACGCTCCGCCCACCCCCGAAAGCAGGGACAGGGCCCCGCGCACCAGCGCGGAGACCAGCGCGGGGAGCACCACGAACACGGTGCCGACCAGCGCGAGGGTGAGCATGATCTTCAGCGGGAAGCCCATGGCGAAGGCGTTCAGCGCCGGGGCGGCGCGGGTCAGCAGGCCCAGGCCGATGTCGGCCAGCACCAGGACCACCAGCAGGGGACCGGCGATCTGCACCGCGGCCACAAACATCTCCCCCACCGCTCCCACCAGGGATTCGGCCACGTACGGCAGCCCGATCCCGCCGCCCAGCGGGATGACGGCGAAGGAGCGGAACAGCCCGGCGAGCACCAGCTGGTAGCCGTCGGAGGCGACCAGCAGGGCCAGGGCGGCGAAGTGGAAGAAGCGGGTGAATTGGGCGCCGTTGATCATTGACTGAGGGTCGAAGCCCTGGGCCATGGCGAAGCCGCCGAAGAGGTCGATGAGGCTGCCGGCGGACTGGATGGCGGAGAAGACCAGCATGACCATGAATCCCATGGCGGCCCCTGCCACCAGCTCGGAGACGACGGCGGCCAGGAACGGCCCGGTGGCCAGCGACTCGTAGCCCCCGGACAGGCGCGGGGTGACTGCAAGGGCGAGCCCGATGCCGAGCATTCCCTTGATCCGCAGCGGGATGGCGTTGTGCGAAAAGGGCGGGGCAATGACCAGGAACGCGGTGACGCGCACCGCCGCGAGCATCATGACCTCCAGCCAGGCCAGCGGCACGGTGGCCAGCATCCTTACCCGCCTCCCAGCAGGGCCGGGATCTTCTCGAAAAGCTCGTTGGTGAAGAGCACCATCTCGGCAATCATCCAGTGCCCGCACACCAGCAGCGCGATGGCGACGGCCGCGGCCTTCGGGACGAAGGAGAGGGTGATTTCCTGGATCTGCGTCATCGACTGGAACAGCGAGATCGCGAAGCCCACCACCAGCGAGGTGATGAGCACCGGGGCGGCAAGCTTCGCGGCGACCAGCAGCCCGGACAGGCCGATGTCCAGGACGGCGTTCGGATCCATTAGCCGCCGCCGATCCGGTAGGAACCGATGAGCGCGGTGATGACCAGGCCCCAGCCGTCCACCAGCACGAAGAGCAGGATCTTGAACGGCAGGGAGATCATCACCGGCGGGAGCATCATCATGCCCATGGACATCAGCGCGGAGGAGACCACCAGGTCGATGACCAGGAAGGGCACGAAGATCACGAAGCCGATGATGAAGGCGGCGCGCAGCTCGGAGATCATGAAGGCAGGGATCAGCGTGGTCAGCGCGACGTCCGCCGGGGTGGCGGGGTTGGGCAGTTCCGCGGCGCGGGTCATCAGCGCGATGTCCGCCTCGCGGGTGTGGGCCAGCATGAATTCGCGCAGCGGCACCACGCCGACCTCCAGCGCCCGGGTCAGGTCGATGGTCCCGTCCAGGTAGGGCTGCACGCCGGTTTCGTTCATTGAGGAAAGCACCGGGGCCATGATGAACAGGGAGAGGAAGAGCGCCAGGCCGGCAAGCACCTGGTTGGGCGGGATGGTGGGCAGCGCCAGGGCGTTGCGGGTGAAGGCCAGGACCACGAAGATCTTGGTGAACGAGCTCATCATCAGCAGCAGGGCCGGGGCCACCGAGAGCAGCGTGATGGCGATGAGGGTGACGATCGCGGAGCTGGGGGTGCCGTTGGGGCCGTTGATTTCCACCGACAGCCCGCCGTTGTCCCCCGGGGTCCCGGGCTCGATGGGCGCGGCAAACGCGGAGGTGGTCCCGATCCAGGACAGCACCAGCAGGAAGGCAAGCAGCAGCCCGGCCAGAAGTGCCGGCCGGGCGCGCGAGGGCAGGGAGCGGCGAAGCAGGTTCACGAGCCGCGTCCCGCCCGGAGGGCTGCCGCGGCGTTGCGCCAGGTCTGGGCGGAGAGGATCGAGCCTGCCAGCGGGCCCGAGGGCACACCGGGTGCCGGAGGAATCGGGGTTCGGGTGCCGGCGGCCGGCGCCGCCGGGTCCGCCGGGTCCGCGGCAGGATCGTTGACGAGGGTTTGGTGTGCGGGCGCGGGGCCCAGACGCATGGCGTTCAGGCTCTGCGCGAAGGCGCGCGAGCGTTCGGCCATGGTGCCGGGCGCTCCGGCCTGTTCATGCGGTTCGGGCGCCGACGGCTCGGGGGCCTCGAAGGAATCGAGCACGCTGATGGAGGACTCGGCCACGCCCAGCAGGTAGCGCCGGCCCTGCACGTCCAGCAGCACGACCGAGGACTTGGCGCCCAGTCCCTGGCGCTCGACGATCGACAGCTGCGAGGCGCGCGGGGACCCGAAGCGCGTCAGCACGCGTTTGCGCAGGTAGAACAAGAGCCCGAATACCGCCGCGAGCGAGACGATCACCCGCAGCACCAAGAAGAAGGATTCCACCGCTAGGACTGGCCCTCGTTCACGTCGAGGATCTGGGTGATGCGCACCCCGTAGTCCTGGTCCATGACCACGACCTCGCCCAGGGCGATCAGCCGGCCGTTGAGCAGGATGTCCGCCGGTGCGCCGGCCGAGCGGTCGAGTTCCACCACGGCACCGGGTTCCAGTCCCAGCACGTCGCGCACGGACATGCGGGTGCGGCCGATCTCCACGGTCAACGCCATTTCCACGTTGTTGATCCGACCCAGCCGGCTGGCCACGTCCTCGCGCGCCTCGGCGGCGGTGCCGGCCGGCAGCGAGGCAGGTTCGTTGTTGCGGATGCGGATGGCGAAGAACCCGATTTCTTCCTCGGCGCTGCGCAATTCAAAGCACACGGTCTCGGCATCTGCGAGCATCACATCGGGGTGCACCGCGGAATCGGTTGAGAGCACGCCCGCGCCGAGCACGCCGGTGGCTGCCTCGAGGGCCGGACGCAGGATGTCCGCTGCGGACACCAGCGAGCCGGGCCCGCCCGGGGCGCCTCCCAGCAGCGGGGCTGCCACAGAAAGCAACACGTCGGCGGAGTGCTGCCCGACGAAGCCGGCGACAACCAACTCGCCGGGCCCCTCTAGCATCGAGGCGTCTCGGGACCCGGAATGCAGCACCGCGGTGACCGGGGAGGTGGTGGGCAGCATTCCTGCCAGCGCCTCGGCGGCGGCCGAATACAGCGCCGTCGAATGCAGGACCGGGATGGATGATGGTTCGGGATTCAAGAGGGACTCTCCTCGGTAGAAACGACGACGGCGGCGATCCGGCCGCCGCGGGTACCGGCTGCGGCGGTGCCCAGGCGGCGGCCGTCAACTGACAGCTCGAAGGGCCGGTGGACGGGGTGCGGCAGTGGCAGCACGTCTCCCACAGCCAGGTTCAGGATGGTGCCGGGGGTGACGAAGGCCGGTCCCAGGGCCAGGGCCACGTCCACCGGGACCCCGGCGAGCGCCTCGGTGAGCAGCTCGGTGGCGTTCTCCACCGGGGTGCGCGGGTTGGTTTCCCCGAGTTGCGGCAGCAGCATGTCAGCGGGCACCGCGACCGAGGCCAGGGTGCTGCGCTCGCCCACGCGCACGCGCAGCCAGGCGGCGATGACGATCTCCGACTTCGTGGCGGCCTGCGCGAACTGGGAGTTGTGGTGGATTCCGGAGACCACGAGCTGGCGCTGGAGCAGGGCGCCGAGCGAGTAGTGCAGGTCCTCGAGCGCCTCGTCCATCAGCCCGCGCACCAGGGTCTGCTCGATCCGCGTGTACTTGCGTTCGGGAACCTCGGTGGCGGTGGGGCTGCCGAGCATGTGCGAGACCCAGTTCAGGGCTTCCGCGGCGGGGAACTGGATGACGGCGCGCGCGCCGTGCCCCTCCGCCTCGCAGAGCACCATGGTGGTGGCCGGCGGCAGCCCGGCGACGTAGTCGTCGTAGGACTGCATCAGCACGTACTCGAGGGAGACCTGCGACATGACCCGGATCTTGGCCGTCAGCTGGGTTCCCCATTGGCGGGCGAAGGTCTCGAAGGCCAGCTCAAGCACGCGAGAGTGCTCGCGGGCCAGCGTCGTGGGCCGGCGGAAGTCATAGACCACCGCGGCAGTGGGGTCTGGAGGTGTTGGATTGGGCCCACCCGCACCGGGGTGTCCCGTAGGCAAGAGCGTCACTGGCACCACTATCGGCTGGCGACGGCCGATCGGTTAGCGGGCGGGGACAAATATTCCTCCCGGATTCCCACGGAAGCCCCGGTGGTCACCTGACTAGGGCGTTTGCGACAGAAGGTCCCTGACCGACTCGGGCTGGTTGGACAGCACCACGATGTCGACCCGACGGTTCAGCGAGAGGTCCCTGTTGCCGGGAACCGGCCGGGCGTCCCCGTAGCCGACCGAGGAGATCCGCGAGGCCTTCACTCCCCCGTCTTCGACCAGGGAACGCAGCACGCCGGTGGCGCGGGAGGCGGAGAGCTCCCAGTTGGTCGGATAGGGCTCGACCGGGCGGCGTTCGTCGGCAAAGCCCTCCACCTCGAAGTAGCGTTTGGTGGGGGCCAGCACCGGGGCGATGGAGTCGATGATCTCGCGGGCGTTGTCGGTGAGCTCGGCGCTATTGGGCACGAAGAATGTCTCGGCGCTGACCAGCCGCACGGTCAGGCCACGGTTGTCGATGGAGAAGTCCGCCGCACCCGCGTGCCCGGAGTCCTTCAGCCGCTTCTGGATGCGTTCCTTGAGTGTCAGCAGGTCGGCCTGTTCGTCCTGGGCCAGGGCGAGCAGTGCTTCCTTGGTTTGTCCGTCGATCTGGCTGCTGGCCAGCAGCCCCTCGGTGCCCACCAGTTCGGGCGGGACCACGATGCCCTCGGCGGTGTCGGCGGTGACGCTCTGCTCGGTGCCGAACCCAGTGGCCAGGGAGTTCTTCAGTTTCGTGTACTTGTCCTGGTCGACCGTGGACATGGCATAGAGCACGATGAACAGGCACATCAGCACCGTGACCATGTCCATGTAGGAGGCCATCCAGCGTTCATCGGGCCCGTCGTGCCCGGATTCGGCCGACTTGCGCCCCTTCCGGCCGCCGCGCCTGCCGCTGCTGCGCCCGCCGCTCACGCGGCTTCCTTGAAGTCATCGAGCAGGGCCTTGGACCCCACCTCCGCCGAATCCTTGCCGTTTTTCTTGCCCAGGACGTGGGGCGGGACCATGGCCTGGAGCTTTTCCTCGAGCAGGATCGGCTGGCTGCCGCCCTGGATCGCCAGCACGCCCTCCATGGCCAGGGACATCCTGTCGATCTCGAGTTCCGAGAGCCTGCGCAGGCGCGCGCCGATGGGCAGCCAGATGAAGTTGGCCGAGACCAGCCCCCAGAGCGTGGCGACGAAGGCAGCGGCGATCATGTGACCGAGCTCGTCGGGCTTGGACAGGTTTTCCAGCACGTGGGTCAGCGAGACTACGGTGCCGATGATGCCGACCGTGGGGGCGTAGCCGCCCAGGGTGGAAAAGTACTTGTGGGCAATCGCGTCGGTGCGCTCGCGGGTGGAGATCTCGTCTTCCAGCTGGTCGCGCAGCTCGTCCCCGTCCATGCCGTCGGCCATGGATTGCAGTGCCCGGCCCAGGAACGGGTCCCTGGTTTCCCTGGCCTCGGATTCCAGGGCCAGCAGGCCCTCCTTGCGCGCGAGGTCGGCCAGCTCGACCAGACGGCTGATCAGCTCGCCCACCGGGGCGATCTTGCCGCGGAAGGCCGAGGGAAGAGACTTGAAGGCGATGATGGTGTCGCTGATGGTGCCGCTGGCGATGCCCACGGCGATGGTTCCGAGGAACACGATGATCATCGGGGCCGGCAGCAGGATCGAGGAGACGTTGGCGCCCTCCATGAACAGCATGGTGAACATGGCGCCGAAGGCCAGCAGGAGGCCAATGATTGTTGCTGGATCCACGTGGGGCGTCCTCTTATCGATGCGTCAGGGGCGAAACGGATGGTTGGGGCGGCTCGTAGTGCCGCGCCAGCGAGACCACCCGGGCGCGATGAGCCGCCACCAGGGAAATGACTTCTTCCATGGTTTCGGTGACCACGTATTTGGCCCCGTTGACCATGAACACCACGGTGTCGGGGTTTTCCTGGATCCGCTCGATGAGGTCGGCATTGATCGCAAAGCGTGTGGCGTTGAGCCTGGTTACAACGATCACTGAAGCACCCCGTTCTTTCACAGGAGCACTCTCGGCAGAAAGGGCCGCCCCGTTAGCCAACGGGGCGGCCCTTCCATGATTTGCGCCGGTGGCTAGCGCTTGAGGTTGGCCAGTTCCTGGAGGACCTCGTCGCTGGTGGTGATGATCCGGGCGTTGGCCTGGAAGCCGCGCTGGGCGACGATCAGGTTGGTGAACTCCTGGGAGAGGTCGACGTTGGACATTTCCAGCATGCCGCCGGAGATGCTGCCCATGCCGGGGTCTCCGGGTGCCCCGTACTCGATGGCGCCGGAATTCGCGGTCACGGTGTAACCGGAGCCGCCGGTCTTTTGCAGGCCGGAGGGGTTGGCCACCGTCCCGAGCACGATCTGCGCGATGGCCTGCTGGGAGCCGTTGGAGAAGGTCCCGGTCAGCGTGCCGTCAGATCCCAAGGTGTAGGACTCGAGGGTTCCGGCGGAGCGGCCGTTTTGTTCCGAGATCGACACGGTCTTGAGCCCCGCGTACCCGGTGAGCACGGACAGGTCAACGGCGATGCCGCCGAGGTTCATGGTGCCGCCGTTGAGGGTTCCATCGTTGGCGAGGGTCAGCGTGGCGTTGCCGGTGGCGCCGGCGCCGTCATTGGCCGTGACATTCCAGCCGGTGGCGCTGCGCGTGAAGGTCATGGTCATGGTGCGGCTGCTGCCGTCAGCGGAGAAGATCTCAGCGTCCTGCACGATGGATCCGCCGGTGGCCGTCTCCTTGGGCAGATTGCCGGTGAGTCCGGCGGCGCTGGTGCCGACACCAGGCGCCACGAGGTCTCGCGGCAAGGCAATGTCATTCAGTGCGCCGCCGGCGGGCACCACCCCGTTAGTTGCCATGCGACCCTGCACGATGCCCCCGTCGGGGCTGGTCAGCCGTCCGTTGGCATCGAATTCAAAGGCTCCGGAGCGGGTCAGCGAGGTGGCGTTTCCCGAACGGGTGACGAAAAAGCCTTCTCCGGCAATCATCATGTCCGAGGAACGTCCGGTGCTCTGGGACGAGCCTTGCCCGAAGTTGGTGGAGATGCCGGCGACCTGCACGCCGAGGCCGACCTGGGCGGGGTTGCGTCCGCCGGCGTCGGCACCCGGGGTGGTTGCACCTTGGGTCATTTGCGAGAGGGTGTCCTGGAACTGGACGGACGATGATTTGAAGCCCGAGGTGTTGACGTTGGCAATGTTGTTGCCTGTGGTGTCGAGCATGGTCTGGTGGGCGCGAAGACCGGAAATTCCTGAATACAGTGAACGAAGCATGGTGGATGTCTTTCTGCGTAGGAGGAAATGGGGTGGATCAAGAAATCTAAGGGCGGGCGACTAGGCCCCGGTGGCTTCCTGTTCGGTGGCCTCGGGCACCGGCCCCGCGCCCTCGGGCGAGGTCTGCGGGGTCGCTTCCTGCTCCGGATCGGGAACGGGAACGGCAGGTGCCGCGACGGAGGTGACCTGGGCGTAGGGAATCTGCCGTTCCCCCACGGTAAGAACGGGTTCGCCCCCAATGAAGGACACCGCGGTGACCACACCGGAGACCGGCGGTTCACCCCCGGTGGTGACTTCCCGGCCGATCAGCGAGGACGCTGCGAGGCGCTGTTGGATGTCCAGCGAGGCTTCCTGGGTGGCGCTGAGGGTGTTCATGCGTTCCATGGAGGCCAGCTGCGTGGTTTGCGAGATCATCTGGTTGGTGTCCATGGGCGAGCTCGGGTCCTGGTTTGCCAGCTGGGTGACCAGCAGGTGCAGGAACACCTCGCCGTCCATGGACTGCTTGGGAGCGCGGACGGGAGCGGTCGTTGCGCCGAATTGCGTCGCTTCGATGGGCGGCACTGTCATGGGGTGTCCTTTCTAGGCCATCACGTCGAGATGGGAAGTGTCGTGCAGGGCCGTGGAGGTCACCTGGTCCTGTGGTTCGCGGGCGGGCTCGTCGCGGGTTCGCAATCCCGGAGCAGCGGTGGGAGCCAAGGGACGGGGGTCCCCGCCGCCAGCCCCCTGGCTGCCGCCGTGGCCGCCGGGTGTCGCGGCCGAGTCCGATCCGGCGGAGAGCGTGATGGTGCCGGATCCGCCGGCCGCCAATTCGCGGCGCAGTTCGGGCAGCATCGCCCGCAAGGCCTCGCGCCCGGCGTCCGTTGGCGCGGAGAGCTCCATGCGGATGCCCTCCCCGCCCAGGACCGCCTTGACGGTAATGGGGCCCAGCGCCTCGGGCGCGATGTTCACGCTCATTGTGCGTTCCCCGTGGGGACCGGCCGCCAGGGTCGCGATCGGCCCGAGCAACTGCCGGTGCAGTGGCGCGGGTGCCGGGGTGCGCACCACCGGGGTCTCCGCGGCCGATGCCCCGAGCGGCTCCACCGCAGCGACTCCCATGTCGGTGGAGAGCCGGGCGGGCGAAATGGAGGCGGTGGCGGCAACTCGCGCTTCTTCCTGGCCGGGTCCCACCGGGATTAACGGGGCCGTCGCGTTGGCTGCTGCGGGAGCCGCGTCCGAGCCCGGCAGTGCCTCGGCGGCTTCTCCGGCCGGTGCTTCCCCCCCGTGCCCGGGTGGGATTGGAGTGGCCGCCGCAGTGGGGGTCCGTGCGGGTTCGACAGCGTCGGGGCCCGCCCCCGGGGGAACTGGGTCTGCCGGAGATTCGGCCAAGACAGATGCAGGGGCTGCCTGCTCCAGTCGTGTGGCGGGCAGTCCCGCGTCGGAGATGGCAATCCCCGGTGTGGGTGCGACCGGCAGCGCGACCCCGGCTTCCGGCACCTGGGCAACTGCCCTGGGGACCTTGGCCACGGGAAGCGATCCGGCTCCCGGGTCCTCTGCAACCCCAGGCAGCTGCAACGTCAGCAGTGGAGTCTCCGCCACCGGGAACGGCGGTCGAGTAGCAGAGCCACGTGCCGTTTCCGCGGAAACCTGGGCAGTGGAACCTGCAAGGCCTTCGCTTCCGGTTGCCGTATCGACGTGCGCGGCAGTCGGTGTGGTGGCCGCTGCTCCTGCGGGCTGCGCCGTTGCGGCCACGAGAGCAGGATGCCGTACCCGCTCGTTCATGACGCCGCCGACAAGCGCAGTCGGTGCCGTGGTTGGCAGGGAAGCAATGTCGTTGGTTTCCGCCGGCTTCGGCTCGAGGGACGTTGCTGAGGATCGGTGGATGCCTGGTTGCCCGGTTTCGGCAGTCACCGTTTGCGCCGCGACCCCTTCCCGTGCCGGCGATGGGTGAATCCCTGGTTTCCCCGTTTCGGCAGACATCTCTTCGGCGGAGACTGCTTTCATGGCTTGCGTCTTGGTTGCCTCGGTTCCCGCGCCCGGTGTCGGCTTCGCGGGCATCGGCGGAGCGGAAACCATGGAGGCAAAAACCTCGGCGAACTCGCCGGCCGGAACCATCCCGGTGTCCTTCGGACCCCGGGCAGCGACGGATGCCGGCGTTGTTCCGCCGGCTGCCGCGGAGGCCGGCGGCAGTGCCGCGCGTGTCAAGGGAATCATGCGCCGTTCACCGCCGTGGAGAAGAGGGCACGCTGGGCCGCGACGGTGGACTCGGCCTGCAGCGCCTGCGTAGTCGCTGCTGCCGCCTTGGCCGGGGCAGGAATCTTGGACTCAGCCGGTGCTGTCGTTTCCGAGGGAACAATTCGGCGAATCGTCATGATTGTGGCATCCGTTTCAAAGAGCTCGCGGATGCTGACCGTCTCCCCCGGACGCGGGGCATGGATCATTTTGTTGTCGCCCAGGTAGATGCCGATGTGGCCACCGCCCCGGGTGACGATCAGGTCCCCCGGCCTGGCCTTTGCCAACGAGGGAACCTCGGTTCCCTCCTTGGCCTGTTGCCGGGCCACGCGCGGGAGTTCGACACCCAGGTCCCTGAAGGTGTGTTGGACGAAGGACGAGCAGTCGAGGCCGATCTTAGGGTTGTTGCCGCCCCACACGTACGGGATGCCAAGGTATTTCTTGGAGGCCTGGACCACGTCCGAGCCATCCACGCCGTCCGCCGTTGACGGCGGTTCGCCTACCGCCTTGGACCTGTCCACCGCGGTGTCGGATTTTGGCGCCGTGGCGGCAGAAGGCGTCGGGGCCGGGGCGGCGGGGGCGGCAGCCACGGAGGGTGCCATCGCCTGTTGCAGGGCCTGGGTGAAGGATGCAGGTGTCGCGGGAAGCGCACCGGAGGATGCACCGAGCCCCGGGACGGCACCGGCCAGCGCCATGGCCGTCGCGGAGCCGGCGGGCGATGCCTCGGTCTTCGCTGGTGCCGGGGTGCCGTTGACCCGGGCAAGTGTCGATTGGATCGCGCCGATGCGCGTGGCCATGTCGCTGAAGCTCACGGTGTCTTCCCTTCAAAAGCGTTGGTGGCCCCCAGGTCGTCGAGCAGGAATTGCTCGCGGGAGAGGGCTTCGGTTCGTACCTTTGTTTCGTGGCGGTCGGCCAGTTTTTCCAGGGCCTTGAGCTCCTGCCGCGCCTGCCGGTGGGCTTCGCGCGCTTGTTCCGCTTCGGTGTCCAGGGAGGAGACCAGGGTGTCCAGTTCCAGAAGCATGCCGCGTGTGGAAGCACGGGAGGCAACCAATGCCATGAGCGTCTCGCTGTCCACCGGTGCCTGTTCGGCCGTGGCCATGGCGTCTCGCATGGCGTTTCGTTCCAGGGTCCGCTGTCGCAGGCCCCTGTTGGCGGCGGCCAGCTCGCCGGCTGCCTTCGTTTCCTGCAGCCCGCGCAATCGCAGCAGGCCCGAAAGTGCAAATCCCCTGGACATCAGGACACCCCCATGTTCCGTAGCAATGAGTGAAGTTCGCCCCAGGATTGGGCGCCGGGAACGGGCTCTTCGAGCCGCTGCTGCAGGAAGCGGTTGATGGCGGCCTCATGGTCGACCGCCGCATCGGCCAGCGGGTTGCTTCCGCGCTGGTAGGCACCGACATCCAGGAGATCCTGCACGGAACGACGCGCGGCCATGAGCTTGCGCAGCGTGCCGGCGGCATTGGCTTGTTCCCTGCTGGTCACGCGGGAGGCGACGCGGGACACCGAGGCAAGCGCATCGATGGAGGGGAAATGGCCGGAGACCGCCAGCTTCCTGTCCAGGACAATGTGTCCGTCCAGCAGGGAGCGCGTGGCGTCAGCGATGGGTTCGTTGTGGTCGTCCCCGTCCACCAGCACGGTGTAGATCCCGGTGATGGAGCCTTCCGCGGAGGTCCCGGCCCGCTCGAGCAGGCGTGCCAGCAGGGAGAAGGTGGAGGGCGGGTAGCCGCGGGTTGCCGGCGGCTCCCCCGCAGAGAGCCCGATCTCGCGCTGTGCCATGGCCACGCGGGTCAGCGAATCCATCATGAGCAGCACCTGCGCACCGGACTCGCGGAAGGACTCGGCAATGCGCGTGGCCACGAAGGCCGCCCGCAGGCGCATGCGTGCGGGTTCGTCGGCGGTGGAGACCACGACGATTGAGCGGGCCAGGCCTTCGGGGCCCAGGTCTTCCTCCAGGAATTCACGGACCTCGCGCCCGCGCTCGCCGACCAGGGCAATGACGTTGACCTGGGCCGAGGTCCCGCGGGCGATCATGGACAGCAGGGAGGACTTGCCGACACCGGATCCGGCGAACAGCCCGATGCGCTGGCCGGCGCCCACCGCGGTGAGTGTATCCATGGCACGGACGCCTAGCTGCAGCGGGGTGGTGATCCGGCTTCGTTCCAGAGCGGCCGGTGCCTGGTGCTCCATGGGAACGAGCACATGCTCGCCCAGCGGACCGTGCCCGTCAATGGGCTGGCCCAACCCGTCCAGCACCCGGCCAAGCAGGCCCGTGCCGACGGGAATATAGGCGGCAGAACCCTTGCTGTGCACGAAGTCGCCGACGCGGATGTCGTCCATCGGTCCCAGCGGCATGCAGTGCAGGGTGTCGCGACGCGCCGCAACCACCTCGGCGGCGATCTTTTCATCCCCGATCTCCAACACGGTGCCCAGGGGCGCGTTCAGCCCGGAGACCTCGAGCCCCAGGCCAACCACGGAGCTCACCACTCCCATCCTCACGGGTTCGGCCGCCAGCAGGGCCGCGCCCAGGCCGGTCCAGGACCGTGCATCCAGGCTCACGGCGTTGCCCCGCGCAAGGCCTCGCAGGCCCGTTCCAGGGCGGTGGAGATGCGTGCGTCAAGGAATCCTTCGTCGAACGCGGTGAGCGCATCGCCGCGTGCCAGCGTGGCATCGGCAACCAGCGCGATCCCGGTTCCGGGAACCGTGCCCAGATCCAGCAGGGCAATGTCCTGCGGGTTCATGCGAATTTGGCGCACCGTGGCCTCGTCGATGCCGCCCATGGCGCGATCCAGTGCCGCCTTTGCCCCGAAGCGGTCGTTGGACAGTTCGGCGCCCACGATCTTCTCGGCCAGGAGGAGGGCCGATTCCACCAGCACGGTGGAGGCAGCTTCCAGCACCGGGACGGTGCGCGCATGCAGGGCATTGGCCGCGGCGCCCAGGGCGCGCACGGCCTCGGCGTGTTCGGCGGCACGTGCGGCATCCGCCCTTGCCGCTGCTAATGCCAGGTCCTCGCGCTGGGTCCTGGCCACCGCCTCGGCGGCACGGATGCCCTGCGCGTAGCCGGTGGCATATCCATGTGCCTGCGAGTTTCCCTGCTCGCGTCGGGCGGCAGGGGACGGTGCCAGGGCACCGAAGTGGGCGGGTTCGAAGGCCGCCGGATCAGAGGACATAGTCTTCCTCGTCGCCGCGCTTGATGGTGATCTCGCCGCTGGCTTCCAGCGCCCGGATGGACTGGACCACGTCGGCACGTGCCTCCTCGACCTGCGAGACCCGCACCTTTCCCATGGAGGAGATCTCGGCGTCCAGGATTTCCTTGGTGCGGTCGGAGATGTTGGCGCGGATCGTTTCCTCGACCTCGGCGGCGGCACCCTTGAGGGCGAAGGCGAGGGTCGAGGCATCGACGCCGCGCAACACGCGTTGCACGTCGCGCCGGTCGAACTTGACCAGATCCGCGAATGAGAGCATGCGCGAGCGCACCTCCTCGGCCAGCTCCGGATCGTGTTCGTCGAGGGAGGCGAGCAGGTCCTTTTCGATCGTGATGTCCGAGCGGTTCAGGATGTCGACCAGTGGTTGGATGCCTCCGACCGCTTCGAGTGGTTCGTGCGTCGTGATGACCGACCCCGTGCGTTTCTTCAGTTCCTCGGCCACCACGCGAACGGCCTCGGGCACGGCGGTGCCCATGGTGGCCAGGGACCTGGCGGATTCGGTGCGCAGCGGAGCCTCGAATCCGGCCAGGACGGCCGAGGCGACCTCGGGGCGCAGGTGGGCCAGGACCAGGGCGATGGTTTGCGGCAGTTCGCCGTCGAGCAGCGAACCGATGTGCGCCGGTTCGGTGCCGTCGAGGAATTCAAAGGTCATCCCCGCCATTGTGGAGGAAAGGCGGTTCATGACCGTGCTGGCCTTTTCGCTGCCGAAGGAGGCCTCCAAAAGTCCGGCGGCCATGTCCCGTCCGCCACGTGCGCTCGGCTTGCCGGAGGTCGCCAGATCATGGATCTCGCGGACCGTGTCTTCCACCAGGGAAGAGTCCACCCGGCGCAGGCGCACCAGCTCGGCGGCAATCTCGTCTGCCTCGAATTCGGTGAACTGGCGCATGACTTCCGCCGCGTTGTCCTGGTCCAATTGCATCAGCATGATGGCGACCTTTTGGGTGCCGGTCAGCTTCCCGGGCGTGCCGGATCCTTGGGCCATTATTCGTTCCCCTTGTCATCCATCACGGCGCGCAGGTAGTCGGCCATCTTGGCAGGGTCCCTGGCCGCGAGGGCCGAAAGTTCATCGCGCTTGACGTGATGGGGCGTGACCAGCTCGGCCACGGGCGCCACGGCCGGAACCTGGCTGATGGCCATGGTGTCCGGGTGGGCTACCTCCGCGGGCGCCGGCGGCAGCGAGGTGAATTCACGGAACTCGCCCAGGTCGACGGGTTCCCGGTTTTGCTTGTTTCGCCGCACGTACAGGGCGTAGACAACGGCAAGGATCAGGGCCAGGCCAATGACCCCCGCAATGATCAGGGAGCGCTGCAGTTCCGCGGTGCGGGCCGCCTCCTCGGCCGCGGCGGCAGCCGCGAGTGCTTCCTCCGCGGCTGCGGCGCCGTCTGCGTTGAATGGCACGACCGAGACGTTCACGGTGTCGTTGCGTTCCTCGTCGATGCCGGCGGCCGTGCTGACCATTTGGGTGATGTCGGGGATGCTCAGTCCCTGGGTGGCGGCGGAGTTCAGGGCGACGGACACGCTTTGGCGGTTGAGGTTTCCGGAGGGGATCAAGCGGTTCTCGGTCACCTTGTTCACCGCGTTGGTGCGTTGGTTGTCGGTGGAGGTGAAGGTTCCCTCGCCGGCGGTGCCGCCGGGCACCGCAATGTTGTCGGGGCCGAGCACTCCCGCGCCGGCACCGCCGGTCCCCTCGTATTCCTCTTCCTTGCTGGATTCGGTGAGCGCGGGTTCGCCTTCGGGGTTGGTAAAGGATTCTTCGGTTCGTTCCGCCGACTCAAGGCTCAGGTCCGCGGCCACCGCGACCGTGGCGTTGCCGGGCCCCACCACGCGGTCGAGCATGGCCTGGATGACGCCGGCAACCCGGGTTTCGTAGTCGGCTGCCTGCTTCTCGGCGCCGCCGGTCAACCCGACTCCCGCAGCCGACAGCAATTTTCCGGTGGAGTCCACGACCGAGATGTCCTCGGCCTTCATCCCGTCAACGGCGGCGGACGTCAGATGCACGATTGCCTGCACCTGGTCGCTGCCCAGGGTCACGTTGGGCTTGGTTTCAACGAAGATCGAAGCGGTCGGATTGGTCTTTGATTCCACGAAGACGGTTTGTTCGGGGATGGCAAGCTTGACCGAGGCCAGGTTGACGCCGTCCATGGCCTGGATGGTGGTGGCCAGCTCGCCTTCGAGGGCGCGCTTGTAGGTGACAGACTGCTGGAATTCGCTGGAGGTCACGCCCATGTCGTCAAGCAGCGAGTATCCGCTCGTGCCTGCGCTGGGCAGCCCCGCCGCGGCGGCCTTGAGCCGGGAGTCGTACACGTTGGCCTCGGGCACCAGGATGGTGCCCCCTCCCCCGGTGAGCTCGTAGGGAACCGAATCGGCCTTCAACTGCTCGACGACCCCGGAGGCATCCTCGGGCGCGAGGCCCGTAAACAACGGGGTCATCTTGGGCTGGCTCATGAAGGAAACCAGGGCGATGGTTCCCAACACCAGCACGGCAATGCCGATCAAGGCAATGGTGCGTTGCGCCAGGCTGAAGCCGCGCACGGCCTCCATGGTCTTGGCCAATGGGGCTGGAACGTTGGCCACTAGGCTTGCATCCTCATGACCTCGTTGAATGCCTCAACGCCGCGATTCCTGAAGGTCGATATCATTTCCAGCGCGACCGCGGAACGCGTCGAGGCCAGCGTTGCGGCGTGGATGTCTGTCAGGTCCCCGGTCACGGCCTTGATTGAAAGGTCGTTGGACGTCGCCTGCAGGGATTGGACCTGGTCCACTGCACCGCCGAGTGCGGTGGCGAAGGCGGAGCCGTCGGTGGCTGGTGCTCCAGCGGGTTTCAGGTACCCGGTGGCAAGGGTCGGGCTGACGCCCGCGACGGGGCCGATTTCGAAGGCCATTACTGGTTGCGTCCGATCTGAAGGGCTGCTTGGTACGTTTCCTTGGCGCGGTCCACCACGGCCGCGTTGACCTGGTAACCGCGCTGGGCCATGATCAGGGACCCCATTTGCTCGGACATGTCGATGTCCGGGTAGCGGACGTAGCCTTCCTCGTCTGCCAGCGGGTGGTTGGGTTCATGCACGAGACGGCCTTCGGCATCCCCGAATTCCGAACCGGCGACATATACGCCCGTGTTTTCGGCGCCGGCCTGGGCCAGCACATAACGGGCCCGGAATGCCTCGCCGTCCGTGGCGGTGGCCGTGTTTGCGTTGGCGAGGTTGTCGGAAACGGCATCAAGCCATTTACGGTGAACTGTCAAAGCGGTGCCGGCGATGCCGATTGCGTCAAGCATTAGTTGCTCCGAAGTGCGGTGCGGATGGAGTTGAACGGCCCCGATGCGGCCTGCGTGGCGAATTGGTAGCGCAACACGGTGTCGATGTTGGACAGTGTCTCGGTGTCCAGGTTGACGTTGTTTCCGTCGAGGCGCGTGGGCTCCAGCGAGGTGGAGGTGGTGGCAGCCGTGGCGCCGTTGCCTTCGGCGACGGACTTGGCCAGCGCGGACTCGAACTCAACGCGGCGGGCGTGGTAGCCAGGGGTGTTGACGTTCGCGATGTTGTTTGCGATGGCACGCTGCCGCAGGGCCAAGCCATCCAAGGCGCTTTCCAGCGCCAGGGATGTGACGGAATTGAACACGACGAATCGCTCCAAGGTCGTTGTGTGGCCCGTCCGTGGGCGCAAAGGGGAAATGAGCAATCCGTGCTCATAAGAGACAATCGGCCACCTAAGGTGGGCCGTTAGCTATATGGGTTATCCGACCGAATCAAGGTAAATGGAGGTCGCTCCCGCCTCCCGCGGGACCGATGTCACGGCGCGAAGCTGCCGTGCGGCTTCGTCGCGCCGCTGTTCCAGAACCGGCTTGAGCGTTTCCATTGCCTCTAGCAGTAATGTGGCCCGCGGTGCCAGCGCCGAGGGCAAATCGCCGATCCCCGCAGGTGGATGCCACGACGTGGCGGGCAGCTCCCGCTGCAGCTCTTCATCGGGGGCGCAGTCGCGCAGTCCGGCCAGCTGGTCCTCCAACTCGTCAAGCACACGTACCCATTCCCCGGAATTCCGGACCGGCACCGGCTGACTAGCCAATGTGGACTCCGCCGGCGCTCGGGACGATCGGAGCCGACGCCGCCTCGTGCCAGGTTTGCCGCAGCGGCTCCATGAGTCCGATCGCCTGCCGGGTCAACACGGTGTCGCGTTTGATGTTGGCATCAATCAGCAGCTGGGTGGCGAAAGCATAGATGCTGTGCAGCCCCGGGGCGCCCGACCATGCCTCGGCGTTCAAGCTGGAGACGAGCTCTGAAATGATGGCTTGGGCGTGCACCAGGTTTTCCGAGGCCGCCGGCCAATCCTCTGCCAGCTGCGCGGCTTCGGCGCGATTCAGGTCCACCAGCAGGCGGTCGTAGAGCATGGTGAGCAGACGTGCCGGGCTTGCCGAAAGGATGGCCTCGCGTTTGAGTTGGGCACGCTTCTGGGCGGGGTTCATCATCACTTCGATTGGTTGTTTGTCGGGAGCGAGGCCAGTTGCGAGGCCAGGTAGGACTGTTGGGAGTTGAGGTTGCTCAGCTGCACCTCAAGGGTCGAATAGATGCGCTTGAGCGTTGCTTCCCTCTTGTTCAGACGCAGATCCCAATCGGCAATCTGGTCATCCAACCGGGTCACCAGGGATTCCTGGCCGGTGATCCGGGAGGTGATTGCCCCCTCGTACTTGTCCGACAGCGCCGTAGACACGGTGGCGACTCGCGAGGAGATCGTCCGCAATACCGTCTCGACCCGTGCAGGGTCATCGGCAAGGGCCGCGGCGAATTTCTCGGCATCGAATTCGAGCTTGCCATCCTTGGTGATGGATATGCCGATTTCCGAGGGCGACCGAGAATCAATGGGCATGATCGCGGCATCCATGACGCGTTGTTTGACGTCGCGGGCGGTACTGTCCCCGGTGAAGATCATGCCCTTGGTGGCACCGCCGGCGCCGGTGGTGACAGCGGAATTCGCGGCAATGAAACCGAAGAGACTGTTGAGGGTATCCACCAGATCCGAGGCGGTCTTTGAGGTGGCTTCTGTGTCTCGTTGGACGGTAACCGTGACGGGTTCGGCCGACACCTTCGCAACGGTGACATCGACCCCGGGCAGCAGGGACGTGAAGGTGTTGGTGGTGGAGCTGATGGCCTGTTCGGCTGCGGTGCCGGACCAGAGAGTGACCTCCGCGTCCTGGGCGGCACGGACCTGCGTCATCGGAACGGTGGTTCCGGAAATCGTGAAGGAGTTCTCGACACCGGTTTCGCTGGAGGAAAACTGCACCCGGTACTGGTCGTTGCCGGCGGAGATCTTGGCGGCCTTGACTCCCGAGTCGGAGGCGTTGACGGCCGAAATGATGTCATCCAAGGAATTCGATTGTGCCGCGATGACAGTTTCGGTCCCGTCGGCCGCGGTGATGGTGAAACTGGATTCGGCCCATGCAGTGACCGGGTCCGAGACCTGCAATTGACCTTGGGCCAGTTTGGTGACTGTAATGTCCAAGGTTCCCGGGCTGGCCCCTGCGGATGCGGTTGCCTTGACTCCGTCGGTGCTGGTCGTCGTGCTGAAAAGCTGCAAGGACTCCGACTTGGCCAGCTTCATGGTCAACGTGGCCAGGTCCGCAACCTTGGTGTTCAACGCCTGCAAGGCGGATACCAAGGTCTGGGTGGCACTGACCTTGTTCTTCAGGATGTTCTGCGGGATCGCCTCGACCTGCATCAAGGATTTGATCAGTGCTGTGGTGTCGAGTCCGCTTGCTAGTCCGTCAAGTGCCAGGCCCATATTGTCTCCGCTTCTACCTTTGGTGTGGATACCGCGAATCTCCCGTGACAGGCGCCTGACTCAGTGAGTCGGTGCCTGTCACGGGAGATCGTTGGATGCTTGGCGTTTTCCGGAAACCATCCGTGGTTCCAAAAGCGCCTAGCTGCTAATCGGCTTTGGATGCTTAGCCGAGGAGCTGCAGGACACCCTGGTTGGACTGGTTGGCCTGCGCGAGCATGGCGGTACCGGCCTGGGACAGGATGTTCGAGCGGGTGAAGTTCACCATTTCGCCGGCCATGTCGACGTCGCGGATGCGGGACTCTGCAGCCTGCAGGTTCTCGCGGGAGACGTTGAGGGAGTTGATGGCGGATTCGAAGCGGTTCTGCACTGCACCCAAGCCGGCACGTGCCGTGGAGGTTGCGGTGATCTCCGTGTCGACTGCGGCAATGCTGGCCAGCGAGTTGGCGGCGGAGTCAACCGTGAGTGCCTTGACCGCTGCGCCCAGACCGGAGAAGTCGGTCATGGTGACCGCGATCTGGTCCTCTGCGGCGGTGCTGCCGGCGCCGACCTGGAAGGTCAGGGTCGGAACCGAACCATCAAGCAGCTTGATGCCGTTGAAGTTGGTCGAGGCGCCGATACGGGTGAGCTCGTCGCCGAGGGCGTCGATTTCGGTCTTGATGGCGCCACGGGATTCGGCGTTGTTCGAGTCGTTGGCACCCTGGACGGCCAGGTCACGGACGCGCTGCAGGATGGAGTGGACCTCGGTCAGGGCGCCTTCGGCGGTCTGGATGACCGAGATGCCGTCCTGGGCGTTGCGGGCTGCAACGTTCAGGCCGTTGACCTGCGAGCGCAGACCCTCGGAAATTGCCAGACCGGCAGCGTCATCGGCGGCGCGGTTGATGCGCAGGCCCGAGGACAGCTTCTCCAGCGACTTGGAGAGGTCGTTCTGCGTGTTGGAAAGGTTGCGGTGAGCGTTCAGTGCCGCGATGTTGGTGTTGATCTGCATACCCATGGTGAATTCCTCCGTGAGACGGGTGTTTGTACCGAGGTCCGTCCGTGGACCTCAATCACCGACTATCGGCAGCCGAATTACGCTTGTTAGCGATTGAAGGAAAATGTTCTTCGGGCGGGCTAGGCGGAAGGCGAGAACCTATTTGCTGGCAGACCTGCGATCCCGCCGGCGACACGCTCGCCAAGGTCCTTGAGATAGAGCTCGCGACGCTGGGTCGCGGCACGGGTCAGGGTCGTTTCGGGCGCGGGTGCCTGTTCAGGTACGTAGCGCATCTGCAGGCCCTCGTGAAGCAGCTTCATGGCCGTGGTGCGTCTCTGGGAAACCGCCGAATGAGTGACACCCATTTCGGCGGCAAGATCCTTCACCGTTGATCCCTTGAAATAGATGCGTTCGATGATGACGCGCAGGTTTTCCGGCAATGCGGCAACCGCATCCCGGATCACCTTCGTGCGCTCCGCCTCGAGCAGGGCCTCTTCGGGGGTTTCGGTTCCGGAAACCAAATAGTCATTCATGGTGTCCTCGATGGACACCACCGTGCGGGCCGAATCGCTCAAGATGGCAAGGGTGGCTTCCTGGTCCATGCCGAGGGCCTCGGATAGCTCGGAAACCGTGGGGGTTCGGCCCAGCGCTGCCGTCAGGGATTCCTGAACCGTTCGGGTCGCGGTGATTTTCTTCCGGGCTCCCCGGGTGGCCCAGTCATTTGAGCGCATGTCGTCCGCGAACGCCCCAAGGATGCGCCGGCGGGCGTAGGCACCGAAGGGAACGCCAAGGGTGTCGTCGAAGGCATCCGCCGCAGTAATGAGTGCGATGGCCCCCACCGAAGCAAGGTCTTCACGGGAGAGATGCGTGGCCTTGGCGCATAATTCCGCCGCCAGATATCCAACGAGGGGAAGGTTCTCTAAAACCATCTGGTTGCGTGCCTGTCGCTCCACCCGGATCGTCCTTGTCAATTTGAGTGATGATCAAGCCACCGGTTGTTGCCGGTGGCCACGTACGTTTTTCCCCAAACGCGAATTGCCCCAGAAATGATGTTAGCCGGAATATCCCCAAAAAGCGGATTTGAAAGCCACCTAAATCGAAGTTGTACAGCTAACGTTCACTTTGAGCCGGCCGATAGACTTCAGTAACTGGGGATTTATTGGGGGCACAACAGTCTGAAGGGATGCAAGTCATGGGAACCAATGAGCTTTCGGCCCTGTTGTGGAAAGAACGGGAACTACTGGAGCTGCTTCACTTCAAGTTGGAGGAAGAGCATCTGTTGCTGGTTTCCGGGAAGTCGCAATGGATAGCGCTGGCGACGCGGGAGATCGAGAACATTCTCGAAAAGGTCCACGCCGCCGGCCTGTCCCGCGCCTTGGAGGCGTCGCAGCTTGCGTCGAATTGGGGACTCGACGCCGCTTCACCGTTGTCCAAGATCATTGAGGCCGCACCTCCGGGTCCGTGGAATGAGATCCTCACCGCGCATCTGACCGCCCTGCGGGACACCACTGCCGAGATCACCAGGCTGCGGGACACCAACGAGCAGTTCTTGCGCGCGGCCTACCGCTCGACCCAGGAAACACTGGCGACCCTCGGCGAGGACACCTCGCTGTACGGCCCCTCCGGGGGTTCGGCATCACATGGCTCCGGTGCACACATCATCGACACGAATCTGTAGGGAACTGACATGAGTACGTTCGGCGGACTAAATACGGCCATGTCCGGCCTCAACGCGGCGCGCCTTGCCATGGAAACGGCCGGAAACAACCTGGCCAATGTGGGAACCACCGGATACACGCGCCAGCGAGCTGACTTTGTTTCGGCCGGATCCGTCGCGTCAACGGGCATGCTGGCGTCCCGGCCCGGCGTGGGCCAGGGCGTAGTGCTCACCGGCATAGCCCGACTCGCCGATGCCCACCTGGATGCGCGCGTGCGCGGGACCGTGGCCCTGGCAGCCCAGTCCGACACCCGTGCCGAGGGCCTGACTAACCTCGAAGGGATCCTGCGGGAACCGGGCGAGAACGGCCTCTCCGCGTTGCTCAATGACTTTTGGGCGGGCTGGGAGGACGTGGCCAACCAGCCCGGCGAGTCCTCCCCCGCCGCTGTCCTGCTGGAACGTGCCAAGGCCGTAGTTAACCGGATCGGCCTGTCCCGCAGCGAGCTCACCGACCAGTGGGCGGCCCAACGCCAATCCCTGGACACCATGGTCAGCGACGTCAATGCAGCAGCAAACACCGTGGCCGGACTCAACGCCCAGATCCGTTCCTCCATCGCATCCGGGGGAACTCCCAACGCCTTGTTGGACCAGCGCGCCGCGCTCACCCAAGGCATTGCCGAGCTCTCCGGGGCGAGTGTCCGGGAGTTGCCCGACGGCACCGTGGATGTCCTGATTGATGGCAACGCCTTGGTCACCGGCTCAAC
The DNA here is from genome assembly GCF_059759235.1 of Paeniglutamicibacter sp. GQ140. Lineage (NCBI taxonomy): Bacteria > Bacillati > Actinomycetota > Actinomycetes > Micrococcales > Micrococcaceae > Paeniglutamicibacter > Paeniglutamicibacter sp. GQ140. The sequence continues at coordinate 362,713 of NZ_JCAXDW010000002.1, forward strand.
GGCCCGGCCGTTGGAGGTAACCGGCTCGGCAACCTTTGACGGCGGCACGGCCCCGTCCTTGCAGTGGGCCCACCGCCCCGGCCAACCCGTCGCGCTGCAAGGCGGCCGCCTCGCCGGAACCGTCTCCCTGCTTGCACCGGCCGATGCCACTGGAACCGGCGGTTCCTTGGCGGAAGCGGCGAAGTCCCTGGACGACGTGGCCCGGAAACTTGCCGAAACCGTCAACACCGCCCAGGCCAACGGCAAGACGGTGGACGGCAATCCCGGTCCGCCGTTCTTTGACATCGACCCGAACGATGCGGCCCGCTCGCTCAAGGTGGTTGCCACCGGAGCCAACGACCTGGCCACCGCCGGTGCCGGTGGCGGCAAGCTGGACGGTTCCAATGCCTCGCGCATTTCCACCTTCGGGGACTCGCCCGATGGACCGGACGCGTTGTGGGCCACCATGGTCATCAAGATCGGAACCGCCACCAAGGCTGAGGCCCAGCAGGCCGTCTCGGCTGCGGTCGCGGCGGCAGGAGCCGTCAATGCCCAGCACTCCGTCTCGGCGGTGTCAATCGATGAGGAGAACGTTGCGCTCATTGCCAACCAGCATGCCTTCCAGGGCGCCGCAAGGGTCATGACGGCAATCGACGAAATGCTCGATACCCTGATCAACCGCACCGGCCTCGTCGGACGATAAAGGAGCAGGCCCATGACCCGAATCACCACCGCGTCGCTGACCACCACCACCGAGCGCAACCTGCAGGCCGCCATGGCGCGCCTGGCCACGATACAGAACAAGGCCGGCACCCAAAAGGAAATCAGCCGGCCCAGTGACGACCCGGCAGGGACCGCCAACGTCATGGCCCTCCGCGCGAATCAGCGCCAAAATGAACAGTTCAGTCGCAATGTACAGGACGCCAACGGCTGGCTTTCCACCGCTGACAATGCCATGGCGGCCGCCACCGACCTTCTCCAGCAGGTACGCGACCTCACGGTCAAGGGCGCCAATGACGGTGCCCTGTCCCCCGATGCCAAGGAGGCCATCGCGCTGGAACTGGACGCACTTCACGACGCCCTGCTCACCGCGGCGAATACCCAATTCATGGGGCGCCACGTCTTTGCCGGCACTGCGGATGGTCCCAATGCCGTTGATTCCACCTACGTCTTCTCCGGTACCAGCGGCGTGGAACGCCGGATCGGGGCGAATTCGAGCGTCCGCGTCGATGCCGACGGCGCCCAGGTCTTCGGGCAGGGCAACGCCAGCGTCTTTCAACTCGTGAAGGACATCGCCATGGACCTGCGCAACGGGACGAATATTTCTGCACGCGTCGAAGAAGTCGATGACGGTCTCCAAAAGGTCCTCGGTGCGCAGGCGACGATTGGTGCCAGCCACGCGGCGGTCCTGGCCGCCGACGATGCGCTGCTTGCCGATTCCGTTTCCTTGGAGGCGCGGCGCAGCGGCATCGAGGACATCGACCTGGGGTCGGTCATCCTGGAACTCAAGACCCAGGAGGTCGCCTACCAGGCCGCGCTGTCCGCCGCCTCCCGCACCCTGCAGCCCTCGCTGATGGATTTCCTGCGATGAGCCGCGTATTGGTACCGGCAGCGCCGCTGCCCGGATTCCCCGAAGCCACCACGTTGTCCCTCGAGCCCGTCGAGGGTGCATTGGGGTTGTACGCGCTGGCCTCCCCGCAAGCCGCCGGACTGCGCCTCTTCGTCTTGGACGCAGCCCTGCACCTTGCCAACTACAAGCCGGTGTTCACCAACGACCAGATGGCATTGGTGGGTGACCCGGCGCCGGGTTCCCGCGGCGTACTGGTCATTGTGAATACCTCCGACCACCGGGCGAGCGTCAACCTGTTCGCCCCGCTGGTATTCAATGCCGACACCGGCAGCTGCGCCCAGGTCATCCTTGAAGGCCAAGACTGGCCCCTCCGTTCCGCACTGCCACTCTAGGCCATACTGCCGGTTGCCCCGGCGGCACGTGCTCCGTGCTTGCGAACAGCGGCCACCGCCGCGCGTCACTGCCGATTGGGGCCGTGCAGCACTTCGCTCTTCGGCCCCAGCACCGATTCCCCTCCCGCAAGTCTGTTTTATGCGGAATGCGAACCCTAGGATTGGCTGTACGCGCGAGCCCGATGCCTCGGTCTCGCCGATTGACAACCGATCGTGCATTGCGCGCGGACGGCAGGTGGTTCGGGCCTTGGGGTACGAACCACGGGCACCCGCCGGTGACGGCCCGCTGCCCCGCTCATGGCCACCCGACCATTCGGGCAGTCGGCGGCACGTCATCGACGTCCCGCCCTGTTGAAAGCAGGGGATCTTTCCCATGGCCCGCATCAAGGCACCTCGACTTCTCACGATTCTTTCCGCCGGCATCGCCGCATTCGCTTTGTCATTGGCCGGCATGGGACCCGCCACGGCCCTCGCCCCACCAACCGAAAAAAGTTCGCCCGGGGTGGTGAACTACGTCAACCTCGGCGACTCCTATTCTGCAGGGTACGGTTCGGGATCCCTGACGGCCGGCCCGCTGCCGGGTTGCCTGCAGGGCAGCGGCCCAACCCACGTGAGCAAGATTGCGGCCCTGGACCCCGTGAACCTGGAACTGAACGCAGCCTGCGCCGGTCTGACCACCACCCAAATCGCGGGAGTGGCTTCAATGGTTTCACCACAACTTGCCACCGCGGACCTGACCACCCTTACCCTCGGTGCCAATGACCTGGACATCCGGGGACTGGTCCTGGCATGCAGCACCCTGGGCTCGGATGCAGGCTGCGATCAGGCCCTTGCCGTGGGGGCATCCATGATCCCGGCAATCGGTGCCTCGGCCCGCCAAACGCTGCAATTGCTGGACTCGATGACGACCGGGGAAATCCTGGTGTTGGGCTACCCGCGGCTGTTCACCGCTTCCAACGGCGATCAACCCCTGATCACGGCCGCCCGGGCGCGGGACCTCAACGCCCTCGGGGACCTGCTCAATGAGGCCGTCCGAACCGCCGCGGACCCGACGAGTGCCAAGTTCGTTCCAGTGCTCGGACCGTTCAACAACCATGGCCTGGGTGCCGAAGATCCCTGGATTCACTTCAACCTGGCAAACCTCGCCGACCCGTTCAACCTGCACCCCACCACAACGGGCTATCTAGAGGGCTACTACCCAGCGGTGCGCAGCCACATCCACCTCAACCGGTTGGTCCGCTAGGTACCCCTGCGAAAAGGGACTGCCCGGCAACGCCTTGGGATCGCGGGGCGGGGTCGTCCTTCCGCCGCGCCGCGGACGGGCCATCATCCGTACTAGGCTTGAACCCATGGCAAATCAAAGCTCCGAGGCCGCGGCATCCCAACTGGCAATCCTGTTGACCACCCAGGGGTGGGAACTTCTGAACTCGGTCGACCCGTCCGCTGCCGGAACCAAGGAAGCGGCACTGAATCTCAACCTGTCCTTGCGCAAGGCCGGTCACCCGGTGGAATTGGTGACGGCGGTGGTCCAGCAGGCACAGCTCCGCTCCAAGGCCCGAACCAAATTCGGCCCCTTTGCCGACCGGATGGTCTTCACGCCGGCCGGACTGGAACAGGCGACGCGACTCAAGCTCGCCGGGCTCCATGCCCAGCGCTTCACGCGTGCCGGGATCAAGAAGGTTGCCGACCTCGGATGCGGAATCGGTGCCGATTCGCTCGCGCTGGCCAGCGCCGAGATCGAGGTCACCGCCGTGGAAATGGACGAAACAACCGCGGCGGCCGCCACGCTGAACCTCATGCCGTGGCCCAGCGCCACCGTGGTCAATGCGGATGCCACCGAGTTCGACCTATCCGGTTTTGACGGGGTGTGGCTCGACCCCGCCCGTCGCACCACCGACACCTCCGGCACCTCGCGGATCTTCGACCCCGAGGCCTTCAGCCCGCCACTGTCCTTCGTCGAGTCTCTTGCCGACCGCGGCCTGGCCGTGGGCGTGAAGATGGGTCCGGGCTTGCCGCATGAGGCTGTACCCGCCAATTGCGAGGTCCAGTGGGTGTCCATCAACGGCGACGTGACGGAGGCGGCGCTGTGGTTCGGCCCGCTGGCCCGCCCGGGGATCCGCCGCGCTGCCCTGGTGATTGCCGCCCATGGCGCCACCGAGCTGACCAGCCCGGTGGACTTCGATCCCGACGCCGCGCTGCGCGGCGACGTGCCGGTGGGCGAAATCGATTCCTACATCTACGAACCTGACGGTGCGGTGATCCGCGCCGGGCTGATCGATGAATTGCTCAAGAAGACCGGCGGGCACCTCATCGATCCGCGCATCGCTTACTTCAGCACTGAAGATCCCGTTGAAACTCCGTTGGCCAAGGCCTACAAGGTCCTGGCCGTGCGGCCCTACCATGTGAAAAACCTCCGCGCCTGGGTCAAGGCTGAGAAAATCGGCGTGCTGGACATCAAGAAGCGCGGCATGGACGTCACCCCGGAGGAACTGCGCAAAATCCTGCTGGCGGGCACCGGGCGCGACGCGAAGAACAAGGCCACCTTGATCCTCACCCGCGTTGGAGAGCAGCGCTTCGCCATCGAAGTCGAGCCGGTCTAGCCGCTGTGACTGCACGCACACCGTCCTGAACCGCGAAAATGCCGCCGAACCTCCATCGGTGGCGTCAAGCGCGCCCTTTCGCTCGATAGACTTGCAGGAACAACATATTGGGGTGGTTCGCCGCATAAGACATGGAGGTTCAGTGCAAATAGATTTCGCATCATCACGCCAATCCACACTTGGTGTGGAATGGGAAGTTGCATTGGTGGATCGCCATACTTCCGACCTGCGTTCGGTAGCCGAGGAAGTCCTGGCCGAATTGAACGTCCGCCACGGATCCCTGGCCATCGACGAGGAACATCCCCACGTGAAGCAGGAACTGCTGCTGAACACCGTGGAGATTGTTACAGGTGTCTGCGAAACAGTTGCCCAGGCCAAGGCCCAATTGCACGAAAACCTGGTGGCGGTCCGCGAGGTCACCGACCCCATGGACGTCGACCTGTACTGCGCCGGTTCCCACCCCTTTGCGCCTCCCAAGCTGCAGCCGGTCACCGACAAGGACCGCTACGCCAAGATGATCGACCGCACCCAATGGTGGGGCCAGCAAATGGTGATCTACGGGGTGCACGTGCACGTCGGCCTGGACTCGCGCGCCAAGGCCCTGCCGATAGTGGACGGGCTGATCAACTACCAGGCGCACTTTCAGGCGCTCTCGGCCTCCAGCCCCTTCTGGGGCGGGGAGGACACCGGTTACGCCTCGCACCGGGCATTGATGTTCCAGCAGCTTCCCACCGCCGGAATCCCGTACCACTTCCCGACTTGGGAACAATACGAGTCCTATGTCGCCGACATGTTGCACACCGGCGTCATTGACGACATCTCGGAAATCCGCTGGGACGTGCGCCCCGTCCCACGCTTCGGGACTGTCGAAATGCGCATCTCCGACGGGCTCTCGTCGCTGCAGGACATCGGCGCCATCGCCGCCCTCACCCAATGCCTGGTGGATGACATGTCCACCAACATCGACAACGGCGGCACCATCCCCGTCATGCCGCCCTGGTACCGGGTCGAAAACAAGTGGCGCGCCGCCCGCTATGGCATGGAAGCCATCATCATCCTCAACGCGGCCGGGGACGAAATGCTCGTGACCGAACACTTGCTCCAGGAACTCGTTCGCCTGGCCCCCGTTGCCGAAAAGCTTGGCTGCAGTGCCGAGCTCGCCGATGTGGAGCGCATCATCAAGGGCGGTGCAGGCTACCAGTGGCAGCACAAGATCGCCGCGGCCCACAACGGCAACCTGCGTGAAGTCGTCAAGGACAACGTGCGCCGAATGCACTTGGCCTAGGCGAAAGCCTAGTGGCACCCATGCGAAAGGGTGGATGGGCATTTGCCCATCCACCCTTTCGCGTTCCCGGCCGATTCTAGACGGCCAGTGAAATCAGGCTCACCGGCTGCCCGGAGTCGGTGGAGAACCCCAACCCGGTTGGAAGCACCCCATCGTCCACCAGCTGGGCACCCAGCGCCGCGACCATGGCTCCGTTGTCCGTGCAGAGGCTGCGCGGGGGCACTCGCAAGGTGATCCCGGCCGAGGCGCAGCGGGCCGCCAGCAACTCGCGCAGGCGGGAATTGGCGGCCACCCCTCCCCCCAACAAGAGATTGGTCAGTCCGTTTTCGCGGCAGGCACGCACGGCCTTGGAAGTGATCACGTCGACCACCGCTTCCTGGAAGCTGGCGGCGATGTCAGCCACCGGAACCTCCTCGCCACGCTTTTGGTATTGCTCGACGCAGCGCGCCACGGCGGTCTTGAGGCCCGAGAAGGAGAAATCGTGGCGGTGCCTCCCCGGGTTTTCCTCGGTTCCCACGAACTTGGGCAAAGTCAGCCCGCGCGGGAACCGGATGGCCTTCGGGTCGCCTTCCTTGGCGATCCGGTCAATGACCGGGCCCCCGGGGTAACCCAGCCCCAGCAGGCGGGCGACCTTGTCATAGGCTTCCCCTGCCGCGTCATCGATGGTGGCTCCAAGCAGCCGCACATCCGACGTCAGCGAATTGACCTGAAGGATTTCGGTATGGCCACCGGAGACCAGCAGCGCCCCGAGGTTCTCGGGCAGCTCTCCCCCGTCCAGGATGCCCACGCCGACGTGTGCGACCAGGTGGTTAATCGCGTAAAGGGGCTTGCCCGTAGCCAGGGCCAGGGCCTTGGCCGCGGAGACGCCCACCATCAGTGCGCCGGAGAGCCCGGGGCCGCTGGTCACCGCAATCGCGTCGATCTCCGCGAGCGTCACCCCGGCATCCTTGAGGGCAGATTCGAGTGTCGGAACAAAGGCATCCAGGTGGGCCCGGGAAGCAATCTCGGGAATGACACCGCCGAAGCGCACGTGTTCCTCCATCGAGGAAGCCACGGCATTGACCAACAGCTCGGTCCCGCGCACGATACCCACCCCGGTTTCGTCACAGGAGGATTCAATGCCAAGGACAAGCGGTGCAGAAAGGGACATGGAACCAATTTTAGGTTGCCCGGCCCGGTTTCGGCGAAGCGGCCTCCACTGGGCGGGCGAAAGACCGACAATCCGTTGCTTCGGGCCTCGGCCACTCCAGCTCAATCGCCCAGGATGAGCACCTTGCGCATGATCACCGCGTCGACACCGTCGCGGTAGTAGCGGGCCCGTCGGTGGATGGCATCGAAGCCATGGCGCTCATAGAGCTCCCGGGCGCGGGGATTGTCCTCCCTGACCTCCAACAACAGGTCCGTGGCGCTGCGGCCGATCGCGGTGTCGATCATGAGGCGCAAAAGATGCGTTCCGATCCCCCTGCCCTCGTAGTCGGGGGCCACCGCAATGGTCTGCACGTCGGCCAGCGGCAGCACGCACATCAGCCCGCAATAGGCAACGATCTTCCCGGCATCCAACACCACCCAGTAATTCCGGGTCTCCTTCTGGTCCAGCTCGCCAAAGAACATATCCAAGGGCCAGGCGTCGGCGGGGAAAAGGGCCTTTTCCATTTCCCAGACCTCGGCCACGTCCTCGTGAACCATCTCGCGGGTCACCAGGCCCGCCAGTGCGGGGTTGGCCATTGCCCGACTCACAGCAGTTTGCCCTTCATGACCGCGGGAACCTTCGCATCGGATTCGCGCAGGTAGAGCGGCTCGGTCCCCAACAGCGGCTGTCCGGAGGCCAGGGCCCGGACGGCACGGGTGCCCAGCGAAACCGCTCCGGGGTGGGCGGACTCGAAGCCGGGCACCACCTCGGCACCCACGGCCGCCAGGCGCTCGGCGTACAGCCCTCCGCCGGCCCCGTACACGGGTCCGGCCGGCAACTCCTCGGCAACGGTCACATACGGGCCCCCAACCAGCACTCCGGTGTTGTCGTAGCGGGCCCAATAAAGTTCCTTGCGGCGAGCGTCGATAGCCACGGTGAATTCCCCAGCCGGGCCCTGCGCAACGGCGTCAAGGGCTATCGCGTCCAAACTCATGACGCCGTGGACTCCGATTCCCCAGACAAAGCCCAGGGTCCGGGCGGTGGCCAGACCCACGCGCAAACCGGTGAAGGGACCTGGTCCCACACCGACCGCGATCGCGTCAGGGATCCGGCCGCCGGCCTGCGCCAGCAGGGACTCGATGGCCGGAGAAAGGACCTCGGAGTGGTCGTTGCCGACGCTTGAGGTAAAGGAGCCCGCCACGGTCACGGTGGAGTCCGTGGATTCGAGCAAGGCCGCCGAGGCGTTGGCGGAAGTATCAATGGCCAGTACAAGCATGTATGCGGTTCCCTTGGTGCTCTAGCGTTCGAAGTCTGTCAACAACGCGGCCAAACCGGGATCGTTCTCCCAGCGCGGGCCGAAGGCCGCGATCCGGATGGTGCGTGGCTCGTCGTCTTCGCCCTCGTTGAAGTCGAAGACCAGGTCCTCGTGGATTTCGGCCGAACCGGGTCGCAGCAGCACGATTTCGAGCCTGGAGTCGCTGAGCTGTTCCACCTTGCCCGCACCCCATTCCACCACCGTGACGGACTGGCCCATGCTCGCCTCGAGGTCGAGGTCGTCGAGTTCCGCGGCGCTGGCGAGCCGGTACGCATCCACGTGCACCAGGTCGGGTCCGTGGCCCAGTGCCGGGTGGATGCGTGAGATCACGAAAGTGGGCGAGATGATGCCTTCGCGCACCCCCATGCCCAGCCCCAGGCCCTGGGTGAAGGTGGTTTTTCCGGCGCCAAGTTCCCCGGTCAGGATCACCAGGTCCCCGGCGCGCATGATCCCTCCGAGGCGGTGGGCGAAGTCGCGAGTTTCGGCGATGTCGGCCACCGCAAGCTCGGCGGCTATCGAGGCCTCACTCACCGGATTCACCCCAGGAACCCTCCACGAGCCGACGCGGCACGCGGGGTGAAACGCGGGTCACGATTTCGTAGTTGATGGTTCCAGCCGCGTCCGCCCACTCGGTCGCACTCGGGCCGCCGTCGCCGAAGAGAATAACCTCGGAACCGAGGATTTCATCGACATCGACGTCCGGGCCCAGGTCCACCACGAACTGGTCCATAGCAATGGTGCCGCGCACCAGGTAGGTCTTGCCGTTGATGCTCACCGGAGCATTCGAGGCCGAACGCGGCACGCCGTCGGCATAGCCCATCGGGACCAAGCCCAGGTACGTTTCCCGCTCGGTGTGGTACCTCAGTCCGTAGCCCACGCCCTGGCCAGCGGGAACCTTCTTCACGTTCGCGATCCGGCTCATCAAGGTCATTGCGGGGCGCAACCCATAGCGCGAGGGGTCTTCCCCGGCAAAGGGGCTCAGCCCGTACAGGCCCAGTCCCAGCCGCACCATGTCGTAGTGGGCATCGGGACGGGTGAGGATTGCGGGGGTGTTGGCAATGTGCCGCACCTCGAGGTCAAATCCAGCATCCTCGGCCAGGATAACAGCCTGGTTGAAGGCGGCCAGCTGGTCGTCCGTTTCCGGGCGTTCGGGCTCGTCGGCCACGGCCAGGTGGGAGAAGATACCCACCACGCGCATCAGACCCTCTTCCTGGTAGCTGGCGGCACGCCCCAGCAGGAGCTCCCATTGGTCGGCCATGCAGCCGTTGCGGCCCAGACCGGTGTCGATCTTCAGGTGGACGCGGGCGGGCTGGGCGGCTGCCTGCGCCGCGCGGGCCACGTGCTCGAGTTCCCAGCCCGAAACCGCCAAGTCAATGTTCGCGGCAATGGCCGCCTCGAAGGGGGTGTCCGCGGTGTGCAGCCATGCCAGCAGCGGAGTCTCCAACCCCTCTTCGCGCAGCTTCAGGGCCTCGGTGACGTGGGCGCAGCCCAGCCAGGTGGCCCCGGCCTGCACCGCCGCGCGGCCCACGGCCACCGCCCCGTGTCCGTAGCCGTCCGCCTTGACCACGGCCATCACCGCGGCCGGGGCGACCAGCTCGGCCACGCGCTTCACGTTTTCACGGATGTTGGCCAGATCGATGACTGCGCGCCGTTCCCAGGCCGACGACGTTGTCTCATCCTGGGGGTGGGCTGGTTTTTCGGTCTGTTGGGTTGATTGTGCACTCACCCATCCATCATCCCACTATCCCCGTGGTGCATGCTTCAGGGGCACGCCACCGATGGCCGTGGCCGTCGTCCTGACGGCGCCGGGCGCGACGAAGCCCCGGTGGCCTGATCATGTGAACAGGGCCGCCAGGGCTTCGTTATTGGCTGATAGGGAAGTGTTGCAGCGAGTTTAGAGCGCTCGGCTGCGGAGCTCGTCGCGGATTTCGGCCAGCAGGGCAACCTGCGGGTCCAATTCCTCGGCGGGCTCTTCGACGCCCAGGCGGGCCTGGCGCTTTTCGCTGAGGTGCTTCATCGGCAAAACGACCACGAAGTAGATGGCGGCAGCAATGAGGATGAAGTTCACCAGGACGGTCAAGAACACACCGAACTTGATGGCAACGCCGTCGCCGATCGTGACAATCAGGAAATCGTCGAAGTTCGGCGAACCCACCAATGCGGCAATCAAAGGCATGATGATGTTCTCAACCAATGACTTGACCACGGCGCCGAAAGCAGCACCAATGACAACGGCAACGGCAAGGTCAACAACGTTGCCCTGCATAATGAAATCTCTGAATCCTTTTAACATGTGCCCAGCTTTGCACACGATGGTAGTGGTCAACAGATGGTGACGCGGATATTTTTCAAAATTTGCGATACGTTCATCCGCTGGATTCGCAAGTCAGATCTTGCGAAGAAGCATTCGTCGGATCGAATGATCAGCGGATTTACTAAGCACAAGTTGTGCGCGGCCACGCGTCGGAATGACATTTTCCCGAAGGTTCGGCTCATTGATTCTTTTCCAGATTCCGTGTGCGGTTTCCCTGGCTTCCTCGTCGCTCAGTGATGCATAACGGTGGAAATAGGATGCGGGGTCCGAGAACGCACCGGACCGCAGTTTCATGAATCGGCGGATGTACCATTCCTCGATGTCCGCTGTGCGGGCGTCAACATAGACGGAGAAGTCAAAGAAATCACTCAGGGCCAGGCCTGCAGTGCCATCAAGGCGCGCCCGTGCGGGCTGAAGCACATTTAGGCCCTCCACGATCAGCACCTGAGGAGAACGCACCACGACTTCCTTGCCCGGAACGATGTCGTAGGTGAGGTGCGAGTACCAGGGCGCGCGCACCTCCGGCGCGCCGGATTTCACCTCGGAGACGAAACGTAACAGTCGACGCCGGTCGTAGGATTCCGGAAATCCCTTGCGGTGCATGATGCCGCGTTTTTCCAGGTCCACGTTCGGATACAGGAAGCCGTCGGTGGTAATCAATTGCACGTCGGGGGTGTCGGGCCAGCGGCGCAAGAGCTCCTGCAGCACGCGGGCCGTGGTCGACTTGCCCACCGCAACGGAACCGGCCACGCCGATGACAAAGGGCGTGCGCCGGGTGCTCTCCCCCAGGAAGGTGTTGGTGGCTTGGTGAAGCGCGGCCGACCCCTGGACATAGAGGTTGAGAAGGCGCGATAGAGGGAGATAGACCTCGCGCACCTCGGCGAGATTGAGTTGCTCGCCGAGCCCGCTGAGCCGGCGCAGGTCCGCTTCATCCAGCGGTTGCTTGAGTTCGTTGGACAGTCTTGCCCAGGTTTGGCGGTCCAATTCGACGAAGGGTGTTGCACTGTAGTCGACCGCACGCTGTCCATTCACGCCTTGAATTGTGCCAACAATCCGCCCGTATTCCCAAACTTAACCTTTTGGCCATACTCCGGACGCGTGGGCATGCACACATATTTTTAAGACCAGCCGTCAGCGCAAATGAACGTGGAGGCTTGCGCGGCACGGTAATCTTTTTGGCATGTGTGGAATCGTTGGATACGTAGGTAATGCTGGACGCGCAGCCGATCACGGGGCGCTCGATGTGATTCTTGAGGGTCTTCGACGCCTCGAATATCGCGGCTATGACTCGGCCGGACTGGCCGTCGTCACCGAAGCGGGCATCGACTCGCGCAAGAAGTCGGGCAAGCTGAACAACCTCGTCGAGGCCCTGGAAGCCGATCCGCTGCCGTCCTCCCTGACCGGCATTGGCCACACCCGCTGGGCGACCCACGGCGGCCCCACGGATGGCAACGCCCACCCGCACCTGGCCGACGGAGGGAACCTCGCGCTGATCCACAACGGCATCATCGAGAACTTCGCCGAGCTCAAGGGCAAGCTGCTAGCAGAGGGCGTCGAGTTCCTTTCCGAAACCGACACCGAAGTGGCAGCTGCCCTGTTGGGCTCCGTCTACCGCGGAGCCGGCGAAGGCAACCTCACCCGTTCGATGGAGCTGGCCGCCCGCCAACTCGAGGGTGCATTCACCTTGCTGGCTGTTCACGCGGACCACCCGGGCGTCGTCGTGGCCGCTCGCCGCAACTCCCCCCTGGTCCTGGGCCTGGGCGACGGCGAGAACTTCCTGGGCTCGGATGTTTCGGGATTCATCGACTTCACCCGCCGCGCGGTGGAGCTGGGGCAGGACCAGATCGTCACGATCACCCCCGATTCCCACAGCATCACCGACTTCTCCGGCAACCCTGCCGAAGGCAAGGAATTCCACGTCGACTGGGATGCCGCCAGCGCCGAAAAGGGCGGCTTCGGCTCCTTCATGGAAAAGGAAATCTTCGACCAGCCCGCTGCGGTGGCCGACACCCTGCTGGGCCGCTCGGACGCCTTTGGCCGACTGACCCTCGATGAACTGCGCATCTCCCCCGAGGAACTCGCCGCCGTCACCAAGATCGTTGTGCTGGCCTGTGGAACCTCCGCCTACGCGGGATCCGTGGCCAAGTACGCCATCGAGAACTGGTGCCGGATCCCGGTCGAGGTCGAGCTGAGCCACGAGTTCCGCTACCGCGACCCGATCGTGAACGAGAACACCCTGGTCGTTTCCATCTCGCAGTCCGGCGAGACCATGGATACGCTCATGGCCGTGCGCTACGCCAAGGAACAGGGCGCCAAGACCCTGGCCATCTGCAACACCAACGGCTCCACCATCCCGCGTGAATCCGATGCAGTGCTGTACACGCACGCCGGACCGGAAATCGCCGTTGCCTCCACCAAGGCGTTCCTCGCGCAGATCACCGCCACCTACCTGCTCGGCCTGTACCTGGCCCAGTTGCGCGGCAACCTGTTCTCCGGACAGATCAAGGACATCCTTGCCGACCTGGGCAAGATCCCGGCCAAGATCCAGGACGTCCTGGACCGCGCGGATGAAATCAAGTCGCTGGCCCGTTCCATGCAGGAGACCGAGTCGGTTCTCTTCCTGGGCCGCCACGTTGGCTACCCGGTAGCCATGGAAGGCGCCCTGAAGCTCAAGGAAATCGCCTACATCCATGCAGAGGGCTTCGCCGCAGGCGAGCTCAAGCACGGCCCGATCGCTCTGATCGAGGAGGGCAAGCCGGTCTTCGTGGTTGTCCCCTCGCCGCGCGGCCGCGATTCGCTGCACTCCAAGGTCGTCTCGAACATCCAGGAAGTGCGCGCCCGCGGCGCCAAGACCCTGGTCATCGCCGAGGAAGGCGACGAGGCGGTTCGCGACTACGCCGAGTTCGTGTTCTACCTTCCGGAGACTCCGGTGCTGCTGATGCCGCTGCTGGCCACCGTCCCGCTGCAGCTCTTCGCCTGCGAATTGGCCTCGGCCAAGGGGCTGGACGTGGACCAGCCGCGCAACCTGGCAAAGTCGGTCACTGTCGAGTAGGTCCTGGACCAAAATACGTTCCGCTTCCGGCGGTGCCGGTGCTTCCCGAAACGCGGAAGCACCGGCACCGCCGGTTTTAAGGAACGTGCCTTCCCTCAGCCGGATTGGTCGGCGTAGATCCCACGCAGGAATTCCGCCTGACCCAAGTGCGAGGCGGTCTCGTTGAGGACGCTAATCAGCCTGACCCCGGCGGTGACGGGTGGATTCCACCGCCGGTCAATAACGGTCGAAAGGTCCGCCTCGGGCAAGGCCGACAGGATGCCCATTGCTTGTTCGTGCACATCCCGGTGGTAGCCGAGCAGGTACTCGGCGTCATACATCCCGAAATCCGCAACCTGGTCACTGCTGTGCCCGAAGCCGGTATCGAGCCGGCGGTAGGGCAGATTGAAACGGGTCACCCAGTCCCGGGCGATCCAACACTGCTCGAGCGTTGATTCCCCATCCAGTGCCCTGGCCAGATGCGTGAAGTGGTCATCCTCGATGCGGGTCAGATGCCAGATGAGCCATGCCATGGAATTCGAATGACTGCTCGCCCTAAAGCTCAGCATCCGCGGTTCGGCCTCGGCCAGGAGCCGCTGGAGGCCATCCCGAATGCGGCCAAAGCCGTCCCGCAACAGCGCAATCGCGCTTGGCTCAATTCCGATCTCATTCACCGTCACTGCCTGTCCCTTCCCATCGGTTCGCTGGACGCACTGCCTCGTAGCCTACGACTCCGGTGGTCGGCATGCCATAGCAAGAATCCGTATCCGGCATGGAGCTACTCCGGAAGCCGATAAACTCGGAGGCATGATCGTGGGAATTGGTGTTGATGTAGTGGAGGTCTCGCGCTTCAAGGCGCAACTGGAGCGGACCCCGGCCTTGCGCGAGCGCCTCTTTGTTCCCGCGGAACGCGAGCTCCACGTGAGGTCCCTGGCCGCACGATTCGCTGCCAAGGAAGCCATTGCGAAGGCATTGGGTGCTCCGGCAGGCATGAACTGGCAGCATTGCTGGATCGAGAAAGACGGCGCCGGCGACCCCTTTGTGGTGCTTGACGGCTCGGTTGCCGAGGCGGCCGCAAGAAAAGGTGTGGTGCACTGGCACCTGTCCATGAGCCACGACGGCGATCTGGCCACCGCCATGGTCGTCGCCGAACGGTAGACAGGCACCTCCCGACTGGCCATGGCTGCGGCAATTCGCCTCCGGAGTTGGGTATTCTGAACTAATGATCCCCGTCTACGCCGGTTCCCACGTTCGAGATGCCGAAGCCCAGCTGCTGCGCGATGCCAACGACCTGACCTTGATGCACCGGGCCGCAGACGCACTGGCACACCAGGCAGTGCTATTGCTCAAGGAAAATACGGGACGGCTGTACGGCTCCCGTGCTGTGGCCCTGATCGGTCCGGGAAACAACGGCGGGGACGGGCTCTTCGCCCTCGCCACCTTGGCCAAGCGCGGGGTGCAGGCCACCGCGGTGTTGCTGGGAACCGACGCCCACCAGGCCGGATTGAAGTCACTGTCACGTGCGGGCGGGCGCACGGCAACCTTGGCGGGCCTGGACGACCTCCTGGTTAACTGCGATCTGCTGATCGATGCCGGCTATGGCACCGGGGGCCGTCCCGGGGCGAAGCTTCCCGAGGTGCCCCGCGAAATCCCCGTACTGGCGTGCGACCTTCCCAGCGGGGTGAACCCCGACACCGGCGCCGCGGCGGACAACGTCATCCCGGCCGACCGCACCGTCAGCTTCGGTGCGCTGAAGACTGGGCTTGTGGTGGGATCGGGCCACCTGGTGTCCGGGAACATTCTCGTCACCGACCTGGGGCTCTCCGCAACCTTGCCCGAACCCGAGGCCTGGATGGTGCAGGGAGACGACCTCGAACTTCTGCTGGACCGAAATACCGACTGGAGCGCGGCCGGCAGGCACAAGTACCAGCGAGGGGTGCTGGGGCTGATGGCGGGCTCCGCGAAGTACCCCGGCGCTGCGGTGCTCACCGCCAGGGCCGCGGTTTCCAGCGGGCTCGGCCTGCTGCGCACTCTGGTCCCGGAGGCCGTTGCTACGGCCTTGACCACCCAGGTGCCGGAGTCCGTTCCGCTGGCGACCCCGGAGCTGACGGCCCTGTTGGCACGCAACCGCCGCAATGAGCGCGAGGGTGCGACCCGCATCGGAGCCTGGGCCATCGGCCCGGGGCTTGAGGACACCGAGGACACCCGCCGACACTTGGCCATGATCCTGGCCGCGAGCACTCCCTGTGTCATCGATGCAGGCGCGCTTTCCATGCTGGAACCGGGCGGACACCACCAGTTGCGGATTCTCACCCCGCATGCCGGGGAACTGCACGCCCTGCTGGCCAAGGCCGGCGTACGCGTCAGCTCCCGCGATATCTCCAACGACCCGATCCGCTGGGCCCGCTGGGCTGCCGTTGCCTACGACTGCGTGGTCCTTCTCAAGGGGCCCTCGACAATTTGCACCGCTCCCGACGGCTACACCCTGATCGTCCACGCCTCCACCCCTGATCTTGCCACCGCCGGCAGCGGCGACGTGCTCACGGGCATCCTCGGCACGCTGTTGGCGGCAGCGAATTTCCCCGCCACGCCCACCGCGGCCGACGTCGTGGCGCAGAGCCATCGCCTGGTGGACCTGGCCGCGGCCGGTGCCCTGGTCCATGCGCATGCGGGCGCGTTGGCGGCACACGAAGGCATGGTCAGCGCCGTCGACCTGCTGCAGGAACTCCCCCGCGCTGGCCGCGAGCTGGGGCTTTAGGGACGTCGCCGCCGGTCGGCGGGCCGGACCCGGAATGCGGCCCGGAAGCAGGACCGGATTAACGAAAGGGACCCACCAACATTGCGAGTGCTTGGTGGGTCCCTCGCATTTGCGGATACTTGGGGTACACGCAAATACTGCGTGGACAATTGGGGTAATCCACGCTCAAGTCATGCTACCCAAATTCCGGATGTTCGCCTGCCTAATTGACCACCAAAATTGAATTCGATTGTCATGGCGCGAAGCGGCGCGACGGACCGCCCAGGCACCGAGACGATGGCCGGTGCCGGAACGGAGCGGCGCATGTCCACCGCCGCGTGGCCGGCCGTCGCCAGGGCCTAGAGCTCTCCGTCGAGCGGAGCATGGTGCTGGCCCATGCCCACGATCTCCCAGCCGGACGCTTCCCACTGCTTCCGGTTCAGGACGTTTCTTCCATCGATGAGGCGCCGGGCAGCCACCAAGTGCTCGAGGTCAGCTGGAACCAGGGCCTTGAATTCCGCCCATTCGGTCAGCAGCAGCACCAAGTCGGCATCCTGCACGGCCTCGGGCAGGTCACCTGCGTACTGCAGCCGCGGAAAACGCTCGGCCGCGTTCTTGTTGCCCTTGGGGTCGTAGACGAGTACGTCGGCACCGGCGTTGTACAGCCGCACGGCGATGTCCAGCGCCGGGGAATCCCGCACGTCGTCGGAGTCGGGCTTGAAGGTGACCCCGAGGACCGCAATGCGAGCCCCGACCAGGTCGTCCTTGAGCATCACGTTCGCCAGGCGGACCACGCGTTCGCGCCGGCGCAGGTTGATCTCGTCCACTTCGGCCAGGAAGCCCATGGTGTGCGTCAGGCCCAGTTCACTGGTCCTCGCCTGCAAGGCCCGGATGTCCTTGGGCAGGCAACCGCCGCCGAAGCCCACGCCTGCATTGAGGAACTTGCGCCCGATGCGCGCGTCGTGGCCCAGTGCGTCGGCCAGCACCGTGATGTCCCCGCCGATGGTCTCGGTGACCTCGGCAAAGGAGTTGATAAAGGAGATCTTGGTGGCCAGGAAGGCGTTGGCCGCGACCTTGACCAGTTCCGCGGTCTCAAAGTCCGTCACGATCAGCGGGGTGTCCGCCTCCAGGGCATTGGCGTAGACCTCGCGCAGGATGGCCTCGGAGGTCCCGTCCTCGACACCCAGCACCAGGCGGTCCGGGGACATGGTGTCCGCCACGGCGAAGCCCTCGCGCAGGAACTCGGGGTTCCAGGCCAGGGAGATCTGCGCATCGGGGTGGGCGTTGGCCGCAATCAGCCCGCGCAGCCTGCGGGCGGTGCCCACCGGAACCGTGGACTTGCCCACGATCAGTGCAGTGCCGCGAATGCGGGCGGCAAGCTCGGCCACCGCCGCGTCGACGTAGCGCATGTCTGCCCCGTGCCCGTCGGCACGCTGCGGGGTGCCGACGCCCACGAAGTGGATGTCTGCCCAGGAGGCCACCTGCTCATAGTCGGTGGTGAAGCGCAGCCGGCCCGAGGCCACGTGCTTGCGCAACAACTCCCCCAGGCCAGGTTCGTGGAAGGGCAACCTGCCTTCGGACAGGGCCTGGATCTTTGCCGGGTCGACGTCAACGCCGATGACTTCGAAGCCGAGTTCAGCCATGCAGGCCGCGTGTGTCGCGCCCAGGTATCCGGTACCTATCACCGATATCTTCATGCTCATGCCCGTGGAACACCCTTTCGAAAATCACTGGTGCAGCCTGGGGCTGCACATTTCAAATGCGTGTGGCCGAGCGCCTGACACCGTTGGTGCCGGAACACTCGGCCACGGTCTCAATGTTGCAAAAAGAATCTATAGCGCCAGTTCGCGTGAAACGACCTCGGCCAGCGAGGTGGCCAGCGATTGGGCCATGTCCTGCGAGGTGGCTTCCACCATCACGCGCACCACGGGTTCGGTGCCCGAGGGGCGCAGCAGCACCCGGCCGTTGCTCCCGAGTTCCGCCTCGGCGGCAACGATCGCGGCGATCAGCATCTGGTTGCTTGGTGCCGCTTCCTTGTCAACGCCCTTGACGTTGATCAGCACCTGCGGCAGCACCGTCATGGCTCCGGCAAGTTCCTTCAGGGACTTGCCGGTGGCGTTGACGCGGGCCGCAATGTGCAGGCCGGTCAGCACCCCGTCGCCGGTGGTGGCGTGGTCCGCGAAGATCACGTGGCCGGATTGCTCGCCACCCAGGTTGTAGCCGCCCTCGCGCATGCCCTCGAGCACGTAGCGGTCCCCCACGCCGGTTTCCTTGATCGTGATGCCGGCCTCGCGCATCGCGATCTTCAGGCCCAGGTTGCTCATCACGGTGGCGACCAGGGTGTTGTCCTTCAGGACGCCGCGTTCCTTCATGTCCATGGCCATGACCGCCATGATCTGGTCCCCGTCCACGACGGTTCCCTCGTGGTCGACGGCCAGGCAGCGGTCGGCGTCGCCGTCGTGGGCGATGCCCAGGTCGGCCCCGTTGTCCACCACTGCCGCCTGCAGGCGTTCAAGGTGCGTCGAGCCGTAGCCGTCGTTGATGTTGATGCCGTCGGGTTCCGCGCCAATGACCACGACTTGGGCACCGGCGGCGTTGAACACCTCCGGCGAGCAGCCGCTGGCCGCGCCGTGCGCGCAGTCAAGGACGATCTTGAGCCCGTCCAGGCGGTGGGGCAGCGTCTGCAACAGGTGCATGATGTAACGGTCCTCGGCATCGGCGAAGCGCGAGATGCGTCCCACGTCCGCGCCGACCGGGCGGTGCTTGGGCTTCTCCATGGCCGCCTCGATGGCGTCCTCCAGGGCGTCGTCGAGTTTCTTGCCGCCGCGGGCCAGGAACTTGATCCCGTTGTCGGGTGCCGCGTTGTGTGAGGCGGAGATCATGACGCCGAAGTCGGCACCCAGGTCCGCGACCAGGTATGCCGCCGCCGGAGTCGGCAGGGTCCCCGCATCGTGCACGTCGACGCCGGAAGCCGCGAGGCCCGCCTCGATCGCAGCCGAAAGGAAGTCGCCACTGATCCTTGGATCCTTGGCCACCACCGCCACGGGCCTGCGCCCGTCATCTATTTGTTCGTGCCCCAGCACCATGGCGGCGGCCTGTGAAAGCGCCATCGCCAGCTCGGGGGTCAGAAGTTCGTTTGCTTTTCCGCGGACACCATCGGTCCCAAATAACCTTGCCATCGCGACTCATCATAACCCGCTCCCGGATCATTCCCCGGTATTTCTCCACGGGGCACCCTTTGGGCTGCCCACGGCTCCGGACGGGCCCGAAGCCAAGCCCCATGCCCG
Source organism: Paeniglutamicibacter sp. GQ140 (assembly GCF_059759235.1). Lineage (NCBI taxonomy): Bacteria > Bacillati > Actinomycetota > Actinomycetes > Micrococcales > Micrococcaceae > Paeniglutamicibacter > Paeniglutamicibacter sp. GQ140. The sequence continues at coordinate 382,352 of NZ_JCAXDW010000002.1, forward strand.
GGGACGGCCCGGCGCAGGGGCCCCGCGACCTGATGGCCGCAGGTCCCCTGCACCCGGTCCCCGGCACGGGGTGCCGGAACTAGCCGGCCCGCCCGGAATCCACGGTGACCCGCAGCGGAAGGGAGGTGGAGGTGCCGGCCGCGTTCTGGAGTTCGGCGGTGTAGCGGCGGTTTCCGTCCGCCCTCCCGGTGAGCCCGACCACGGCGCGTTGGGAACGCGGGCTGTCGGCCTTCAGCTGCTGGCCGTGGATCAGACGGCCGTCCTCAAAGAGACGGAAGACACTTGCATTGGTCCCGCGCGGCAGCTCCATCACCACGGAGAAGTCCCCGTCCCAGCGCGCGGCGCCGGCCTCGGGCGCCAGGGACAGCCTGCTGGTGGCCGGGACCTGGGTCTCCACGTCGGTGGGTTCCCAGGCTTCGGGGTCCAGGGGCAGCTGCACCGGGCCCAGCGCGAGCTGCGCAGTGGCCTGCCTATTGCCGTTGGACGCCGCCAGTTGCACGGTGCGTTCGGCCAGTTGGCCACTGAGGGCCTCCTGCGCCGTGAGCTCGTGGACGAGCTCGGTCTCGAGGGTGGCCCCGGGGGCGAGTGCGCCGGCGAGCGCCTGGTCCCCGGCGCGGATCCCGGTCAGCCTGACGTTGCCGGTGTTGGACAGGACCGCCGGGTGCCTCACCGTGTCCCCCGCGGAGGCATGGCCGTTGCCGTCCTCGTCGGTGAAGGTTCCCGCGGAGGCGCTTGCCGCCAGGCCGGGGGCGCGCACCAGCAGGTCGACCTCGCCGCCGTCGACGGAATACTTTTTGACGACCGTGGCGTAGTCCGGGATCCGCCCGGCGGTCCAGGTGCTGGCGGGGACGAAGAAGCCGTCGGCCACCTCCGCCTCCGTCACCGTGTGCCGGGGCGTGGCGCAGTCGTAGGAGGCGCCGGCGGCGAGCGACGAGTAGCGGCAGTTGCCCGCCGGGCTGCTCTGGCCCACCGGTGCGGCAACCAGCGGGGTGAAGTTGCCTTCGGTCGGCACCACCCAGGTGGTGGTGTTGCCGGTGTTGGCGACGTGGAAGGAGTAGGGAAGTTTCTCTCCGGCCGCGTAGGGAGCCGCGGCGAGGTCGCGGACCCCGTCGGTGCGCTTGCCCGAGACCTCGAGCGAGACGATTTCCTGCCCCTTGACCGCGACGGCCAGCGTGCCGTGCGAGGTGCGGCCGTCGGCGGCGGTGAAGCGGGCCTGCAGTTTCACGGTTCCGTTGGCCGTGGCCGGGGCGGTGACCGGGAGCCGGAGGGTGGCTTCGGCGCCGGCGGCCAGCGGGGCGAGGTCGGCGGTGCCCAGGTCCCATCCGTCCGGGCCGGTGAGTGTCAGCGTGCCCGAGAGCGCGGTGGCTTCCTGGTTGGCGATGCGCACGGATGCCTCGGCACTGCCTCCGGCGTCCAGTGCCAGCGGCGCAGCTGACAGCGGGGCGCAGGCCACATTGAGCCAGTCTTGGTCGAACGTGGCCAAGGGGAGGTCGTTGGTGTAGCTGCCCTCGTAGAAGACCCCGTAGAGCCCGTCGTCCAGCGCGGTGGCCACCGAGTAGGCGGAGAAGCCGGAGCGGATGGTGCGCAGCCCGGGCCAGCTTTCCCCGTCGTCGCAGGAGACCCGGGCCGAGACGTTGCGGCGCTCGGTGGGGTGGTTGGTCCCGGTGTAGAGCAGCATCTTCGCCTCCGCGCTGCCCTCGGCCGCTTCGGGGAACATCCGGGTCACGTGGGCGTTGTTGGTCGGGTCCACAAGCTCGGTGTCGGCTTGAACCGGCGAGTAGCTGTGGCCGCCGTCGGTGGAGATCGCCACCTTGCGCAATCCCCCGTTGTTCGAGTCGCGGGAGTTGAGCATCACCCGTCCGTCGGAGAGCTCGACGACCTTGTTCTCGTCCATCCCGGTGCCGATGAATTCCCCGCGCTCCCAGGTCTGGCCGTGGTCATCCGAATATACGGAGTAGGCCTGGATCGGCGTGCTGCCGTCGGCTTGCATGACCCGGCCGGCGTACTGCTGCACCAGCCGCCCGGCGTGGGCCCCGTAGCGCAGCTGGATGCCGGCCCCGGAGGTGGCGAAGGTGGACTTCACGTCGCCCGGTTCGGGGGTGGCGTCGGCGCCGGGCTTGGCCACGTCGGTGATCAGGCGCGGTTCGCTCCAGCTCACCCCGCCGTCGCCCGAGGAGACCACCGCGGCGCTGATGACGTTTCGGTCGGCGTCGTCGTTCCCGAAGGTGCTGCCGTGGAAGCCCTGGTCCTTGGAATAGACGAAGAAGGCAAAGACGGTGTTGGTTTGTGCATCGACCACGAAGCTGGGGTCGCTGTAGCCGTACTTCAAGGTCTCGGCGTCGCCCAGGTGGCCGGCGGCGATGGTGGTCATCTCCCCGAAGGTCTTGCCGTTGTCGGTGCTGCGGCGCATCACGATGCTGTTGGCATTGGGCGCGTCGGCGGCGGAATTGGGGCGGGCGTCCCAGGAGGCGAGCACCACGCCGTTGCCCAGGTGGGCGAGGGCGGGAATGCGGTAGAAGTAGTTTTCGCTTGTGCGGTCGGCGGCGAGGTTCGCCTCGGTGTAGGTGCCCGGGGCGGCGAAGGGGTCGGTGCCGGGTGCCGACAGGGCGGCGCCCGCGGATCCGGCCAGGGCGACGGGGGCCAACAGGGCCAGGAGCGCCGCGGTGGCCAGGGGGCGGGCCGCGCGTGAAAGTCGGGGTTTCGGGTGATCGGTCATCTCTTGGGAAGTGCCTTTCCGGCTTGGGAGGGTCGGTGAGGTCGAGCAAAGAGGTAGGACATCCGATCTATGGATACGTGACATCGCCCACATCTGTCAAGCGTCGCGCATCGCCTCAATCCCGCTTCGGGGCACCCCCGGGCGCGTTGTCCCGGGCGAAGTCGTAGTATTCGCGGTCGGCAAGCAGCGAGGCCGCGGCCTCGTCCAGGACCACCGTCGCCCGCTCATGGAGCTGCAGCGCGCTCGCGGGGCAGAAGGCGCCCAGCGGCCCTTCCGCCATGGCCGCCACCGCGGCCGCCTTGGACTCGCCGGTGGCCACCAGCAGCACCGAGCGGGCGCGCAGGATGGTGCCAATGCCCTGGGTCAGGCAATGCACCGGAACCGCCTCGACGTCTCCCCCGAAGAACCGCGCGTTGTCGCGCCGGGTGCGCGGGGCCAGGGTCTTGACGCGGGTGCGGCTGCCCAGCGACGAGCCGGGCTCGTTGAAGCCGATGTGCCCGTTGGCCCCGATCCCCAGCAGCTGCACATCGATTCCCCCGGCCGCCTCGATCGCCGCCTCGTACTCGGCGCAGGCCGCAGGCAGGTCGGCGGCCGCGCCGTGCGGGACGTGCACCTTGCGCGGGTCAAGTCCCAGCGGGAGCGTGACCTCGCGTTCGATGACGGAGTGGTACGCCTCGGGGTGCGCGGGATCCAGCCCCACGTACTCGTCCAGGGCAAAGGCGGTGGTTCGCGAGAGGTCAAGCCCCTCGCGCGCCAGGACCGCCAGCGCCGCGTAGGTGCCCAGCGGACTGGAGCCGGTGGCCACGCCAAGCACGGGGTCCCGCCGCCCGGCCAGGGTGTCGGCGATGAGGCGGGCGGCGTGGCGGCCCACGGCCGCCGGGTCTGAGAGCACGATGATTTCCACCTGCCCAGAGTACCCACTATTCGATGATTTGTCCGTACCAATATCAATATTCTGCGGGATATACTCGGAAACATGGAGAAATCACTCGAATTGGTTCGGACCGGTTCCCCCAAGTACGTGGCTCTGGCCAACGCCCTGGCCGAACAGATCCGCACGACGCTGGCCATCGGCGATCCGCTGCCGACGGAGCGGGAGCTGCAGGCCGGCTTCGGCGTCAGCCGCGACACCGTGCGCCGGGCCATCGCCCGGCTGGCCGCCGCCGGCCTGGTCTTCAACGTGCAGGGCTCGGGAACCTACGTCGCGGACCCCGCGCAGATCCGCAAGGGCCCGCGGCTAACCGGATTCAGCCAGGACATGGCCGAGCGCGGTCTCCGGGCCTCCTCCCGCACCCTGGACTGCAGGATCGAGCCCTGCTCCGCCGACACCGCCCGCGCCCTGGGCGTGGCCGAGGGCTCCGGCGTTCTGCTGCTGCGCAGGCTCCGCCTGGCGGACCAGGCGCCCATGGCCCTGGAAACCGCCCGCCTGCTGCCGGGCCTCTTTGGCGACGGACTTCCCGATCCTGAAGGTTCGCTGGATACGCAGCTGGCTGAACACGGCCAGCGCATCATGCGGGCCAGCCAGACCATCACCGCCACCAATCTCACGGCCACCGAGGCGCACCTGCTCGACCAACCGGTTGGCGCCGCGGCCCTGCGGGTGGACCGGGTCGGCTTCACCGATCGAGGGCGGGCCATCGAGGCCACCGAGACGCTTTACCGCGGGGACCGTTACGGCTACGAAACCGCCGTGGAACGGGATCCCTCCTGAGCGCGTTCGCACCGACACCACACGCTGACCCCGACCTCGAACCGGAGCACCAATGAACCGCGTCCTCATCCATTCCGCAATTCTCGCCGGGAGCGGATCCGCTGCATCACCAGATCCGTCCGGCTGGGCGCTCGTCGAGGAGGGCTCGTTGGTGGAACTGCGCACAGGCGCGGGCTGGATCCAGCGGGTGTCCCCGGGAACCGAGGTGCTGGATGCCGGAGGGGACCTGCTGGCCCCGGGCTTCGTAGACATCCACTGCCACGGCGGCGGCGGCGCGGCCTTCGAGGACCCCGGGGGCCTGGACCCCGTCCTCTCCACGCACCGCGGCCACGGCACCGGGACCCTCGTCGCCTCGCTGGTGACCAATCCGCTGCCCGAGCTGCGCCGGGCGGTGGCCCGCCTGGCCGCCGCCACCGCGGAGGGCCGGATCGCCGGCATCCATCTGGAAGGCCCGTGCCTGGCGCCCGGGCAGCGCGGGGCCCACCACCCCGACCACTTGCTGGCGCCCTCGGTGGCAGTGCTCGAACCGCTGCTGGAGGCCGCCGGCGGCGCCATCGTGCAGGTGACCCTCGCCCCGGAACTGGATCCCGGCCTGGCGGCCACGCGCTTCCTGGTCGAACACGGCGTGCGGGTGGCGGTCGGCCACACCGAGGCCGACTACGCCACCGCCCGGGCGGCCTTCGATGCAGGGGCCTCGCTGCTCGCGCACGCGTTCAACGCCATGCCGGGGCTGCACCACCGCAACCCCGGCCCGATTGCCGCGGCCTTCGACGACGGGCGGGTGGTCCTGGAACTCATCGCCGACGGCGTGCACGTCCACGACCCGCTCATTCGGTTGCTCTTCACCCAGGCGCCGGGACGCGTGGCCCTGGTGACCGACGCGATGGCGGCCGCGGGGTTCGGCGACGGCAGCTACCAGTTGGGCGAACTCGTCGTGGAGGTGCGCGATTCGGTGGCCAGGCTCGCCGCCGGCGGCTCCATCGCCGGCAGCACCCTCACCATGGACGCCGCGGTGCGCCGGGCCGTTGCCGCCGGGGTCCCGCTCGGGGAGGCGATCCGGGCCGCGACGAGTGTCCCGGCGCGGGCGCTGGGCCTGGGCCGTGGCGCCGGAACGCTGGAGCCGGGCGCGCCGGCACCCGTGCTCCTGCGTGCGGACGGATCGCTGCGGCGCGCCTTCGCGCTTGGCTGATCCCGCCCGGCCCCCTGACCGGGGCCGGGGACCTAGCCGCCAACGGTGGTGCGGATCAGCCCGCGGATCCCGTCAAAGTGCCCGGCCATCAGCCGCGCGGCGGTGGCCTTGTCGCCGGACGCCACGGCCTCGTAGATGTCCCGGTGGTTGCGGGCCGTCTCGACCAGCAGGTCGTCGGCCGGGTCCATCTGCTCGTGCAGCTTCGAGTAGGCCGACCAAAAGACCCCCAGCAGGTTGGTGAGCATCCCGTTTTCCAGCGGCTCGAACAATCCGCGGTGGAACTGCTCGTCGGCCTCGCTCAGCGGCTGGCCGGCCTCGGCCCGGGCCTCCATGTCCTCCACCGCGGCACGGACGCGTTCCAAGGCGGGCGCCGTCATCGCGTCGATGGCCGCGCCGATCAGCCCCGCCTCGAGCGCCTGGCGGACCTCGACGAGCTCGAGGGCCTCGTGGCCACTGGTGCTCAGCGAGAGCCGGGAGTGGAATTCGAGGGTTGCGGCGAGCGCGCCGAGCTGCTTGGTGGCCACGAACATGCCGTAGCCGTGGCGCACGTCCACGATGCCCAGCGCCTGGAGCACCTTGAGCGACTCGCGCACGGTGTTGCGCCCCACGCCGAGCACCTCGACAAGTTCGTGCTCGGTGGGCAGCGGATCACCAGGTACCAGCCCGCGTTCGAGGATCAGCTCCATGATTTCCTGCTGCAGGGCCTGCAGCCGGTCGGCCGCATTGGCCCTGATCCGCCGGGCGGATGGCTGTGCTGCGCTCATCGGTTTCCCTTCCTTCTGCCGCTTCGTGCCTGCGGGTCCCGCCGGGTGCGGGTCCGTGGTTGACGTTCAATGTGACTTCGCATACATTGTACTTCAGGCATAGGACATCCTACATCCGATAACCGTCCACATCCCACCCGAGGTGACCCACCATGACGCTACACAACGAAGTTTTGAACATGGCCAGCTCCCGCCGCAATTTCCTCAAACTGGCCGGGGCCATGGGCGTCGCCGGCGCGTTCGCCGCGACCCTGTCGGCCTGCGGGCCGAGCGGTTCGACCGGCACCGCCGTCTCCGGGGCCGCCGGAACCAAGCCGATCGAGGCCGGCATGTCCTACGCGCTCTCCACCGGGTTCGACCCGATGACCTCCTCCGGGGCCACCCCGATGGCAGCGAACCTGCACATCTTCGAGGGCCTGACCGAACTGCACCCGGCCACCCGCGAACGCTATCTGGCACTCGCCGCGGCCGAACCGGTCAAGGTCGGCGAGCTGGGATACGAGATCAAGCTGCGCGCCGGGGCCACCTTCCACAACGGGGACCCGGTCACCGTCGATGACGTCGTCTACTCCTTCGAGCGCGTGCTCGATGAGAAGAACGCCTCGCTCTTCGCCCAGTTCATCCCCTTCATCGACAAGGTCGCCGCCAAGGGCACCGACACGATCGCCTTCACCCTGAAGTACGCCTTCCCGCTCTTCGCCGAGCGCATTTCCATCGTCAAGATCGTCCCGAAGAAGCTGGCCTCCGCCAACCAGGCCGGCTTCGACGCCGCCCCGGTGGGCACCGGACCCTACAAGCTCGTTTCCGCGGTCAAGGACGACAAGATCGTCTTCGAGAAGTTCGAGGCCTACAACGGCCCGATGGCCGCCAAGGCCCCGGGCATGACCTGGTTCCTGCTCTCGGACGCCGCGGCCCGCGTCACCGCCGTGGAATCCGGCCGTGTCCAGGCCATCGAGGACGTCCCCTACCTGGACATCGAGCGGCTCAAGGCCAATGCCACCGTCGAGTCGGTGCAGTCCTTCGGCCTGCTCTTCCTGATGTTCAACTGCGCCGAGAAGCCCTTCGACAACAAGCTGGTCCGCCAGGCCCTGCACTACGGCCTGGACACCCAGACCGTCATCGACCGGGCCCTGCTGGGCAACGCCACCGCGGCCAGCTCCTTCGTCCAGGAAAACCACCCGGGCTACCACCGCGCCTCCACCGTCTACACCTACGACCCGGACAAGGCAGCCGCACTGCTCAAGGAGGCAGGGGTCACCGAGCTTTCCTTCGAGCTGCTGACCACCGACACCTCCTGGGTCAAGGACGCCGCCCCGGTGATCATCGAGTCCTGGAACAAGCTTCCCGGCGTCAAGGTCACGCTCAAGTCCATGCAGTCCGGTGCGCTGTACCCGGACCACGTCGACTCGGGCACCTTCCGCGTCGTCGCCGCGCCGGGTGACCCCTCGGTCTTCGGCAACGACCTGGACCTGCTGCTGTCCTGGTGGTACCGCGGCACCGTGTGGCCGCAGGACCGCTTCCGCTGGCACCAGACCAAGGAGTACGCGACCGTGCAGAAGCAGCTTGACGCCGCGGTGCGCGCCGCGGACCCGGTGGCGGCGCAGAAGGTCTGGAACCAGGTCATCGACCTGATCGCCGAGCAGGCCCCGCTCTACCCGATCCTGCACCGCATGCTCCCGACCGCCTGGAACCCGGACGCGCTGACGGGCTTCCGCCCGCTGCCGACCACCGGGCTCTCCTTCGTGGACGTCGCGCACGCCTAGCAAAAAGCCGGCGCGCCGCCGACTCCCCCATGGTCGGCGGCGCGCCATCCTTTCCCCCCTCCACCCCCGCACATCCCCGATTCCGAGGAGCACCATAAACGTGGGCAATATCCTCCGCCTGCTGGGCCGACGCCTGGCGGCACTGCCACTGATGATCCTGGGCGTGACGCTGCTGGTCTTCCTGGTCCTGCAGTTCTCCCCCGGCGACCAGGCCACCACCGCGCTCGGCGAGGGCGCCAGCGAGGAGGCCAAGGCCGCCTACCGCGCCGAACGCGGCCTCGACAAGCCGGTCCTCGTGCAGTACTTCTCCTTCCTGGCCCGCCTGCTGGTGCTTGACTTCGGCAAGACCACCCCGCCGGCCCAGCCGATCTCCGGGATTATCGCCGGGGCCTTCCCGCTGACCCTGCAGCTGACCTTCTTCGGCGTGGCCATCGCCGTGGTGCTCTCCCTGCTTCTGGGAGTCACCGCCGCGCTCTACCGCGACCGTTGGCCCGACGCGGGCATCCGCGTGCTGTCCATCGCCGCCGTGGCCACGCCCTCCTTCTGGCTGGGCATCCTGCTGATCCAGTGGCTGGCCCTGGGCACCGGGACCTTCCCCTCCGGCGGCTTCGTCCCCTTCAGCCAGGACCCCGCCGGCTACTTCCGCTCCCTCGCGCTGCCCGCCCTGGCCCTGGCCATCCCGGTCTGCGCCTCGCTGATCCGCGTGGTGCGCACCTCGATGGTCGAGGAAATGGACAAGGACTACGTCCGCACCGCCATCGGCAACGGGGTCCCGCGCCACGAGGTGATCCGCCGCAACGTGCTGCGCAACGCGCTGATCACCCCGGTCACCGTGCTGGGCCTGCGCATCGGCTACCTGCTCGGAGGCGCGGTGGTCATCGAAATGATCTTCTCGCTGCCCGGCATGGGCCAGCTCATCCTCAACGGCATCACCAACAACGACGTCTCCCTGGTCCAGGGCGTCACGCTGACCATCGCCATCACCTTCGTGCTGGTCAACATCGCCGTGGACCTGCTTTACCTGCTCATCAACCCCCGGATTAGGACGGTATGACCATGCGGTACGGACTTGCTGACCGCCTCAGCCGCCCCGGCCTCGCCTTCAGGGCCCTTCCCCTGGGCTCCAAGGCCGCCCTGCTCTTCCTGGCAGTCGTCGCCCTCGCGGCACTCTTCGCCCCCTGGCTGGCCCCGCACGACCCGCTGGCCACCGGCATCCCCGCCCAGGCACCCAGCGCCGCCAACCCCTTCGGCACCGACCGGCTGGGCCGCGACATCTACTCGCGCCTGCTCTTCGGCGCCCGCTCCTCGCTGCTCATCGGCCTGGGCGCCGTGGCGCTGGCCATCGCCGTCGGCGCGGTGCTCGGCGCGATCGCCGCCACGGCCTCGAAGTGGGTCAGCGAATCGGTCATGCGCATCATGGACATCATCATGGCCTTCCCCGGCATCGCGCTCGCCGCGGTGCTGCTGGCAACCCTGGGCAACTCCGTCCCGGTGATCATCGTCGCCATCGCCGTCATCTACATCCCGCAGCTGGCCCGCGTGGTCCGCGCCAACGTCATGGCCCAGTGGGGCGAGGACTACGTGCGCGCCGAGCAGGTGCTGGGAGCCGGACGCCTGCACATCCTGGTGCGCCACGTGGTGCGCAACACCGCCGCCCCGGTGCTGGTCTTCGCGACCGTGATGGTCGCCGACGCGATCATCTTCGAAGCCTCGCTCTCCTTCCTCGGCGCCGGCGTCCAGGACCCCGCCCCCAGCTGGGGCAACGTCATCTCCTACGGCCGCACCCTGGTGCTCAACGGCGCCTGGTGGGCCACCACCTATGCGGGCCTGCTGATCCTGCTCACGGTGCTCTGCCTGAACGTGCTCGCCGAGGGCCTCACCGACGCCATGGTGAACCCGCGGCTGCGCAAGCCGGCGAAGATCACCGAGAAGGACAACACCGCCGCCGCGGTGCTGCGCGCCGAGTCCGGCCACGGCATCGACGCCGCCTCGCCCGACGCGGCCACCCCGCCGCTGCTCGCCGCCCAACTCGAACGCCTGCGCGCCACCGAGCTGGGCCGCGGCGACAGGCTGCACCCCGACACCAAGGCCCGGCCGATCCTGCAGGTGCGCAACCTCTCCATCCGCTTCCCGGACCGCTACGGCGACACGCGGATCGTCGACAACGTCTCCTTCACCGTCAACGAGTCCGAGACCATGGGCCTGGTCGGCGAATCAGGCTGCGGCAAGTCGATCACCTCGCTGGCCATCATGGGCCTGCTGGCCCCCAACGCCGAGGTCACCGGCTCGATCATGTTCGAGGGCCGCGAACTGGTGGGCCCCGACAACCGCGAGACCACCCGCGAAAAGCTCTTCAAGGGCCTGCGCGGGGAACAGATCGCGATGGTCTACCAGGACGCCCTGTCCTCGCTGAACCCCTCGATGCTGATCCGCGAGCAGATGGAACAGCTGACCCGGCGCAACGGCCGGATGAGCCCGGAGGAATTGCTCAAGCTGGTCAAGCTGGACCCGCGCCGGACGCTGCGCTCCTACCCGCACGAACTCTCCGGCGGGCAGCGCCAGCGCGTGCTCATCGCCATGGCGCTCTCCCGCTCCCCCAAGCTCGTGGTCGCCGACGAGCCGACCACCGCGCTGGATGTCACGGTGCAGGCGCAGGTCGTGGACCTGCTCAACGAGCTGCGCGAACAGCTCGGCTTCGCCATGGTGTTCGTCAGCCACGACCTGGCGCTGGTCGCCTCCTTGGCGCACCGCGTGACGGTGATGTACGCCGGGCAGGTCGTCGAATCCGGCGCCACCGCCGAGCTGCTGGCCGATCCGAGGCACGAATACACCCGCGGCCTGCTCGGCGCGGTGCTCTCCATCGAATCCGGGGCGCAGCGCCTGCACCAGATCCCCGGGTCGGTTCCCAGCCCGCGCGACTTCGCCGCCGGGGACAGGTTCGCCGCCCGCTCCCTTGACCCCGCAGCCGACCCCGCCCGGGCCCTGTCCCTGGAACGGGTCGGGACCTCCGACCACTACTGGGCCACCGCGGCCCCGAGCACCCCGAGCACCCGCACCGAAGGAGCCAACGCATGAGCACCACCGCACCGGCCGCCGCACACCCCGCCGCGCCCGGCTCCGCCCCGGTCCTGGAACTGAAGGACCTGCACGTGCACCACCGGGCACGCGGCGGCAAGCTCTTCCACCCGACCATCGTCAAGGCCGTCAACGGGGTCGACTTCACCATCGCCCGCGGGGAGACCGTCGGCATCGTCGGGGAATCGGGCTGCGGCAAGTCGACCCTCGCCTCGGTGCTGGTGGGCCTGCGCGAACCGACCAGCGGCTCGGTGCTCTTCCACGGCGAACCGTTCTCCCGCCGCGGGCCCGCCCGCCGGGAATTCGGCAAGTCCGTTTCGATCATCTTCCAGGACCCGGCCACCGCGCTGAACCCGCGGATGACCGTGCACGACATCCTCACCGACCCGCTGCTCGTGCACGGAATCGGGACCCGGGCCACCCGCTCGGCCAAGGTCTACGAGCTGCTCGAGCTGGTCGGGCTGCCCGCCTCCGCCGCGGAGGTCTCCCCCGCCCAGATCTCCGGCGGGCAGCGCCAGCGCGTGGCCATCGCCCGGGCCCTGGCCCTTGACCCGGAACTGGTCATCGCCGACGAGCCGACCAGCGCCCTGGACGTCTCGGTCCGCGCCCAGGTGCTGAACCTGCTCACCGACCTGAAGGCCAGGCTCAACCTGGGACTGGTCTTCATCTCCCACGACATCTCCACCGTCCGCTACGTCGCGGACCGCATCTGCGTGATGAACGCCGGGCGGATCGTGGAGCAGGGCTCCGCCGCCCAGGTCTTTGACAACCCCACCAACGACTACACCCGAACCCTGCTGGGGGCCGCACCGAGTTTGCTCCAGGCCCCCGCAACCACCCGAACTCCCCTGGAGGAAGCATGAGCACCACCCCCGCATTCACCGGCGTCATCCCGCCCGTCCTCACCCCGCGCACGTCCGACGGCGCCCTGGACCTGCCGGGCCTGGAGGCGGTCGTCGAGCACCTGGTTTCCAATGGCATGCACGGCCTGTTCCCGCTGGGCTCCTCGGGCGAGACCCCGTACCTGACCGACGCCGAGCGCGAGGCCGTGCTGGCCACCGTGGTCTCGGCGACCGCCGGGCGCGTCCCGCTGCTGGTCGGCGCCAACGAGCAGACCACCGCCCGGGTGATCGAGGAGGCCCGCAAGGTCGTCTCCCGCGGGGCCGACGCCGTGGTCGCCACCACCCCGTACTACGCGATCTTCGACGCCGCCGAGGTCAAGGCGCACTTCCGCGCCATCGCCGCGGCGGTTGACGTCCCGGTCCTCGCCTACGACGTCCCGGTGCGCACCGGCTACAAGCTGGCCCCGGAGCTGCTGGCCGAGCTCGCCCACGAGGGCACCATCGCCGGGGTCAAGGACTCCTCGGGCAACGACATCGCCTTCCGCCAGCTGCGCCTGCTCACCCGCGGACTGGACGGATTCGCGCTGTTCAGCGGACACGAGGTCGTCTGCGACGCCGCCATGCTTTCGGGCGCCGACGGACTGGTCCCGGGCCTGGCCAACGTCGACCCCGCCGGCTACCGCCGGCTCTATGACGCCGCGGTGTCGGGGAACTGGGAGACCGCGGTCAAGGAACAGGACCGCCTGGCCGAGCTCTTCCGCATCGTCGAGGTCCCGGACGGATCCCGGGTCTCCCCGGGCGCCGGCGGGCTGGGCGCGTTCAAGACGGCCCTGGTGCAGCTTGGCGTCATCGGCTCCAACACCATGAGCCAGCCCATGGCATCCCTGAACGCCGAGGAGGCCGCGCGCATCCGCTCGATCCTCGCCGACACCGGGCTGCTCTAGGCCCATGGCAGCACCGCGCACCGCCGTCGGCATCGACCTGGGCGGCACCAAGATCGCCGCCGCCCTGGTGGGTGCCGACGGCAGCATCACCTCCCGGAGCTCGCTGCCCACCCCCGCGGCCGCCGGGCCCGAAGCCGTGCTGGATGCAGTCGCGGCACTCGCCGCTCCCCTGCTCGCCCGCGCCCCCGCCTCCGGTGCGCCCGCGCTCGGGGTCGGGATCGGCGCGGCCGGGGTCATCGACCCGGGCACCGCGACCGTGCTCTCGGCCACCGACCACCTGCCGGGCTGGGCGGGCACCGACCTGCGCGCCGGGCTTGGCGCCCGGCTCGGGCTTCACCCGCAGCAGGTGCAGGCGGTCAACGACGTGCACGCCCACGCGCTGGGCGAGGGCTGGCTGGGGGCCGGAACCGGAACCGACTCGGTGCTGCTGGCCGCCTTCGGCACCGGCATCGGCGGTTCGCTGCTGCTGCACGGGGTCCCCGTCTTTGGCGCCCGGCAGGTCGGCGGGCACCTGGGCCACGTGCCGGCTGCAGAGGCCGCCGGGCTGCGCTGCCCCTGCGGGGGCACCGGACACCTGGAGGCCATCGCCTCCGGACCGGCCCTGCACGCCCTCTACCTGCGCCGCGGCGGGGACCTGACGGTGCCCGACGCGCGCGCCGTGTTCGCCCGCGCCGCCGCCGGGGACCTGCTCGCCGCGGGGGCCATCGACACCGCCGCCACCGCCGCGGGCCGCGCACTGGGCGGGCTGGCCAACACCCTGGACCCCGAATCCGTCATCCTCTCCGGCGGACTGGCCGATGCCGGGGAGCGGTGGTGGGCACCGCTGCGTGCCGCCTTCGCCGCCGAACTCATTGCCCCGCTCGCCTCCCTGGTCCCGCAACCGGCGGCCCTGGGCGCCGACGCCGCCCTGGCCGGGGCCGCCTCGCTGCTGCTGCTCCGCGCCCACGCCACCACAGTCCCCGCCTAGAAGGAACCCACCACCCGTGTTACTGACAGCTTCGGACCTCACCGCCCTGAAGGGCGCGCTGGTCGTCTCCGCCCAGGCCTACCCCGGCGAACCCATGCGCGATCCGCGCACCATGGCGCAGGTCGCCGCCTCCGCGGTGATCGGCGGGGCCAAGGCGGTCCGCGTGCAGGGCCTGGCCGACATCGCCGCGACCCGCTCCGCGGTGCAGGTCCCGGTCATCGGCCTGTTCAAGGACGGCCACGACGGGGTGTTCATCACCCCCACGCTGCACCACGCGCTGGCCGTCGCGGCCGCCGGGGCGCACATCATTGCCCTGGACGGCACCCGCCGGCCGCGCCCGGACGGGCTCAGCCTGGCCGAAACCATCGCCGGGATCCGCGAACGCTCCGGGGCCACCGTGATGGCCGACTGCGGTTCGCTGGACGACGCGGTCGCGGCGGCCGCCGCCGGGGCGGACCTGATCGGCACCACGCTGGCCGGATACACCGGGGAACGGCCCAAGACCCAGGGCCCGGACCTGGAATTGCTCGAGGCGATCATCGCGGCGGACCTGGGCGTGCCGGTCATCGCCGAGGGCCGCATCCACACCCCCGCCCAGGCCCGCGCGGCGCTGGATGCCGGGGCGCACGCGGTGGTCGTGGGCACCGCGATCACCCACCCGGCGACCGTGACCGGCTGGTTCCTCGACGCCCTGGAATCGTGAGCGCCCGCCCGGCCGGCACGCACCAAACGGTGCTGGCGACCCGCGGGGCCGGCGGCCACCGGCAATACCGGATCCCCGCCCTGGCCGTGACCGCCGCCGGGACGCTGCTGGCGGTCTACGACGGGCGGCCCACGCTCGATGACCTGCCCTCCCCCGCCGACCTGGTGCTGCGCCGCAGCACCGATGGCGGGAGGACCTGGGAGGCGCAGCGCACCCTGCGCACCGGAACCGGCCTGCACGGCTTCGGCGACCCCTCCCTGCTGGTGGACGGCGAAACCGGCACGATCTTCTGCTTCCACGCCGCGACCACCCGCTGGGGGTTTTTCGAGTCCCTGCCGGGCACCGCCCAAACGCAGCACGTGGATCTCTCCGTCTCCACCGACGACGGGCTCAGCTGGAGCCACCGCCGGATCACCGGCCAGCTCAAGCGCCCCGGGATCCGCGGGATCTTCGCGGCCTCGGGCGCCGGCACCCGTGTCTCCGCGGGCCCGCATGCCGGGCGGCTGCTCCAGCCCTGCGTGGTGCTGCTGTCCGCCGGCGGACGGATCGCCGCCGCGGTGGCCCATAGCGACGACCACGGGCACAGCTGGAAGCTCGGGGAGGCGCTGGAGCCGTCCGCCGACGGCACGCACACCAACGAATCCTCCGTCGCCGCCCTGCCCGACGGCAGCGTGCTGCTGCACTCGCGGGCCACGCCGCACCGGCTGGCCGCCCGCTCGGTGGACGGCGGGGCCACCTTCTCCCGCCCCGAACCCGTCCCCGCGCTGCCTGACCCCAGCGACAACGGCTCGCTCACCGCCCTGGCCGGCGGCGGGATGGTGGCAACCCACAACGCGCACCGGCACCTGCGCCGGAACACCGTGCTGCGGCACAGCCCGGACGACGGAACCACCTGGGCCGGAAGCGTCCTGCTCTGCGCCGGCGCCTCGGCGTACTCCACGGCCGCCGAGCTGCCCGACGGCTCGATCGGCGTGCTCTATGAGCGCGGCGCCTATGAGGAGATCGTGTTCGCCCGGATCCCGCGCGCGGAGCTGAGCGCGCCGGCCGTCACAAACCCGGCCGACGACGACACCAATCTCCCGCCCGGGCCGCGCCCGCTGCCCGGGCACCCGGAGGTGCGGGTCGAGGTCGTGCCGCGCTCGATCACCCCCGCTCCCCCGGATGACTGGACATTCAGCGAGCCGCACATGGTGCTGGGGCAGGCCGATGCAGGGTACGGGGCGGCAGGAAAGGAGGTCGGCCAGGCCGAGGCGCAATTGGTCGCCAGCCGGGCGGACCTGCTGGCCAACTATGGTCCTCCTGCCCCGGGAATCCGCGCCGGGGACATCCTCACCTATTCGGCGGCCGTGACCAACAGCGGCCCGGATCCGGTGACCGTTCGGCCGCACGGCGACGTGGAAGGTCCCTCCCAATCGATCGCCCCGGGGGCAACCGCCGTGTGGCTGCACCTGAACCACCGCACCACGGCGGCAGGGGCCCGGCCGCGCATCGACTGGGCCGTCGAATCCAGCACCGATCTGCCGAACCAACCTGGTGGGCGTTAGTCGACCCGTCGCCATCTTGGCCCGTCGGCCCAACGCCCGGGTGGAAGACCACGCCAACCGAGGGTCTGCATGACAGGAAAAGAGCCGTGTTCAGTTCGTGGAGCTGAACACTGGCTCTTTTTCGCATGCCGATGGCCTGCTTAACGACCAGGGGCCCCACAACCTTGCGGTTGCGGGGCCCCTGGTTTCCGACCCCCCAGGGGGTCGGTGCAAGCGATTTAGCGCTTGGAGAACTGCGAAGCCTTGCGGGCCTTCTTGAGACCAGCCTTCTTGCGCTCGATGACGCGGGCGTCACGAGTCAAGTAGCCGGCCTTCTTGAGGGCTGCACGGTTGTTGTCGCGGTCGATTTCGTTCAGCGAACGGGCAATGCCCAGGCGCAACGCACCGGCCTGGCCCGAGGGGCCGCCACCGTGGATGCGTGCAAGAACGTCGTAGGCGCCGTCGAGCTCGAGGAGCTTGAACGGTTCGTTGACATCCTGCTGGTGCAGCTTGTTCGGGAAGTAGTTTTCCAGGGTGCGACCGTTGAGGGTCCACTTGCCGGTACCCGGGACGACGCGCACGCGGGCAATTGCCTGCTTGCGGCGGCCAACTGCTGCGCCTGCAACGGTCAGTGCCGGACGTTCCTTGACGGCTTCTGCCTCAACGGCAACGGTCTCCGAGGTGTACGAAGTCGGAGCTTCACCCTCGAATTCAGTGATCTCTTCAGTGTTCTGAGCCACGATAATCTCCTAAAGTCTTGTTCTCGGGGCCCAGCGCTACTGCGCGACCTGGGTGATTTCGAAGGTCTGCGGCTGCTGTGCAGCGTGCGGGTGCTCGGCACCGCGGTAGACCTTCAACTTGGACAGCTGATCTGCAGCCAGCGAGTTCTTCGGGAGCATGCCCTTGATGGCCTTCTCCACGGCCTGGACCGGGTTCTTTTCAAGAAGCTCGGCGTAGGTCACGGACTTCAGGCCGCCCGGGAAACCCGAGTGACGGTAGGCGCGCTTGTTTTCGAGCTTGGCGCCGGTGAGGGCAACCTTCTCGGCGTTGATGATGATGACGTGATCGCCCATGTCCATGTGGGGGGCGAAGGTAGCCTTGTGCTTGCCGCGCAGCAGGGTTGCGGCCTGGACGGCGAGGCGACCAAGTACAACGTCGGTGGCATCAATGATGTGCCACTGGCGGGTCTGGTCAGCCGGCTTTGGAGTGAACGTACGCACTGTAATTGCCTTTGTTTTATTGGTTACTGGTCAAGCACAGTTCCAAGCAGCGGCTGTGAGATCCACTGTTGTAGATGTGCTGTGTTCGATGCGCTGTAACCAGTTCGCCAGGTGAGGACTGAAAAGACCGGCCGTCCATGAATGTTCGCAATCCCAGCAGACCAGTGGCTCTGCAACTGAGCCGTCACGCGGAGAAGGTTGTGTCGAACAAAGGACACGCACAACAGCCCATAGTCTATCGGATTAACCCCGACACCGCCAAAGCGCCCGAAGTGAGCCTGCCGACACGACGACTTATGCCAGTGGATTGCGCCGCATTCCCCCGGCCTACAGGTCGATTCCGCGCAATTCCGGCAGGTCCTTGGTGATCTCATGCGGCGTGCGACGGGTGCGCGTCAATTCCGCGCGCCTGGCGATCTCGTGCGCATCAAGAGGATAGGCGACTTCCTCCAGGACCAGTGCCCGCGGGTCTGCAAGCATGATCCGGGAATCGCGCACGGCCTCCTCCAAGCGCATCGCCACCCACCCCGGGACCTCGCGCCCGTCCCCGACCTTGATGCAGGCACCGATCATGGCCCTGACCATGTTGTGGCAAAAAGCATCGGCCTTCAGGTGCGCCACGATGATGCCCTCGGCATCACGGTCGAACTCGAATTCCGTCAGCGTGCGGATGGTGGTGGCATGCTCGCGCGGCTTGCAGAAGGAGAGGAAGTCGTGGCGTCCGAGCAGGCTTGAGGCCTCCGCGTTCAGCAAATCGACATCCAGGTCCGTCTTGTGCCACATGGTGAAGGCGCGGGTCAGCGGATCGAAACGTGCAGGTCCGTCGGCGATGCGGTAGGAGTAGCGGCGCCAGAGTGCGGAAAAGCGTGCGTCGAACCCGTCGGGGGCGATCCAGACGTCGTGGACCAGGATGGCACCGTGTTCGCGGCCGAGTACACCGCGCAGCCGGCGAAGCAGGGCAAAGCCGGGTTCGATGTTCGCCCCGCGGGCCAGGCCCGCAACCTCGGTCGGCGTCAGGTCGAAATGCGCGATCTGGTTTCGGGCATGCACCCCGGCATCCGTGCGACCGGCCACGACGGTGCGGATGTCGCGGCGGATGAGCATGGCCAGGGCGGCTTCGAGCACTCCCTGCACGGTGGGCAGGCCCGGCTGCAGCGCCCAGCCGTTGTAGGCGGTTCCGTCATAGCCGATGCGAATGGCCAGGCGCACGGTGGCAGGCTCGGCGGCGCTTCCGGCCGGCGCGAGACCGGGGTGCTGGGCGTCAAAGGCGGAAGTATTCATCTCACGGTCCTCATTCGGTGGCCTGCTCCACTTGTCACGGGAGCGGTCCTCCCCCCGAAATTGCGAGCGGCCGCGGGCGGGCCCGTCGCGGGGGTCTTCAGTACTTAAAACGTTGGCCCGGTGCATAAGTGCACCGGGCCAACGTTTCAGCTATTGCCGAGGAAACAAGGACTAGGCCTTGTTCTCCTCTGCGGCTTCGGTCTCTACAACCTCTGCAGCTTCGGTTGCTTCGGTCTCAACGACCTCTTCAACCGGAGCAGCCACTGCGGCAGCCTTCTCGGCTTCCTTCACAACGGCCTGCTTCGGGGAAACCGGCTCCATGACCAATTCGATGACAGCCATCGGAGCGTTGTCGCCCTTGCGGTTGCCGATCTTGGTGATGCGGGTGTAGCCGCCCGGGCGCTCGGCCATGAGCGGTGCGATGTTCTCGAACAGCTCGTGAACGATCGACTTGTTGGTGCGGCTGCGCGAGGCAATGACTGCCTGGACGCGGCGACGCGAGGCCAGGTCTCCGCGCTTGGCGAAGGTGATCAGGCGCTCTGCGTGCGGACGAAGGCGCTTGGCCTTGGTCAGCGTGGTGGTGATGGACTTGTTCTCGAACAGCTGCGCGGACAGGTTCGCGAGCATCAAACGCTCGTGAGCTGCGCTGCCGCCGAGACGCGGACCCTTGGGAGGGGTAGGCATAGTGTTCTCCTATTATGGTGGCCTTTGCGCCCGGTGCCCCGGGGGATCCCGGGCGCAAAGGTTTAAGTTCTATAGCTGGTGGGCCAAGAAGTCTTAGACTTCTTCGTCACCGTAGACGTCATCGTCGCCAATGGCGGCGGCACGTGCTGCAAGATCGAAGCCCGGAGGGGAATCCTTCAGGGCCAGACCCAAATCGATCAGCTTCGCCTTGACCTCGTCGATGGACTTCGCACCGAAGTTACGGATGTCCATCAGGTCGGCCTCGGAGCGTGCAACGAGTTCACCCACGGAGTGGATGCCCTCACGCTTGAGGCAGTTGTACGAGCGAACGGTCAGTTCGAGGTCCTCGATCGGCAACGCCATGTCGGCTGCGAGGGCGGCGTCCGTCGGGGACGGGCCGATCTCGATGCCTTCAGCGGCGGTGTTCAGCTCGCGAGCCAGTCCGAACAGTTCAACCAGGGTGGTGCCGGCAGATGCAACTGCATCGCGCGGGGCCATCGAATCCTTGGTCTCGACATCGACGATGAGCTTGTCAAAGTCGGTGCGCTGCTCGACACGGGTGGCCTCCACGCGGAAGGTCACCTTGAGTACCGGCGAGTAGATCGAATCCACAGGGATGCGACCGATCTCGGCGTCCACGTTCTTGTTCTGCGCTGCAGAAACATAGCCGCGGCCACGCTCGATGGTCAGTTCCATGTCGAACTTGCCCTTCGCGTTCAACGTCGCGATGTGCAGGTCCGGGTTGTGGAATTCCACGCCGGCTGGCGGGGTGATGTCGGCTGCGGTGACGACGCCCGGGCCCTGCTTGCGCAGGTAGGCGACGACCGGCTCGTCATGTTCGGAGGACACAGAGAGATTCTTGATGTTCAGAATCAGCTCGGTGACGTCTTCCTTCACACCGGCTACGGTGGTGAACTCGTGCAGTACGCCGTCGATCCGCACACTGGTGACAGCTGCACCAGGAATGGAGGAGAGAAGGGTACGGCGAAGCGAGTTGCCCAGGGTGTAGCCGAAGCCTGGCTCCAACGGTTCAATTACGAAACGGGAGCGGTTCTCCGCTACGACTTCTTCGGTCAGGGTAGGGCGCTGTGCAATGAGCACTTACATTTCCTTTCAGCGAGCGTCCGCTATATGACGCAACACAGGGGGTGGAAACGACGTATGCCTCGTCGGCGTTCGTCTGGTTCGGTCTGGCTAGCCGTGGCGATCATGCCGCCGCGCCCAACTCCCTTGCGGGAGAAAGACGCGGCGGCATCAAAGCCAGACAGTCATTTTTAGACGCGGCGACGCTTTGGCGGGCGGCAGCCGTTGTGAGCGCTTGGGGAAACGTCCTGGATGGACCCGACCTCAAGGCCAGCAGCCTGCAGCGAGCGGATCGCGGTTTCGCGTCCCGAGCCCGGGCCCTTGACGAAAACGTCAACCTTGCGAAGACCGTGCTCCTGTGCGCGCTTTGCAGCGGCCTCGGCGGCCATCTGTGCGGCGTACGGAGTCGACTTACGCGAGCCCTTGAAGCCAACCTCGCCGGCCGAGGCCCACGAGATTACAGCACCGTTCGGATCCGTGATGGAAACGATGGTGTTGTTAAAGGTGCTCTTGATGTGCGCCTGTCCGAGCGCGATATTCTTTTTGTCCTTGCGACGCGGCTTGCGGACCGCTCCACGAGTCTTGGGGGGCATGCTTACTCCTACGAGAAAATTGGCTTAGTGACGACCGCTAGATTTAGCGGGTCTTCTTCTTACCGGCGACGGTGCGCTTCGGGCCCTTGCGGGTACGAGCGTTGGTCTTGGTGCGCTGACCGCGGACCGGCAGGCCCTTGCGGTGGCGGATGCCTTCGTAGGAGCCGATCTCAACCTTGCGGCGAATGTCAGCTGCCACTTCACGGCGGAGGTCACCCTCAACCTTGAAGCTGCCTTCAATGAAGTCACGCAGCTGAACCAGCTCAGCGTCGGTCAGATCCTTCACGCGAGTGTCCGGGTTGATCCCGGTCTCGGCGATGGTCTGTTCTGCACGGGTCTTGCCCACGCCGTAAATGTAGGTGAGCGCAATGATCACGCGCTTTTCGCGCGGGATGTCTACGCCAGCTAGACGAGCCATATGCTGTCTACCTTTCGATGTGCGGAGGTCTAAAGCAGCACATTCCTGGGTGTTCCCAGTCCACGGCCTCCGTGCCGTGGGTATGCATCGCGCGGTGGATGCTGTGCTGCCAATTACTTTTACTACGCGCAGGATTTCCCGTGAGGGAAATTAGCCCTGACGCTGCTTGTGGCGTGGGTTTTCGCAGATCACCATGACCACGCCATTACGACGGATCACCTTGCACTTATCGCAGATCGGCTTCACGCTAGGGTTAACCTTCAAGGCTTTGTCCTTTTGCGGTTGCGGTTTCAAGTGGAGCGTAAATTCCTTTGTCGCCCGTCCCAAGGGAAGGAGAACAAAAATCTTTACTTGTAGCGGTAAACGATACGTCCGCGGTTGAGGTCATACGGACTGAGTTCCACCACTACGCGATCCTCAGGGAGGATTCGAATGTAGTGCTGACGCATCTTTCCCGAGATAGTTGCAAGTACAACGTGCCCGTTGGGCAGCTCAACACGGAACATCGCATTGGGCAGTGCCTCTGACACGGTGCCTTCTACCTCGATGACACCCTCTTTCTTGGCCATATCCTCCGCTAACTTTTGTTGCCGGCGGCTTTTGCCACCGACAGGTTTATGGTCTTGGCCATCAATAACAGAGGCACCCTAAGCGCGAGCTTTTGGGCACCAAGGAACAGACAACCAACAGTCAAGCCTACGCGCTGGGAGGCTTAAAGGGAAATCCCTTGACCGGCTCGATTTGTTAGATCCACCACATTTTTCCGTGCAGCACCCGCGCGCGGGCGCTGCACGGAACATCAGGAAACGATCGGGGAAGGCGTTACGCCGAAGGGGGCGAGGCCCGCCACTCCCCCGTCATGGGCCGTGAGCACCCAGATGCCGCCCATGTGAACGGCAACCGAGTGCTCCCACTGCGAGGCGCGGGCGCCGTCAACGGTGACGACGGTCCAGTCGTCCTCGAGCACCTTGGTCTCAAGTCCCCCGCGCACCAGCATCGGTTCGATGGCCAGGCACAGGCCCGGCTTCACCCGGGGCCCGCGGTGCCCGGTGCGGTAGTTGAGCACGTCCGGGGCCTGGTGCATTTCCGAACCGATGCCGTGGCCCACGTAGTCCTCCAGGATGCCCAGCGGCTTGCCCGGCACTCCGGAGACGAAGTCGTCGATGGCATCGCCGATCTGGCCCACGAAGCGGGCCTCTGCCAGGGCGGCGATCCCCCGCCACATGGCTTCCTGGGTGATGTCGGACAGGCGCTGGTCTTCCGGGTCGGCGGTGCCCAGGATGACGGTGCGTGCCGAGTCGGCGTGCCAGCCGTCGATGATGGCTCCGCCGTCGATCTTCAGCACGTCGCCGTCCTTGAGCTCGTACTGGCTGGGGAAGCCGTGGACGACCTCGTCGTTGACGGAGGCGCAGATGGTGGCGGGGAAGCCGTGGTAGCCCTTGAAGTTGGACTTTGCGCCATGGCGTTCGAGCACCGAGGCAAAGACCTCGTCGACGTGCGCGGTGGTCACGCCGATCTGTGCGGCTGCCACTGCCTCGTCCAATGCCTCGGCCAGCACCAAACCGGCTTCACGCATCTTCAGGATCTGCGGGTTGGTCTTGTACTCGATTTTGGGTTGGCCGAAAGCCATGGTGTGGTTCCCCTTTCAAGGAATTTTCTCTGCGTCGTTAGCGCAAAAACCGCGGGGATGCAGGCACTGGTGTGCCGATCCCCGCGGTTTGCGCGTGTGCAAGCTACTTAGACGTTCTGTCCCAGCGCGTCCATGACGCGGTTGGTGACTTCGTCGATTTCACCGATGCCGTCGACCAGGCGCACGATGCCGCGCTCCTGGTAGCGGTTGACCACGACTGCGGTTTCCTCGTGGTACAGGCCCAGGCGGTGGCGGATGACCTCTTCGTTGTCATCGGCGCGGCCCTCGATCTCCGCGCGCTTGAGCAGGCGGGCGACGAGTTCGTCGTCGTCGGCGGTCAGCTGCAGCACTGCGTCGAGTTCCACCCCGGCGTCGGCCAGGATCGAGTCCAGCTCGTCGACCTGGGCGCTGGTGCGCGGGTAGCCGTCCAGCAGGAAGCCGTCCTTGACGTCGTCCTGGGACAGGCGGTCGCGGACCATCGAGTTGGTGACCGAGTCGGGAACGAAGTTGCCGGCGTCGATGTACTTCTTGGCCTCGACGCCCAGCGGGGTGCCGCCCTTGACGTTGGCGCGGAAGATGTCACCGGTGGAGATGGCCACAACGTTGAGGCGCTCGGAGATGCGGTCCGCCTGGGTGCCCTTGCCGGCGCCGGGTGGTCCAATGATCAACAGTCTTGTCATCGCAGAAGTCCTTCGTAGTGTCGCTGCTGCATTTGTGCGTTGATTTGCTTGACGGTCTCAAGACCCACACCAACCATGATGAGGATCGAGGTGCCGCCAAATGGGAAGTTCTGATCGGCGTTGATCAGCACGAAGGCGATCAACGGAATCAGGGCCACGAATGCCAGGTAAATGGCACCGGGGAACGTGATGCGGCTGAGGACGTACTCGAGGTACTCGGCCGTGGGGCGTCCGGCGCGGATGCCCGGGATGAATCCGCCGTACTGCTTCATGTTGTCGGCAACCTCGGTCGGGTTGAACGTGATCGCGACGTAGAAGTAGGTGAATCCGATGGTCAGCAGCGTGTAGGCCACCATGTAGAGCGGGGAGGAACCGGAGAAGTTCGTCTGCACCCACAGGGCCCAGTCCGGCAGCGTGCCGTCGGCGCGCGTGTTGAACGAGACCAGCATGGTCGGCAGCGCCAGCATCGAGGACGCGAAGATCACCGGGATGACCCCGGCCATGTTGACCTTGATCGGGATGTAGGTCGAGGTCCCGCCGACGGTGCGGCGCCCGATCATCCGCTTGGCGTACTGCACCGGGATGCGGCGCTGGGACTGTTCCACGAAGACAACCAGGGCAATCACGGCGAGGCCGATGAGGATGACGCCGATGAAGACGCCCCAGCCCTGCGAGGTGGCGATGGCGCCCATGGCCGAGGGGAAGCCCGAGGCGATGGAGACGAAGATCAACAGCGACATGCCGTTGCCGACGCCGCGCTCGGTGGCCAGTTCGCCCATCCACATGATCAGGCCGGTTCCGGCGGTAAGCGTGAAGATCATCAGCACGATGACCCAGAGGCTGTCATCCGGGACGATCGGCAGCTGGCAGGAGGGGAAAAGCATCCCGCTGCGTGCCAGCGAAACCAGCGTGGTGGCCTGAAGCAGGCCCAGCGCGATGGTCAGGTACCGGGTGTACTGGGTCAGGATCGCCTGCCCGGACTGGCCTTCCTTGTGCAGCTCCTCGAAGCGAGGGATCACCACGCGCAGCAGCTGGATGATGATCGAGGCCGTGATGTACGGCATGATGCCCATGGCGAAGATCGAGACCTGCAGCAGCGCACCGCCACTGAACAGGTTCACGAACTGGTACAGCCCGCCGGTGGTGTTACCCGCGGCTAGGCACTGCTGGACGTTCGAGTAGTCCACACCGGGAGCAGGGATATAGACACCCACGCGGTAGATCGCGATGATGGCGAGCGTGAACAACAACTTGCGTCGCAGGTCAGGCGTCCGGAATACCCGGGCAATGGCGGCGAACAAGCGTCCTCCTGAGTGATGGTGGCCCGGCATACCCGGGGGTTGACCTATCGATTCTAGCGGGTGGTCAGCGTTACTCGCCAAATGCGCCGCGGCAAAGACTGTAATCATTTCCCGGCTGATCGATATATTCAGCGGAGAGGCACCCCGGGATCGCGTTCTCGGCGTCCAGTGGATGCCGGCCGTCCCAGGGCTGTGAGGAAGGAAGAAAAAAAGGGGTGGTCCCGGGAATCCGCAATGCGAATTCCCGGGTCCACCCCTTCTCACTGTGTGATCAAGAGATCACGTAGCTTAGAGCTCTACTGCAGAGCCGCCGGCTGCGACGATCTTTTCCGCTGCGGAGGACGAGAAGGCGTTGACCTTTACGTCGACCTTGACGGTCAGTTCGCCCGAGCCAAGGACCTTGACGGGCTCGTTCTTGCGAACGGCGCCCTTCGCGATCAGTGCCTCAACGGTGACTTCGCCACCTTCGGGGAACAGCTCCGAGATCTTGTCCAGGTTAACAACCTGGAACTCGACGCGGAACGGGTTCTTGAAGCCGCGAAGCTTCGGAAGGCGCATGTGCAGCGGCAACTGGCCACCGGCGAAGCCGGCCTTGACCTGGTAGCGCGCCTTGGTGCCTTTCATACCGCGACCCGCGGTCTTACCCTTGGATCCCTCACCACGACCCACACGGGTCTTGGCCTTCTTGGAACCTTCGGCCGGACGCAGGTGGTGTACCTTCAGTGCGTTTTCTTTTTCAGCCATGATTACTTCGCCTCCTCAACCTTTACGAGGTGCGGAACCGTGTTGATCATGCCAACGGTCACTGCATCAGCGGTACGGAACACGGTGTGTCCGATGCGCTTCAAGCCAAGCGAGCGAAGGGTATCGCGCTGGTTCTGCTTTACACCAATGATGGACCTGATCTGGGTGATTGCCAGATTTGCGTCGCTAGGGACAAAATTCTTCGCCACTACTTACGCACCTGCCTTCTGGTTCTGGATGTTGCGCAGCATCTGAGCCGAGACAACCTCGTCCAACGGCAGTCCACGGCGGGCTGCGACGGCTGCAGGCTCTTCAAGGGCCTTCAGCGCGGCAACGGTGCCGTGAACAATGTTGATCTGGTTGGTCGAGCCCATGGACTTCGACAGAACATCGTGGATGCCAGCGCATTCCAGGACGGCGCGAACCGGACCACCGGCGATAACGCCGGTACCCGGGGCGGCCGGACGGAGGAGAACGACGCCGGCAGCGGCTTCACCCTGCACCAGGTGCGGGATGGTGGTGCCGACGCGGGGAACGCGGAAGAAGGACTTCTTGGCTTCTTCAACGCCCTTGGCGATAGCTGCCGGAACTTCCTTGGCCTTGCCGTAGCCGACGCCAACGAGACCGTTGCCGTCACCCACGACGACAAGTGCGGTGAAGCTGAAGCGACGACCACCCTTGACGACCTTGGATACGCGGTTGATTGCTACAACGCGCTCAAGGAACTTGTCCTTGTCTTCGTTGCGGCTGTCCTTCGAGTCGCGGCCACGGCCACGACCCTCGCCACGTCCACGGCCTTCGCCGCCGCGTCCACGGCCTTCGCCGCGAGCGGCGCCGGCCTTGTCCGTGGCAGGAGCAGCAGCAGTCGAGGCTGCCTCAGTAGCTTCAGACACCTGAGTTTCCTTCTTGTTAGTTGCTTCGCTCACAGTGCCAGCCCACCTTCGCGTGCACCGTCAGCAACAGCAGCCACGCGACCGTGGTACTTGTTGCCGCCGCGGTCGAAGACCACGGATTCGATGCCTGCAGCCTTGGCGCGCTCGGCGACGAGCTCGCCAATGCGCTTGGCCTTGGCGGTCTTGTCACCATCGAATGCGCGCAAGTCGGCTTCCATCGTCGACGCGTAGGCAACGGTGATGCCCTTGCTGTCGTCTACGATCTGGACGAAGATGTGGCGTGCCGAGCGGTTGACGACCAGGCGCGGACGCACCTCGGTGCCGGTGATGCGCTTACGGACGCGCAAGTGGCGGCGGCCGCGTGCGGCTGCCTTGCTCTTACCCTTGATTCCCAGAGCCATGGTTACTTACCAGCCTTTCCGACCTTGCGGCGGATGATTTCGCCAGCGTACCGAACACCCTTGCCCTTGTACGGGTCAGGCTTGCGGAGCTTGCGGATGTTGGCGGAAACTTCGCCAACCTGCTGCTTGTTGATACCCGAGACGGTGATCTTGGTGTTGCCGTCGAGCGCGAAGGCAATGCCCTCGGGAGCTTCGACAACCACCGGGTGCGAGTAACCCAGGGCGAACTCAAGGTTCGAACCCTTTGCCACAACGCGGTAACCGGTACCGTGGATTTCGAGCTTCTTTTCGTAGCCAGCGGTGACACCGATGATCATGTTCTCGATCAGGGTGCGGGTCAGGCCGTGCAGCGAACGCGAATCGCGCTCGTCGTTCGGGCGCGACACGGTTACGGTGTTCTCTTCGAGAACCACTGCAATCGGGCTGGGTACGGTGTGGGTCAGTTCGCCCTTGGAGCCCTTGACGGAGACAACGTCGCCATCAATCTTGAGCTCGACGCCGGCAGGAACAGTGATCGGAAGACGTCCAATACGTGACATGGTTTCTTTCTCCCTTTCCCGTTACCAGACGTAGGCGAGGACTTCCCCACCTACACCCTTCTTGGCTGCCTGGCGGTCGGTAAGCAGACCGGAGGACGTGGACAGGATTGCAATGCCGAGGCCACCAAGGACGTGCGGCAAGTTGGTGGACTTTGCGTATACACGCAGGCCCGGCTTCGAAATACGGCGAACGCCAGCGATTGAACGCTCGCGGCTCGGGCCGAACTTCAGGGTGATGGTCAGCTTCTTGCCAACCTCTGCTGCTTCCTCAACGAACGAGGCGATGTAGCCCTGTTCCTTCAGGATCTGGGCAACGCGTACCTTCAGCTTGGACGACGGCATGGAAACCGTGTCGTGGTAAGCCGAGTTGGCGTTGCGCAGACGAGTCAGCATATCTGCGACAGGATCTGTCATTGTCATTTGGGCTTCTGCCCTTCCTCGCTACGGTTTCCGCGCAAGCGCGGACCTGCAACGTAGTTGATCTAGTTGGCGGTCTTGAACGGGAAGCCCAGGGCCTTGAGCAAGGCGCGGCCTTCGTCGTCGGTCTTCGCGGTGGTCACTACGGTGATGTCCATGCCGCGAACGCGGTCGATGGAATCAACATCGATTTCGTGGAACATGGACTGTTCCGTGAGACCGAAGGTGTAGTTGCCGTTGCCGTCGAACTGCTTCGGGCTCAGGCCACGGAAGTCACGGATACGCGGCAGTGCCAGCGTAACCAAACGGTCCACGAATTCCCACATGCGATCTCCGCGCAGAGTGGCGTGGGTACCAATGGGCATGCCTTCGCGCAGCTTGAACTGTGCGATCGACTTGCGTGCCTTGGTAACCAACGGCTTCTGGCCGGTGATGGCGGTGAGGTCGCGAACTGCGCCTTCGATGAGCTTGGAGTCCTTGGCGGCTTCGCCGACACCCATGTTCACAACAACCTTGACCAGGCCCGGGACCTGCATCGGGTTGGCGTAGTTGAACTCGTTCGTCAGGGTTTCGCGGATTTCGGCGTTGTACTTGGCCTTAAGGCGAGGCTGGATGTTCACAGCTGCTTCAGTCATTACAGTGCCTTTCCGGAAGACTTGGCGAAGCGAACACGGACGGTCTTGGACACGCCGTTCTTCTCCACGGTTTCCTCGCGGAAGCCAACGCGGGTCGGCTTCTTGGTTTCCGGGTCAACGATTGCGACATTCGAGATGTGCATCGGGGCCTCAACGACCTCAATGCCACCGGTCTGCGTGCCACGCTCGGTCTGGCCGGCCTTGGTGTGCTTGGTGACGCGGTTGACGCCCTCAACAAGAACGCGCTGTGCTGCCGGGAATACCTTCAGCACCTTGCCCTGCTTGTTGCGGTCGGAACCGGCGATGACCTGAACGAGGTCACCCTTCTTAATCTTTGCACCCATGGTTACAGTACCTCCGGAGCCAGGGAAACGATCTTCATGAACTTCTTGTCGCGAAGTTCACGACCCACCGGACCGAAAATACGGGTACCGCGGGGCTCGCCGTCAGCCTTGAGGATGACAGCTGCGTTCTCGTCGAACTTGATGTAGGAACCGTCGACGCGGCGACGTTCCTTCTTGGTGCGAACGATGACAGCCTTGACGACGTCACCCTTCTTTACGTTTCCGCCCGGGATTGCATCCTTGACGGTGGCGACGATTACGTCGCCGATGCCTGCATAGCGACGGCCAGAGCCACCGAGAACACGAATGGTAAGGATTTCCTTAGCACCGGTGTTGTCGGCAACCTTCAGTCGCGATTCCTGCTGAATCACTTTTTACTCCTGTCGTCTCGCTGGTTCTCCTAGGGAGCCTTGCGGAACGGATATGGTCCATCTCAGCTTCTGCTTACCCCCACCTCCATACACCGCTGTTCGCAACGCACGAGTGCGCAACAACATGATGCTGGGGAAGCAGGGCCGAGGCTTAGGCTCAGAGCTATGCCGCACGACTTTCGGGCCCGTAAAAAACCGTCCGGCCGCACTATGCGTCAGGCAGGAGGTGGATAGTCCCCATACATAACGCGCACAGAAAATAAAGTCTACCGCAAAGATGCGCGATCCCGAAACCGTGTGCTAAGGGGAAACCGGGGGTCGTTGCTCACACGAACCCCCTGGATCCGGCACCCATCGCGGGCTGTCGGTCACCGGCAGGAAGACAGGTGCGCGACGATGCCGTGGTGGTCGGTGCCGGATACGGAAAAGCGTTCGGCGGCGCGCACCGCGAGCCCGCGCGCCAGGACGTGGTCGATGCCCGCGAATGCCGGAATGGCCGAATCGGCGGGCCAGGTGCCTGCCGCCCATGGCCCCCACGCCGGGGAGGCATCGACGAGGCCCGCGGCCAACGTCCGGAATTGGGGGTGCGCGGTCGTGGCGTTGAAGTCCCCCGCCAGGACCAGCGGCATGCCCGCGTGTTCCGCTTTCCAGGCAGCGAGGCGGCGCAGGGAACCCGCCCAGGACGACGGCGCGTGGGTCGGCGGCGCCGGGTGGATCCCCGCCACCCGAATTCGCCCTGCCTCCGGATGCTCTATGACGGCCACCGGCGCATCGAAGAGTGCGCCCTGCGATTGCAGCACCGCCGGCGTTTCCTCTCGCAGCGGGTGCCTGGAGAGGATCACGGTGTCAACGCTGCCGCCGGTGAACACCTCGCCGGTCCGGTGGACGTAGGCCCAGCCCGGGACTTCGGCCTCCAGCGCCTTGAGCTGCGGCTCGCCGGCTTCGACAAGCACAAGAATGTCCGGGTCCGATTCACCGATCACCGCCGCGAGAGACGACGCATCGGCGTGGCCGCGCGCGGCATTGAGTGACACCACCGTCAGCGGCGCACCCGGGCTGCACGTCGTTCCGGCTGACGGCGCGAGAACCGGAACCATTGACGTAGCGGCAAGGACCAGGAGCACCACGGCCGGGGCGAAGTAGCGGCGGAACGCCAGCACCACGCACAGCCCCAGCGTCGCGAGAAACAGCAACGGCAGTAGCGCCTGGAGCACCGCCAGGATCCCGGAGGAGCCGATCGACAGGTGCGGCAACACGGCCAGGAACACCCCGGGAACCGACACTGCCAGCAGGCTCCGCGACAGCGGCACACGCAGATCCGACGACTCCCCCGTCCGCTCCCTTGCCATTGGTGGTCCCCCGTTCATGCAACTACGTCGCTGCGGCGACAGCTCCGGCTCTCCCCCGGCCACCCATGCTACCTGCGTGACATGGGCGGAAACGCAAAACACCCCGGCACCGGCTGGATAGTCCAGCGGTTCCGGGGTGTCTTGCTTGGTTCACGTCAGAGTGAAAACCAGCGAGAGGGCTTACTTGGCCTTTTCGAGGATTTCCACGAGGCGCCAGCGCTTGTCGGCAGACAGCGGGCGGGTCTCGGCGATGAGAACGAGGTCGCCGATGCCGGCGCTGTTCTCTTCGTCGTGAGCCTTGACGTTCTTGTTGCGACGCATGACCTTGCCGTAGAGGGCGTGCTTTACACGGTCCTCGACGTCAACGACGATGGTCTTCTGCATCTTGTCGGAAACCACGTACCCGCGGAGGGTCTTGCGGTCGTTGCGCTCTGCGGCTGCATCCACGACGTTCTCCTTCTCGCTCATTACTTGGCTTCCTCAGTTGCTTCAGCAGCTTCGGCCTTCTTCGAAGACTTCTTGGCCTTCGTGGCTTCCTCTACTGGGACAACAACGTCCGGACGAATGCCCAGCTCGCGTTCGCGCAGCACCGTGTAGATGCGAGCGATATCGCGCTTGACAGTCTTCAGGTTGCCATGCGATTCGAGCTGGCCGGTAGCCGACTGGAAACGGAGGTTGAACAACTCCTCCTTGGCCTTCTTAAGCTCCTCGACCAGACGGGCGTTATCAAAGCCGTCCAGTGCTTCGGTTGCTAGATCCTTGGATCCGATTGCCATTCCTATTCACCACCTTCGCGACGCACAATGCGTGCCTTCAACGGCAGCTTGTGGATTGCAAGGCGCAGTGCCTCGCGTGCTACCTCATCACTGACACCGGAGAGTTCAAAGAGAACCCGTCCCGGCTTTACATTTGCGACCCACCATTCCGGCGAACCCTTACCGGAACCCATGCGGGTTTCGGCAGGCTTCTTCGTCAGCGGACGGTCCGGATAAATGTTGATCCAGACCTTGCCGCCACGCTTGATGTGGCGGGTCATTGCGATACGAGCTGCCTCGATCTGGCGGTTGGTAACGTAGGCCGGTGTAAGGGCCTGGATACCGTACTCACCGAAGGCTACCGTGGTACCGCCCGAAGCTGCGCCACTCCGATTGGGGTGGTGCTGCTTGCGGTACTTTACTCGGCGTGGGATAAGCATTTAAGCCTGTCCTCCTTCTGCAACTGCTGCTGCAGGAGCCTCGACAGCCGGAGCTGCTTCTGCACCTGGAGCGGCGTTGCGCTCGGGGCGACGACGACGCTCGCCACCTTCGGGACGTCCACCCGGACGTCCACCCGGACGATCGCCGCGGCCGCGGGCCGGAGCTGCAGCAGCCTGGGCTGCCAGTTCCTTGGAAGTGACGTCGCCCTTGTAGATCCAGACCTTCACGCCGATGCGGCCGAAGGTGGTCTTGGCTTCGAACTTGCCGTAGTCGATGTTCGCACGCAGGGTGTGCAGCGGCACACGGCCTTCGCGGTAGAACTCCTTGCGGGACATTTCTGCACCGCCAAGACGACCGGAGCACTGTACGCGGATGCCCTTGGCACCTGCGCGCATTGCCGACTGCATGGCCTTCTTCATCGCGCGGCGGAAAGCCACACGCGAAGCAAGCTGCTCGGCAATGCCCTGGGCAACAAGCTGGGCTTCGATCTCGGGGTTCTTGACCTCGAGGATGTTCAGCTGAACCTGCTTGGCGGTGAGCTTTTCGAGCTCGCCGCGGATGCGGTCGGCTTCGGCGCCGCGGCGACCGATAACGATGCCGGGACGTGCGGTGTGGATATCCACACGAACACGGTCACGGGTACGCTCGATCTCCACGCGGGCGATGCCGGCGCGTTCCATGCCAACGGTCATCAGTTCGCGGATACGGATGTCTTCTTTTACGAAGTCCTTGTAACGCTGACCGACCTTGGTGCTGTCGGCGAACCAGTGCGAAACATGGTCGGTAGTGATACCGAGTCGGAACCCATGCGGGTTAACCTTCTGTCCCATTTACTCTTCCCCACCCTTCTTAGGGGTTGCGACGACCACAGTGATGTGGCTCGTGCGCTTCTTGATTTGGTATGCCCGACCCTGAGCACGCGGCTGGAACCGCTTCATGGTCGGACCCTCGTCAACAAACGCTTCGCTGATGAACAGCTCGTCTTCGTTGAACGCGACACCCTCGCGGTCTGCGGCGGCACGGGCGTTAGCCACTGCCGATGCTACAACCTTGAACACTGGCTCTGAAGCTGCCTGCGGGGCAAACTTCAGGATCGCCAGTGCTTCGTTCGTCTGCTTGCCACGAACAAGGTTGACGACGCGCCGGGCCTTCATAGGCGTCACGCGGATATGGCGCGCAATTGCCTTGGCTTCCATTGCTTTCCTTCTCTCGTCTCTCGAAGAAGTGCTAAGCACTCGCTAAACCCTTGCGGGTTAGCGGCGCTTGCCCTTCTTGTCGTCCTTCACGTGGCTGCGGAACGTCCGGGTCGGGCTGAACTCGCCGAGCTTGTGCCCGACCATCGACTCGGTGACAAACACGGGGATGTGCTTACGTCCGTCGTGTACGGCGATCGTGTGCCCGAGCATGTCGGGGATGATCATCGAACGGCGGGACCACGTCTTAATGACGTTCTTGGTGCCCTTTTCGTTCTCAGCAGCGACCTTAACAAAAAGGTGCTGATCGACGAAGGGGCCTTTCTTCAGGCTGCGTGGCATGTTTCCAGGCTCCTATCGCTTGTTCTTGCCGGTACGGCGACGGCGGACAATCATCTTGTCGCTGTCCTTGTTCGGACGACGAGTGCGTCCTTCGCGCTTGCCGTTCGGGTTGACCGGGTGACGGCCACCGGACGTCTTGCCTTCGCCACCACCATGCGGGTGGTCAACAGGGTTCATGGCAACGCCACGCACGGTCGGGCGAACGCCCTTCCAGCGCATACGGCCGGCCTTTCCCCAGTTGATGTTCGACTGCTCGGCGTTTCCGACCTCGCCGACGGTTGCGCGGCAGCGCACGTCAACGTTGCGGATTTCGCCGGACGGCAAACGCAGCTGAGCGAAGCGACCCTCACGGGCCACCAGCTGAACCGAGGCACCTGCGGAACGAGCCATCTTGGCACCGCCACCGGGACGCAGCTCCACAGCGTGGATAACAGTACCCACCGGGATGTTGCGCAACGGCAGGTTGTTGCCGGGCTTGATGTCGGCGTTTGCGCCGGCCTCAATGGTGTCACCCTGGGAGAGCTTGTTCGGTGCAATGATGTAACGCTTGGTGCCATCAATGTAGTGAAGAAGCGCAATGCGGGCGGTGCGGTTCGGGTCGTACTCGATGTGAGCGACCTTTGCCGGCACGCCGTCCTTGTCGTGACGACGGAAGTCGATCAGACGGTACTGGCGCTTGTGTCCGCCACCCTTGTGACGAGTGGTGATCTTACCGGTGTTGTTGCGGCCGCCAGTCTTGTGGAGCGGGCGAAGCAGCGACTTTTCCGGAGTTGATCGCGTGATTTCTGCGAAGTCGGCTACGCTCGAGCCGCGAAGGCCCGGGGTAGTCGGCTTGTATTTACGGATTCCCATAGTTTAATTCCTCGTTAAAGTGGTCTCCGCTTAGGAAAGCGGACCGCCGAAGATGTCAATCGAGCCTTCCTTCAGGGAGACGATCGCACGCTTGGTAGCCTTGCGCGTCCCCCATCCGAACTTGGTGCGCTTGCGCTTGCCGGCACGATTGAGGGTGTTTACGGAGTCAACCTTGACCGAGAAGATGGCTTCCACGGCGTTCTTGATTTCCGACTTGTTTGAACGCGGGTCAACCAGGAAGGTGTACTTGCCTTCGTCGATCAGACCGTAGCTCTTTTCCGAAACGACGGGTGCGATGACCACATCGTGCGGAGCCTTAGAGAAGGTGCTCATTTGGCTTCCTCCTTCTGGACCAGGGCATCAAAAGCGGCCTTGGTGAAGACAACGTCGTCGGAAACCAGCACATCGTAAGTGTTGAGCTGGTCTACGTACAGGACGTGGACCTCGGGGAGGTTACGGACCGACAGGGCCGCAACATCGTTGGCGCGCTCGATGACTACGAGCAGGTTCTTGCGCTCGGACAGAGCGCGCAGGGTGGCCAGTGCGGCCTTGGTGTTCGGCGTGGTGCCTTCAACCAGGGCTTCAATGACGTGAATGCGGTTGTTGCGAGCGCGGTCAGACAGGGCGCCGCGCAATGCAGCAGCCTTCATCTTCTTGGGGGTGCGCTGGCTGTAATCGCGAGGAGTCGGACCGTGGACAACGCCACCGCCGGTCATGTGAGGAGCACGGATTGAACCCTGACGGGCGCGGCCGGTGCCCTTCTGCTTGAACGGCTTGCGACCGGCACCGGAAACTTCGGCGCGGTTCTTGGTCTTGTGCGTACCCTGGCGAGCAGCTGCCAGCTGGGCCACGACGACCTGGTGCAGCAGCGGAACGTTGGTCTGAACGTCAAAGATCTCCGAAGGGAACTCGACGGTGAGTGCGTTAGACATTTAGTTATGCTCCCTTCACAGCGGTGCGCACGAGAACGACGCGGCCGCGGGCGCCGGGAACGGCACCCTTGATCAGCAGGAGGTTCTTCTCGGCATCCACTGCGTGAACGGTGAGGTTCTGCGTGGTGACGCGCTCGGCGCCCATGCGACCGGCCATCTTCTGGCCCTGGAACACGCGGCCCGGGGTCGAAGCGCCGCCGATGGAGCCCGGCTTACGGTGGTTCTTGTGAGCACCGTGCGATGCCGGAGCACCGTGGAAGCCGTGGCGCTTCATGACGCCGGCGAAGCCCTTACCCTTGGAAGTTCCGACGACGTCGACCTTCTGGCCAGCGGCGAAGATTTCGACGGTGAGTTCCTGGCCTGCGGCGTAGGAATCGGCGTCGGCAGTGCGCAGTTCAACGACGTGGCGGCGCGGGGTGACCCCTGCTGCCTCGAAGTGGCCTGCCAGCGGCTTGGTGACCTTGCGCGGGTCGATCTGGCCGTAGCCGATCTGAACCGCTACATAGCCATCGCGCTCGGCGTTACGCAGCTGAGTGACGACATTGCTGTCGGCCTGTACGACGGTTACCGGGATGAGGTTGTTGTTCTCGTCCCAAACCTGGGTCATGCCGAGCTTCGTGCCCAACAGTCCCTTGACATTACGGGTTGCGGTCATAGTTTTCTCGCCACCTCCCCTAGAGCTTGATTTCGATGTTGACATCCGCCGGCAGGTCAAGACGCATCAGCGAATCTACGGCCTTCGGGGTCGGATCGATGATGTCGATCAGACGCTTGTGCGTGCGCATTTCAAAGTGCTCACGGCTGTCTTTGTACTTGTGGGGCGAACGGATAACGCAGTACACGTTCTTTTCCGTTGGCAGCGGCACTGGGCCGACTACGGTTGCGCCAGCGCGCGTCACCGTCTCAACGATCTTCCGGGCAGAAACGTCAATGACCTCGTGGTCATACGACTTCAGCCGGATGCGGATTTTTTGTCCCGCCATGGCGTGATGCCTCTTTCTAATTAGCACTCTCTGTACAGTTACTGTGCCCTACGGGTCCAATAGTGGACCGGCACGCCTCGCATCGAACTGAATCCGGATAAATCCGGGTTCCTCAATCCGCCGAAGCCCGACCCCCGCGCTCGGGCGTGTCGCGTTTGAAAGCGATACGAATCCGATGGATACGTGGGGGACATTGTTAATGTTTCCAAAAATTCGGTTGTATTGCTCCCCAGCCCCGGGCATTATCCCGGGTGAGACACAATCTCGGTTGAAACCCCGTGCCCCGGTGTCGGTTTCCCGATCAGCAGACACAGAGCATGGAAATACTCATGAACAACTTGTCTAGTGTGTCAGGTTTCTGTCCGAAACACCAAATCTGCTTTCTCCCCCGCCGGAGGCCGCCGGGCGCGTAGGCGTCCCGAACGGAACTTCACGCGGTGCCGGAGGAGGGAAAATCGGCGGAATTCCGGTCGGAGCATCCGCACCGGTGTCGTAACCGGGGCATCGGCGCGTGAACAAGCTCACTGCGCGTTTCCGCCTTGGCTAGTGTTCGTCGCCGTTGGCCCGCCGGATGTCCTTCGCCCGCGCGATCTCACTGGAGAACTGCTTGCGCACGCGCATGACGACCACGACGACTACCACCACGATGAGCACAACTATCAAGAACTTCATGCTGCCAGCCTAGCGTCCGACCGGGCACCGGTCACCACTTGCGGGGTCAGCGTGATTCATCGCCGGTGTCCTGGCCGCGCGGCCGCATCCACGGCATGCCGCTTGGCTGCTGTTGGGCTCCCGGTTCCTGGACTTGGGTCTCCTTCGGCGCCTCGCGTCCAGGTTCTGTCCGTCCTCCGGGGAATTCGGCAGTCCGGTGGGGGGCGTTGGTGCCTTCGACAGTTGGTTCAACGCCACCTGCCGGCGGATACCCGTGGCCCGGGGCTGCCTGGTTTTGCGCACCCTTGTTCATCTTCCCAAGCTTCCACAAGGCCAGGGCAATCAGGCCCGCGGCGATGAGCAGCAACAGGAGGAAAGTGAATCCGCGCAGGAACCACAGCACTGCCACGGCGACCCCGACGGCTCCCCAGATGGTAAAGATCTTGCGGGTGGTCAGCAAGCCAAAGACGAGCAATACGGTGAAGCTCAGCAAGACCACCAGCTGCTGGGCCACGCTGGAGGAAACAATTGTCCCCAGACCCGCCATCGACAGCAGCGCTGCGGAGGCGCCCAGGACGACTGTCGCGTTCCGCTCGCGTTTGCGCGAAAACTCGTAGACAGCCAGGAGCGCCAGCACAATGATCCAGTAGTAGAAGGCCGCGAAGGAGCTTGTCCCGTCGACGCCGACCCACCAACAACGGTGGATGATCGCGGCACCGGCCAAGGCAGCGACCTCGTATCCGGTTTCCTTCCATCGCGCCGGCACCTCCAGGGCCGCGGCCGCGAAGACCGCAATCATCAGCATCAATCCCCCGGCATAGACGTACCGATCCACGCCATCGACGTGGCCCAGCAATCCGCCCAGGCCCAGTGCCGCCAGTGAAGAGGTAAAGAGCACCCGCGCGTGGGCCGGCCCCCAGCCCGTTCCCCGTCTGGCCACCGACGCGAAGCCCACCGGCTCCGCGCCAAAGCGCCCGCCGAAGACCGCCATGATCAACAGGATGACAGAGGTCGCGCCCAGCCCGATCATGCCGTCAAGCGGTTCGCTCCCCGGTTCCCCGGCCAGGGCGTGGATGAGCTCCACGCCGCGCAGCGAGGCCAGCAGCACCAGCATCGCGGTGCCGAGCAAGAGCAACGGGACGCCCCAGGTGGCAGCGAAGATCGTGACACCTGCAGCCCCGAGCAGGCCTGCGATGACCTGCCATCCGGGTTCGGAGCTCCCGTGCATTCCGATCAGCGGGACCCAGTACATCACCCCCACCGTTGCCCGCACCCAGCGGTACCCGGCCCCGCCCACGCCGCGAAGTTCCGCCACCAGGATCCCAACCAGCAGCAGCACCAGCATGGTGCTCGCCGCTTCCTCGCCCCACAACGGGATGGGCAGCCAGCCGCCGGACCGCAGGTCCCCGTCGAGGGCAGGAGTCAGCACCAGGCCGAGGAACCCGAGTGCAGCGGGAATGAACGCATAGCGGAAGGCCGCAGCGCGTGCGGCCTGGGTCTTCACGAGCACTCCGGCGAAGACCGACAAGCACAGGCACTGAATAAGCAGGCTGGCCTGGTCAAGTCCGCCGGACCGGTCAGCCAGATAGGCGGCCGGGATCAACAGCAGCAGCGCCAGCGCAGCAACGCTCAGGACGGTGCGTGGGTCGCCCAGCCCCGCCGCGGCGGCGCGCCGGCCCAGCAGCGCGCGCACGGTTTGCGCCAAGGCAATGGTGAAGGCCAGGAGCGCGTACTGCCCGTGCCCGTCCATGTGGAAACGATCCGCGACATGCCAGGCCGTGCCGGAGAACAGCACCTGGGCCAGAACCGCATAGCCGACACGTACGCGGGTGTCGGAGCCCGCCAGGATGCGGATTCCCGCAAACGCCAGTCCCAGCAGCGCAACAAGTTCCACCATCCACGACGGGTGCCTGTCCGAAGAGATTGCCAGGCCGGCGGCCAGGGCGACCAACCCGCCCAGGTGAACGAGGGCGGCAGGGCCCAATTTCGCTCGCGGCGAGGACCCGCTGGCGGGCTTGCCCTTGGCGTTGTCCGCGGCAACCGGTGCCGCCGGGCGGCCATGGCCCAGGACCAAGGTGGCACCAACAAGCCCTACGACAACCAGCAACCACATCAGGATCAGGTCCCACTGGTAGCCCAGCCACAACAGCGTGCTCCAACCAACGACGCTCCTGTCCACGTCCGCGTGGATCAGTGGGCCACCCCAGCGCATATGTGCCGCCAGCAACCAGAGCGTGCCCGAAGCGCATGCAACTCCCCCGGCAAAGATGAGCGATTCACCCGCCTCGTGGAAACGGGCCGTCCCCGCGGGCCCTGACACCGCACCGACCGGTCCGCTCCTGCGCAGCGCGGCGGCGGCCCATCCCGCCTGAAGGAGCAGCGCCAACGTGACACCGACCAGGCTTGCCACTTCGATGGCACTACCCAGCGCCGCCGAGTCGCCGGAACCGGAGCCGGTCCCCAGGATCCCGGAATGCCTTGGCAACAGCACCCACCCCGCCGCGGCGAAGGCGAACAGCGCCCCGG
Organism: Paeniglutamicibacter sp. GQ140; assembly: GCF_059759235.1. Taxonomy (NCBI): domain Bacteria; kingdom Bacillati; phylum Actinomycetota; class Actinomycetes; order Micrococcales; family Micrococcaceae; genus Paeniglutamicibacter; species Paeniglutamicibacter sp. GQ140. Next base: position 421,807 of record NZ_JCAXDW010000002.1, read on the forward strand.
CCGCAACGACGGAGGAGATCCGCGCCGCCCAACGCAGCAGGTGCCGCCCCCTGCCGGTGGCTCCGCGCGCCAACAGCCAGGTGGCGATCACGGCGGCGGCGATCACGATGCCTTGGCGCCCCTGGCTTCCATCGCCGGGTTCGGCGAATGAGAGTGCGGCCGCTCCCAGCGAAATCCAGCGGAAGTTTCCACCCAGTTTTACCCCGACAACAAGTCCGCAGAGCACCAGCAGTGCCAGCGCCCAGTTCAGGTCCAGCCGCTGCCCGGCGCCGGTGCTTCCGGGGTCGCGCAGGAATTCCTCGGCCCCCAGGACGGTGCAAACCCCCGCAAGGGCGACCAGCACCCAGGTTTCCCGCTTGACCAGGCGCGGGTGCACCCGCAGCTTGCGTGAATACTGCCCGGCCCGGTGTGCCAGCAACACAAGCTGCAGCAACAGCAGGGCTGCCATGATGCGGAAGATGTCCGTCGAGGACACCTCGGCAGCATGCAGGAAGGAGCCGATGCTGAACATCCCCGCCGCACGGGCCGCGGCCAAATGCCAGAAGCGCTCGCGGGCAGGGGACGAGAAGAGCGCCACCGCGTAGTACACGGCAGCCGCCGCAAAAATCCAGGCGTAGTCCATGGCATCAAGCACCGCCGCCGACAGCACTGCCGCCAGCACCGTCGCGGGAACCAGGTACCGGTGGGCAATCGTGAAGGACTGCAGGTAGATGTTCGCTATCCAGCGGGGCCGCAGGAAGCCCACCAGCGTGATGGCGGTGGCCAGCAGCATGCTGAAGAGGAAGTAGTAGATCAGCCCGCGGTTGAGCACCGCGCCTCCGGAATAGGCGGTGGAGACCAGGAAGGTCGTGGCGAGCCCGGCGACGACCTTGGACTGCAGCCGTCCCGCGGCATAGACGAAGGCCGCGGTGCCCACCATGGAGGTGGCGAACCAGCTGGCACCGGGGGTTTCGGAGAGCAGCAGGTAGTGTGCCAACCCGGTCATCGGGATCAGCGCCAGTCCGGTAGCGGTGAAGGCCGCGGCCGCCGGGCGAAGTCGCTCGCTTTGCGCATGCATCACCAGTCCCGCGACGTAGAATCCGAGGGCCACGATGCCCAGGCCCACGACCTTGGCCTGCGCAGGCAGGGCGAGGGCGATGAACAGCGATGCCGAGGCCACCAGCAGGAGCGCGGCGACATACAGCGTGATGTTGATGTTGCGCAGTGCCCGCACCCGCGGGTCGACCGGCACCGGTGGGACGTATGGAGGCGCCGCGGGCCGCATCGTCGGCGCGGATTCGGGAGGAACCGGTGAGACGGGGCCGCCCGGGGAGAACGGTTGCGCGACGGCCGGTGCCTGGCGGCGTTCCGCTCCGGGCGCCACCGGTGCATTCGCCTCCGGGAGCGGCAAGTCGGCCGGGGCGTCCGAGGGATGGGTGGCCCGCGTGGCCGCGTCGAAGCCGAGTTGCCAGGCCTCCGCCAGCTCCGTGCGATCCGGCGACTTCACCGCGGCGGGCCGGCGGGCCGCCTCCCTCGTGGCCGAAAGGCGCTTCCCCAGGAAGAGCCCCGCGAAGAACATGAGCACCGCCACGACGACCCCGATGAACCAATCCATCTCGGTTTCCTGCCTTCACCTATGAGTTTGCGCCCCCCCGGCGATCCGGTTCGGCATGCGTCTTACAGCGTAGCGCATTCAAACTATCTGATGGATATAAATGTCCGGGCAGTTTTCCACATGTCCGCGGGCACATGAAAAGACCCCCGCCGCACTGTCGAAACAGTGCTGCGGGGGTCTCTTCTAGACCGTTAGGTCAAGATCTGCGAAGTAAACTTACGCGGTGATCTTGGTAACGCGTCCCGAACCAACGGTGCGGCCGCCTTCGCGAATTGCGAAGCCGAGGCCCTCTTCCATGGCGATCGGCTGGATCAGCACGACAGACATTTCGGTGTTGTCGCCGGGCATAACCATTTCCGTGCCTTCCGGCAGGGTGATAACGCCGGTGACGTCCGTGGTGCGGAAGTAGAACTGCGGGCGGTAGTTCGAGTAGAACGGGTTGTGACGTCCGCCTTCATCCTTGGAGAGGATGTAGACGTTGGCCTCGAACTCGGTGTGCGGGGTGATGGAACCCGGCTTCACGATGACCTGGCCACGCTCTACGTCTTCGCGCTTGATGCCGCGAAGCAGCAGACCACAGTTCTCGCCGGCCCATGCCTCGTCGAGCTGCTTGTGGAACATCTCGATACCGGTAACCGTGGTCTTCTGGACCGGGCGGATGCCGACGATCTCGACCTCGGAGTTGATGGCGAGGGTTCCACGCTCGGCGCGGCCCGTAACAACGGTGCCACGACCGGTGATGGTGAAGACGTCTTCAACCGGCATCAGGAACGGCTTGTCGCGGTCACGAACCGGGTCCGGCACGTGGTTGTCGACAGCTTCCATCAGGTCCTCAACGGCCTTGACCCAAACCGGGTCGCCTTCGAGTGCCTTCAGACCGGAAACGCGCACAACAGGTGCCTCGTCGCCGTCGAAGCCCTGCGAGGAGAGAAGTTCGCGAACTTCCATTTCCACGAGGTCCAGGAGCTCTTCGTCGTCAACCATGTCGGACTTGTTCAGTGCGACCAGCAGGTAGGGAACGCCAACCTGGCGGGCGAGCAGAACGTGCTCGCGGGTCTGAGCCATCGGGCCGTCAGTGGCGGCAACCACGAGGATTGCACCGTCCATCTGTGCAGCACCGGTGATCATGTTCTTGATGTAGTCAGCGTGACCCGGGGCGTCAACGTGCGCGTAGTGGCGCTTCTCGGTCTGGTACTCGACGTGAGAAATGTTGATGGTAATGCCGCGCTGGCGCTCTTCCGGTGCAGAGTCAATCTGCGAGAAGTCGCGCTGCTCGTTCAAATCCGGGTACTTGTCAGCAAGCACCTTCGAAATGGCGGCCGTCAACGTGGTCTTACCGTGGTCAACGTGACCAATGGTGCCGATGTTGACGTGCGGCTTGGTCCGCTCGAACTTTGCCTTTGCCACAGGTTCCTCCTAGAAACGTTTACAGAAGACGTACCTCGCCCACTCGGATCGCGGGCGAACTTATGCAAGTCTACTGGGGGCTTAGTGAAATGTTTAAATTGTGGTTAGCTGCGGGATCCTACTGTGGATCCGTTAGTTGGCCTGACGGGGCCGGATTGGATTTCTCTGATCCGGCCCCATCGTGCGGCCACTCACCCGGGAACCGGGCTCACGGCCAATGTTGGTCCTAGACGATTACTCGCCGCGGTTCTTCTGGATGATCTCGTCGGCAACAGCCTTCGGGACCTCGGAGTAGCTGGAGAAGGTCATCGAGTACACGGCACGGCCCTGGGTCTTGGAACGCAGGTCACCAATGTAACCGAACATTTCAGACAGCGGAACCGTCGCGCGAATGACCTTGACGCCTGCTGCGTCTTCCATCGAGGCGATGGAGCCACGGCGGGAGTTCAAGTCACCGATGACGTCGCCCATGTACTCCTCGGGAGTACGGACCTCGACATCCATGACCGGCTCGAGGATGATCGGCTGGGCGCGGCGTGCGCCTTCCTTGAACACCTGGGAGCCGGCGATCTTGAATGCCATTTCCGAGGAGTCAACGTCGTGGTAGGCACCGTCGAGGAGGGTCGCCTTGACGCCCACCATCGGGTAGCCGGCCAGGATGCCGAACTGCATGGCGTCCTGGATACCTGCGTCGACCGAAGGGATGTATTCGCGAGGAATACGGCCGCCGGTTACGCCGTTCTTGAACTCGTAGATGACACCTTCAACAACTTCCAGGGGCTCGAACGAGACCTGGACCTTTGCGAACTGGCCGGAACCACCGGTCTGCTTCTTGTGGGTGAAGTCAACCTTCTCCACAGCCTTCTTGATGGTTTCGCGGTAAGCAACCTGCGGCTTGCCGACGTTGGCTTCGACGCGGAATTCGCGGCGCATGCGGTCCACCAGGATGTCCAGGTGGAGCTCGCCCATGCCGCCGATTTCGGTCTGGCCAGTGTCTTCGTTGAGGGAGACGGTGAACGTCGGGTCCTCGGCCGAAAGCTTCTGGATCGCAGTCGAGAGCTTCTCCTGGTCACCCTTGGTCTTCGGCTCAATGGCAACGAAGATCACGGGATCGGGGAAGGACATCGACTCAAGAACGATCGGGTGTGCCGGATCGCACAAGGTATCACCGGTGGTGGTGTCCTTGAGGCCAATGACTGCGTAGATGTGGCCTGCGTGGACCTCGTCTACCGGCATTTCCTTGTTGGCGTGCATCTGGAAGAGCTTGCCAATGCGTTCCTTCTTCTGCTTGGTCGAGTTCAGCAGCTGGGTACCCGGAGTTGCCTTGCCGGAGTACACGCGGATGAAGTTCAACTGGCCGAAGAACGGGTGGGTTGCAATCTTGAAGGCAAGTGCCGAGAAGGGATCGGTTTCATTCGGCTCGCGCTTGAGCTCGATCTCTTCGTTCCTCGGATCGTGACCGATCGTCGCGCCAACATCCATCGGATTCGGCAGGAAGTCGATAACGGCATCAAGCATCGGCTGAACGCCGCGGTTCTTGAAGGCGGAACCACAGAAGACCGGGTAGATCTCCGAGTTGACAACCATCTTGCGGATGCCGGCCTTGAGTTCAGCAATGCTGATCTCTTCGCCTTCGAGGAACTTCTCCATGAGCTCGTCGGATGCCTCAGCGACATCCTCAACCAGCTTGGCGCGGTATTCCTGGGCCTTTTCCAGCAAGTCGGCCGGAATTTCGCGGGTCTCGTAGGCGGCACCCATGGTGACGTCACCCTTGGAGTCGCCTTCCCAAACGAAAGCCTTCATCGTCATCAGGTCGACAACGCCGGTGAACTCTGACTCGGAGCCGATCGGCAGCTGCATGACCAGCGGCTTGGCGCCAAGACGCTTGATGATGGTGTCTACGGTGAAGTAGAAGTCGGCACCAAGCTTGTCCATCTTGTTGACGAAGCAGATACGCGGCACGTTGTACTTGTCGGCCTGGCGCCAAACAGTCTCGGACTGCGGCTCCACGCCTTCCTTGCCATCGAACACGGCAACGGCGCCATCGAGGACGCGCAGCGAGCGCTCAACCTCAACGGTGAAGTCAACGTGGCCCGGGGTGTCAATGATGTTGATCTGGTTTTTGTTCCAGAAGCAGGTCACGGCGGCAGACGTGATAGTAATGCCGCGCTCCTTCTCCTGCTCCATCCAGTCAGTCGTCGAGGCACCATCGTGCGTTTCGCCGAGCTTGTGGTTCACACCCGTGTAGAACAGGATGCGTTCCGTAGTAGTGGTCTTACCGGCATCAATGTGAGCCATGATACCGATATTGCGGACCTTGTTTAGGTCGGTAAGCACGTCCTGTGCCACGATGTCTCCCTTTGTAGGTTAAGTCCGAAATGTTGGCGGAACTGATCTGCGATCAATCCCGCCAACTGGACTAAACGCTTTTTACCAGCGGTAGTGGGCGAATGCCTTGTTGGACTCTGCCATCTTGTGGGTGTCTTCGCGACGCTTGACAGCGGCACCAAGACCATTCGAGGCGTCGAGGATCTCGTTCATGAGACGTTCGATCATCGTCTTCTCGCGGCGAGCCTTGGAGTAGCCAACGAGCCAGCGAAGAGCCAGCGCGGTGGAGCGTCCGGGCTTGACCTCGACGGGAACCTGGTAGGTTGCGCCACCGACACGGCGGGAGCGAACTTCGAGGGCCGGGCGGATGTTATCCATGGCCTTCTTCAGGGTCACGACCGGGTCGGTACCGTTCTTGGCCAAGGCACCTTCGAGTGCACCGTAAACGATACGCTCTGCAGTGGACTTCTTACCATCAACCAAGACCTTGTTGATCAGCTGGGTAACAAGCGGGGAACCGTAAACCGGATCCGAGACGAGGGGGCGCGCTGGCGCCGGGCCCTTACGAGGCATTACTTACCTTCCTTCTTGGCACCGTAGCGAGAACGAGCTTGCTTACGGTTCTTCACACCCTGGGTATCGAGGGCACCACGTACGATCTTGTAGCGCACACCCGGAAGGTCCTTCACACGACCACCGCGAACGAGCACGATGGAGTGTTCCTGAAGGTTGTGACCAACACCAGGGATGTAAGCGGTCACTTCAACGCCACCTGCAAGGCGCACGCGTGCGACCTTACGAAGTGCGGAGTTCGGCTTCTTCGGGGTCGTGGTGTACACACGGGTGCATACGCCACGACGCATCGGGTTGCCCTTGAGGGCTGGGGCCTTGGTCTTTTTGACCTTCGGCGAGCGGCCCTTGCGGACCAGCTGCTGAATAGTAGGCACTTTCGTGTCCTCCGGTTTCTTGTTCTGCGGCGACGCCCACAATCAAACTGCTTGGAGACGCTGCGTTTATAGTCGTTTCATCACAGCGACTTCGGAATTGACCTTAGGCGTGCGAAAGTGTGGCATCTGTTGCGCAACCTACCCGCAACCCGGACCGTGTCCATTTGCCACACATGAAAAACAATTACCTCTAGCTTAGCACGCACATCCGGCCAGCCATGACACCGAGACTCTCGAGGCATGCCAAGCATTTTGGCCGCGTCTCTCCGCGCGGCCTCACGGAAACGCGGGATTTGCCGCGAATCGCGGGAATTCCGCCGACAACCCGGCGCACAGGCATGACATGGATGCAGTGCACGTCACTTAATCCCGCCCAGGCGTCTCCGGTTGATGCCGAGAATATTCACCAGTCGGCCACCGGGGTGACGCCGCACTTTTAGCCAAGGTTGTCCACATATTTGCCAAGCCCAGTCACGGCGGGCCAGGAAAGGGCCCATGGTGGAGACATGGAATCACTGGCGGCGCTCACCACTGCCGGGCTGGCCGCATTGCTGCCGGCCGGGCTCGCGTCCGCGGACACCTCGGACGACACCACGTTCGAACTATCCGCGGACGACAAGTTGCGCCTGCTGGCCATGCTCAATCCGCTCGTCAAGCGACTCATCGACGACATCGCGGACGACGTCGGGAATTCAGCGGTTCGGGCGCTCCTGCTGGCCCTCCTGGCTGAGGATCTTGGCCGAACCACGGGCCGCGCACAAATCGTTGCCGCGGGCAAGATCGAGGAGACCGACGCCCACACCTTGTGCGAGAAGCCACTGGAGGAACTGCATGATTTGCACAGCCATCTGGAGGACTTCGTCGGAGGGGCAACAGCCCTGCCCGCTGACGAATACCACCGACCCGGCAGCAAGATGCCCTGCCGGGATGCCGTCGGTTTCCTGAAGGACCGGTTGAACCTCTCCTACAGCCAGGCCAGGCAGCGGCTCATCAGCCGCGACCTGCTCCTTCCCCGCAGCGGGTTCAACGGCGCCGCCATTGCTCCCCGCTTCGAGCATCTGGGTAAGGTTTTCAACGACGGAATGGCGGACCCTCATCGAGTCGCAGGTGCCGCCCGCCGGCTGCGCTCGCTCCAACCCGGCATCGATGCCCAGGCCAACCCCGACGAAGCCCTCGGTCGAATCGAGTCGGAGCTGGCCGAGTCCCTCGTGGCCCGAAACCAGACGGGCACGGATCAACTGCTTAGGCACCTCTCCGCGCAGCTCGATGCAACCGCACTCGAACGCAGCGAGGCACTGATGGAAACCAATTTCGGCCTGCGCTTCCAGGGCAAGAGGGCACGTGGATTCATTTGGGAGCTTTGCACCGGCGTCGAGGGGCACGAATTGCTCTCGACGCTGGCCGACCAGCTGGCCAACCCGCATTCCGCCTTCGGCACGGGCACCCAATCCCCTGACGATGCCGGGCCAACTGCAACGCAAGACGGTGAAGGACAGCCAGCGCTTCCCGGCCTGCCCAGCACCTCGCTCTCCCCCGATGCGGAAACCATCCCATCCTGGGCCATTGATCCAGAAACCCCCATTGACCAACGCCCCCGGGCGGGATTCACCGATCTCGGCCAGCCGATCATGACCGGCGCGCAGGGGGCCGACATCGAAGTCCTCCCAGGGGAGACACTGGCGGAAGCCCGAGAACGACACAAGGCCAGAAATTTGCTTCAGGCCTTTCTCGACAGCATGCGGTTCGCCATCAACCGGGATGGGGAGACGGAACCGGGCCTCCCCGCAAAGCCCAACATCGAAATGATCGTGACAATTTCATGGGAGTCACTGGTCGGAAAACTCAATGATCCAGGCATCACCACCCACGGGCACCTGGTTTCCGCCGGTTACGCTCGCAGACTCGCCTCCGTCGCCAACGCGATTCCCGCGGTGTTGGGCACTGAGTCCCAACCTCTGGACCTGGGACGGACCCAACGCTTCTTCAGCCGGGCGCAACGGCGCGCCCTGGCACTGAGGGACCGTGGATGCATCAACCCTGGCTGCACCATGGCCGCGCACCGCTGCGAGGCCAACCACATCGATCCGTGGTACCTCGGCGGCAAGACAAATCTTTCGAATGGTGCACTGCTCTGCCCGGTATGCCACGCGTCCTTCCATGCCGGGCACTTCAAGATCATCCTTGTGGACTCGATCCCCCACGTCCTGCAGAGCAAGGCCAGGGATCCCGAGCAACGACTCAGACGAAATTGGATTTTCCATCCCCAAAGTGTCCCCATCCGTTAACTGGAACTGGCAGCGGGCAACCACTGCGGGAATCTATTGGGCACTTATCCACTAGTTGCAGGTGCGACTGGTTTGGGGTTCAAGACACTTGTCCTCGCTCAGTTGCGCGCATTCAAGGCAAGACCCGGAGCCCCGCACCTTCCCCGGAGCTCCCGGCAGGCAAAGTGGGTCCACCGGCCACAGATTTGTACTAGATGTAATTTCACCCAGTCTCGGAATCGCCGCTCCCCAACCATGGTCCATGGACACTGCTGCCGGACGCCGCCCGGGTTCCCATGACGGGGCACGTGTACGGCAATGCCGCATTTCGGGCACTAAAAGGCCGGCCCGTGCCGCACTCCCCCGCACCTCTTGCGAGGAAAGGGAAGCGCGGCACGGGCCGGCCTTGTTACGTGCTCTTCTCCCCGGCACGGCCGGGGAGAAGAACTACGCCTTAGCGGAAATCGTTGCCGAGATCGTAGTCATCCATGGCGATGGCGTGGAATTCCGGGCTGAGGCCCGGCTCCAGACCTTCGTAGTCCATGCCGGTGGAGAAAGCGGACTGTCCGGTGAACAGCGAAGCCTTCGCCGCCTCGGTCGGTTCCACGTTCACCTGGGTGTAGCGATCCAGGCCGGTGCCGGCCGGGATCAGCTTACCGATGATGACGTTTTCCTTCAGGCCGAGCAATGGATCGGACTTGCCTTCCATTGCGGCCTGGGTCAGGACACGCGTGGTCTCCTGGAAGGACGCGGCCGAGAGCCAGGAATCGGTGGCCAAGGAGGCCTTGGTGATACCCATCAGCTCGTCGCGACCCGATGCCGGACGCTTGCCCTCGGAGACGGCCTTACGGTTCTCCGACTGGAAGCGTGCCTTGTCCGCAAGCTCGCCCGGCAGCAAGTCGGTGTCGCCCGACTCGATGACGGTGATGCGGCGAAGCATCTGGCGAACGATGACTTCCACGTGCTTGTCGTGGATGCCAACGCCCTGGGACTGGTAGACCTCCTGGACTTCGCGGACGAGGAACTTCTGTGCCTCACGCGGGCCAAGAACTCGCAAGACCTGCTTCGGGTCGATGGCACCGGCAACCAGCTGCTGGCCAACGGCGACGGACTCGCCCTCGACGACCAACAGACGTGCACGACGCAGAACCGGGTAAGCGATCTCTTCGTCGCCGTTGTCCGGGGTGATCACGATGCGGAGCTGCTTTTCGCTGTCCTCGATCGTGACACGACCCGCAACCTCGGAGATCGGGGCGACACCCTTGGGTGTACGTGCCTCGAAGAGCTCCTGGATACGGGGCAGACCCTGGGTGATATCTTCCGCGGAAGCAGCACCACCGGTGTGGAAGGTACGCATGGTCAGCTGGGTACCGGGCTCACCAATGGACTGTGCGGCGATAATGCCCACTGCCTCACCGATGTCCACGGTCTTGCCGCTGGCCAGGGAACGACCGTAGCAAAGTGCACAGGTTCCAACGGCCGATTCACAGGTCAGCACGGAGCGGACCTTGATCTCGGTGACGCCGGCTGCGAACAGTTCGTCGATGAGCACGTCGCCCACGTCGGATCCACCCTCGGCCAGCACGGTGCCCGAGGCATCGGTCACGTCAGTGGCCAACGTACGGGTGTACGCCGAGTTCTCAACGGTTTCGTGCATACGCACGGTACCGATTTCGTCGGTGTAGGCAATCGGCACGTTCAGGCCGCGGCTGGTGCCGCAGTCGAGCTCGCGCACGATGACATCCTGCGAGACGTCCACCAGACGACGGGTCAGGTAACCCGAGTTGGCGGTCTTCAGCGCGGTATCGGCCAGGCCCTTACGGGCACCGTGGGTAGCGATGAAGTACTCGAGAACCGACAGGCCTTCGCGGTACGAAGACTTGATCGGACGCGGGATGATCTCGCCCTTAGGGTTGGACACCAGGCCACGGATACCGGCAATCTGGCGCAGCTGCAGCCAGTTACCACGAGCCTTGGAGGTCACCATTCGGTTAATGGTGTTCAGCTCTTCCATGCCGGCGCGCATTGCCTCGGCAACCTCGTCGGTCGCCTTGGTCCAGATGTCGATCAGGTCCTGGCGGCGTTCGGAGTCCGCAATCAGGCCCTTGTCGTACTGGGACTGCACGCGGGTTGCCTTTACCTCGTACGGTGCAAGGATGGCTGCCTTGTCCATGTTCGAGGTGATGTCCGAGATGGCTACGGTGACACCCGAGCGGGTGGCCCACTTGAAGCCGGCGTCCTTCAGGTTGTCCAGCGTTGCCGCCGTAACCACCTTCGGGTAGCGCTCGGCCAAGTCGTTGACGATCTCGGAGAGGGCATCCTTGCCGGCGACACGCTCAACCCACGGGTAGTCCGCGGGCAGGGTCTCGTTGAACAGCACCTGACCCAGCGAGGTTTCGATAAGCGCCTCGGTGCCCTCAACCCAGCCTTCCGGAGCCGGCTGTTCCGCGGACGGGACAAAGCCCGTGACGCGGATCTTCACCGGCGAGTTCAGGTGCAGCTCGCCGCGGTCCATGGCCATGATCGCCTCGGCGGCCGAGGAGAACGCACGACCGGCGCCCTTCTCGTCCAGGCGCTTGGTGGTCAAGTGGTGCAGACCGATGATCATATCCTGCGAAGGCAGGGCAACCGGGCGGCCGTCGGAGGGCTTCAGGATGTTGTTGCTCGAGAGCATCAGAATCCGGGCCTCTGCCTGTGCCTCGGGGCTCAGCGGCAGGTGGACTGCCATCTGGTCACCGTCGAAGTCGGCGTTGAAAGCAGCACAAACCAGCGGGTGCAGCTGAAGGGCCTTACCTTCAACCAACTGCGGTTCAAACGCCTGGATGCCCAAACGGTGCAGGGTAGGTGCACGGTTCAGCAACACCGGGTGCTCGGTGATGATCTCTTCGAGAACGTCCCAAACCTGCGGACGGTAACGCTCGACCATGCGCTTGGCGCTCTTGATGTTCTGGGCGTGGTTGAGGTCAACCAGGCGCTTCATCACGAACGGCTTGAAGAGCTCCAGCGCCATCTGCTTGGGCAGACCACACTGGTGCAGCTTCAGCTGCGGGCCGACCACGATGACCGAACGGCCCGAGTAGTCAACACGCTTGCCGAGGAGGTTCTGGCGGAATCGTCCCTGCTTGCCCTTGAGCATGTCGCTCAGGGACTTCAGCGGACGGTTGCCCGGACCGGTCACCGGACGGCCACGACGGCCGTTGTCGAAGAGCGAGTCCACAGCTTCCTGCAGCATGCGCTTTTCGTTGTTCACGATGATTTCCGGCGCGCCCAGGTCCAACAAGCGCTTGAGGCGGTTGTTGCGGTTGATGACGCGGCGGTACAGGTCGTTGAGGTCGGAGGTCGCGAAGCGGCCACCGTCCAACTGAACCATCGGGCGCAGTTCCGGCGGGATCACCGGGACGGCGTCCAGGACCATGCCCAACGGGGAGTTGGTGGTGGTCAGGAACGCGTTGACAACCTTGAGGCGCTTCAGGGCACGCGTCTTGCGCTGGCCCTTGCCGTTCTCGATGATCTCGCGAAGGAGCTCGGCTTCCGCTTCCATGTCGAAGCCCTCGAGGCGCTTCTTGATGGCTTCGGCGCCCATGGAGCCTTCGAAGTACAGTCCGTAGCGTTCGCGCAGCGAACGGAACAGGCCTTCGTCTCCCTCGAGGTCGGCGACCTTGAGGTTCTTGAAGCGGTCCCAGACCTGGTCAAGACGCTCGATGTCGGCGTCGGCGCGCTTGCGCACCTGGGCCATGGTCTTGTCGGCCAGGTCGCGGGCCTTCTTCTTCTCCGCTGCCTTGGCACCGTCGGCTTCGAGGGCAGCAAGCTGGTCCTCGAGGTCGCGGGCAATGGCGGCGATGTCGGAGTCGCGGGTGTCAACCAGCTGCTTGCGTTCCAGGTCATGCTGGGCCTGGAGGTTCGGCAGCTCGGCGTGGCGGCGCTCTTCATCAACGGCGGTGACCATGTAGGCCGCGAAGTAAATGATCTTCTCAAGATCCTTCGGGGCCAGGTCGAGCAGGTAGCCCAAGCGCGAGGGAACGCCCTTGAAGTACCAGATGTGGGTCACCGGGGCGGCGAGCTCGATGTGGCCCATGCGTTCGCGGCGGACCTTGGCACGGGTGACTTCGACGCCACAGCGTTCGCAAATGATGCCCTTGAAACGCACGCGCTTGTACTTGCCGCAGTTGCACTCCCAGTCACGGGTCGGACCGAAGATCTTTTCGCAGAAAAGACCGTCCTTCTCCGGCTTGAGGGTGCGGTAGTTGATGGTTTCGGGCTTCTTTACCTCGCCGTAGCTCCACCCGCGGATCTCGTCCGCAGTTGCCAGGCCGATGCGCATGAGGCCGAATGAGGATTCGCTGGACATATGGTCCTTATCTCTCTTCTAAGTTCTCTGAAGTCTAATTTGGTGAGGTGTTCGCGGATCCGGTGCGGATCCGCGCTCACCGTTGGGTCTGGAAGATGTCCAGTTCGGTGCCGTGTTCCCGGGCTGGGGAGCGATGCGGGCCCTTGGACCCCCAGCGCTCCCCCGACCCATGGACACGGGGTTGGAACTAGACCTCTTCGACGGAGTTCGGTTCCGACCGGGAAAGGTCGATGCCGAGTTCTTCCGCAGCCCGGAAGACTTCTTCGTCCGAGTCTCGCATTTCGATGGTGTTGCCGTCGGTTCCGAGGACCTCGACGTTCAAGCACAACGACTGCATTTCCTTGATCAGGACCTTGAACGATTCCGGAACGCCAGGCTCCGGGATGTTCTCGCCCTTGACGATCGCCTCGTAGACCTTCACGCGACCGTGGATGTCATCGGACTTGATCGTGAGCAGTTCCTGCAAGGTGTATGCGGCACCGTAGGCCTCCAGGGCCCACACTTCCATCTCACCAAAGCGCTGGCCACCGAACTGTGCCTTACCACCCAGCGGCTGCTGCGTGATCATGGAGTACGGGCCGGTGGAGCGGGCGTGGATCTTGTCGTCCACCAGGTGGTGGAGCTTCAAGATGTACATGTAGCCAACGGACACCGGGTCCGGGAACGGCTCGCCGGAGCGGCCGTCGAACAGACGGGCCTTGCCGGAGTTGCCGATCAGGCGCACGCCGTCACGGGTCACTGCCGTGTGGTCGAGCAGTCCGCGGATTTCGTCCTCCGAAGCACCATCGAAGACGGGGCTGGCAACCTTGGTGGATCCCATTTCACGCGGGAGCGCTGGCAGGTTCTTGACCCACTCCGGCTCGCCCTCGATCTTCCAGCCCTGCTTCGCGGCCCAGGCCAGGTGGATTTCCAGGACCTGTCCGACGTTCATTCGGCCCGGAACACCCAGCGGGTTCAGGACGATGTCGACGGCGGTTCCGTCTTCCAGGAACGGCATGTCCTCGATCGGCAGGATCTTGGAGATGACGCCCTTGTTGCCGTGGCGGCCAGCGAGCTTGTCACCGTTGGTGATCTTGCGCTTCTGGGCCACGTAAACGCGGACCAGCTGGTTGACGCCCGGGGGCAGGTCGTCGTCGTTGTCGCGATCGAAGATGCGAACGCCGATGACCACGCCGGACTCGCCGTGCGGCACCTTCAGGGAGGTGTCGCGCACTTCGCGGGACTTCTCACCGAAGATGGCGCGCAGCAGGCGCTCTTCCGGGGTCAGCTCGGTCTCGCCCTTGGGCGTGACACGGCCAACGAGGATGTCGCCTGCTTCAACCTCTGCACCGATGTGGATGATGCCGCGCTCGTCGAGCTGGGCAAGGATCTCTTCGGAGACGTTCGGGATGTCGCGGGTGATTTCCTCGGCACCGAGCTTGGTGTCGCGGGCATCAACTTCGTGCTCCTCGATGTGGATCGAGGTCAGCACATCGTCGGAGACCATGCGCTGGGAAAGGATGATTGCATCCTCGAAGTTGTGGCCTTCCCAGGACATGAACGCCACGAGGAGGTTCTTGCCCAGGGCGAGCTCGCCCTTGTCGGTGGACGGGCCGTCGGCAATGATCGAGTTGTAGTCAACCCGGTCGCCCTCGGAAACCATCACGCGCTGGTTGTAGGCGTTGCCCTGGTTGGAGCGGGCAAACTTCATGATCGGGTAGGCCGTCTCGGTGCCGTCGTCGTTCATGACGGTGACCAGGTCGGCCGAGACCTCGGAGACGACGCCGCCGGTGGAGGCAACGACGGAATCGCCGGCATCCACTGCAGCGAACTTCTCCATGCCGGTGCCCACGAGCGGGGACTCGGAGGCCAGCAGCGGCACGGCCTGGCGCTGCATGTTGGCGCCCATCAGTGCGCGGTTGGCATCGTCGTGCTCGAGGAACGGAATCAGGGCGGTTGCCACCGACACCATCTGGCGCGGGGAAACGTCCATGTATTCGATCTCGCGCGGTTCGGCGATGACCGGCTCGCCGCCACCACCCTTTTCGCGGACCAGGACGCCCTCTTCGATGAAGTGACCGTCTTCGCTCAGCGGCGCGTTGGCCTGCGCAATGAAGCACTCGAGCTCGTCGTCGGCGGTCAGGTAGTCGATCTGGCCGGTGACCCGGCCGTCGACGACCTGGCGGTACGGGGTTTCGATGAAGCCGAAGGCGTTGATGCGGCCGTAGGTCGCCAACGAACCGATCAGGCCAATGTTCGGGCCTTCAGGGGTTTCAATCGGGCACATGCGTCCGTAGTGGGACGGGTGGACGTCTCGAACTTCCATGCCTGCACGGTCACGGGACAAACCGCCCGGGCCCAGCGCGGAAAGACGACGCTTGTGCGTCAGACCGGCCAGCGGGTTGTTCTGGTCCATGAACTGCGAGAGCTGGGAGGTTCCGAAGAACTCCTTGATCGCTGCAACAACCGGGCGGATGTTGATCAGCGTCTGCGGGGTGATTGCCTCGACGTCCTGCGTGGTCATGCGTTCGCGAACGACGCGCTCCATGCGGGAGAGGCCCGTGCGGACCTGGTTCTCGATCAATTCGCCAACGGCGCGGATACGACGGTTGCCGAAGTGGTCGATGTCATCGATGCTCACGGTCAGGTCGACGGGCTTGCCGTCGCGGATGCCCGGGGTGGTCTTCTCGCCGGCGTGCAGCGCCACCAAGAACTTGATCATCGCGACGATGTCGTCGATGTTCAGGACCGAGGCGTCGGGGCTGTTCAGCGGGGTGTCAACACCGAGCTTGCGGTTGATCTTGTAACGACCAACCTTGGCCAGGTCGTAGCGCTTCGCCTCGAAGTAGAGGTTCTTCAGCAACGCCTGTGCAGCATCGACCGTCGGCGGTTCGCCCGGGCGAAGCTTGCGGTAGATATCCAGGAGTGCTTCTTCCTGGGTATCGGTGGTGTCCTTCTCGAGGGTGGCACGGATCGAGTCGTACTGCCCGAACTCCTCGAGGATGCGGCCTTCGGTCCAGCCAAGGGCCTTGAGAAGAACCGTGACCGACTGCTTGCGCTTGCGGTCAAGGCGGACGCCGACCTGGTCGCGCTTGTCGATTTCCAGTTCGAACCAGGCACCGCGCGACGGGATGATCTTCGCGGTGAAGATGTCCTTGTCGCTGGTCTTGTCCGGGGTGCGCTCGAAGTAGGCGCCCGGGGAACGAACGAGCTGGGACACCACGACACGCTCGGTGCCGTTGATGATGAAGGTGCCCTTGTCGGTCATCAGCGGGAAGTCGCCCATGAACACGGTCTGCTGCTTGATTTCGCCCGTGTTGTTGTTCATGAACTCGGCCTTGACGTACAGCGGAGCCGCGTACGTTGCGTCGCGGTCCTTGCACTCGGCCATGGTGTACTTTGGGTCAGCAAATTCCGGCTCCGAGAAGCTCAGGGACATGGTCTCCTGGAAGTCTTCAATCGGGGAGATCTCTTCGAAGATCTCGGCCAGGCCGGAGATGCTGGCTACACTGGTGTCACCAATGGTCTGGGCGTATGCCAGACGGTTCTTCCAGCGCTCGTTGCCGATGAGCCAGTCGAAGCTCTCGGTCTGCAGCGCCAGCAGGTTTGGGACGTCAAGTGGTTCGTGAATCTTTGCAAAAGAAAGTCGGCCAGCATATTCCGCGCTGCGGGCCGAACTAGCGGTTTGGTTGTTAGAGGTGCTCGAGGCGACCAAGATGGATCCTTCCACAGACCGTCAGGTTTCCGGCGTCGTCTCTCTGTGAAGAGTTTCACTGATCACAGCACCGCTGAGCAGGCCCACCGCTATATGAAGGCCGGAGATGAAAAGAGAAGACGCAAAGTTCCACGTTACACGATGCGACCTACCATGTCCAGCGGTCCGCTTGCAACCCGGCACCCCAGCCCGGGATTGGGCTGAGAGATCCATCACGGTTAACTGGAAACCATGTGGCGCAAACCACAGCGCGCTAGCCTAGAGGTAAGTACTGATTCCCGGTAACCCCTGAAAGCGAGAGTTCGATCATGTCCTCACCACGAGACGCAGTGCTGGTCGCCGGCGCCCGCACGCCCTTCGGCCGGCTCAACGGCCAACTTGCCAGCCTGAGCGCCGTCGACCTGGGTGCCGCCGCCATCCGTGGCGCGCTTGAACGATCCGGGGTCCCATCCGGCGACGTGGAGGCAGTGATCATGGGCCACGTGGTGCAGGCCGGCTGCGGCCAGAACCCCGCGCGCCAGAGTGCCATAGCGGCCGGGATCGGCTGGGACGTCAATGCCACCACCTTGAACAAGGTCTGTCTCTCCGGCCTGGCCGCCATCACGGATGCCGCAAGGCTGATTCGCGTCGGCGATGCCGACGTCGTGGTTGCCGGCGGACAAGAATCCATGACGCAAACCCCGCACCTGCTGCCCGGTTCCCGCCAGGGCTGGACCTACGGAAACATCTCGGCCATCGACTCGGTCGCCAACGATGGGCTGACAGACGCCTTTGACGGCAATTCCATGGGTGTGAGCACCGAAACGAAGAACTCGGTCCTGGGGCTGACCCGCACCCAGCAGGACGAGGTTGCGGCGGCCTCACACCAGCGCGCCGCGGCCGCCATCGAATCGGGCGTCTTTGCGGAGGAAATCGTTCCGCTCAGTATTCCGCAGCGCAAGGGCGACGCCTTGCTGATCGACACGGACGAGGGAATCCGCCCGAACACGACGCTCGAGACCCTGGCGGGGTTGAGCCCGGCGTTCGCCAAGGACGGCACCATTACCGCGGGAAACTCCTCTCCCCTGTCCGACGGAGCTGCCGCCGTCATCGTCACCTCACGCGAATACGCCCAGTCCCACAACCTTGAGATCCTGGCGACCATCGGAGCGGCCGGCCAGGTCGCCGGCCCGGACAATTCGCTGCATTCGCAGCCGTCAAATTCGATTGCCGCGGCCCTGAAGAACCAGGGATGGCAGACCTCGGACCTCGACTTCATCGAGATCAACGAGGCATTCGGGGCCGTGGCTTGCCAGTCCCTGAAAGACCTTGGATACCCGCTGGAAAAGACCAACATCCACGGAGGCGCCATTGCGCTGGGGCACCCGATCGGCGCCTCCGGTGCGCGCCTGGCCCTGACCGCCGCCCTGGAGCTCAAGCGCCGCGGCTCGGGCAAGACGGCGGTCAGCCTATGTGGCGGCGGCGGCCAGGGCGACGCCCTGCTACTGAGTCGCGAGGCCTAGGGCCTTGGCCGATCCGTTGCCCGCAGGCGTGGAACGCATGCGCCAGGACGCGGCCAGGCGCGGGCTGGACGTCGAGGTCGTTTCCCGCCCGCCAGCCCGAAGCCTGGCGGAGGCCGCGGCGCTCTTGGGCGTCGAACCGCGGGAGATCATCAAGTCGCTGGTAGTCAAGCACAAGGACGGATCGTTCTTTTTCGCCCTGATTCCCGGAGACAGGGTCATTTCCTGGCCGAAGTTGCGCTCCCTGCTGGGCGTGAACAAGTTGTCAATGCCTCACTCCGACGTTGCCTTTGCGGCGACGGGATATGAGCGCGGCACCATCACCCCGCTGGGTTCGAGTACGCCGTGGCCTGTCTACGCCGACGTGGGAGTCGAGCCGGGTCGCATCTGCATCGGGGCCGGGGCCCACGGGCATTCGGCCTTCGTGGATTCAACGGCGTTGATCGCCGCCCTGGGGGCGACGGTCGCGGACATCAGCGACCGCGAGCCGGTGTCCCAGCCTTCTTCCTGAGGGCAAGACGGGTGCCCAGGTAGCCCAAACCCCTGGTGGTGGCCGCCGCCAGGGGTTTGGCCAAGGGCCGTTCGATGAAGCGATTGACCATGAAGGCCGCCAAGAACACGATCCCCATGACCAGCGGCAGGGTGGCGTACTGCCCCAGCAACGGCGTGAAATGGTCGATCATCCACCAGCCCCAGATCTGGTGCAGGAGGTAAACCGGGTAGGTCAGTGCCCCAAGGATCCCCAGGAATCTCCACTGCACGTTACCCAGGCGCGTGAGCGACAGCAGGGCTACCGCGGCAAAAAGACCTACCATGATGGCCCAGTAGTGCCAGGCCGGGACCACATAGCCCACCAGTTCCAGGGCCTCGGCGGGACCCTTCACTCCGGTGAAATAGGCGGCAATTCCGACGTTTAGCGCCAGCACCGACCAGCGCAAGATGCTGTGCCCGAAACGGTAGATCATGAACAACATGATCCCGCCGCAAAAGAGAGGGGCGTATTCACTCATGAGGTTCTCGACCGCCACCTCACGGTCCATGAGGTCTGCTGCCAGGCCCAGCACTGGCCAGATGACGGCGAGGATGGTCATGCCCCGGATGGTAAGCAGCCGCAAGACAATAAGCGCGAGAATGAGCAGGTAGAAGCGCATCTCGACCCACAGCGTCCAGTAGACCCCGTCGATGTGCCGCAGTTCCATGAGCGGATGGAACATGGTGAGGTTCGCTACGAGTTCCTTGGCGCCTAGCCCGGATCCCAGTTGGGGCCACATGACGATGACCAGGAATCCCGTCGTCAACACCG
This sequence comes from Paeniglutamicibacter sp. GQ140, assembly GCF_059759235.1. Taxonomy (NCBI): domain Bacteria; kingdom Bacillati; phylum Actinomycetota; class Actinomycetes; order Micrococcales; family Micrococcaceae; genus Paeniglutamicibacter; species Paeniglutamicibacter sp. GQ140. Next base: position 441,191 of record NZ_JCAXDW010000002.1, read on the forward strand.
CGAACCAGTAGGCCGGGTACAACCGGCCTACCCGCGATCCGACAAACCGCCCGGCGCTCTTCCCGTAGGCGGACAGCAGGATGACGAAACCGCTGATGATGAAAAACAGCTGAACGCCCATGTTGCCATAAACGGTGAGCTTTGAGAGGACGGGCCAAGCGTCCTTGGCCGCGGCGGTGCCCCAGAATCCGTGGTGCCAGGCCGTGTAGTGGAAAAGGACCACGAGGGCAGCTGCGACGAATCGCAGGCCGTCGAGCAGGGCCAGTCGGGGTGGCCTTCGAGCACTTGACGCGGTGGTTTCGGCCCCCTGCTTCGGGATCGCCGTTGCCGGGGCGTCGATGAGCGCCGTTCCGTTGCTCGACATCGCTGCTCTCCCTACATTTGCGCCAAGTTCGTTACCTATCTGTTATCTACGATATCAAAAAACATTAGTATCGCGGAGGCAAGTGGTAAGTGTCACCGAAAACACGGCAAAACCACAAGTCTTTTTCGAGTGCAATCGGCGTTAAAAGACCGCTGGCCCGCAGAACCAAAATGGTTCTGCGGGCCAGCGGTTAGGGAGCGAAGAGTTACTTGACAGTAACGGTTGCGCCGGCAGCCTCGAGGGCTTCCTTTGCCTTTTCTGCAGCTTCCTTGGTGGCGCCTTCCAGGACAGCCTTCGGAGCCGAGTCAACGACCTCCTTGGCTTCCTTCAGACCCAGCGAAGTCAGGGCGCGAACTTCCTTGATCACTGCGATCTTCTTGTCGCCGGCTGCTTCGAGGATAACGTCGAATTCAGTCTGCTCTTCGGCTTCAGCGGCACCAGCGGCCGGGCCGGCAACTGCAACAGCAGCTGCGGAGACCTCGAAGGTCTCCTCGAAGGTCTTTACGAACTCGGAGAGCTCGATGATGGTCATTTCCTTGAAGGCTTCCAAGAGCTCTTCGGTGGACAGCTTAGCCATGATGGGCAGCCTTTCCGTCGGCGGCACATAAGTGCCGCAAGTTACTTGAGTGAGGGGTTGAAGAAAGCTTAGGCTTCTTCGGTGGCGGCTTCGGCAACAGGTGCCTCGGCCTCGGCAGGTGCTTCAGCAGCGCCACCGTTTGCTTCTTCGAGCTTGACGCGCAGTGCTTCGATGGTGCGGACTGCGGCGGAAGCCGGAGCCTGCAGCACACCGGCAACACGTGCCAGCTGGAACTCACGCGATTCAAGTGCTGCCAGTGCGGCAACCTCGGCTGCGTCAAGGGCCTTGCCCTCGAAGTAACCGGTCTTGATGATGAGCTGCTTGTTTTCCTTAGCGAAATCCGTGAGGCTCTTAGCGGCAGCAACTGCGTCGCCCTTAATAAAGGCGATAGCAGTCGGACCAGCAAGCTGGCCTTCGAATGCTTCGATGCCGGCTTCCTTTGCTGCGATACCAGTCAAGGTGTTCTTCACAACCGCGTACTTGGTATCTGCACCAAGTGAACGGCGAAGCTGCTTGAGCTGCGCAACAGTAAGCCCACGGTATTCGGTCAGGACAGCGGCGGTCGACTCCTTGAAGTCGGCGGTGATTTCCTCTACTGCGGAAACCTTAGTCGGCGTTGCCATAACACTCCTTCCGGGGTATAGATCTGATAACCAGTCGATCCAGCCCGGCCAGGAGTACTGACATAAAAAACGCCCCATGCAGATGCACGGGGCGGAAAGCACGCAAATAAATGCGGGAGATTCACTTCGTTCACCTGCGCAGGTCGTCCTTTGTGGGACTTTCGGAGTCTTGCGGCGTGAACAGCAATCCTCGACCGACGGTCTTCGGTATCACCAAGCCTAACAGCGTGGCGCCCCTGGCTCCAAATCGGAGCCAGGTGTTGTAGGCAACTTCCCCGAGGGGCGAACCTGCCGTGGACAGACGACAGGCCCCTCAGGTTCCGCAACTTGGGGGATAGCGGAAGGGAGGGGCCCGTCTATGCAGCAATGCAACTTGGGGGAACGCATTGCTGCGGTAACACGCTCGGGCGGGGCTTGGGGTCTCCGCCATGGAGCGCGTGGTGACGTAGTCACCTGGCCGCGATCAGATCGCGACCCCTTAACCATATCAGGAATGTGGCATCCCACAACTCACAATTTTGGCGATTAAGCGAATTCGCGCCGAGTCGGCCCGAGATTCCGCCACGCACTGCCCGCAGTCGGGCGTCGTGCCAAGACCTCTTCACTGCTCCACAGCCCGGCTCCTCAGGCAGAACCACCGTGCTGCATCCGGAGGGCTGTGATGGGGATTGCCGCGCCTCGACCCTGGAGCTTGAGGCACGGTGCCCGGCCGGGCGTTTGTGGTCTGCACGACCCGAAGTCGGACGCGGGCACCGGGTCAGTCATTCGAGGTGGCTTCGAGCCGCCATCACCAGGACGAATCGGGGCCGGCCCGATTCGTCCTGGTGCATCGGTTAAACGACCGGACCCGGCACCAATCCCCCGTGGGGATGGTGCCGGGTCCGGAACGCAGAGGCGCTATTAGGCCTCGGAAAGCACGCGGGTCACGTTCGCATCGACCGGGACGCCCGGGCCGAAGGAGGTGGCCACGGTGGCCTTGGTGATGTAGCGGCCCTTGGAAGAGGAAGGCTTCAAACGAAGAACCTCGTCCAGTGCTGCTGCGTAGTTTTCTGCAAGCTTCTGCGCATCGAAGGAAACCTTGCCGATGATGAAGTGCAGGTTCGAGTGCTTGTCGACGCGGAAGTCGATCTTGCCACCCTTGATCTCGTTGACGGCCTTGGCGACATCCATGGTCACGGTACCGGTCTTCGGGTTCGGCATCAGGTTACGGGGACCCAAGACCTTACCCAAGCGGCCGACCTTGCCCATGAGGTCAGGGGTTGCAACCGCTGCGTCGAAGTCGGTCCAGCCGCCGGCGATCTTGGCGATCAGGTCGTCCGAGCCAACGAAGTCGGCGCCGGCTGCAATTGCAGCTTCTGCCTTGTCGCCGTTTGCGAACACGAGGACACGGGCGGTCTTGCCGGTGCCGTGGGGAAGGATCACGGTGCCGCGAACCATCTGGTCAGCCTTGCGAGGGTCAACGCCCAAGCGGAAAGCAACCTCAACGGTCTCGTCTGCCTTCGAGAAGGCGATCTCCTTGGCGAGGGCAACTGCCTCGGCCGGAGCGTAGAACTTGTCTTCTTCGATCTTCGCCGCGGCGGCTACGAATGCTTTACTGCGCTTTGCCATCTGCTTTTTCTCCTTATGCAGTCGTGGTCATGTATGGGTCGCGCGCGACCCTGCCACTTGCAATGCGGTGCGCCGGATTCATCCGGCTGGTTCCGCATCGACTTGGTTGTTTTGGGGGTGCGTTCCCGGAATTCCAGGCGCGCGGGTGTGGAAGGCGGAATTAGCCTTCTACGGTGATGCCCATCGAGCGGGCGGTGCCGGCGATGATCAGGGCAGCAGCCTTGATGTCGTTGGCGTTGAGGTCTTCCATCTTCACGGTGGCGATTTCCTCAACCTGTGCCTGGGTCAGCTTGGCAACCTTGACGGTGTGCGGGGTAGCGGAACCCTTGGGCACGCCTGCGGCCTTCTTGATGAGCTCAGCTGCCGGCGGGGTCTTGGTGATGAAGGTGAAGGAACGGTCTTCGTAGACAGTAATTTCAACCGGAACCACGTTGCCGCGCTGCGACTCGGTGGCGGCGTTGTACGCCTTGCAGAATTCCATGATGTTGACGCCGTGCTGACCAAGCGCCGGGCCGATCGGAGGTGCCGGGTTGGCGGCGCCTGCCTGGATCTGCAGCTTGATGAGTCCGGTGACCTTTTTCTTGGGGGCCATGTCGGGTCCTTCTTCTTTTGCGTTGCCCCGATGCACAGGAGCGTGCCTCGGGGGGTTGACCGCCGTGGCGCGGCGGCCGAGTCATGCCGATTTCCCGGTAAAGCAAACCGGGAAGGCACGAAGTCTTTAATGTTACTGGATCTTGGTGACCTGGCTGAACGACAGGGTCACGGGGGTCTCGCGCTCGAAGATCGAGACCAGGACGACCAAGGTGGAGGACTCCAGCTTGATCTCGCTGATCGTTGCCGGCAACGTCTCGAACGGGCCATCATTGACGATGACCGATTCGCCGACCTCGAAGTCGACGTGGACCTCGGTGATCGGGGCGCGGCCGGCCTTCGTGTGCTCGCCCTCTTCTTCGGTGACGATGGTGTGCTCGAGCATCGAGAAGACTTCCTCAAGACGCAGCGGCACGGGATCGTGGGCGTTGCCGACGAAGCCGGTGACACCGGGAGTGTGGCGAACCGCACCCCAGGAGGCGTCGGTCAATTCCATGCGGACCAAGACGTAGCCGGGGATCCGAACGCGGCGCACGATCTTGCGCGTGGTGTTCTTGATCTCGACGACCTCTTCCATCGGGACCTGGATTTCATAAATGAAATCCTCCATCCCCAGGGTCTGGATACGGGTCTCGAGGTTCACCTTGACGCGGTTTTCGTAACCGGCGTACGAGTGGATGACGTACCAGTCGCCGGGCTGGCGGCGAAGCTTGGTGCGGAATTCTTCAATGGGATCCACGGCCGGGGCTTCCTCGGCTGCGGCATCCTGCTCGGCATCCTCGGGAGCCTGCTCGGCGTCCTCGGAAACCTCGGGAGCCTGCTCGGCGTCCTCGGAAACGACGGAATCGGCCGACACCTGATCGGTATCAGCCTCTACTGCCTGGCCTTCGAATTCTTCGGTGGCCTGCGGTTCGAGTTCCTGCTCGGACACTGCGGTTCCTGCTTTCTGTTACTGGTTCACCAGAAGTGTGGGGCGAATGGTCCCGTGTTACTGTTCGGGCGAATTGGTGAAGATGAGAATTGATCCGTTTCCGAACACGAAATCCAGGGCGGAAATGATCAGCATCATCAACACCACAAAGGCGATGACTACCAAGGTGTAGTTGACCAGCTCACTGCGGGTCGGGGTGACGACCTTCTTCAGCTCGGAAATCATCTGACGGAAGAAGAGGGCCATGCCCGCGAAGAAACCGGCTTTCGACGGCTTCTTGTTGTGCCCAGCGCCGTGCGAATCGCTCGCAGTCGTTTCGGTCACCGATTCCTCGTTTCAGATTATCCCACTTGAAACAATCACGGTGTGCCGCAGCCGTATCGACCACAACACACCGTGACGTGAATATTCGCCGAGCAACCGTAGATGATTGCCACTGCGCAGGGCAGACAGGACTCGAACCTGCAACCTGCGGTTTTGGAGACCGCTGCGCTACCAATTGCGCCACTACCCTTCGAGCATAATGCTCGCGGACCATCAAATCCATTGCGGACTTGGTGCTCCAGATGTTTTCCAACACCGAGGAACAAGTCTACGCAAAGAATGTGCCGATTGTCGAACCGGGCACTCCGGGCCCGGCTTCATGCGCAATTTGGCACCGAATCGTGACTGCTAGGTTGGGTTCATGCTCCCCCCGACACCCCGGAACGCCGGCCCGGACCATGCCGGCGCCCTGATCCTATTGGTCTTTGCAGGCGGCTCCGTACTCGATGCCATCCTGCGCACCACCTCACGCTATTCGCCTGCCGCAGGATTCCTGCCGCAGCTGCTGCTGGCAGCAGTCCCACTGTTCATTGCCCTCGGCGCCTGGGCGTCCCTGCGCAACCGCCGGGATCTCTCCGGGCACCTGTTGCTGCAATTGCTGCTGGCAATCGCCATAGGCATCCTCACCATGCGATCGCCCCTTCCGCTGTCTTGGTACCTCGGCATCGGGTTGGTCCTTTGGGCGATGCGCCTGGGAGTGAACCTGCTGACGTGGGTGGGAACCGGACTGCTGGTGCTGGTTGCCGGCGCGCAACTCGGGTTGATCTCCTACACCGGGGTCCTCTTCCTGCCCTTCGTGGCAACCCCGGCCCTCTTCCTGGGGGCGGCGGCCTACGTCCAGTGGCACCAGGTGCGCCACCGGCAGCAGGAGGCGGACCCCGCGGCCGATTTGGCCAGCGAACTGCATCGGAAGCGCTACGGCCGCGAGCCCGGCCTGTAGCCCGCAACCGACCCGCCGCACCGGCAAGTTCGTCGGCTTTAACCCTTGCCCGACATGGGCGCCGCGACGCGACGCTTCACACTCGCCCGGCGCGTCCCCAAAAAATCGTGCTCCCACCACTGCGCCCACTAAGCTTGACTCATACGTTCACCCACAACTCCCTTCCAGGAAGCGACGACATGGCACGCATTTCCCGACGTATCGGGTCCATCGCAGAATCCGCCACACTGGCCGTAGACGGCAAGGCCAAGGCCTTGAAGGCGGCGGGACGTCCCGTCATCGGCTTTGGCGCCGGCGAACCGGATTTCCCCACCCCCGACTACATCGTTGAGGCCGCGGTAGCCGCGGCCCGCAACCCCAAGTACCACCGCTACTCCCCCGCGGCCGGGCTGCCGGAACTGCGCGCGGCCATCGCGGAAAAGACCATGCGCGACTCGGGCTACCGGATCGATGCCTCCCAGGTCATGGTCACCAACGGCGGCAAGCAGGCCGTGTACAACGCGTTTGCCACCCTGCTGGATCCGGGAGACGAGGTCATCGTGCCCGCCCCCTACTGGACCACCTACCCCGAGGCGATCCGCCTGGCCGGCGGTGTCCCCGTCGAGGTGTTCGCCGGCCCCGAGCAGGGCTACAAGGTCACCATCGACCAGCTTGAGGCAGCGCTCACCGAGAAGACCAAGGTGCTGCTCTTCGTCTCCCCGTCGAACCCGACCGGTGCCGTGTACTCCCCGGAACAGGTCGCCGAGATCGGCCGCTGGGCCGCGTCCAAGGACCTCTGGGTCATCACCGACGAGATCTACGAACACCTGACCTACGACGATGCGGTGTTCACCTCGATCGCCACCGCCGCCCCGGAACTGGGCGACAAGGTCATCATCCTCAACGGCGTGGCCAAGACCTACGCCATGACGGGCTGGCGCGTGGGGTGGATGGCAGGGCCCCTGGACGTCATCAAGGCAGCCACGAACCTGCAGTCGCACGCGACCTCCAACGTCTCGAACGTCTCGCAGATCGCCGCGCTGGCAGCCGTGTCCGGCCCGCTGGATGCCGTGGCCGAGATGCGTACCGCCTTTGACCGCCGCCGCAAGGCCATGGTCTCCGCGCTGAACGCCATCGACGGCGTGAACTGCCCCGTCCCCGAGGGCGCGTTCTACGCGTACTCGGATGTGCGCGGGCTGCTGGGCCGCGAAATCCGCGGCGTCGTGCCCAACACCAGCGCCGAGCTGGCAGCGCTGATCCTGGAACAGGTGGAGGTGGCGGTGGTCCCGGGCGAGGCGTTTGGCCCCTCGGGCTACATCCGCATGTCCTACGCGCTGGGCGATGCCGACCTGGCCGAGGGCGTGGGCCGCCTGGCCACCCTGCTGGGCGAGGCCAAGTAGGGGCCGGAAGGCCTGGCCGGATCTTCCGGCAGATATTCGACGGCCGGTGGCCGGGTCCTGGATTCCAGGGCCCGGCCACCGGCCTTTTGGCTGCCCGCACGAGGTGCCCTGCGGGTGCCCGGGGCTAGAGGATCCGGCGGTCCACGGCCCAGCGGGTGAGTTCATGCCGGTTGGAGAGCTGGAGCTTGCGCAGCACCGAGGAAACGTGGGTTTCCACGGTCTTGACCGAGATGAACAGGTCCTTGGCGACCTCCTTGTAGCTGTAGCCGCGCGCGATCAGGCGCATCACCTCCAGTTCGCGGGCACTGAGCAGATCCAGTTCCTCGTCGGCGCTGATCGCCGCCTGCGTGCCGAAGGCGTCGAGCACGAAGCCGGCCAGCCGCGGGGAGAACACCGCGTCGCCGCCCGCCACCCGCAGCACCGCATCGGAGATTTCCGCACCCGAGATCGACTTGGTGACGTACCCGCGGGCCCCGGCACGGATCACCGTGACCACGTCCTCCGCGGCGTCGGAGACGCTCAGCGCCAGGAACTTCACCTGCGGAAATACATCCACGCAGCCGGCGAGCACCTCCGCGCCGCCGCCCCCGCGCCCGCCCGGCAGGTGCACGTCGAGCAGCACGACGGCCGGCATTTCCCGGTGCACCACCGCGACGGCGTCCTCGACCGTTGCGGCCTCGCCGACAACTTCCACGCGCGCGTCGAGGTCGGCTTTGAGCCCGGAGCGGAAGATCCCGTGGTCATCGACCACCACCACGCGCACCGGGGCGATCGCGGGGTCCTGGGTTGGCTCAGTCATTGTCTTCTCCGTCGTCTACATCCATGGACAGGTGCACCTCGGTGCCCTCCTCATTGCTCTTGATGGTGGCGTGGCCGCCGTTGCGTTCCATGCGCCCGATGATCGATTCGCGCACGCCGTGCCGGTCCGCCGACACCGCGTCGGGATCGAAGCCGTCGCCGCGGTCGCGCACGAACACCTCGATGCGCTGCTGGCCCGCCTCCACGTACACCGAGATGGTGCCGCCGGCGTGCTTGGCGGCGTTGGCCATGGCCTCCCGCGTGGCCTGCAGGAGCGCGTCGTGCTGCGGCAGCCCGGTGCGTTCCCCGACGCCGACCATGTCGATGGACACCAGGTAGAGTTCCTCGATCTCCCCGGCGGCGGCGCGGATCGCCGCGGCAATGCCGTCCGCGCTGCGCTCGTGCTCGTCGTAGAGCCAGGAGCGCAGTTCGCGTTCCTGGGCGCGGGCCAGGGTGAGGACCTTGGCGGGGTCCGCGGCGCGCTTCTGGATCAGGGCCAGGGTCTGGAGCACCGAGTCGTGCAGGTGCGCGGCGATGTCGGCGCGCTCCGCCGCGCGCACGCGGTTGGTGCGCTCGGAGACGAAGTCGCGCCAGAAGCGCAGCGCCCAGGGCAGCAGCACCAGCAGCAGGCCGGCGATGACCGCCACCGCCACGGCGAGCCCGGACAGCAGCGAGCCCACGCCCACTGCCCCGCTGAAGAGCAGCAGCACCCCGGCCACCACCAGCCCGACGCCCACCAACAGGCGGGTGATCCCGGCGGCGCCCAGCGCCCCGGTGCTCCTGCGCAACCCGGCGCGCCCGCCCTCGTCCAGCTGCATCCAGGCCAGCACGGCACCGGCGATGACCACGAGCACCGGCCACACCAGGTCCCAGCGGATGGAGACGCCCAGCAGCTGCGCTCCGGCGAGCCCCGCCACCAGCAGCAGCGCGATCCCGATGACGACCTGGCGCAACGAGGCCTGGCGGGCGGCACCCAGCGGGTCCTCCGCCTCGGCCGACTTCGGGGCCAGCCCCTCGGCCAGGGTGAAGCGGCGGGTTCCGGTGCCGCGGGCGGCGTCGCGTTGCGCATCCCCCGCGCTCGGCACAAAGATCCACAACCAGGCGTAGAGCACCACCCCGGCGCCGGCGAGCAGGGCCGCAAGCACGAAGCCGATGCGCACCCAGGATGCCTTCAGTCCCAGATGGGCGGCAACACCTGAACACACCCCGGCAATGATGCGGGTCTCCCCGCGCAGCAGCGCGGGACGGAGAGGTGTTTGGCTCATGTATCCATCCAAGCACGCCCGCGGGCCGGTTGGGGCCCGCGGGCGTGGATCCCGGGGTTGGCCTCAGGGTTCAATCAGGGGCGACCCCCATAGCGGCGGCACCCGGGCAGGCACGAGGATTGAGGCATGAGAGAAGCATCAATGGAACACGGGTTTTTCCGCTGGGTGAGGGAACTGGGGCTGCAACGCGGCGAGGACCACTGGGTCGGCGGCGTCGCCTCCGGGGTGGCGCAGCGCTTCGGCATCTCCCCCATACTGGTGCGCGGCGCTTTTGTGGCGCTGTGCTTTGTCGCCGGCCTGGGGTTGCTGGTCTATGGCGTCGGCTGGGCATTGATGCCCGGTCCCGACGGTAAGATCCACGTGCAGGAGGCAATCGCGGGGCGCTGGAGCAGCGGCATGAGCGGGGCAGTGGTCTTCACCGTCGTCGGCGCCGTGAGCTCCCCCGCACTCTTTGGATGGTGGGACGGCGGCTTCTGGACGCTGCTGGTGATCGCCGGCATCGCCTTCCTGGTCTTTTCCCGGCGCGGAAGCTTCGCCGGGGGGACGCAGCCGCCCGGGACCCCGACACCGGCAGGTCCCGCCGACTTCCAGTCCGCCACGCCGCCGTCCACCGCGGCCCATTCCCCGGCCCCGGGCACCGCCGGCCCAACGCCGGTGGTCTCGGCAACCACGGTCATTCTCCCGGGCACCGTGCAAGAGGGTCCCGAACCCCGGGGCGCGGCCGGAAATGCAGATGAACCGGGCAATTCCGATGACCCCGACGATCCCGCATCAACGAACAAGCCCGCGGAAGCCGCCGACCCGGCGGGGACCGGGGCACCGACCACGCCGCTGCCCGGCACCCGGCAGGGAACCGGACCCAACCCCCAGGAGCACACCATGCCACTGCCATCACCCGAGGCCCCAGCCTTCCCGGGTCGCGCGACGGGCCCCGGCAACCAGCCGCCTGCCGCCGGATTCGGCCCGCCGCCCACCGCCCCGCTCCCGGGTTCGGCCGCCCCGTGGCCCGGCAAATCGCCGAAGCCGGTGCGCCACAAGGCGCTGCCGGGCTATGCGGCAACCATTGTGCTGGGGCTCGCGGTGCTCCTGTTCGCCTTGGTCACCGGCCTGTCCCACCTGGGGCTGCTCGAGCTTCCGGCCGACGCAGTCGCGGTGGGGTTCGCCGTCGCACTGATCGTCATAGCCTTGGGACTCATCGGTGCGGCGCTGAACCAGCGCACCGGAGGGGCACTTGTCGGCTTCGGGATCGTCGCGCTGATCTTCTCCCTGCTCTGGGGCGGCGGATCGCTGCGCGATTCCGGACCCATGAACGGATTCATGGGAATCACCAGCACCGACGGCGACGGCACCACCAACGTCTTCAACTCCGGGGAGCTTGACCTGCGCTCCTACTCGACCATCACCTCCGACACCACCGTGAAGCTCGACAACGTCTTCTCCTCCATGAAGTTGACTGTCCCGGACAACATCCCGGTGGTCATCGATTCGCAGGGCGCCTTCGGCTCGATGCAGGTCAACGGGGCCAACACCGGAATCCGCGACGGCGAAACCGTGCTCAATGCCGACAGGGGCGGCCCCGAACTGCGCCTGGAGATCGACGGGGCATTCAGCAGCATCCAAATCAACGTAGAGAAGGCCGAGGTTGCACCATGAGCCAGCACACCGAACAACAGCACTCCGCGGGCGAGCCGGCCGGGCAGTTCCCCACCGGGACCCTGGTCTTCGGCCTGATCCTGCTGGCCATCGGCATCGCCCTGCTCGCGGGCCTGCTGCTGAACTTCCAGATCAGCGCGCCGCTGCTCTTCATCTCCCTTCTCGGCGGTGCAGGGGTGATCCTGATCGTCGCCGGCATCCTGGCCGCGCGCCGCACCGAGTGAATCGGGCAGCACCGCACCCGCAGTTCACAGCAAATTCCCGCCCCGGCATGAAAGACTTTGACACCATGGACACCTTTTTCAATTCCCTTCGCTCGATCCCCTTCCGCCGCGGCCCCAAGCGGATGGTCGCCGGCATAGCCGGGGGCATCTCCGAGAAGTTCGGCTGGGACGTCACCCTGGTCCGCATCGGGCTGCTGCTCAGCTTCCTGCTGCCGGTCCTGGGCATCGGGGCCTACCTCGTCGCCTGGCTGCTGCTTCCGGCGCAGGACGACACCATCGTGCTGCAGAAGCTGATCCGCAAGGTCAGCTAGCGCACGCCAGCACCGCGCACCACCCGGCCGCCCGCCCTCCCCCCGCCACCAGGCGCGGGGCCGGCGGGCGGCGCTGCGTGGGCCGGAAGGGCCCGCCCCGGCGTAGCACTTTGGCTTGGTGTTGGCGATCACATGTGCCCGGTGGCTAGACTGGTGGCTGGCGAGCCCAGCGTCGCGCTCCATCACCACACCACCGCCCCGGCACCGCAACGCGCTGCCGCGGTGATCGAGCAGCGAAGGAATTGAGTGAGCATGCGCATCGGGATCATGACCAGTGGCGGGGACTGCCCCGGATTGAACGCCGTCATCCGCGGGGCCGTCCTGAACGGCATCAAGAGCTACGACCACGAGTTCGTGGGATTCCGCGACGGCTGGCGCGGGGTCAAGGACGGGGACTTCGTCGAACTCCCCCGCACCGCGGTCCGCGGCATCTCCAAGCAGGGCGGCACCATCCTGGGCACCTCGCGCACCAACGCCTTCGACGGCGAGAACGGCGGGGCGGCGAACATCGCCGCGACGCTGCAGCGCCTCGGCGTGGACGCGTTGATCGCCATCGGCGGCGAGGGCACCCTGGCCGGGGCCAAGCGGCTGACCGACGCCGGGCTGAAGATCGTCGGCGTGCCCAAGACCATCGACAACGACCTGGACGCCACCGACTTCACCTTCGGCTTCGACACCGCCAACCAGATCGCCGTGGAGGCCATCGACCGGCTGCGCACCACCGGCGAATCCCACCACCGCTGCATGATCGCCGAGGTCATGGGCAGGCACGTGGGCTGGCTGGCGCTGCACGCGGGCCTGGCCACCGGCGCGCACGCAATCCTGATCCCCGAGCAGTCAACCACCATGGAACAGATCTACGCCTGGGTGCGCGAGGCCCACGACCGCGGGCGCGCGCCGCTGGTGGTGGTGGCAGAGGGCTTCGTGCCCGAGGGCGCCGAGGGGGCGTTCTCCGAGCGCGGGCTTGACGCCTTCGGCCGCCCGCGCCTGGGCGGCATCGGCGAGCAGCTGGCCCCCTTCATCGAGGACGCCACCGGCATCGAGACCCGGGCCACGGTGCTCGGGCACATCCAGCGCGGCGGGGTGCCCAGCGCCTTTGACCGCGTGCTGGCCACGCGCCTGGGCATGGCGGCGGTGGATTCGGTGTCCGACGAGGCCTGGGGGTCGATGGTCTCGCTGCGCGGCACCAAGATCAACCGGGTGCCGTTCCAGGCGGCGCTGAACAACCTCAAGCGGGTCCCGCAGGACCGCTACGACGAGGCACGGATCCTCTTCGGCTGAGTCCCGCCGCCGGCGCCCGGGCGTTTTGCGCGCCACGGGGACCCTCCGGCGGCCCGCTCCTGCACTAGGCTCGAAACCGTGAATCTTGAATTCGGCACCCGTGCCATCATCGCGCTTTCCTGGGCCCGCGAGTTCGGCGTGCCCGACTCCGCGCTGCAGCCGGACCGCGCGCCCGTGGGCCTCTTCGTCCCCTCGATCGACACCGGACGCGTGGAGGTGCTGCACCTGGGCGACCACCGGGTGGTGCGCGCCCCGGAGGACTTCCTGCCGCTGCTGCGCGGCGCCTCCGAGCAGCACTTCGTCGACGACCGGGCGTTGCTGGGGCTGCTGCACGCCTCCGGGCTGGCCCCCTCGGTCCGCTCGCTGGGCGTCGACGCGCTGACCTACCTCGATTCGCCCTTCGAGATCGTGGACTCGGAGAACATCACCGTCTCCACCGACCTGGAGGACCTGGCGGAGCTGCGCGAGGGATCCCCTCACGACGACGCCGCGAGCACCGAGCTCCCCGACTGGGACCAGTGCTTCGTGCTGTTCTCCGACACCCGCTCCGAGCCCGTGGCGGGCGCCGGCTACTGGGCGCCGGGCGGGCTGCTGGCCGACACCACGGTGCTCACGCACCCGCACCTGCGCGGCCACGGCCTGGGCCGCTACGCCGCGGCGCTGGCGGTCGACGACGCGCTGGGCGAGGGATTGATCCCGCAGGCGCGCATCAAGGAAGGCCAGGACGCCGCCAGCGCCCTGGCCACCTCGCTGGGCTTCGAGCTGGTCGGGTCGCTGCTGAGCCTGAAGCTGCACCACGGGGCCTGAGCCGGGACTGCACAGGGGCGCGGGGTAGAAAAAGGTGCCGGCGCAATCGCGCGTGCGCGAAATCCCGGCCCCTTGGTGTTTTCCGATGCGGCGCTAAGGCAGGATCGTGGCCCTCGGGATTTCGTTGGGCGTAATGGTGCCGAGCTTCTCGACATACGCGGTCAGGGCGCTGACATCCGCGGTGCCCTCGTCTGCCGACACCACGATCGGGGCGTTCAGGAACGCGCTCACGCCGTCACCGCCGTTGGTTGCCACGTAGTTGGTGATGGCCAGGGAGTAAGTGGCGCCCGGATCGACAGGCGTGCCGTCCTGAAGGACAACGTCGGTGATGCGCTGGCCTGCGGGGGCGAATTCCGAGTAGGTGAAGGTGAAGCCGGAAACCCGCGGGAAGCCCCCGTAGCCTTCGGGACTGGAGTCGACACCCTGGTTCAGGCCCTCGATCAGCTGTTCACCGGTGACCTCGATGAGCATCGCGCGGTTTCCGAAGGGGAAAACGGTGTGCAGGTCGCGCAGCGAGAGATCGCCGCCGTCGATCTCGGCGCGGATACCGCCGCCGTTCGCCCAGCCGAGGTCGGCCGTGAAGTAGTCGCGGAAGGCATCGGCGGCCAGCTCGCCCGCGGCACGGCGGCCAAAGTCGCCGGTCGCCGTCCCGATCGTCGCGTCGAGGCGCTCTTCCATGTCCTGCTCGTAGAAGGCGGCCCTTGCCGCCCAAGCAGGTTCCTCGGCCACCGATTCGTCGACGTCGTGCAGGACGGCGCCCGTGGTGATGTTGCCGCAGAGGTCCTTGGCGATGTCGATCTCGGCGACCACGCCGTAGTCGCCCATGCCGGTGACCATCAGGCGCCCGTCGCCCAGCTCGATCGCCTCGGCCGGGGACGAGCCGCTGTTCTCCTCACGCATGAGCACCTGGACTTCCGGGACCCGGTCCATGAGCTCGAGCCCTTCTGCCCGGTCGATCTGGCCGGAGACGACGATGACATCGACGTCCTGCTCCTGCAGCAGCTTCACCCCGGCCTGGGTGGATTCGAGGTAGGGCCGCTGGTCGAGATCGGCATTGGCGGAGCTGTTCTGCAACGAGCCGGTGAGGCCAATGACGCCGACCGTCAGCTCACCGGCTTCCACGGCTCCGGCCACGGCGCCGGGAAGGAACTCGCTGCCGTCCTTGTAGGCGAGGTTGGATGCAATCCACGGGAATTCCGAGGCCTTCACCAGGTCCAGCGCTGTCTCGAGACCGAAGTCGAAGTCATGCTGGCCGAAGGTGGCAGCGTCCACGCCCAGGTCGTTAAACGCCTCCACGAACGGGAACCCCTTGTAGACGCCGCCGAACAGGCTGCCTCCGGCCATGTCGCCGCCGAAGATGGTCGCAGGATTCTCGTTGGCGGCCTCGATGCCGTCCAGGACGGTGGCAAGGCGGGCAATGCCGCCACGGTAGCCCAGGGCGTGCTCGCGCGGGCTGCACTCATGGGCGTCCTGGAAGTAGGCCACGGTGCCTTCCCGGTACGGGACAGGCGGCAGGCCCGGTGCGTGGCACCGCCCGGCGCCCGTGCCCTGCCCCTTCCCGGGGGAAGCGGTTTTTGCGCCGTCCTGCTCGACTTTGTGTGTTTCCGCGGGGACGGCAAGGGCAGCGGGGGCGAGGGAAAGGGACAGCGCGCCGGCCGCGGCGGCGAGGGCGAGAACGCGCCCGAACTTGAAAGAAGACATGCGGGTGACCGTACAAGGTTCAAGTGAACGGTTGGAAAGCCCGGCATGAACGCACGACGGGCTGTCCCGTTGACCACCGGCTCAACGAAATAAGGACCGCACCGGGCCTTCCTGCCTGCCCGTCCACGCAAAACGCCCGACCGGGAAACCCCGGCCGGGCGTTTTAGGTGTATTACTGGTCCCGCCGTGCCGCAACGTGTTGCACAGACCCGTGGAAGACACGGATGGCTGGGCCCGTTCCAGCGTTTTCTAGCGCGGCGGACGGATGAAGCCGGTGAAGCGGCCGGCGATCTGCCCGGCCTCGGGAGTCACGATGATCTCCTGCTTCGCGGCGTAGCGCTCCTCGCCGTCCACGACCTCCAGCTCGAGCTCGGTGTCGATGTTGCGCTTGACGAGCGCCAACCCGACGGGCCCCGCCTCGAAGTGCGTTGCCACCGAGGTCAGCGAGCCGACGGCCTTCTCCCCCACCATCACCGGGGAGCCGAGGGCGGGCAGGGTGTGCATCGAGCCGTCCAGCTGCAGGAACACCAGGCGGCGCGGCGGGCGCCCGACGTTGTGCACGCGGGCCACGGTTTCCTGGCCCTTGTAGCAGCCCTTGTCCAGGTGGACCGCGGTGCGGATCAAATCCAGTTCGTGCGGGATGGCCTTCTCATCGGTCTCGAAGCCGAAGCGCGGACGCCAGGCGGCGATGCGCAGCGCCTCCACGGCGAGCATCCCGGCCAGCGGCAGGTCCGCGACCGCCCGCTCGAGTTCCGCCGCCGGCACGATGTACAGGTACCAGGGACGCTCGTTCCCCGGGTGTTCCGGCTCCGAGTAGGCATAGCCGCCGGTGGTGACGCCGGGCCACGGGTCGACCCAGACCGGGTTCTCCGCGAGTGCCGGCTGCGGTGCGCAGGCGCCCACGACGGCAAATTCCGCCGAGACGTCGGTGATTTCCACGCGCAACATGAAGCGCATGCGGGTCAGGAATGCGGCCAGCGGCTCGGCCTGTCCCGGCTCGACGATCAGCCAGAGCTTGTCGGCGCCGGCCAGCACGCGGATGTCGAATTCAATGCGGCCCTGCACCGTCAGCAGCAGCGTCTGGGTGCTTTGCCCCTCGGCCAGCCCGGTCAGAGCCTGGCTGGAGAGGGTGTTGAGCCAGGAGAGCCGGTCCTCGCCGGAGAGCGTGACCACGCCGAAGTGGGACATGTCTGCCACGGCCGCGCCGGAGAGCAGCCTGCGCTGCTCCTGGTTCGGTTCCCCGTAGTGGGCGGCGACGCCCTCATCGATCCCGGACGCGCCGACGGCGCCGGGCCTGGAGAGTAACGGCGAAATCGCCATGGTCATCCCTGCTTCTTGAGGGCGGCCGAGGCGTGTGCCTTGAGGTCGTTGCCGCCGGTGGATACGTCCCACCGCCAGTACAGATCGCCGTTGACCAGGCCGTAGATCCGGGTGGCCGACGCGTAGTCCTTGGCGTGGGTGCCGCGCATCACCAAGTCGGTGGCCAGCTGGATTTGCGGGCCCTTGATGACGCCGTAGTAAAGTTCGCTGATCGCCCCGGGGTGCGCGATGTTGGCCTGGATCTTGAACCCGCCCTCGTCCGTGCGCAAGTCTTCAACGTCTTGGGCCGAACGCAGGGCGGGAACAATGTCCCCGGGCGTCATTCCCGGGCCGAGATCGCCGTCCAGCATGGGGCGTTCGAGGGACCAGAACCCGGATTCAACGGTGAGCGGACGCAACGTGGTGCCCTGCTCGTCGGTGATCCAGGTTTCGGACCGGTATTCCAGGAACGGCAGCCCGTTCTGGGTGAAGCTCACGCGCTGGAAGAAAAATTCGTCGTCGGCTTCGCCTTCGCCAAGCCGTCCGGTCCCTTCCCAGGTCCCGATCAGCCACGAGAGCGGCACCAGTTCCGGGGTCAGGTCGGTGGGAATCTCGATTGCCATCGCGTGTGCTTCCTAGTGCTGTTTGTTCTTTACTTCTGGCCCTTGAAAAGGCGCGCAACGACGAGTCCGGCGAAGCCGGCCATGCCCAGGCCCGCCAGGGTCAGCAGCGAGAGGAAGAAGATTTCGAGTCCAAGGTATTCGTTCATGCCACCATCCTAACCGGTTTGGCGGGACCCCCGGGCCTTTCGTGACGTCGGCCGCGGCGCGCCCCACCGGGCCCTGGCCACTAGACCAGCAGCAGCAGGATGTACCAGGTCACCGATCCGCAGACCAGCAGCGGGGTCAGCGCCGCGGCCGCCATCTGGGCCGGCCCCTTGGGCCCGCCCACGGAAACCAGCATGGCCCGCGAGCCGACGACGACCAGGCCGCAGGCCGCGCCCAGCACCAACGCCGGAACCAGGCTGACACCCGGGTGCAACAGGCTGGCCGCACCGCCGAGCAGCACCGCCAGCACGAAGCCCAGCGGGAAGACGACGCGGTCGGGCAGCCGCAGCACCCCGGGAACCGCCGCCCCCAGGATGCCGATCCCCGCCATCAGGGAAAGTGCCGGCCCGGCCGGTTCGGTCCCCAGCACCGCCCAGCCCGAGCCGAAGGCGGCAACGACCATGCCGGTGATTCCCGTGGCAGCGGACTCCAGGCGCTTTTGCGCGTCGGTGCCGCGCACCAGCTGGGTGAGGAACATCAGGATGACGCCGGTGGCCAGGCACGGCGCCACCCAGCCCAGCCCGGGTCCCGACGGCGCGACGAGGCCCAGCAATGTTGCCCCCGCACCGACCACGAAGATCACCAGGGACACCGGGTTGGGCGAGGGCACCTTCATCAACCGCGGCCAGCCGACGGCGAAGGCGGCAAGCAGCACCAGGGTGACCCCAAGCACCGGCCAGGCCGTCCCGCCGGGCAGCTGGCTGGCCCCGACGACCAGGGCAAGGGCAATCGTTCCTGTGGCCAAAACTTTGAATCTCACAGGTTACATCCTGCCCTATCCGGCCCGGCACCCCGCCCGGGGGCACCGGGCCCGGCGCGTGTTGCGGGCTCGGAAACGTAATGGAAACGCACGGCAATCTATACTTCATTGTGTAAACACCGATTCACCGGGGGTTGCGCCGCACGTGTGGCCCTGCCCGCGGAATCGGCAACCCAAGCACCTGGGAGGGAAGGCATCGATGGCCGTCATCGCGCTATTGACCAACGCCCCCGGGCCCTCGGCCGACATCCTTCCCTCACTGGGACTGCTCTCCCACCAGGTCCGCGTCATGCCCGCCCAGGGGGCCGCGCTGCTGGCCACCGAGGGATCCGAGGTGGTGCTGGTCGACGGCCGCAAGGACCTGGCCGCCTCCCGCACGCTGTGCCAGTTGCTGCGCACCACCGGCATCGCCTGCCCGCTGCTGCTGGTGCTCACCGAGGGCGGGATGGCGGCGATCTCCGCGTCCTGGCAGGTCGACGACGTCATTCTCGACACCGCAGGCCCCGCCGAGGTCGAGGCGCGGCTGCGCCTGGCCCTGGCCCGGTCGGCCCCGGACGAGGGATCCACGGGTGCACCGATCCGCGCCGCGGGCGTGCTGATCGACGAGGCCAGCTACACCGCCAAGGTCCACGGTTCCCCGCTGAACCTGACCTACAAGGAATTCGAGCTGCTCAAGTACCTGGCCCAGCACCCCGGCCGGGTCTTCACCCGCGAGCAGCTGCTGCACGAGGTCTGGGGCTACGACTACTACGGAGGCACGCGGACGGTCGACGTCCACGTCCGCCGCTTGCGCGCCAAGCTGGGCACCGACCACGAACAGCTCATCGGCACGGTGCGCAATGTGGGATACCGTTTCGCCTCGCAACGCAACGAAAACGCCGAGAGCGTCGACGG